>CAZYLV010000029.1:0-2644 GCA_964648865.1 uncultured Gammaproteobacteria bacterium | reverse complement strand
TCGTAGTACTCATCCTGCAGCAGGATGGCAGACAGGCTTGAGACGCCATCCTCGACGGGGATGGGCGTGAGGTCGCCCGAGACGACCCCGATGACGTCGGGCGCGCGGGCGAACAACTCCAGCATGGCAGGAAAGCCCTCCGCCGCTGGTTTCCTGAAGCGGTAGAACCGTGTCCGGCCCGTAGACGCCTCGCGGGATGTGTACCGGCCGAGGGCCACGAACTCCCAGAACTTCCGGGCGAAGTCCGCCTCGATCGAATCCACGCACAGCACGATGTCGAGGTCCTTGGTGGCGCGGAATCGAAGCCCCACCGCGTCGAACGCCACGTCGCAGGCCGTGCCGCCGATGAGCACGTACCGGTCCTCAAACCCCCTGAAATGGTCGCGGAAGCGTTGGAGTCCCTTCACCAAGGCAGCGTCTCCAGCATCTGCTCGAGGGCCTGCTCGACGCGTTCATCCGCCGCGGGACTCAGCGAGAGCGCAAGCGATAGAGGGTCCACCGCGGTCCCGTCGCGGTACGGCCTCGGAACATAGGTCCAGGTCTCCACCTCGCACGCGTCGGGTTCCTGCATCGGAATCTCGACGACCTCGCCCTGCTCACGCAGCACGCGCCACCGCTCACGGCTCACGGCCACCACCGGGTTCTGCGGTTCGGCGAGCATCGAGTACTCCGCCAGCGCGCTCAGACCAGCCTTGAGACCGAGGTCCACGCCGTCCCGGGCACGGACAAATCGCCTGCCCTTGACGGGCGTTTTCAGGAGCGGCTGGGCGCGCGTCCAGAGCTCGCGGCGCTGGGCAGCGAGCACGAGTGTGCGCTCCCTGCCGGCCGTCCTGGAGACAGCGAGGTCCGCGGCCGCGATGTCGTCGAACGCTCGGCCGATGCTCATGGCGGAATAGCCCAGGAGCATCGCAAGCCCCGCGACGGTGAGCGGGGCGTCACCCTCCCGCAGCAGCGCGTGGATGAACACCGCCTGGGTCGCCGGCCGGAACCCTGAGCGCGGCTCAGCCTGACGCCGGAAGTGCTCGCGCAGGTCGATACCCAGTTCAGGCAGGTAGAGCTGATTGCCCGGCACCAGGAACGGCACACGATGCTCGATGAGCCGCTTGCGGTTGTACGCCGTGACGCGCTCACGCACGTACACGACGGGCCAGTCGCAGTTCGGGCGGATCTGAGCGATGTGCTTGCGGATGGATGCGGGAGTCTCCTCGTCACTCGCCTGATCCGCAAGGAAGATCACCGGGTGGCTGAGGATCATGCCGTGGAAAAAGCGGTAACGACCGGCGAGAAAGGCCGGCAGCCCTGCCGCTGGCTCCCACGGCACGGGATTGACCTCGATGCCCATGAGGTCTCGCAGGTACTGGTGGATCTGTTGGCCAAGATCGTTCATGGCTTTACCCAACATAGAAATGCATGATAACACTACTCATGTAGTCGTGCAAAATCCATGTTGATATCGAGAGTATCCCTGCCGACAGCCTCAAAAAAAGACCCGAATACGGACTTTGAGCGGCATGCTGCCCCAAGCCCGCCTGTTGCGCTGCCCTGATTGAGAACAGGAAGCCCGATCCCCTCCTCCCTCGACCCCTCGATCCCTCCTCCCCTGATCCCTCTCTGTTCGGTATGCTCTGGCGACCATGCTCGCCCGCATCCGTTCGTCTCTGCTCCAGGGCATCGACGCCCTGCCCTGCGAGGTCGAGGTTGACCTCGACGACCGCTCGTTCGGCGGTCCCGGCGTCAACGACCGGGCCACGATCGTCGGCCTGCCCGACGCGGCCGTGAAGGAGTCCATGGAGCGTGTCCGCTCCGCCATGAACAACACCGGCTACCTCTACCCCGCCGGGCGGCTGCTCATCAATCTCGCTCCCGCCGACCTGAAGAAGGAAGGCCCGGTCTACGACCTGCCCATCGCCGTCGGCATGCTCGCGGCGACGGGCGTGCTTCGGCCCGACAACGGCGCGCCCCTCGACTTCCGCGCCGCCGTCGTCGTCGGCGAACTCGCCCTGGACGGTCGCGTCCGCCCCGTGCGCGGCGCGCTCGCGGCCGCCTCCATGGCCCGCGCCACCGGCGCGCACGCCCTCATCTGCCCCGCCGACAACGCCGCCGAGGCCGCCATCGTCGAGGGCGTCGCGGTCTACGGCGTGCGCACGCTCGCCGAGGTCGTCGGCCTGCTGACCGGCGCGCTCGAACTCGAACCGCACGCCGCGCCGGACGTCGCCGGCATCCTGAAGACCGCCGACGCCCCCATCGACTTCGCCGACGTCCGCGGCCAGGAAGCCGTCAAACGCGCCATCGTCATCGCCGCCGCGGGCGGGCACAACATCCTGCGCGACGGACCAGGTGTCCGGCGCGGATCGGCGCGGCGCGGCAACGCCGCGCGGTTTCGGCGGCGCGCGCTTCGAGATCGTGTCGGTGACGGTTCCCGCCGCCTGACGGCCGCTTCCCGCTGAGATTTTCCGCGATTCCTCGGTGCGCCTCGCGGACAGGTCCTGCTGCCGTATGCGCGTCCGTGCGCGACCGGAGCGCGTTGCGCGGGCGCGCCGGCGCTGCGCAGCGCTGTTGAACGCCGCGCCGTCGCGGTATTATGTTCGCGCGCACGACGCGCGCTTCGAGGTTAGGAGGGCCGTATGAACGTCGCGCTCCGCCC
>CAZYLV010000028.1:0-2748 GCA_964648865.1 uncultured Gammaproteobacteria bacterium | reverse complement strand
TTCCTATCGAAGCCGGAGTCGCGCCATTTTTCGAGGAGGGCGATACGCCGCTCCAACTGCGGAATCGTGGCCTGATCGACTCGCCCACCGGTCCGCTTGATCAGCTCCGCATTGAGCTGTCGATGATCCACTCCGCACTTTCGCGCCACGGCCCCGACCAGCACGCGATGTCTGTCCCGCAAGCTGTTCTTCTGGTCGTGCAGCGCCACCGCCGGTTCCGGCTGCCCCTTGCCTTCGCCGGACAGCTCCCCCTCCTCGGCGCCGATCAAGGCATCGAGACGAGCCACGCCGTTCAACGGAATATATTCCTTCAACGACGTCGCGGCGGTCCCGAAGAGGGTCCGCTGGACGGCCGGCATGATGTCTTCGAGCACATGATCCCGCTCGACCTTGATGCGCTTGGCATAATGCACCAGCGTCGCATCCTTGGGCAGGTAGAGCCAGGCCCGCTGCGGTTTCGGCACCTTTTCCTGCATGCGCACGAACCGTCCGACCACCTGACGAAAATACATCTCCGTTAAGACGTTGGTGGCATAGACCCCGACCCGCAAGCGCGGAATATCGACGCCTTCGCTGACCATGTTCACCGCCACCAGCCACTGCTGCTGCTTGTGATGGGCAAAGGTCTCGATGGTTTTAGAAGCGGACGGATCGTCCGAGACGGCCACCTGCGCGCGTGTACCCGTGATCTTCTGCACGAGGTCGGCCACCTGCCGGGCATGGTCTTGGTTCATGGTCACGATCAAGCCCCCCGCGTCCGCCTGCTCCTGTTTACGGAGTCGCTGTAGTTCGGCATGGGCATCGCTCAACACCGGCCCCAGCCAGCTCTCCTGGAGCAACGCCGTCTTCAGCCGCTCGCGTTGGCGCTCGAAGGTCAACCCGTCCTCGAACGTGGCTCGATGCTCGCGCCCATCGGAGAGCCAGGTCAGTTCCCCTTCATAACTCGGGAAGAGAATCGGCCGGCACACCCCGTCACGGATGGAATGGGAGTAGCCGTAGGTAAAGTCCGCCTGGCTCTCACCCTGCTCGTACCGCACGTAGGGAATGGGATTGTTGTCGGAGCGAAACGGCGTGCCGGACAGGGCGAGGCGAAACACGGCTTCCCCGAACGATTCGCGCAGGGCCTTACCCCAATCCTTGCCGTCTCCGGCATGGTGTAACTCGTCGAGAATCACCAGCGTCTTGCGGCTCCGGCAGGCGCGGCGAAACACGTCCGGCGCCAAACAGACTTGCTGATAGGTCACGACTGCGCCGTGATAATCCCGTGCCTCCAGCGCCTGCTCGTTCGACAAGGCCGGATCGAGCTGAATGCCGACCTGACCCGCGGCGGAGGCCCACTGTGTCCGCAGATGGTTCGTCGGACAGACCACCAGCACCCGTCCGGCGCTGCGAGCAGCCAGATAGTGATGGGCAATGCGCAACGCAAAGCGCGTTTTGCCTGCCGCCGGCGTGGCCGTCACGAGATAGTCCTCGCGCGGCCGTGCCAACACATCGGCCACCGCGCGAGCCTGCCAATCACGAAGCACGGCTTTCCAGGGGGCGAGGGTCACCGCCATAGCACCACCAGGCGTGTCCGGTGCCGTGCCTCGAACCACGAGTGGCGCCGCTTCCGCGCCGTCCCGCCCATCTTTCCGGTCTTTAGGCACATCATACAATTCCCATCCGCAGTGGTCCGCAGCCGGGGGCTTCCACGAAGACGATCAGTTTGTCACGACGATGAAAATGAGGTGTGGCGTACACGCGGCCGACAGGCCCTCACGTCACGGAGGCGGCCGGCCACGGCATGGGAGAGACACATCATATCTAGGCGGGATGGTATCGTAAAACCGATCAGGCAACAAGAGGCCCACGAAGCCGCCGCCACCCTTGAAACGCCGGCCGCGTGGTCGCATACTCACGGCACCACGCCATGTCGACCGAGCGTCCAGAAGCCACCCACCCGCTCCATGCCTTGGAAGCCGACGCCGTCTTACGCGCCATTGTGCAGGGCACGGCGACGGAGACCGGCCACGACTTTTTTACCGCCTTAGTCCGCAACCTCGCCGACGTCTTGGGCACCCATGGAGCCTGGGTGACGGAATATTTTCCGGAATCCCGCCGCCTGCGCGCCCTGGCCTTCTGGATGGACGGCCAGTGGGTGAAGGACTACGAAGTCGACATCGCAGGCACGCCTTGCGAGCGGGTGATCGACAGCGCCACCCTCGTCCATTTCCCCGACCGCATTCTGGAGATCTATCCGCAGGAAGAGGAGTTGCGACAGGCCGGGGCCGTCAGCTACATGGGCGTGCCGCTCAAGGATCACAACGGCGCCATCTTGGGACACCTGGCCGTCATCGACCGCCGCCCCATTCCCGAAGAACCGCGCATCCATGCCATCTTTCAGATCTTCGCCGCGCGGGCGGCCGCCGAACTGCGACGTCTGCGGGCCGAGGCCGAGGTGCGGGACCGGGAGGAAACCGTGGGGCGGCTCCTTGGAAGCGCGATGGACGCCATCATCGAGTTGGACGACCAACTGCGGATCACCCGCGTCAATCCGGCCACCGAACGGGTGTTTCGTTGCAGCGGGTCCCGGATGGTCGGCCAGGACTTCCGGCGCTTCATGACCGACGAAGACGCCCGGCGCGTGAGCAACCTGCTCGCCGAACTGGACACCCGCCCCGAAGGAGAGCGGTCTCTCTGGAGTCCCGGCGGCCTCACGGCCCGTGGTCCCGAAGGCGGCTCCTTCCCCGCTGAGGCTACGCTCTCCCG
>CAZYLV010000027.1:0-2804 GCA_964648865.1 uncultured Gammaproteobacteria bacterium | reverse complement strand
CGTGATGTCCTTGGTCTCGTTTGCCTTCGGGATCAGGACCACCACGAGCCCCGCGAGCACGCCGATGATCGTGACCACCACGAGGATCTCGATCAGCGTGAAGCCCTTCTGCTTCCCATTCATCTGAACTTGGCCTCCGTTTGCGACGGTCGTCCCCGCTCCGGTCGCCTGGACGCCGCGGGGCGGGATTAGAGGGAAACCGGGTTCAGAAGGAAACTGGGATTTGGGATCGCCCTATCCCCCTCTGCCGCAAGCGGCTAGGGCGACCGAAGGCCCGAATCAGCGCCCGAAGGGCGACACGCGCCGCCGCGCTTTCCCCGCTCCCCGGTGCCACGCGCGGCCACAGTATATTTACACATCATGATTTCCTGATATATAGTTCCCCCGTGCGAAAGCTCCTCCGCCTTCTGGCCGACCCGACGCGCCTGCGGATCCTCGCGGCGGTCACACCGGAGGAGCTTGCCGTGAACGAGATCGCGGACACGCTCGGCATGGCGCAGCCTCGCATCTCGAACCACCTGCGGCTGCTGCGCCAGGCGGGGGCGCTCGAGGACCGGCGCGAGGGCTCCTGGACCTTCTACCGGAACGCGCTCCCCCTCCGCCTCGACGGTCGCCTCCTTTGGCAGGCCGTCGAGGCCTCGGTCAAGGACGACCCGTCGTTCGCGGCCGACGCGGAGCGGCGGGACCAGGTCGTCGAGCGGCGGCGCGCCCGGAGCCGCTCGCACTTCGGCGAGGCGCCCGGGGAGGGCCCCGCCTTCTCGCTCGGCTGCCTCCGCGAGGAGACGCTTGCGGCGCTCGCGCCGCGCGAGTGGCCGGTCGTCGCGGCCGGGGGCGGCGACGGGTTCCTGCCCGCGCTCCTCGCGGAGCGGTTCGACCGCGTGATCGCGGTGAACCGCTCGCCGGAGCGCCCCGCCGCGGCCCGCGGGCGGCTCGCGCGCAAGGGGATCGACTGGCGCCTCGGCGAGGTCGATGCGCTGCCGGTCCCCGCGGCGTCCGCGGACGCGGTATTCCTGAGCCTCGTGCTCCACCACGTGCCGGAGATCCCCACGGTCCTCCGGGAGGCGCGCCGCGTCCTCCGCCCGGGAGGGCGCCTCGTCATCCTCGACCTGGCCCCCCACGACGTGGAGTCGCTGCGGGAGAGCCTCGGCGACCTCCGCCTCGGCCTCGATCCGGAGCGGCTCGAGACGGAGCTCGTCGCGCAGGGTTTCGGAAACGTCCGGCAGCTGCCGGTCAGGGACAAGCTCAAGGCGGGCCCCCGCCGGAATCTGGACCTCATCCTCGTCACGGGCGAGCATCGCGGAACGAAACGGCCGCCCTCCGGAGGCAAGAAATGAAGACCGAGACGATCCTCCCCTTCAAGGTGAAAGACCTCTCCCTCGCGGAGCACGGCCGCGCCGAGATCCGGCTCGCCGAGCACGAGATGCCGGGGCTCATGGCGCTCCGGCGCGAGCAGAAGGGCAAGCGCCCGCTCGCGGGCGCCCGCATCTCGGGGTCCCTCCACATGACGATCCAGACGGCCGTCCTCATCGAGACGCTCGTCGATCTCGGCGCGCAGGTGCGCTGGGCCTCGTGCAACATCTTCTCGACGCAGGACCACGCCGCCGCCGCGCTGGTGGCCACCGGCACGCCGGTGTTCGCCTACAAGGGCGAGACGCTGGCCGACTACTGGGACTACACCCACCGCATCTTCGAGTTCGGCCCCAAGGGCTCGGACACCGAAGGCCCGAACATGATCCTCGACGACGGCGGCGACGCCACGCTGCTGATGCACCTGGGCAAGCGCGCCGAGAAGGATCCGTCGGTGCTGGCCAATCCGGGCAGCGAGGAAGAGACCTGCCTGTTCGCCGCCATCAAGGCCAAGCTCGCGCAGGACCCGACCTGGTACTCGCGCAAGAGCGCCAAGATCATCGGCGTGACCGAAGAGACGACCACCGGCGTGCACCGCCTGAAGGAGATGTCGGCCAAGGGCACGCTGATGTTCCGCGCGATCAACGTCAACGACAGCGTCACCAAGAGCAAGTTCGACAACCTGTACGGCTGCCGCGAATCGCTGGTCGACTCGATCAAGCGTGCGACCGACGTGATGGTCGCCGGCAAGGTGGCCGTCGTGGCCGGCTACGGCGACGTGGGCAAGGGCTCGGCGCAGGCGCTGCGCGCGCTGTCGGCCCAGGTGTGGGTGACCGAGATCGACCCCATCAACGCGCTGCAGGCCGCGATGGAAGGCTACAAGGTCGTGACGATGGAGTACGCCGCCGACAAGGCCGACATCTTCGTCTCGGCCACCGGCAACAAGAACGTGATCCGCTACGAGCACATGGCGGCGATGAAGGACCAGGCCATCGTCTGCAACATCGGCCACTTCGACAACGAGATCGACATCGCGTCGCTCAGGCAGTGCCAGTGGGAGAACATCAAGCCGCAGGTCGATCACGTCATCTTTCCGGACGGCAAGCGCATCATCATGCTCGCCGAAGGCAGGCTGGTGAACCTGGGGTGCGGCACCGGCCACCCGTCGTACGTGATGAGCTCGTCGTTTGCCAACCAGACGATCGCGCAGATCGAGTTGTGGACGCATCGTGACTTCTACGAGCGCGGCAAGGTCTACGTGCTGCCCAAGCACCTCGACGAGAAAGTCGCACGGCTGCAACTGAAAAAGCTCGGCGCGATGCTCACCGAACTGAGTCCCGAGCAGGCCGCCTACATCGGCGTGCCGGTCGAGGGACCCTACAAGCCCGACTCGTATCGCTACTGACGCACAGGCGCGCAACCCGGCGGCGGCGTGCGCGCCGCCGCGCGGCGCGGCG
>CAZYLV010000026.1:0-3301 GCA_964648865.1 uncultured Gammaproteobacteria bacterium | reverse complement strand
CGCGTTTCGTGGGCACGATCGGGAACGGGTCCTGCAGGTTGGGGAGCTCGATCCGCATCACCTTGCGGCGCTTCGGATCCGGATTCCAGCCGCGCAGGTAGATCACGTAGCGGCCGAGATTCTCATCCCAGAACGTGACGTTCTGCGTGTCGCTGCCCGCGCGGATCAGTGGCGTGGGATCGCCCGTCCAGCGCAGACCGTCGGGCGAGTGGAAACGGAAGAGGCCCGTGGGACCGGCGGCATCGCGGGGCGGTTTGGCGGTGGTGACGTAGGTGTAACGCTCGGCCGCGGGTGCGTTTGGATCCTGGAACACGACGCCTTCGAGCCGGCGCAGGCCGACGAGGTTGTTGGCCTTGCTGCCCCGGTAGTCGACGATCCCGAGGTCGGGCTTGGTCCAGGCGACGCCGTCGCGGGATTCCGCATACGCGACGTTGGGCTGGTTCTCCTTGTCGCGGCAGATGTACCACATCCGCAGCACCCCGCCCTCTTCGCGCACCGTGAGGAAGAACGAGATCATCAGCTGCTCCCACGGCCGGTCGGCCCGGATGACGGTCTCGCGGCGTTCGGCGGGATTGACGGCGAAGGCGACCTCCTCGGAAGCCGTGACCAACGCCGGATCGAGGAACAGATGGCGCGGACCCGCCGGGAGCAGCGGGGCGGAGGCGAGCAGGAGCGCGAGGGCGCGCGGGAGGGGGGGGCGCAGGAGCATGGCGGGGAAGCCGGGGATCACCAGGTGCGCGACACCGAGAAGCGGTAGTTGCGGTGGTTGGTCACGCCGACCGCGGTCTCGTTGACGCTCGGGCGCAGGGCGAGGTCGTCGAGCACGTTCTCGATGCGCAGGCCGAGGCGGTAGCCCTTCCAGCGGTAGCCGAGCACGGCGTTGTGGATGGAGCCCGGGAGCATCCGCCAGTTGGTGCGCGTGCTCAGGATGCTCTCGCCCCACCACGTGTAGCTCCAGAGGAAGGACAGGTGCTTGAGCGGCCCGCGCGGCACCTCGTAGCGGGCGAGGGCCGAGAAGGTCTCGTCGGGCTGCCCGAACGGAATCGTGCCATCCGCCAGCTTCGCGGTGCGGTCGCCATACGAGACCACGGTGTTGAGACCGGCCATGACGTTGAAGCTCAGGTCGACTTCCCAGCCGTCGGTGTCGCGCCGCCCCCGCGGCACGGAGTAGCTGCGGTTGACGACCCCGGTGACGGTGCCGTCCTCGTCGACCTGGCTGAGCAGGACGTTGTTCTCCTCCATATCGTAGACGGAGGCGGTGGCGACGAGCCGGCTTTTGAGCAGGTCGACCTTCACGCCGTACTCGCGGACGGCCACGACCCGGTTCGGGAATTTCTGCCCGAAGGAGGCGAGCCGCTGGTCGAGGGTGTAGACGGGAATGAAGGTCTCGTTGGCGTTATAGAACAGCGCGACGTCGCCGCGTTCGCCGTTGTACGCCTTCACCAGCGCGCCGTAGCCGTCGGACCAGGTGCGGTCGGTGGTGCGGGTCGGGGCGGCGACGTTGACCTGGTTGGAGGTCTCGTTGTCGGTGTAGCGGAGGCCGGCGACGAGGAAGGCGCGGTTGTTCCAGAACGCCATGCGCTCCTGGAACCCCCAGGCGTACTGATCGCTCTCGACGCGCGTGGTGTTCTGCAGTGTCGAACCGGTGGCGTTGGCCACGACGGTGGCCGGCGTGATGCCGGCGAGCGCGATGCGGTTGAGCGGATAGAGCATGACGCGGCCCACGGTGCCGACGCGCTCCGCGCCGAGGGCCTCGAGGGCGGCGGCGGTGGTGACGGTGTAGACGCGGCCGTTGATGCCCGGCGAGGCGGTCTGCTCGAGGGCGTTGAAGGTGCCGAAAAGGAGCAGCTTGTGCTGCGTCGGGCCGACCTTGAACGTGAAGCCGAAGTCCGTCGCGTAGGTGGAGCTCTCGGTGGTGTTGCTCGTGCCGGTGGTCTGCAGACCGGGCCGGTAGAAGCCGCCGAGGTTGTTCAGCACGCGGGAGAAGTCGAAGGTGCGTCCGTCGGTGCCGATGATGTTGCCCGCCTTGTCGAGGTAGACGTCGGAGCCGGAGGTGGTGACAAGCGAGCCGGAGTCGAACTGCTCGATGGTGCGGCCGAGCAGGCGCACATCGAGCCGCACGGGGCCGAGTTCGAAGCGCTTCGTCGCGCCGAGCTCGTAGTTGTCGGTGCTCACCTGGGAGTAGTTGGTGACGACGTTGTGCGCCATGCCGTTGTCCATGATTTCCGGATGCGGGTGGGCGATGCCGTCGCCGTTGGACTGAAACGTCTTCGTGATGCGGCGCAGGCGCGGGCTCTTGTCGCGGATGAAACCCGTCCAGGCCCACAGCTCCAGGCCGTGGTCGGTGCGGTAGCGCAGGATGGGGTTGATGGCGAAGAAGCCCTTCTCCTTGAAGAGCTCGCCCGGGTGATTCAGCGGCCCGTGCGTGAGCATGTACGACGCGGCGAGCCGGTAGCTAAGCTTCCGCTTGGCGTCGACGAAGCCGGACGTGTCGAGATCGCCGCGGTAGAAGCCGTAGGAGCCGGCCATGAACCCGGCCTTGGTGCGCGGCCGGGACAGCGGGCGCTTGCTGACGAGGTTGAGCATGCCGCCCGGGGTGTGCTGGCCGTAGAGGATGCCGGCCGGGCCCTTGACGTACTCGATGCGCTCGACGAACGCGTAGTTGAAGCCGCCCTTGTTGCCGAAGAGCAGATCGGTGAACCCATCGCGTTGTGCGCTGGCCGAGGTGTAGCCGCGCGAGGAGAACTGGTTCGTCTCGGCCGAGGTGGTCTCGGCCAGCGCCGAGACGCCGCCGATCAGGCTGAGGGTGTCCTCGACGCTGACGGCGAGGACGTCCTCGATCAGCGTCTCGTTGATCACGATCAGGTTGGTCGGGATCTCCGTAATCGGCACGGCGATACGAGAGGCCGAGGTGGCCGAGGTGGTGGCGTAGCCCTGGACGGCGCCGGCGGAAACCTCGAAGGGCGAGAGCTGCACGGCCTCCTCGTCGGCGGGTTTGACGGGGGCGGGAACGACCTGGGCAGAGGCGCGGCCCGGCGCCAGGGCGACGCCGAGCGCAACGAGGAGGGCGCAACGGCGGGAATTTAGGGATGACGTCTTCATGGCTGGGGTGGGGAAAGCGCGTGGCCGCGGGACGCGGCCGGATGCTATTCGAAGCGGAAGGAATAAAGTTTGGTGCGGCTGGCCCGGATACCGAGGGCGACCTCCCGGCCCGCCAGCGCCCCCAGGTCCTCCCGGCCGGCCCAACTCACCGCCGCGCCGGTGGCATTGATCTGCAGCGCCGTGCACTGCTCCGCGCCCC
>CAZYLV010000025.1:0-3392 GCA_964648865.1 uncultured Gammaproteobacteria bacterium | reverse complement strand
GCCGGGTCGCGGGGGCCGTCCGGAGGGCCTCACGCTACTCCATCACCATCTTCGTCACCTACGCCTGCTCCGCAGGCGTTGGTGCCGCAATGGTCCATTCGGGGAACCGGTTCGCGCTTGCTCGCCGTGATGCGATTGTGGCGGCGGCCAGCCGGGACAAGATCAGCACCGACTACCGGGCCGGGCGCCGCTACCGGGCGGCGTTGCGCGATGCCGCGGCCAACTTCGGCCTGGCCGCCCTGCCCCAGACCGTGACCGGTCTCACGATCGTGATGCCGTACGCCACCGTGTCCCGCCAGGGATGGATCGGCGGGATCGTATCGGTGGATGGTCGACACGCGAGCAGACTCCGATCTCCCCGGGGTGCATCCTACTACGTAGGGGTTCTTCTTCTCCAGTTCCTCGCCTTCTCCGTGTGCATCGGCGGCGGGGTGCGATGCGGCGTGGCGCTCTATGAGGAGAACAGGGAAGTCGGATGGCGTTTCTGGAGGTATCGGCTCGCCCGAACCAGCGTGAGCGACCTCGCGTTGGTCGTCTGCGCGTCCGTTCCGCTGTTCTTGCTCGCTTCCACGTTCGAGTTCCTCGTCTCGGCGAACGTATGACAAGGAGGAAACGATGGTCCGTGTTCGGATCCAGTCCTGCGCCTATTGAATCACGCGCCTGCACGCCGCCCGTGTGGCGGCCCAGGTGAGACGCGCTTTGGACGCCGAGGTCGAGGTCATCGGCGGGCCTTACGGAGAATTCAAGGTCTTCATCGACGATGCGCTCGTGCTCGAGGGCGGAGCGCTCGCCGCACTGGGGGTGCTTCCGTCCTCGGGTACGGTCATCGACGCCATCCGGGAACGCCTGTCGCCTCCCCCGCCGCCGGAAGACGCCTAAGGAGGGACCGCGTGTGCCGGTCGTCGGCGCGGTCACCGGGGCACGATGGCGCCTGTCCGCTGGAACTCGCGCGCGTCCTCCACCAGGTCCAGGTGCGTGCGCACGCCATAGAGGGCCGTCCACCGCAACAACGTGTCCGCGAAGAGGTATCCCACCGTCGGCTGGTCAGCCGGGCGGATGAAGCGGAGACGACGCGAACGGCTGGCCAGCCAAAGCGTGTCGCCGCCGCGGTACTCCACGCTCACGCCCATGGCCAGGAGCGAGTCCATCGCGGACCCGAGGTGATAGGAAAGGTCGTCGAGGGCGGCCGCGAGTCCTTCGTCGGCCTCGAGGCTGTCGTTCGACACCACCGGGTGGAAGGCGACGATCGTGGTGCCGGTGAGCGTCACCCAGGCGGAATCCGGAGCGCTCGCGAAGCCCGAGTCGACGGCCTGGGACTCCGTCGACACCGCGCGCTCGGGCCCGGAGGCGTCCGGATCCGGCGCGGCCGCGTTGCATCCGCCCATCACGAGGATGCCCGCAAGCAGGGGCCTCCTCCCACGCCGCAGGACCGACTCCATCCCGTTCAAGAGGCGTTGCGTGAGCCTCCCGCGAACACCGCGGGGGTCACACCGAGAAGGCGCCGAACGTGACGGTGGAGATGGCTCTGGTCGGCGAAACCCACTGCGGCCGCGACAGCGGACGGCGTCTGGCCGGCGCGGAGGAGGTGTGCAGCTCGTTGCACCCGCAGCTGCGTGAGATAGCGGTGCGGGGGGACGCCCACCGCCCGGCGGAAGGCACGCAGGACGGCATATTGGGTCAGGCCCGTGGCCCGAGTGAGGTCACCCAGGGTGATGCGGTCGGAAAGATGGTCGTGGAGGTACTCGATCAGCGTCTGAACCGCATCATCGGATGGGCGAGGTCGGAGTACCGCACGCCTCCCGGCGCCGTGGCGCCGCAGCATGGTGACGAGAACCTCGGTGACGGCGCTCTCGGCGGCGAGGGAGTCGGGCGATCGTTCGCAGCACCGATGAGCCGCAAGGAAGGCACCGACGAGCTCGGCGTCGTCGATGGAGAGGCCGGAAGTGAGCGCGTAGTCCGCCGCCTCGAGCCCGGCGAGACGCGCCATTTCGGCCATCAGGTCGGCACTCGGGTACATGGCCCGATAGTGCCAGGCCGATCCCGACACACGCGCCCCCGTGTGCACCTCTCCGACCGGGACAAGCGTAAGGCGTAGCTCCGGCACGATCACGTTGGCCCCACGGTACCACGACCCGTGGGCACCGCGCTCATCCACGCAGACCACGTAGGTGTCGTGGAAATGCCGTGGGAAGCTCTGGCGCACGTAGCGCGCGCTGAGGATGCCCAACTGGTGGGAGGGTACGACCCGCCACGTCGCCCGTTCGGTTCCGGTCATCGCCGAGGGCTCATGTCAGGCGCTCTTCGGTCCGCTCGTCGAAGCCGCGAGCGATGAGGCGCACTGCCAGGGCGGGGTGGCTCAACGCGAGCACCATCGCCATGATCGGGTTGCTTCCGACGCCCAGGAGCGCCGGAAGGGATACGCCCGTGATGTGGAGCGCCGCAGCCGTCACGCCGAAGGCGGCCAGTACGCGCGGGACCAGGCGGGCGCGCCATAGCGCGGAATAGAACACGATCATCCACGCGCCGACGGCGAGCAGCAGCAGGTAGTGCGAGGTCCGCCTCGTTGCGGCTGCCCAGGATCCCAACACATCCAGAGTCGGGCCGGCCACCAGGGTGTCCGACACGTGTGCCCGGCTGAGGGAGAGCATTCCCATCACGTGCACGTTGTCGCTCGCCTGGAGCATGACCATGCCGGCCCCGAGGATGATCAGCCAGGGTGACAGGGCCGGACTGGACGTCCGTAGTCGGGGATGGAGTGCGATGCTCAAGGCGGTCGTGAGTACCCCGTTTCCCAGAAGGAGGAGCAGAGCCCAGCGGATCGGGGTCGCAGCGGCGGCTGCCGTCACGAGGTAGTCCGGCGTGGCGACCGCGCCCATCATGATGAAAGGTACGATGAGTCCGGCGAGCTGGACGAGGAGCAGGATGCCCATGATCCGGCCCGGCCGGTGGCTCTTCGATGCCGGCATCATTCCCTCCCGCCGCGAACGGCGCCCGTTGGGCCTCTCGCGCTCTCGCGAGCCGTGTCCAGTTCGTGGAGCAGTATGTCGACGTCGTGACGGGTCGTGCGGTGGTTCGCGACGCAGGCGCGGATCGCAGCCGTTCCGTCCGGCATCCGGGCGAGCGAGACCCAACTCAGGCCTTGCCTGTTCACCGCGGCGACGATTTCCTCGGCGCACCTGGCGTCGTTGCCCCGCCCGTCACGGAAGCACACGACGGGAAGCGGCGTCCGGTTCAGCACGCGCCAGCCGCGATCCGGCAGGAGGCGCCTGAGGCGGTCGGCCAGGACGAAGTTGCCGTGGATGGCGTCCTCGATGCCGGCCCAGCCGGCAGTGATCAGGGTCATGAGGATCTTGAGTCCGTTGAACCGCCGCGACCACTGGAGGGACTCCTGG
>CAZYLV010000024.1:0-3407 GCA_964648865.1 uncultured Gammaproteobacteria bacterium | reverse complement strand
CTCCGGCGGACGCACGCTCTGGGACCGCGCCGAGTCCGGCCCCGGACAGGCCCGGCGCGACGGCCCCTTCGCCCTCTACGAACGCGGACCCGGGATCTGGGAAAGCTACCGCCGCCGCGCCGAGGGCGTGGAGCAGAGCTTCCTCTTCGCCGAACGCCCCGCGGCCGGCGGCGATCTCGTGCTCGAGGCGACGTTCGCCACCCCGCTCCGCCCGGCCTCGCGGGTCTCCGGACGCGATGGCCTCGTCTTCCTCGACCCCGACTCGGGCGCGCCGGCCCTCCGCTTCGGAGCCGTCACCGTGATCGATGCCCGCGGCCGGACGCTCCCCTGCGAGGCCCGCATCGACGGCGACCGGCTGACCCTGCACGTGCCCGGGGCCTGGCTCGACCAGGCCGAGGGGCCCATCCTCGTCGATCCGATCATCGGCAGCCCGATCCAGGTCACCGCCACCGGCGGCGGATCGGAGACCCTCCCCGCCTGCGCGCACGACCCGCAGACCGACCGGTTCCTCGTCGTCTGGCAGAACAACACCGCCCTCGGGAACGGCGGCATCTTCGCCCGGCTGGTCACCTCCACCGGGACGCTCGTCGGGCAGGAGATCACCGTCGCCGACACGAGCGACGCCGAGGCGCTGCCCAAGGTGAGTTTCTCCCCCGCCTCGTCCCGCTGGCTGGTCGCCTGGCAGAACGTCACCACCGGCAACGTCGAGGCCCGCGTCTTGCAGGCCGACGGCACCCCGTACGCCGCGGCGTTCGTCGTCGACGGCTTCGCGAGCGGCGTGAGCGAGCATCCGGACGTCGCCTGGCGCGGCGGAAGCCACGACCAGTGGTGCATCGTCTGGAGCGAGACCGGCACGCCCGGCTCCGGCGCGGGGCTGGTTGCGGAACTCCTTCTCGCCGACGGCTCGACCGCGGTGAACGACTTCGTCCTCCAGGACACGGCCTCCACGCTCCGCTGGCCCGACCTCGCCTACAACGCGACCCTCGACGAGTTCTGGATCGCGTACGCCGACGAGACCCAGGGGGACGTGTCGGCGTTCGCCTTCGACGGAGCCGTGACCGCGTTGACCACCCCCGTCGTCTCCGTCTCGAACGCGGCGAACACCCAGAACCAGCCGAGCGCGTGCTGGAACTCCGCCGAGAACGAGGTCCTGGTCGCGTACGCGAGCGACGAGGTCTCCTCCGGCGCCCCGGCGATCCGCGCGCGCCGGTTCGAGCCGCTGGACGGGGCTCCGCTGGGCGCCTCGTTCGTCGTCCACGACGCCGCCCAGACCAACGAGTGGCCCGAAGTCGCTTACGCCTCCCAGGCCGGGACCTATCTCGTCGCCTGGCAGTGGAAAGCCGCCACCGGGACCCGCGACCTCCGCGCCCAGGAACTGGCGGGGACCGGCGCGCTGCGCGGCTCCTGGTTCAACGTCAGCAACGCCCAACGCGACCAGGAGTATGCCGCGCTCGCGTACGGGGACGTCCTTCATGAATGGATGTGCTTCTGGGGCGACTGGCGCAGCAACTTCTATCCCGACATCTGGGCCCAGCGCATCGAGCCCACGCCTCCGCGCATCCAGCAGCCGCCGGTGCGCAACGAGATCGGACTCGGCGCCCGCGGCTCGGTCATGGGGCACTCGGGCGAGTTCATCTGGACCGTGCCGATCGCCCGCATCGAGGGGATCGGCTTCCCGTTCGAGTTCGTCGCCACCTATCGCAGCGCCCTACAGGTGGACGGCGCGCTCGGGTTCGGGTGGGACTTCAACCTGAACCTCGGCATGCAGTTCGCCGGGACGCAGGGGGCCAGCGACCTCATCTTCTATTCCGGCGACGGCCGGAAGTACACCTACGCCTGGAACGGGACGGGCTGGACCACGCCGGCGGGGCGGTACGATACGGCGGACTACGTCAGCAGCGTCCCCACGCTCACCGACCGGCACGGCATGAAGATCACGTTCGGCAAGAAGACCGACGAGTCCTTCTACGCCGGCCGGTATCAGCCCACCGAGTTCACGGACCGCAACGGGAACACGCTGACGCTCGCCTACATCGGAGGCGCGAACGGGCTCGACCACCGCATCTCCACGATCACCGACACCCGCGGCAAGACGATCACCTTCGCCTACACCGCGGACAAGCGGATCGACTCGTTCACCGACTGGGCCGGGCGCGTCTTCGACTTCACCTACGGCGCGGGCGGACACCTCACCGAGACGATCACGCCCGCCACCGCCGCCTTCCCGAACGGCAACAAGACCGTCTACACCTACGCCACCGGCCAGCCCAAGACCTGGCTCAACGGCAACCTCCTCACCATCACCGACCCCAAGAACCAGCTCGTCCTGGTCAACACGTTCGAGCTCTCCACCGACCGCGTCGACACCCAGCGCTGGGGCTCGGCCGCCCAGGTGTACGACATTCGATACTTCCAGGGCCGCACCCGCGAGGTCAACCGGCGCGGCAACCCGACCGATCACGTCTTCGACGCCAACGGCAACTGCACGAAGTCGACCGACGCGCTCGGCCATTCCTGGCTTTTCGAATACAACCTCCACCTCGAGCAGACCAAGGTCACGCGCCCGCGCGGAAACACCACCGCCTGGACGTTCGACACCGGCAACGCCAACCGCCTCGCCCAGGGCAACCTCCTCGAGATCCGCCACAAGGACGAGGGGCTCGGCAGCGAGCCCGACATCGTCTGGTCGATGACGTACGAGACGCACTTCCAGTTCGTCAAGACCGTCACCGGCCCGCGGCTTTTCACGACCACGTACCTCTACGATTACGAGGCCGGCGGGCCCGACCAGGGGAACGTCGTCAAGATCACCTACCCCACCGTCTCGCTCGGCCAGCCCACCCCGCAGACGATCGTCGTCGACCTGACCTGGAACGCCAAGGGGCAGATCACGTCGCAGAAGGACGGGGAGGGGCACGAAGACGCCTTCGTCTACTACGCCGCGCCCGACCCCGCCGCAGGCTTCCTCAAAGACCACGTCGTCGCCAGCGGCGCGCTCAACCTGACCACGACCTACGGCTACAACGCGGTCGGCCGGGTCACGAGCGTCAAGGACCCGAACGGCCAGACCACCTCGTACACGGTCGACGCGCGGGATCTCGTGACCAAGGTGACGCCGCCTTCGCCCCTGGCGAGCCATACGGTGGACTACACGTTCGACGCCAACCACGACCTCGTGCAGATGGACGTCGCGAACGTCGACGAGACCGGCAGCGCCTATCCCAACGCCGTGCTCACCACCACCTGGACCCGCGACGTCCTCGGCAACGTCGTCGCGGTCGCCCGCGAGATCGACGCCTCGACCACCGCCACCACCGCGTACACGCGAAACGCCGAGGAGGCGGTCACGCGGGTCACGCTGCCCGAGGGGAACCAGGTCGAGACCGTCTTCGACGCGCGGGAACTCG
>CAZYLV010000023.1:0-6906 GCA_964648865.1 uncultured Gammaproteobacteria bacterium | reverse complement strand
CCCGTCCCCGAGCCCGTCCCGACCGTGACGCTCAGCGCCGGGGACCTGGTGAAGGGGAGCGGCGCGGCCGTCTGGTACGTCGGCGCCGACCTCAAGCGCTACGCCTTCCCCAACGAATTGGTCTACCGTTCCTGGTACGCGGATTTCTCCGGCGTCCGGACGGAAGCGGACGCCGCGCTCGCGGCATACCCCGTCGACGGTGAGGTGAAGCTGCGCGCCGGAACCTGGCTGCTCAAGGCCATAGGCGATGCAAAGGTCTATGCGGTGGAGCCGGGCGGCACGCTGAGCTGGATTACCACGGCCGGCTTGGCGACTTGGCACTACGGCAGCGGCTGGGCGAGCCGCGTCCGCGAGATGCCTGCCTCGACGTTGGCCGCATACGCGATGGGTGAGCCCATGACCACGCTCCGCTATCCGCAGGGGACGGTGCTCCGGAACGCGCTCGGCGAACGCTACCTGGTGACCACCCAGGACGGCGCGCGCGTCATCCGCAGGATCACGGCCGACGGCTTCTCCCAAAACCGCTACCGCGACGAGTTCGTGACGCCGGCGGCCTTCTCCATCACCCGCGGTACGGACATCAGCGGACGCGAAGACGCGCTCGTGCAGGCGGCTCCCTGAGCGATGCGCATGCAAAACGCCCCGTCATCCGACGGGGCGTTTTCTTGTGTCTTACGCCTTGGGCTCGACGTGGGCGAACTTGATCATCCGCGGGATGCCGTGGAAGTTGGCCTTCTTGCGGTCCTCGAAGCGGACGATGCCGGACGCCGTGGCGAAGAGCGTGTCGTCGCTGCCGCGCATCACGTTCTTGCCGGGATGGATGCGGGTGCCGCGCTGGCGCACGATGATCGCGCCCTGCTGGGCGAACGCGCCGGCCGGGACTTTGACGCCAAGACGCTGGCCGTGGGAATCGCGGCCGAGCGCTGTAGAGCCACCTGCTTTCTTATGCGCCATACGGGGGGTTCTTCGGAATTGCCCGCAACTTACCGGCCCGGCCGAGGTTTGTCAAGCGCGGCGGAGGCCCGTATACTGCTGTGGTCCTGACCGTCCGTCGCATGCCGATGTCGCGCCCCATCTCCGGCCTGCGTACCGCGCTCCGGTCTCCGCTCATGCTGGGCTGGCTGGCGCTGTGCGTCTCCTTGATCGCCGCCAACTTCGGCGTCATCGGCTGGGTGGTCTGGCCGCAGCGTGCCTTCAACCAGATCTTCCCCATCCACTACACCATCTACTTCGGCATCGATCGGGTGGGCCCGTGGTGGCAGGTCTTCTTGCCCGGGTACCTGGCGCTCGGCGTCTTCTTGGCCAATCTCGGGGTGATCGCCGCCTACGAGGAACGCGAGAAGGTGGTGGCGCGGCTCGTGGCCGCGGTCACCCTGCCTCTGCTGGCCGTGCTGCTCGCCGCCGCCGTCTTCGTCTCCCTGCTCAACGTCTCCTGACATGTCCGTGACCTTCGCCGTCATCAAGGTGGGCATCCTCGCGACCGTCTCCTTCGTCGCGGCCATGCTCTGGACGCCGGCGCTCACCCACTTCCTCTACAAGTACAAGCTCGGCAAGAGCATCCGTTCGGCCAAGGAGACGCCCATCTACGCCAAGATGCATGCCGCCAAGTCCGGCACGCCCACCATGGGCGGCCTGCTCGTGTGGATGACCACGGCCGTGCTGGCGCTCATCCTTGCCGCGTTGGGGAGCTGGTTCGGCGGCGTCTTCCTCGACTTGTCCTTCTTGACGCGCGCGGAGACGCTGCTGCCGCTCGGCGCGCTCGTGGCCTCGGCCGTGGTCGGGCTGGTGGACGACTACTGGAACGTCCGCAAGATCGGCGCGCATGGCGGCGGCATGCGGGCGAGGCACCGGCTGCTCATCTATAGCGCCATCGCCGCGGTCGGCGCCTGGTGGTTCTACTTCAAGCTCGAGTGGACCCAGTTCCACGTGCCCTTCCTCGGCACCTACGACATCGGGCTGTGGTACGTGCCGCTGTTCATCCTGGTCATCGTGGCCACGGCCTTCTCGGTCAACGAGACGGACGGGCTCGATGGCCTGGCCGGCGGCACGCTCCTCACGGCCTTCGGCGCCTACGCGGCCATCGCCTTCGCGCAAGGGCGCTACGACCTGGCCGCCTTCTGCGGGGTCATCGCCGGCGCGCTGTTGGCGTTCCTGTGGTTCAACATCAACCCGGCGCGCTTCTTCATGGGCGATACGGGGGCCATGTCGCTCGGGGTGACGCTCGGCATCGTGGCCATGCTCACCAACACGGCCTTGCTCCTGCCGATCATCGGGCTGGTCTACGTCATCGAGACGCTCTCGGTGGGCATCCAGGTAGCTTCCAAGAAGCTGCGCGGCGGCAAGAAGGTCTTCCTGTCCGCGCCCATCCACCATCACCTCGAGGCCATCGGCTGGCCCGAGCCCAAGATCGTCATGCGCGCCTGGGTGATCTCGGCCGTCTCGGCGGTCGTCGGCGTGGTGCTGTTCCTCGTCGACCAGCGGTGGACCTGATGTGTCATTCCCACGGAAGTGGGAATCCAGAACAACATGGACGATTCGCAGTCCCTCGCATTGGCCAGGCAATTCCTCAGCAAAGAGGTCGAGGTCGTTTTTGATCGGCCGTTGGGAAGCAAGCATCCGAAACACGGCTACGCATACGAGGTCAATTATGGGTATGTGCCAGGCGTGATGGCGCCTGATGGCGAGGATTTGGACGCGTATTTCCTGGGCGGCGACCAGCCGCTCGAACGCGCGGCGGGGGAGTGCATCGCGATCGTCCACCGCTTGAAGGATGATGACGACAAGCTTGTGGTCGCTCCGCACGGAGTTCGGATGACCAGCGAAGAGATCGAGAGATCCGTGAGCTTCCAGGAGAAGTGGTTTGAGCACGAGATAGTAATGGCGTCTTGACATCCGCAGTTCTTTCTGGACCCCCGCCTCCGCGGGGGTGACACTTGATAAAGGCACTTGTCATTCCCGCGGAAGCGGGAACCCAGAACCATATGAAGACGTTTCACGTGTACATCCTTGCCAGCGGGAAGAACGGCACGCTCTACGTCGGCATGACCTCGGACCTTCTGAAGCGCGTCCACGAGCATAAAGTCGGTGCAGTCGACGCTTTTACCAAGAAGTACGGCATCCATGATCTGGCCTACTTCGAAGAGACGTCTGATGCGACGGTGGCGACTGAACGCGAGCGGCAGCTCAAGAAGTGGAATCGCGCCTGGAAGATCGAGCTCATTGAAAAAGGCAACCCCGGCTGGTCTGACCTCTATCCGACCCTGGCCGGCTGATGTTTCTGGATCCCCGCGTTCGCGGGGATGACGCTGCTGTGGGGGTGCAGGACCGTTTTTTTTTTGCGTGCTATACTGTGGAAAACTCTTCCCTATGCCCAAGTCCCTCAGCGCCGTCATCATCGTCCTGCTCATCGCCCTCGTGGGCGGCGTGGGGTTCCTGTGGTGGAATTCCGAAGTGCGCTTTGCCGAACTCCTGGAGAAGATCGACATGGCCTCGGAAGCGACCAGCGCTCCAGCGCCGGCCGCGGCGGAGCCCGAGGAGGTCGGTCGCATCTCGTACAGCTCCGGTTCGGCGGTGGTCTACCTGTGCGAGGGCGAGGTCAGACAGGCGGTGATGGAAGATGCCGACACGCGTTACTGCGTGGGCGACCACACGCTCGTGCTGCGGCGCATCGGCCAGGATGACGTGCTGCTCACCGCGGGCAGCGCGCGGCGCGACGTGGACGCGCCCTTCTTGCTCAAGGTGGAGTCGCTCAATCCGGCGCGCGGCCCTGCGCGGCTGGTCATCTCCTTTGCGTCGCAGGGCTGCATGGTGGACGACAGTTTGTGCGGCGTCGGCATGCCCGAAAATTACGTGACCGGCACGTACGACTTCGAGACCGCCCGCTACACCGCGCTCAACAATTTCCCGGATTTCGGCACGCCGATCTGGAGTCCGGACGGCCGTCAGGTGTTGAGCTACCCGCACTCCTGCGGCGGTGCCGGGTGCATGGCCGAGCCCATCACGGTCTACGACCTCACCACCGACAGCTTCAAGGGAATCACCGAGGAGAAGGCGGCCGACCAGCCGGGCGCCCAGGACGTCAGCGGGCAGCGTCTGCCGTTTTGGAAGGACCTGCACTGGAGCGGTCCGGGCGAGTTCACGGTCACCCTGGTCGAGCCGAGCGGGCGCGAACGCGAGATCGGCGGCAGTACATACTAGTAATACTAGAACCACTTTATAAGGCGCCTCTCGACAAGGAGGCGCCTTTTTGGTGGGATGTGCGGGTCCCGACATCGCACAGAAGGAGGTGGGACATGATTCCGTACGAGGTCCCCGAAGGGGAGATCATCGCTGAGGGAAAGACCAAGCGCGTCATCCGTATCCGCGCGGGGGAGGTGGTCCTCGAGGCCAAGGACGACATCACCGCGGGCGACGGCGTCAAGCACGACGTCATCGCCGGCAAGGCGGAGATCGCGACCGCGACGACGTGCAACGTCTTCCGCTTCCTCGTGGCGTGCGGCGTGCCGGTGGCCTTCGAGCGGCAGGTGGGGGAGCGGGCCTTCCTGGCGCCGCGATGCACCATGGTCCTCGACGAGGTCGTGGTGCGTCGGGAGGCGCACGGCTCGGCGCTCAAGCGCGAGCCGTACCTGCACAAGGGGCACGTCTTCCCCAAGCTCCGCGTGGAGCACTACCTGAAGACGAGCGGCAAGCGCTGGAAGGAGCACGCGCTCCCCAAGGACGATCCGTACATGCGGATCGGCCGCGAGGGGGACATCCGGCTCTGGCGGCCGGACCTGCCGATCGCCGGGACCGAGCCGTTCCTGACGCTGCCGGGCGAGGCCGGGGACAAGATCCCTGTCGTCCTCGAGCTCGGGGTGGACATGCACGAGGTCGCGCGCATGGAGGAGACCGCCAAGCGGGCGTTCCTCCTGCTCGAGCGGGCCTGGGCCATGCTCGGGCGGCGGCTCGTCGACTTCAAGGTCGAGTTCGGGCGCACGGCCGACGGCACGCTCCTGCTCGCCGACGTCATCGACAACGACTCCTGGCGGGTCGTCGAGGACGGGCAGTACATCGACAAGCAGCACTACCGGGACGGCGGCGACCTCAACGAGGTCACCCGCCGGTACCGGCACGTGGCGGCGCTGACCGAGCGCTTCCTGCCGCTGCCGCAGTCCACGGTCGTGCTCTGGCGCGGCTCGGACAAGGACGACCTGGCGCCGTTCCTGAAGGCGTTCGAGGGCGTCCAAGGGGTGCACGTCGAGCAGGTCACCTGCTCCGCCCACAAGGAGCCGGCCCGCGCCTACGCCCGGCTCGCGGAGGTCGGCCAGAAGCATCCGGATGCGGTCGTCATCGCCTACGTCGGGCGGAGCAACGGGCTTGGACCGACGCTCGCGGCGAACACGGCGCTGCCGGTCATCACCGTGCCGGCCAGCGGCAAGGAGATGCCGGAGGACGTCTGGTCCTCGCTGCGGATGCCGTCCGACGTCCCGGTCTCGACCGTGATGGAGCCGGCCAACGCGGTGAAGGCCGCGCTCGGCATCCTGGCACAGCGCGACCCGCGCATCTGGGCGCACCTGCGCCACCAGCTCGAGAAGCGGCTCGCCAACACGCTCGTCCTCGCGGATTGAGCATGACGGCCTCCGGGCCCGCGTCTGCAGAAATGCAGGC
Source organism: uncultured Gammaproteobacteria bacterium (assembly GCA_964648865.1). Lineage (GTDB taxonomy): Bacteria > Patescibacteriota > Patescibacteriia > 2-12-FULL-57-11 > 2-12-FULL-57-11 > SCUL01. Next base: position 1,260 of record CAZYLV010000023.1, on the reverse strand, counting down.
GTTTTTCTTTTCTTGCTATACTGCTGCCATATGCCTGAAGGCCGTGATCTTCCCGTCGCCGCGCCCGCCGCACCCGTCACGCTGCCCGCACGCGTCCCCGTGGTCGCGCTGGCGGACTTGGTGATGTTCCCCAAGATCTCCGTGCCGCTGCTGCTCACGGATCCGCAGGCCCAGGCCGCGGTGCGCGCCGGGGAGCAGGCCGGCGACAACATCGTGGCCTTCGTGACCGTGAAGACGGCGCGGCCGGACAAGAAGGCCCGCCCTGAGGACCTCTACGCCGTCGGCACGGCCTGCCGGGTCAAGGAGGCCATGAAGCTCCCGGACGAGACCATGCGGCTCATCATCGAGGGGCTCGAGCGCGTGCGCGTCTCGGACGTCAAGACGCGGCAGGACGGCGCCCTCGAGGCGGCCGTCGCCGCGTGGCCCGCCCCGGCCGCGGCGAAGGACGATCACGTCGAGGCCGAGATGTACTCCGTCGTCAGCCAGTTCAAGGAGGTCGTGAGCATGGGCGCGCCGGTGCCCTTCGACGTCATGCTCGTGGTGATGAACCTCTCGGACGCCTGGCAGCTCGGCGACCTCATCGCGCTGAACATCGATTTCCGCGCCGACGAGAAGCAGGCCATCCTCGAAGCCACGGACGCCGACGAGAAGCTCGCCCGCGTGGGCGCGGCCCTGGCCCGGCAACGCAAGGTGCTCGCCCTCTCGCGCAAGATCCAGGACGACTCCGGCAAGGAGCTCAGCAAGATGGAGCGCGAGGTCTTCCTCCGCGAGCAGCTCAAGGCCATCGAGAAGGAGCTCGGCACCATCGGCGGCAAGAGCGAACAGGACGATCTGGCCGCCAAGATCGAGAAGGCCGGCATGCCGGAGAAGGTCCGGGACATCGCCAAGAAGGAACTGGCGCGGCTCCAGGCCATGCCGAGCTTCTCGCCGGAGATCTCCTACGTCCGCACCTACCTCGATTGGCTGGTCGGCCTGCCGTGGGACGTGAAGAGCCCCTCGGCCATCGACATCAAGAAGGCCAAGAAGATCCTCGATCAGGACCACTACGGGCTCGAGAAGGTCAAGGAGCGCATCCTCGATTACCTCGCGGTGCAGAAGCTGGTCGGTCGGGTGAAGGGGCCGATCCTGTGCTTCGCCGGGCCGCCCGGCACCGGCAAGACGTCCATCGGCAAGTCCATCGCCCGTTCGTTGGGCCGCAAATTCGTGCGCATCTCGCTGGGCGGCGTGCGCGACGAGGCCGAGATCCGCGGTTTCCGGCGC
>CAZYLV010000022.1:0-8550 GCA_964648865.1 uncultured Gammaproteobacteria bacterium | reverse complement strand
GACGGTCGGTCTGCACTTCGAGGACGTCAAACGGCTGATCGACGTGCTCGACCGGCTGGTCGCCGGCGGCAATTCCGTGGTCGTCATCGAGCACAACCTCGACGTCATCAAGTGCGCGGACTACCTCATCGACATGGGCCCCGAAGGCGGGGACAAGGGCGGTACGGTGGTGGCCACCGGCACGCCGGAGGAGATCGCCAAGAATCCGCGCTCGCACACCGGCACGTACCTCAAGAAGGTGCTGCGGAAATGATCAGCACTGCCGTTCCGGGTCGGTTCCCCAATGCCTCGGATTGTCCGTGATGTATTGCCGTACCCGGTTCAATTCCGATTCGTCGCGGATGACGCGTTCCCAATAATTGCGTTGCCACAATTTGCCCGGGCGGGACATTCCGGCGGTGCGTATTGATTCGTTGGTCGTCATGGTTTTGAACCAGCCGACGACGTCACCCAACGTAGGGGCGACCCAATGCGGTCGCCCCGGTTGTTTGGGGCAGGCGCATTGGCCTGCCCCTACGTCGTTGATGAAAATGACCCCATGCGTATGGTTCGGCATCAACACATATGCATCGGTATCGACGCAAAATCGTTCGGCTAAACGGCGCCACCATCCGGTGACCATCCGTCCGACGTCATTTTCGACCATCGCCCCATCAACCACATCCCCAAACATGTTTTCCCGCCCCTGGGTGACGACCGTCACGAAATATGCCCCGGCCGAGGCGTAATCGAAGTCGCGCAGCCGGATGGATTGGCGGCGGTGGGCATCCATGCATCCAGCGTACCGGACAGGGAAAGGGCGGCGTGTCAAGGGTTGACACCTGCGCCGTTTTGCGCTATCCTGCGCGCTCCAGTGGCGACAAAAAAAGGAGGGCCGCATGGAGCAGGTGAAGATCTTCCAGTGCGATTCGAGCGGGAAGCTCAAGGACCTCGAGGCGGAGGCCAACGCCTGGCTGAAGGCGCAGGCCGGTGCCGACATCATCTCGCGGCAGACCCTCTACGCCGACGGGACCTTCGTCATCGTGTTCTTCTACCGCGTGCAGGGCTAGCGTAAGGCCTCCGGGAGGCTGGCCGCGCCCCGCACGCGGCTATTCTTTGCGCGCATCCATGAAAAAGACCGCCGAGGTCAGTCGGCGGTGCAGCGGCGGACCACGGCGGCGAAGGCCTCAGGCTCGACCGGCGGCTCCAGGGCGGCGACGACCTGCGCGATGCGCGCCAGCATCCGTCTGCGGTCCTTGGGGCGACAGATCATCAGTCCGCGGGCCAGCTCCAGGACATTGAGCGGGTCGAAGAGGCGTTGGCCCCAACGGATGGTCGCCTCGTCTTGCGGCAGCGGGCCGAGCCGTGCGCCCTGGACCGCGATCTCGTCCACGAGCGCTGTGGCCAGGAGCTTCTGTTGCTCATCGTCCTGCCCATCGAGCATCTCCGCGATGCGGAAGACGCCCTCCGGTATGAGCATGGCGCGGCCCCAGAGCTCGCTCATGCGTGTCATGCGCAGGTCAAGCGCCTCGGAGAGCAGCAGCTCGAGGAACTGGCCGCAGATGAGGGCGAAGGTGTCCCGCAGCCCTTCGTCCTCCTGCCATGCCTCGCGCAGGAGGTCCCGGCGCGGGTCGCCATACGGGATCATGGCACGGAGCACGGCGACCATGCCCCGCGCCGCGCCCTCCGGGCTGCGGTCCGGGAGCGGCGGCGGCGCCTCGCGCTCCGGCAGCATCATCTGCGCCAGCATGCCGAAGGCGTGCTCCACCTGCTCCTCCGCCACCTCGCCCCTGACCCCCTCCGGGAACTGGGAGACGACGCGCGTGCCGATGTCCGTGCCCGTGAAGGCATCCATCTCCGCGGCGAAGGCCGCGGCGAACGTGTCGAGGTCCATGTCTCCTCCGCGCCCCGGTATAACGAAAAAGGCGACCCTGGTCAAGGTCGCGTCAGTAGAGGGTCAGCCGTCCGACGATCAGCTCGTCCGTCGTCTCCTGCGGTCGGTACACGCAGCAGGCCCGCGCGCCCCACTCGACCGGGTCAACCTTGGGCGCGAGGACGAAGGACCAGAGGACCGTGCCGAGGCCGAGATCGACCTGTCCGACGTGCAGGCGCAGCCGCCACGCGTCGTGGATCTCATCCTTCTCCGGCTGTGCTGCCGTGATCGCCCCGTAGACGATGAGCGGATCCTTCGCCCGCCGGTTGCCGTGGCCGACGGCCTGGAAGCGGTATCGGCGTCCCTCGAAATGCCGGATCTCGGTGTACAGGCCGAGCCCGTCGAGGAGCTCCCGGGCGATCTTGTCCGGGTTGAGCTCCTGCTCCTTCTTCTTTCTCTTCGCCACGATACCTCCTTGCGGTCGTGGTAGCACGCCGACCATGCGCGGTCAAGCCGCTGCGGGACGCCGTTTGGCGACGAAGGAGAGCAGGGGAGGGGTGAGCAGGGTGGAGAGCATGACCACGACGACCGTGACCGCGAACAGCCGGTCGTCGAGGACGCCGAGCTGCTTGCCGACGTTGGCGAAGATGAGACCGACCTCGCCGCGCGGGATCATGCCCACGCCGACGGTCAGCTTGTCCGCGCCTTTGCCGGCGAAGAGTCCGGCCGCGATCTTGCCCACGAAGGCAGCCACGGTGATGCCGAGCGCCACGCCGAGCAGCGGCAGGTCCGCCAGCACCGTCAGGTTGACCTGCATGCCGGTGTAGACGAAGAACAGCGGCACGAAGAAGTGGGCGACGTCCTCGATGAGCCCTTCGACATGGTGCTCCTGCTCGTGTTCGGCCAGCTCCTTGAGCTCGTTCTCGAGTTCCGGATCGTGCATCTTGCCCAGGCAGGCGCGCAGCTTCTCTACGACGTGGGGTGCGGCGAAGTGGCGGAAGTGCACCGGGTCGAGCACCAGGCCGGCGGCGAAGGCGCCGACGATGGGGGCCAGCCCCGCGAGCGACGCGCCGGCGGCGAACAGTCCGCAGATGCCGAGCGCCAGGGCCATCTTCATGCCGACGCCGCTGTGGATGCGGGAGAAGAAGCGGCCGACGAGCGGCGCGCCGAGCTGGCCGATGACGATGGCGCCGGCCAGGAAGCCGACGGCCTTGAGGAGCAGCACGGCCACGCCGCCGGCAGAGACGCTCCCGGCGGAGACCAGCGCCGAGACCACGGCCAGGATGAGCAGCCCGAGGACGTCGTCGATGACCGCGGCGCCGAGCACGACCTGCGCCTCGCGGCTCCGCAGCCGGCCGAGGTCCTGGAAGACGCGCGCCGTGATGCCGACCGAGGTCGCGGTGAGCGTGGCGCCGAGGAAAAGATAGGTGTGGGACGCCAGCCCCGGCAGCAGCCACGGGCCGACGACGTAGGTGCCGAGCACGAACGGCAGCACCACGCCGACCACGGCGACGAGCATGGCCGGGCCGCCGACGGCGCGCATCTGGCGGATGTTGGACTCGAGCCCGACGCGGAACAGCAGCAGCACCACGCCGATCTCCGCCAGGAAGGCGATCTCCGGGTTGGTCTTGAGTTCGGCCAGCGGGCCGAAGCCGGGGGCCAGGGCCAGCGCGCCCAGCCCGACGCCGACCAGCAGCTCGCCGAGGACCGAGGGTTGGCCGATGCGCTCGATGAGCGCGCCGACGCGCGCCGCCAGGAGCATCAGCGTGACCGCCAGGAAGACCGTGGCGAAGCCGAGGGCATCCGGCGCGTGGGCGGCCTCCTCGGAGGCCAGGACAGGGAGCGGGGCGAGGAAGGCGACGATCGCGGAGATGGCGGTTCTCATAGGTTCAGGTGAAGGCCTAAAAGTATGCGCCCTTTCCTGCCGTCCATCAATGGTGCGGAAATTCCCGGCTGTGCATAAGTGGTATAGAATGGCCGGCGATGCCCATTCCCGACCGCGTCACCCTCCCGCCCGGCGGCCTGCCGGACAGACCCGGCGTCTACCTCATGAAGGACGTCGACGGACAGGTCATCTACGTCGGCAAGGCCACGTCGCTGCGGCGGCGGGTGGCTTCATATTGGCGGATGCAGGAGCAGATCAGCCGGCCGCAGGTGGGGGACCTCATCGAGGAGGTCGAGCGCATCGAGGTCGAGCCGACGCGCACGGTGCTCGAGGCGCTCATCCTCGAGGCCAACCTCATCAAGAAGCATCTCCCCAAGTTCAACATCATGCAGAAGGACGACAAGTCCTTCCTGTACCTGGCCATCTCCAACGACCCGTATCCCAAGCCGCTGTTCGTCCGCGGGCATGAATTGGAACGCGAGGGGAAGCGGAAGTACAAGGCCGTCTTCGGCCCGTACCTGCAGCCCATGGCCCTGCGCGCGGCGCTCAAGCTCGTGCGCAAGTTCATCCCCTGGAGCGTCGACGATCCGCCGGCGCCGGGGAAGAAGGGGCGGCCGTGCTTCGACTACCACATCGGCGTGTGTCCCGGCGTCTGCGTCGGCGCCATCACCAAGCGCGACTACGCCCGCATCATCCGGCGGCTCATCCTGTTCTTCGAGGGCAAGACCGGGCGGGTGGAACGCGAACTGGAGCATGAGATGAAGCGCGCCGCGGCTGACGAGCGTTACGAGGACGCCGAAAAGGCCAAGCGCCAGCTCTACGCGCTGCGCCACATCAACGACATCGCCATCCTCTCCCGCGACGAAGACGGGCTGTTCGGCCATCCGCGGCAGAAGGACCTGCCGATCAACGTCTTCGGCCGGCTGGAGGGTTACGACATCTCCAACATCTCCGGGACCTCGGCCGTCGGCTCGATGGTCGTCTTCGTGGACGGCGAACCCAAGAAGTCGCAGTACCGCAAGTTCCGCATCAAGACGGTCAAAGGGGCGAACGATTATGCGATGTTGGGCGAAGTGCTGCGGCGACGGTTTGCCCGAGCCGATGGGGAGGATGGCGAACGTTGGCCCTTGCCGGACATCATCATGATCGACGGCGGTTGGGGGCAGGTCAACGTGGCCAAGGAGGTGCTCCGCGAGCGCAAACTGGACATCCCGATCGTCGGCATCGCCAAAGGGTTCGACCGCAAGCAGGATCGGCTCATCTACCCCAAGGATGCGGTCGAGTTGGGACGGGTCGTCGAGCAATACAAGGTGATTCTCCAGCGGCTCAGGGACGAGGCGCACCGGTTTGCCATCGGGTATCACCGGAAATTGCGCTCGAAGCGGAAATGAGCGACCGATGAACGTCCGCCCGGGAATCGGGCGGTTTTGTTATCCACAGCTGGAGTGGGGGAACGGGGTTGAGAGTGGGGTCGAAGTGGTGTAAAATGGGTGTCAGTGGTGATTGGTGGGGAATGGTCGAAGCGAGGACGGCCTTATGTTTATTGGCGAATACACGCACGCCATGGACGACAAGGGCCGGCTCGCAGTGCCGGTCAAGTTCCGCGCGCGCCTTTCCAAGGGCCTGGTGGTGACCAGAGGGATCGATGCTTGTCTCTCTCTGTACCCCAAGGCCGAGTGGGAAACGCTCGCCAAGAAGCTGGCCGCACTGCCGACCTCTCAAGCCAACACCCGCGCGTTCGCCCGGTTGCTGCTCTCCGGCGCCATGGACGTGGTGCCGGACAAGCAAGGCCGCATCGTCATTCCCGAGTACCTGCGCCAATACGCGGGCATCGGGAAGGAGGTCGTGGTCGCCGGGCTCTACAACCGATTGGAAGTCTGGGACACGGCGGCGTGGGAGAAGTATCGGAAGTCCACCGAGTCCGCGGCCGGCGACATCGCCGAGAAGCTGGGGGACCTGGGCGTCTGATATGGCGCACATCCCCGTGCTCCTCAAGGAGGTGCTCGACGGGTTGGCGCTGCACCCGGGCGATGCCGTCATCGACGGCACGCTCGGCGACGGCGGACATGCCGAAGCCATCCTCGAAGTGACCGCTCCCGATGGCCGGCTGCTCGGGATCGACCTCGACCCTGCCGCCCGCGCAGCGGCCGCGCAGCGCCTCTCACGCTTCGGGACCCGGGTGACGATCGTCGCCGGTTCCTATGCCGAGATGGCCGCACTCACGGCCGAGCACGGCTTCCGCGCCGTGGCCGGCATCGTGCTCGACGTCGGCATCCGTTCCGAGCAGCTCGAGGAGTCGGGCAGGGGATTCAGCTTCCTGCGCGACGAGCCGCTCGACATGCGCTTTTCGCCCGAAGCCGAGACCACGGCCGCGACGGTCGTCAACGGCCTGTCGCTCGAGGACCTCACCCAGGTGCTGCGCGAGTACGGCGAGGAACGGCACGCCCTGGCCATCGCCAAGGCCGTCGTCATCGCCCGGCGCAAGAAGCGGATCCTCACCACCGGGCGGCTCGTGGAGATCATCCGCGACGCCGTGCCGGCCGGCTATCGGCGCGCCCCGCTCCACTTCGCCACCCGTACCTTCCAGGCCCTGCGCATCGCCGTGAACCGCGAGCTCGAGAACCTCGAGCGCGGTCTGGGTGCGGCGTTTCCGTTGCTGCGGCCCGGCGGCCGGCTGGCGGTCATCAGCTTCCATTCCCTCGAAGACCGCATCGTCAAGCGCACGTTCCAGCAGTGGTCCCACGACGGCCGCGCGGCCGTCATCACCAAGAGGCCCATCGCCCCTTCATCCCAAGAAACAGACACCAACCCCCGCAGCCGGAGCGCCAAACTCCGTGTCGCGGAACGCCTCCCATGACCAAGTATCTGCAAAACTGCGAGAAGCAGGTCATCGCCCCGCCGACGGCGCCGCGCGCCCGGGCGGTGATGTTCCCGCACCTCGGGCGGATGCTGCCCTACATCCTGGCCGCGCTCGTGGCCGCGCTCGGCGTCGGCTACCTGGTGCAGCTCAACATCGTGGCGGCCAAGGGTTTCGCCCTGCGCTCCGCCGAAGGGCAGCTCGCCGCGCTCAAGGAGAAGCACAAGAAGCTGCAGGTCGAGCTGGCGCAAAAGGAGTCGCTGGCCGGCATGGCCGAGGAGATCGAGACGCTCGGCATGGTGCCGGTGCACCAGGTGCGGTATCTGGTGGCGCCGGGCGGACCGGTCGCGGTACGATAAAGGGGTGTGAAGGACATCCGTCGCCTCTTCTCGGAGAACCAGATCACCGTCGTCCTCATCGGCCTCGTCGCCGGGCTCGTCGCGCCCGGCGTGTTCCGTGTCTTCCACCCCTGGAACACGCTGTTGCTCCAGGCCATCTTCTTCCTCTCGGCGTTGCGTGTCGACTTCCGTGAGCTCAAGGGCTACGCCACGGACTGGAAGATGCATCTGCTGACCGACGGCTTCATGCTCGTCGGCTTGCCGATCGCCGTCTATTACCCGCTGTCCGTCCTGGCGCCGGAGTGGGCGCTGCCGTTCCTGATCGCCCTGGCCGGCCCCACCGGCATGACCATCGCGCTCATCGCCGACTTCTTCGGCGGCAAGACGACCTTGGCGCTCATCATCGTGCTGACGACCTCGGTCCTCGCGCCGTTCACCATCCCTGCGGTGATGCAGCTGACCATCGGCCAGAGCGTGCCGGTCGACGTCTGGGGCATGCTGCGTTCGCTGGCCGAGGCCATCATCCTGCCGTTCGCCGTGGCCTGGCTCTTCCAGCGCGCCGCGCCGAAGGCCGTCAAGAAGGGCGACCGCGCGTGGCGCAACGTCTCCGTGGCGCTCTTCGGCATCCTCATCGCCTCCATCGTCAGCAAGACCGTCGGCGACGGCGCCGGCGGCATCGCCCTGAGCTTCCCGCCGCAGATCGTCGCCGTGCTCGTCGGCGCCTTCCTCTATCTGGCCTTCCTCATCTGGCTGTCCTACAGGATGGTCTTCTGGCGGACCGTGGGCGAGCGCATCACCATCGCGCTGTGCATGGTCTACATGAACTTCACGCTGTCGCTGTACATCGCCGACCGGTTCTTCGCCGAGCAGCGCGTCGTGCCCAAGCTGGTCGTCATCCTGCTGATCCTCAACCTGATGTTGCCGGCCTTCAAGATCGCCGCCGCCCGGGTGGTCAGACAGGGCAGGCGCGCGGTAGCATGACGACCTATGCCCATGCCCGCCGTCGGACAGCCCGCACCTGAGATCTCGCTGCCGGACCAGCACGGCACCGTGCACACGCTGGCCGAGCACCGCGGCTCGTGGGTGCTGCTGTACTTCTACCCCAAGGACGACACGCCGGGCTGCACCAAGGAGGCCTGCGGCGTGCGCGACAACTTCACGCAGTTCCGCTCGCTGGACGTCAGCGTGCTCGGGGTGAGCACGGACTCCGTGGCCAGCCACAAGAAGTTCGCGGACAAACACAACCTGCCGTTCACGCTGCTTGCGGACACGGAGAAGAAGACCGTCAAGGACTACGGCGTCTGGGGCCCCAAGAGATTCATGGGTCGGGAGTTCCTCGGCACCAAGCGGACGTCGTTCCTGATCGATCCGGACGGCGACGTCGCCAAAGTCTACGAGAACGTCAAAGCCGAGGGCCACGCCAAGGAGGTGCTGGACGATCTGGCGGCCCTCAGGAAATGAGCGAGGCGAGGCAGGGGACCGTGCGCAATCCGCGCACGGTCTTTTGCGGCAGGGAGTCGGTGACCAGGATGCCGGAAAGGCGCGCGGCCCGGATGAGCGCGGCCGCCGGGCGCGTGAAGATGCCGTGCGTCGCGGCGACGCGGCCGTCCGCGGCGCC
>CAZYLV010000021.1:0-9613 GCA_964648865.1 uncultured Gammaproteobacteria bacterium | reverse complement strand
CCTCGTGCATGCCAAGAGACGCCCCGCCGGTGATGGTGAAGAGGATGCCGCGGGCGCCGTCGATGGAGACCTCCAAGAGCGGCGAGGAGACGGCCGCCTTGGCCGCCTCGATGGCGCGGTTCTCCCCGCTGCCGAGCCCGATGCCCATGAGCGAGGTGCCCTGGTTGGCCATGATGGCCTTCACGTCCGCGAAGTCCACGTTGATGATGCCCGGCACGGTGATGAGCTCGGAGATGCCCTGGACGCCCTGGCGCAGCACGTCGTCGACGATCTGGAAGGCGTCGAGCAGCGAGGTCTTCTTGTCGATGATCTGGAGCACCCGGTCGTTGGGGATGGTGATGATGGTGTCCACCCGCTCGGCCAGGTCGGCGAAGGCCTGCTCGGCGATCTCCTTGCGCTGCGCGCCCTCGAAGACGAAGGGCTTGGTGACCACGGCCACGGTGAGCGCGCCGAGGTCCCTGGCGATTTCGGCCACGTAGGGCGAGGCGCCCGAGCCGGTGCCGCCGCCGAGCCCGCAGGTGATGAAGACCATGTCCGCGCCCTTCATGAGCTCGCGGATCTCGTTTTGGCTCTCCTCGGCGGCCTTGCGGCCCATGTCCGGATCCATGCCGGCGCCGAGCCCCCGGGTGATGGCCTTGCCGATGTGCAGCTTCACCGGGGCGTGGTTGTAATGCAACGCCTGGACGTCCGTGTTGATGGCCACGAACTCCACGCCCTTGATCTTGGAGGCGATCATCCGGTTGACGGCGCTGCCGCCGGAACCGCCGACGCCGATGACCTTGATCTTGGCGAATGTCTCGATGTCCGGTTTGACTTCAGCCATACCCGCGCGTCGGAGGATGATTGAACACTTTTCGTGTTCGATTTTCTCTCTCTTCTGCGGAAATCGCCGCCCTTTCCCCTACTGTAGAAGGGGCGTCCGGCCCCGTCAAGGAAACCGTCAAGGCAGCAGATGTCCGAACCACTTCTTCATCGACTTGGTGAGCGTGGCGACGGCCGTGACGTTGCCGAGCGCGGCGCCGAACCCCTTGCCTTTGCGCATGCCGCGGAACTGCGACCCCCAGGAGACGAGCCCGATGGCCGTGGAGAAGGCCAGGTCGTTGACGCGGTCCGTGATGGAGGAGACGCCGATGGGCAGGCCGAGCGCGACCGGCAGGCGCAGCTTGCGCTTGGCCACCTCGACGATGCCCGGGAGCTTGGCGCCCCCGCCGGTGAGGACGATGCCCGCGGGCAGGAGCCCGCTGCGGCCGACGCGCTTGAGTTCCTTGTCGACCTTCTCGAAGATCTCCTCGACCCGCGCCTCGATGATCTCGGCCACGTACTTGCGGGAGGCGCTCTCGGTCTCCGGCGCGCCGAACTCCTTGAGGTCGATGTTCTCGTCGCGGCGGCCGATCTCCTTGGGCACGGCCGTGCCGTGCCGGATCTTGAGCGCTTCGGCGATGTCGATGGAGGTGCGCAGGCCGATGGCGATGTCCGAGGTGACGTGCTCCGAGCCGATGGGCAGGACCACGGTATGCAGCACGTCGCCCTCCTCGAAGACGATGAGGCTCGTCGTGGAGCCGCCGATGTTGACCACCGCGACCCCCAGCTCCTTCTGCCGCGGGGTGACGACCGTCTCGGCCGTGGCCAGCACCGAGAGCACCAGGTCCTCGATTTCGAGGCCGGTGCGGTAGACGCCCTTGGTGATGTTCTTGATCTGCGCCGTGAGCCCTTGGATGATCTCGGCGTCGACCTCCAGACGGATGCCGCTCATGCCGACCGGGTCCTTGATGCCGGTCTGGCCGTCCACGGTGAAGGCCTTGGGGATGACGTGCAGGATCTCGTAATTGGCCGGAGTGGCCACGGTGCGGGCCGCCTCGATGGCCCGTTCGACGTCTTCCTCCTTGATTTCCCCGTCCGGCCGCGACACGCCGACCACCCCCTTGGAGGTCTGGCTGAGCACGTGGCTGCCGGAGATCCCCACCCAGACGCGCTCGATCTCGAAGCCGACCATGCGCTCGGCACGCTCCAGGCAGGCGGACACGGAAGACACGGCGTCCTCGATGGAGGTGACGACGCCTTTGGCGATGCCCTCGGAGGGCACCTCGGCCGCCCCGATGATGTGCAGGCCGGGCTTGCCTCCTTCCTGGGAACGCTGACCGACCGCGATGCGTACCGCGGTCGATCCGATGTCCAATCCGGTGATGAAATCCTCGGCCATATGCGGGGCTAGCCTCCTCCCAGAATGACGCGCAGGTACGGGACGAAGATGATGAGCCCGACCACGGCCGCGCCGGCCGCGGCCACGAGCACCGCGCCCGCCATGACGTTCTTGACCACCTCCACTTGGTGCGAAAGTCGTGGCTTGAACAGGTCCACCATGTGCTCCACGGCGCTGTTGAGCAATTCTAACACGAGCACGAAGGTCCCAACAAGGACCACGACCACCATTTCCTGGGCCCGGATCCGGAGCCACAGCCCGAGCAGCACGGCCGCCGCGAAGACCGCCAGCTGGACGCGGAAACTGTGCTCGGTACGGGCCACGGACGCGATGCCGCGGGCGGCATACCGGAAGCTTTTGCCGAGGGTCAGCGGCGAGAACATAGGCGGTCGACCAGTCTCTCCTGGAGGGTGAACATGCGGGCCGCCTGGCGCGGCTTGCCGTGGTCGTGGCCGGCGCAATGCAGGAGCCCGTGGACCAGGAGGTCGAAGAGCTCGTGGCGCAGGGTGATGCCGAGCCGCCTGGCGTCACGGCGGGCATAGGGCAGGGCGATGACCACGTCGCCGAAGAAGGGCAGGTCCCCGCCCGGGAAGGCCGGGCTCTCCCCTTCCCCCGGGAAGGACAGCACGTCCGTCGCCTTGTCCTTGCCGCGCGTGCGCCGGTTGAGCGCCCGCATTGCGGCGTCGCCCACGAAGCTCACGGACACGGCATGCGGCCGTCGGACCCCCACGGCCCGCAAGACGGCGGCGACGGCGGCGCGCACCTCGCGGTCCGAGAGCCCCCCTGCCGCACGGCGGACGATGTCCACGCGGTGGGGCATAGGCTCAGGTCGCCTCCCCCGGCGTGCCGGTGGCCGACGACGGCGTCGAGGTGGCGGCCGCGGGCGGAGCGGCGGGGAGGCTCTGGCGGAGCGAGTTGACCATCATCTCATACGTCCGACGGTAGGCGGCCTCGGTACGCGCGCCCAGCGTGTAGTTGACCACGAGGATCTTGCCCGTGGCGATCGCCACGTAGCTGGTGAAGCCGTCCGGGGAGCGCACGCCGCTGAGGCCGGAGGGCGTCGTGAACGCCGCCACCTGGGAGCGCTGCACGCCCGGCGCCTGCGCCAGGTACCAGTCCAAGGCCGGCAGGTTCTGCGGATTCTCCTGGAGGAGCGCCTGCACGAACTCCCCGGTCGGCGCCGACCAGGCCACGGTCATGCTCTCCTGGTCGACGACCTGCCGCCGCCACGGCGCCGGATAGAGGATCGAGTAGCCCGCCGCTTCGGTCGCGGTCTGGACGCTGGTCGTCCCCTGGAGCCGCGCCGGCGCCTGGGCCGTCGGGCTGTAGAGGTTGAAGACCTCGACGCCGTCCAGGTGGCCGTCGCCGTCCGAGTCGGGACGCGCCGGATCCGAGCGGTAGATCTCGTTCTCCTCGGCATCGGTCAGGCCGTCGGCATCGGCATCCACGGCCAGGCGTACCGGACCGGTCGGCACGGGCGCGTTGACGTTGGCGTTCCGGTCGGCGTCGGTCGGGGTGGATGTCGCGGCAGCGGGCGTGGTCGTCGCCGGAGCGTTGACGTTTGTGTTCTGGTTTGCGTTCGCGTTGAGGTTGACGTTGCGGTTGGCGTTCGTCGGCGGCCGATTGGCGTTGGCGTTGGCCACCGGCGCGCGGTTGACGTTGGCCGGCGGCGGGGCGGCGGCCGGGGTGCGGAACAGGAACCACCAGATGCCGAAGCCGATGCCGCCCACCAGCAGGATGCCGACCAGGGCGAACAGCCAGACCGGCGGCCGAGCGGCGCGTGCCGGGGTCTCGCGCGGCGGTGCGGCCGGAGCTGCCGGGGACGGAGCCGGCTCCTTGCCCGGCACGAAGGCCGCCGCAGCGCCGTAAAAGCGCTCCGGCATGGTGACGATCCTCTCCTCAGGATCGACGGGCGGCAAGGAAGGGAGCTTGGGGTCGGCCATGGCTCAAGGGGAAGCGGTCGTCGTGGCGCCGGTCGGGGTGGGCGGCAACAGGCGACCCGGCCCGTTGGGGTCGTAGCCGTTCCTCACCTCGACGCCGTCGAGATACCCGTCGCCGTCGGTGTCGGCGTTGAGGGGATTAGTGCGGTAGACCCGCACCTCGTCCCAATCCGAGAGCTCGTCACCGTCGGAGTCCGAGTCGGCGGGATCGGTGCCGAGCGTGCGCTCCTCGGGGTCGGTCAGTCCGTCGCCGTCGGCGTCGAGCACGATCGGCTCGGGCTCAGGTTCCGGCGCGGGCTCCGGCGCGGGCACAGCGGCAGGGACGTTGACGTTGGCCGCAGGCGCGGCGTTCACGTTCTGGTTGACGGCTGGAGCCACGTTGACGTTGGCCGCAGGCGCGGCCGGCGCGTCGGTGGCCGGCGCGGAGCCGAGGCGCCGCAGCGTCAGGAAGACGATGCCGCCGACCACGGCCACGAGCACGACGCCCGCGCCGACGAACAGCAGGATGCGGCGGTACCCCATGCCGGGCTCCTCCACGGCGGCCAGCTGGGCCGGTGCCGGCGCGGCGGGGCGCTGCACCGGACGCAACGGTGAGGGACGGGCGCCCGGCGCGGCTGCCGGCGGCCTCACTCCCCCTTGCGAAGGGGGAGACGGAGGGGGTGTCCCCCCCGCGGCGCCGCGCGCCGAGGGCGCGGCGGGGGTCGGCTCCGTCTTCTCGAAGATGTCTTCGACCGGAAGGTTGTCTGGGGCGTTCTCGAACATAGGCATGGTCAGCGGACGACGCGCACGCCGCGGCCGGGACCCGCAGGGTCATAGCCGTTGGCGACCTCGTCGCCGTCGGTGTAGCCGTCGCCGTCGGTGTCGGGATTGTCGGGATCGGCGCCGTAGAGCGGTTCCTCGATGTCGGCCAGCCCGTCGCCGTCACGGTCCGCGTCGCCGGCGTCCTCCGGAACGGCCGTCTCCGTCACGACGATATCCTCATGATACCCCGCGCAGTCCGCTTGCGCATCTGCGGCGAGCGCCGCGCATCCCTCCGCTCCCACGGCGCCGAAGACGGCGGCGCGGCAGGAGGCGCGGGACTCCCCTTCGAGCCCGTCGCACGTCGACGGGTCTTGGGCGGCAACGGCGGCGGCCGTGAGCACGTCGCGCCTGCAGATGTCGCGCGCCGCGAACGACGCCGCGTCGCAGGATTCGACGTCGCCGCTGCCTCGGGCGTAGGTCAGCACGCACAAGTCGCGCTCCGTGCCCTCGGGCTCGGCCATGCAGGCCGCGAGCCCGTCGCCGTTGAGGGCGGCGTCGGCCGCGCCGGGCGTCTCGCTGACGGACGCAGGAGGCGTCCGCTGCGCCACGGGGGGCGGCGCCGCGGCGCGCTGACGCACCACGAACGCGGCGATGCCCAGCCCCAGGAGGAGCACGCCGACCACGGCCGCGATGATGATGCCGATGCGGTTCATAGGTCAGGGGAAGAATCCGCCGCTCGGCCGGCACGCGCCGCCGACGCAGACCGATCCCACCGGACAACCACCGGGGCAAAGACCGCCCGGGATCGTGCCGCCGGGGAGCGCGCCACCGCCGCCGCTCTCCGTGGTCTCGCCGGTGGCCGGGCAGGCCGACAGCCGGACGCGGGAGATGCGCACCACGCCGTCGCCGGCGAAGCGCACGCTGAACGGCAGGTTGGTGACGCGTCCCGTACAGGTGTAGGCGGTCCCCGCGCCCGGCAGGGTGACGCCGATGCCCTCCTCGACCGTCGCCGAGGCCGAGCCGATGCGCGTCTCGACCGAGGTGATGGCCCGGACAATGGCGCCGTAGATGGTGTCGAGGTCGTCGCTGCTGGCGTAGGCGTAGCTGCCGCCCTCGTAGCAGGTCGGCGTCGGGGAGGCAGGCTCGTCGAAGCAGGCGCCTGCCCACCGGCTCATGTTGGCGATGAGCGAGCCGCTGGTGGTGAAGGCGATCGTGTAGACCTCGACCCGGTCCGTGAGCTTGAGGTCGTGGAAGGTGGCGCTCGGATCCTCTCCCGAGGACGGCTGCCCGTCCGAGAGGACGACGACGATCTTGCGGCCCTCCGGCGCGGCGGCCAGGATGCGCTGCGTCTCCTCGGCGGCCGAGCGGGTCGGCGTGCCGCCGCCGAGCGCGTAGCTGCGGACGACCTCCTTGAGGGCGCGCCGCGCGCCGGGGTTGCTCATGGTCAACAGGTCGGGCTGGCCAGGCAGGTAATCCGAAGTGGAGCGGATGGTGATGGGCGTCCCCGAGCCCGGCCCCTCGAAGCTGAGCACGCCGATATTGAGACGATCCAGCCGGCCGGCGTAGGCGGAGACCAGCCGGTCGATGGCGCCGCCATCGTCGGCCTGGGAGCCGACGGCTTCCTGCAGGCGGGTGCGCCCCCCGGAGACGACCTGGCGCATGCTCCCCGAGAGGTCGGTCACCAAGAGGATCGATGTCGCGGGTTCTTCGTCCTCGATGATGGCCACGTCGGCGACGAGCGCGTTCAACGTCCCCGGGCGGCAGGCCGGCAGCACGATGTCGGTGTCGTCCTGGCCGCTGGTGAGCGTGGTCTCGGCGAAGAGCCGCGTGCCGACGTCGCCCGCGGCGGCGCGCGCCTGGAAGCGCACCTCGTGGTCCGTGAAGGTCGGCGGGCAGGCGTTGGAGCAGTCCGGTGCGCAGCGCGAGGCTGCCGTCCGGCCCGCGACGCGCGAGAGGTCGCCCTCCTCGCAGGCCTCGTAGGGCGGCGTGACCACGGCGTCGCCGCAGACCCCGCCGGAGACGGAGACGCCGCGGCAGGTGTTGGAGCAGTAGTTGCAGGTGCGGCCGTAGGCGCAGGCCGAGCGGGCGGCCTCGAGCGCCCCGGGCGAGGTCAGGTCGATGTTGTCGGTGCCGGCGTCGCATTCCTCCACCCCGACGTTGACCACCCGGTCGCCGCAGACGTTGGTCGTGCAGTCGTTGCGGCAGCCGTCATTCTCGTTGCGGTTGCCGTCGTCGCACTGCTCGCCGACGTCGCGCTGTACGGTGCCGTCGCCGCAGCTCGTGACCACCGAGCAGGTGCTCCAGGCGCCGAAGCCGCCGCAGTCCGCGGTGCAGGTGCGCGTCCGGCGCATCTCGCGGCCGGCGGCGTCCGTGCCGCAGGCCTCGCTCTCGCTCTGGCCCGGCTCGCAGACCTCGCCGTAGCCGCCGTTGACCGTGCCGTCGCCGCAGTAGGGACCCGTCCCGCGGCAATCCGGAGCGCAGCTCGCCGCGCTGGAGCGGTTGTAGACGGTGGTGCCGAGGCACTCCTCGCCCGCCGGGCAACCGCGGCCCGCGGCCGGGTTGCAGGCGGTGCCGGAGACCGAGCACAGGCCGCCCAAGTCGCAGGTCTCGCCGCTCTGGAGCGTGCCGTCGCCGCAGTGGGCGGCCAGCCCGGTGCAGGTGATGCCGCAGAAGCCGTATTGGCCGTTGCGCGTCCCGTCGTCGCAGGCCTCGCCGGATGAGACGATGCCGTCGCCGCAGCGGGCCGGGGCGCAGGTGCCGTAGGCCTTGGCGCAGCTGTCGGTGCAGGTCCAGCGCCGGCCGCCGGCCGTGCCGCCCTCCGAGCAGAGCTCGACGCCGGTGTCGCCGATCTCGCATTCCTCGCCGGCGTTGAGGATCCCGTCGCCGCAGGTGCCGGCCGCGGCCGAGACCACGCCGCTCGTGGCGCTGTCGGCGAGGCAGGCGTCCTGGTAGCGGAAGACGTTGGTGATGCCGACCGCCGCATGGCTCACGGGCTCGAGCACGTCCGTCCAGTTGGCCACGGAGCAGCGGTCGCCCGCGCCGCAGTCGGCGTCGACGTTGCACAAGCGGTTGAGGTCGCCCGCGCAGAAGCGGAACTCGAAGTCCGCCGAAAGCTCGTAGCCGCGGCCACGCTTGCGGTACTCGTAGATGCGCGATTGCGCCGGGCACTGGTAGGTCTGGTCCGTCGGATCCCAGCAGGTCTCGGCCTCGTAGCCCTCCCGCGACGAACAGGCCTCGCCCTCGTCGTCGCCGGAGGCGAAGGTGTTGAGCGGGTCCTGGGGCAGGGCGCCGCCCAGGGCGTTGCCGAGCGCGGCCTGCCAGGACGGCCAGCGGCTCGTGGACAGGCCCGCCACGAAGCTGCCGGCGGCCAAGTTGGGGTAGGAACCCACGCAGCGGTCGCCCGCGCCGCAGTCGGCGTCGCGCAGGCAGCGCGTCTCCGGACGGTCCTCGCAGACGCTGTTGAGGCCGTAGTAGGTCTCCATCTTGGCGTCGATCTCCGTGAAGTCCTGGAGGCGCTGCACGTCGCGCGTGAACTTGTCCTTGGGGGCGCGGCAGCTGCCCACGGCGCAGTCGGCGTCCTGGACGCAGGAGGTCGGCGCGCAGACGTTGCCGGCGCCGCAGTCGGCGTCCGCGATGCAGGAGCGCTCCGGGTCGTTGCTGCAGGTGGATACCGAGCAGACCTGGGCGTTGTCGGCGATGAGGTTGGTGTTGAAGCGGAGGTTCTCGAGCAGCGACGCGAAGATCCGCTGCGTCGTCTCCGAGGCGCCCTCGTTGTGCGAGAGCAGGTAGATGTTGGTGAACAGCTGCGGGTCGCCGTACTTGTTGCCGGCGTTGACGTAGACGCTGCGCCCCTCCTGGACGGCGTCGTAGCCGTCGACCTCGCTCGGCGTGGGGCTGCCGGTGAAGCCCTGCTTGGCGTACCAGCGGGCGGGCGTGTAGTGCTCGCGGTTGCGCAGCACGCGGATGCCGAAGGCGTCGCCCGGCTGGCAGAGCTCGCCGGCCGCGGCGCACTGCAGCGGCAGGAGCTTGTCCGAGATGATGCCGAGCAGCGCCGAGCCCGGACCCGAACCGCCGACCGTGACCGCGGTGTCGGCCGGAGCCGGCAGGTCGTCGGCGCGGCCTTGGACCCCGGCGTCACGGCAGAAGTAGGTGGAGAAATGGAAGTCGGTGTCCGTGAACGGGGCCCAGGTGCCGTCGGCGGCGCGGCTGGGCCAGGGGTTCTCGCACAGCAGGACCGTGGCCACGGCGCTGCCGGAGCGCGTCTCGCCGTAGCAGTGGCCGGCGCCCGGCGTGCCGACGGCGCCGCAGCGGCGGCCGACGCCGCAGGCCGCTTCCTGCGCGGCCACGTCGCCCGCCGGGTCGCAGGAGGCGCCGAGCACGCTCGCGGTGACCGTGGCCACCGCGGTCAGCGTGACGTCACCGTTCACGGGCTCGCCGATCGTCCGGACGGTGACGTTGTCCCCCGTCGAGACGGGGTACTCGAGGTGCCGCCAGCTGGAGGCCTCGCCACGGTCGCCGTCCGAGGAGGTCCACTGCCAGCCCCAGGCGTAACTCGGCGTCGAGACGATGGCCTCGAGCCGCCCGGCGGCCCGGCGCGTGTAGCTCGCCGCGCGATAGACCTTGTCGTTGTCGGCGATGGTGTCGAAGGAGGCGCCCGGCCCGTCGTCGCGGCTGTCGTTCTGCGCGGTGCTGAAGAGATAGGTCCGCGGGTCGACGCCGACGACATCGAGCG
>CAZYLV010000020.1:0-11026 GCA_964648865.1 uncultured Gammaproteobacteria bacterium | reverse complement strand
GGCGTAAAGCGCGACGAGCACGAAGCTGCCTGCGATGGCGAGCAGGACGAGCGGAAAAGGAATCATCCGCGGCGGCATGGCTGCAGTGTACCAAAAACCGCCCCGTGCGGGGGCGGCCAGTGATGGAACGGCGGCGGAAAAACTCCGGATGCAAGGCGCGGGACAGCGAGGGAGGAGCCGTACTTCATCCGTACGGTGACGACCGAGCAGGGTCCCGCAACGCAGCAGCCGGAGGAATTTCCGGCGCCGGTTCTTAGCGGACGATCAACGTCCAGCGGGCCTTGGTCTGGCCGGTGCCCCACTGGGCGACGAAGGTCTCGTCCTCCGTGGCCGTGAAGGTGATCGTCTCGGCGCTGCCGGCGTCGATCTTGCCGAGGTCGTGACGCGAGCTCTTCACGATCAGGTTGTTGTAGAAGACGTTGGTGGTACGGACCTTGAAGGTCACGGTCACGGTGCTGCCTTTGGCCGCGGTTCCCGAGCCCGGATAGGCGCCGTTGTCGTCGAACTCCACGTAGAAATTCTTGCGGATGGCGCTCGAGCCGTTGGCCTTGGTGCCGCTGGTCTTGGGCGCGGCGGCAGGTGCGTTGGTGTTGGCGTTGGTCTCCTCCGGCGTGCTGGTGGCCGCTTCGACGGCTTCCGCGGGCGCGGTTTCGGCGGTCGTGTCGGCGGCGGGCGGCGTTTCGGGTGCAGGGCCGCAACCGGCGCCGGCAAGCAGCAACGCGGCGATGGCCAAGGGGACGCTCAGGTGCTTCATACGAGGTTATTTGGGCAATTTCCGGGCTTTTCCGGTCGCCGCCTCCGTATGGACCGTGTAGCCGAGAACGGCACGGATGATAACGATTCCTCCCAAAAGCATCAAGTCCTGGACGTCCTGCGCGACCGTCAGGTGGATCAGCTCGCCGGCGATGAAGAACTCGAGCGCCACGAGCAGCCGCCGCGCGAAATCGTGGCGGACCTCCTCCGTGGCGCGATGATGCGTCACCAGGACGGCCAGCGCCTCGGCGCTGTACCAGCAGATGAGCGCCACGCCCACGCCCTGGATGGCCGAGGCGACGACGCGCAGCGCTTCCACGATGCCGAAGCCCATACCGTCACTCGACGATGACGCGGCCGTCGGCCTTCTTCACCCCCGAGGTCGGCCAGTACGAGGAGAAGGTGAAGCCCTGGTCGGCGGTGAAGCTGACCGTCTTGGAGGCGCCCTTGGCGATGGGGCCGGTGTTGAAGACCTCGCTGCGGACGGACAGGCCGCCGTAGTAGACCTCTTCTTCGGCCACCTGGAAGGTGATGGTCACGGTCGCGCCGCGAGGCGCGCGGACCTCCGCGGGCGTGAAGCGCAGGTCATCGGCGACGATGGTGGCGGCGACGGTCGGGGCGGCGGCGTCCGCCTCCGGGCGGGGCGTGACGCGCGGTGCGGCGTCGACGGTGATCGCGGAGAGCGCCGCCTCCCCGGCGTCGAGCGCGGCGTCGTCCTCTCCGGCCAGGTCGTCGTCGGTCATCTCCAGGTCGCCGAGGAGGTCGTCCTCGAGCAGCGCGTCGATGTCGAGGTCCGCGAAGGCGTCGTCCGTGACCGCGGCCGGCGGCGCCGTGACGGGCGTCCGTGCCGCGCGACGGGAGATGAACACGAACATCCCTCCTCCGATGAGCAGGACCAGCAGCAAGGCGGGCAAGAAGATCCGTGCCATATGAGACTGCAGTATAGCACGACAAGAAGAGCGCGCCTCGTGCGAGACGCGCTCTTCTTGGAGCGGGTAGGGGGAGTCGAACCCCCATCTCCACCATGGCAAGGTGGCATAATAGCCGCTATACGATACCCGCGCGGCCGGATTTGTGCGCCTAGTGTAGCGGCGGCGTCCGAGCTTGTCAACGCGTGCCGGGCGGCCGCGTGCTGTGCTATCCTGGCGTGGTCGGCACTTCCTTCATGGAGGACGGAGGTATGCGTTTCATCGTTCCTGCAGCCATGCTTGCGGCGGTTCTGTCTCTCGGCGCGGGGTGCGCGCCGGCGCCTCAAGCGTCGGACGCCCTGGCCGAGGCGGACCACGTCATCGAGATCCTCGACGGCGGCGTCTTCTCGCCGGCGGAGCTGACCGTGAAGGCCGGCGACCGCGTGGTCTGGGTCAACCGCGACGACGAGCTCCATTGGGTGGCCTCCGATCCGCATCCGACGCACACCGGCCTGTCCGGCTTCGACGCACGGGGCGAGATGCGCCAGGGCGAGACCTACACCTTCCTGTTCGCCGAGGTCGGGACCTTCGGCTACCATGACCACGCCGTCGCCAGGAGGGACCTGACGCCGACACGGGGCACCGTGCTCGTCGAACCATGACCCGGCAGATCGTCCGCAGGCTCGCGCGCCAGACATTGTTCTGGCGCTTCACCGTCTTGGCGTTCCTGGCCTTCGTGGCCATGAGCGTCTTCCTCATCGCGGCCATCGCTCCGGCCATCGAGTCGTACATCGTCACCCAGCAGGAGCGCGATGCCGTGGTCTTCGTCAACAGCGTGGTCCAGCGCCGCTTGTCCGAGGCGCACTTCCGGCCGCCGCTCGATCCGGTCCGCGCCGCGGAGCTCGAGGGGTTCCTCGCGGACGTGCCCATCCGCGGCGTGGTCGAAGCGGCCGTCCTTGCGCCGGACGGCACCGTCCTGGCCACGCTGACCGAGGTCGACCCGCAGTACATGGGATGGGTCGTGGCACAGCCCGGTTTCTCCGGGGCTGTCCGAGACCTCCAGGCCTTCGCAGGGTTCGAGCCGCTCAACCCCGCCGTCTCTCCCGGCGGTATCGCCGAGGGCCTGGTGCTGTTCATCCCCTTGACGCTCGGCTTCGAGGAGACGCCGGTCGGCGTGCTCCATGTGGTCTCGCGCACCGGCCTGCTCCGCCAGGCCGTGGCCGAGACGGAGCGGGAGGTCGCCGGCCGCATCGTGTTGTCCTTGGTGGGGTTGTACCTGGTGCTGTCGGTCATCGTGTGGGGCGCATCGCGGACCATCGTCCGGCAGAACGCCGCGCTGGCCGCTTCGGCCGAGCGCCTGCGGCAGAGCCTGGTCCGCGAGCAGGAGCTTTCGGCCATCAAGGAGAAGTTCGTGGAAGTCGCCAGCCATCAGCTCAAGACCCCGGTCACCGAGATCGGTTGGGCGTTGGAGATCGTCCAGGATCCCAAAGCCAAGAAAGCCGAACTCGCCGGTGCCCTGGAGAGCATCGAGCATGGCCATCACTCCATGCAGTCCGTGGTCTTCGACCTGCTGACGGTCACCGAGATCGGCTTCTCGTACAAGAAACGGGAGGAGATGCCGGTGCGCCTCGGCGCGCTCACGACGCGCGTCGTGGAGCAGCTGGCCGAACGGGCGACGGACGCCCGGGTGGCCGTCCGCTTCTCCGATCCCTCGGGGATGCCTGAGGTGCTCGGCAGCCCGGTGGCGCTCGGCCACGTCGTCCGCAATCTCCTCGACAACGCCATCACCTACAGCAACGCCGGCGGCACGGTCCTCATCGACATCCGCCGCGAGCGAGGCGGCGTGGTCTGGGAAGTCCGCGACCACGGCATCGGCGTGCCGCCTGAGGACCGCGGATCGCTGTTCCGTGAGTTCTTCCGGGCACGGAATGCCGTGGAGAAGAAGACCGTCGGCACCGGGCTCGGCCTGTTCATCTGCAAGACGGTCGTCGAGGGTCATGGCGGTCGGATCCGATACATGCCCAACGCCACGGGAGTCGGCAGCCGCTTCGTCTTCTGGTTGCCGGAGCGCTCCGTGTGAAATAAAAGAAGCGCCCCGTCCGCCGACGGGGCGCTTCGTTTCAGGAGCGGGAGGAACCGCTGCGCTCCCCGCGCTTCCAGTTCCATGCCTTCTTCCAGCCGAATTCCTTGCCGTTGATCCAGGCCTGGCGCGTCTTCTCCATGAGGAAGTCGCGGCAGGCGGAGCGCATGTCCGCGTCCATGCCGAGCGTCTCGGCGAAGGTCTCGAATTCGGTACGCAGCGCATCAGCGGGCGAGAGACGGGCGATAGCGGTTTCCATAGGGATGACGTGAACGGTGATTAAGCGAAGGTCGACTCCGTGAGCGGCGGCTCCCCGGGCGGCGGACCGGTGGCCTGCGTGCCGCGGCGCCGCAGCAGCAGCCAGCCGCCCCCGGCCAGGGTCGCTCCGGCGCCGACGAGCGGCCAGGGCGAGGCCTGCTTGCCCTTGCTCTGGGGCGCGTCCGGCGCCCGCGGCGCGGCGGCCACGCCGGTGACCGCGGCCGCGTCGAGCACCAGGAGCTTCGGCGTGTCGGCGTTGAGGTAGATGCCGGTCGCGTGCAGGACTTCGCCGGGGCGGCCGGCCGCCGTGCGCGGCACGTCGAGCGTGAGCGCACCGTCCCGGCTTTCGAGCGTGAGCCGTCCCGGCTTGGCGGAGACCACCGTCCCCGTCACGCCGATGAGCCGATGGGCGTCGTCGGCGGTGAGCGCGCCGATCTCCCGCTCCACGGGCGTCGGCGTCGAGGTCGCGGCCAGGCGGGTGACCGTGGCGGCCTTGGCGCGCAGCACCGGCCCGGTGGTCCAGGCCAGGGTGCCTTCGATACGCACCCGCTGCCCCGGCACGACGGCGATGGGCTTGCCGGTCAACATCAGTTTGGCGCCGGCCTCGCCGTCGGCGAGGTACCAGACACGGCCGGTCACGGGTTCCGGTGCGCCGACGACCGTGGCCTCGACGCGCACCCGCGTGGCGTCGGCGAGCTCCGGCAGCGCCGAGAGCGTCGTCGCATGCGCGGCGGGTTTGGGCGCGGATGTCTTGGCGGCGGCGACCGCCTTCGCTTTCGGCTTGGCGGCGGCGACCTTCTCCGGGGAGGCGAGCGCGGCCATGACCGCCGTGGCGCGCACGGCATCCTCCTCGGGGAGCACGCAGGTCGGCAGGATCACGGAGCGCAGGGGGTCGCTCACGGCGTCCGTCATCTCCTCTTCCGGAGCGACGTTGGGGCGTCCGGGCGTCGTGCGTGGTGTCGCATAGAAGTCCTCCGCGTCGTGGTCCGTGTCCTGTCCCTCATGTCGCGCGGTCGACCAGCCGGGCTCCGGCGCGGGCGCGTTGTCCTGTTCGTTGCCGTCGCTGTAGCGGCCGTAGGTGAGCTGGTCGAGCGTCGTGCCGCCGGCGTCGACGAGCAGCAGGAGGCCCTGGTCCGGGAGCGCATCGGCGTCGAGGCGCACCAGCATGCGGCTCCCTGCGGAGATCCTGCCGGCAAGCGGGATGACGGCGTCGGCGCCGACGAGCACCTTCCAGCCGCGCAGGTCGAGCCGTCGCTCGGTACGGTTGGCGAGCTCCAGCCAATCGTCGCCTTCCGGCTGCCGGGGCGCGATCTCATTGAGGACGACGCTGCCGGGGCGCAGGACGAGGTCGGGGCCGATCGGCGCACCCGTTTTCTTTGCCGGTGCCGCGGGCGGGGCGACGATGCGGTTCTCGGCTCCGGGTGTCGGGGTCGTGGTGACGCGCCAGGCGTCGCCGTCGCGGGCCAGGGCCTGTCCGGCCGTCGGTGCCGGCAGGGCGTCATCCCCGTAGCTCATGGCGTCGAGCGTCCCCAAGCCTCGCAGCGTCACCTCGTCGCCGCCGTTGTTGAGCTTCGCGGAGGTGAGCGTGACGAGGCGGTAGGCTTGCGGCGCGAGATCGCCGGTGAGCGTGGCGATGCGTCCGACGGCGTCGGCGAGCTCGAGACCCGCGAGGGAGAGGGTCGAGCTGGTGGCGTTGTAGAGCTCGATCCACTCGTTGCCGACGTCCGGAGCGGGCATGATCTCGTTGATGAGGAGCTCGCCCAGGCTGGGTGTGCGACCGTCGCTCGCCGGGGGCGGGTCCGACGGCCCCGGGCGCTCGGGCGAGACGCCCGGCGCCTCGCGCAGCCAGGCCGCCTCCGGGAATTCCCAGAGCGCGCCGGAGGGGTCGCGCAGGCCGATCGGTTCGCCGTCGAGGGCGAGTGTCGACCAGGCCGAGTCGACGACGATGCCCTTCCATTCGGGGTGGTCCACGACGTAGGTCGCGGCGACGTCGGCGACGACCGCGGTCTCGCCGGGCGCAAGGACGAGGCCGCCGCGGAAGGCCGTGAGCCCGTGGTTGACGTCATCCTCCCAGAACTTCCAGCCGGCGATGTCGACCGGCGCGTCGGAGCGGTTGCGCACCTCGATCCACTCATGGTCCGACGCCTCATAGGCTCCGACGCGCGTGATGGCGAGCGGGCCCGCGGCGTGCGCGAGGCGCGGTGCGAGGATGAGGAACGCCGTCGCAACGGCGAACGGTACAAAGCGCATAGGCGTGTGTACCGCGCGTGCGACGGCGCGGAGGGATGAAGAATTGTCTCCTTCACTATCTGACCCGTTTCCGGGTTTGTCAACGGTCAGGCGTGTGGATATGATGGTCTTCCTTATTTGAGGGCTCCCGTGGTGGAACGGTAGACACGTGCGCCTTAGGAGCGCATGCCGCAAGGCGTGGGGGTTCGAATCCCTCCGGGAGCACCAGTGTCGCGCATCAAAGAAAAGACGGCCTCCCGTGCGGGGGCCGTTTCGCCTGCCTGCCGGTGGCAGGCGTTTCATGCGGCGCTCTGGGCCGCGTCTCCTTCCTCCGTCAGCAGCCGCATCAGCGTGCGGCGGGCATGCCGCGGGAGCGTCAGCGTCTCGATGCCGTACGGCTCGCCGACGGCCACGTCGACCGGCGCCCAGCAGCCGCCGCCGATTTGGGCCAACAGGCGGGCGCCCAGCCGCAGGCGGTCGTGCTCGCCGAGCATGCGGAAGGGCGGGGCCGGGTCCGGCAGGCGCACGGCGGTGAAGCGCTGGCCGTCGGCGTCCGGGTGGACGCCCAGGCACAGGCCGATTTCGCGCGTCCGGACGATGAGGTCGATGTGCAGCGCCAGGCGCTCCTCCGGCCTGGCCAGATGGACCTCCGCGCCGAGCTCCCGGCAGGCCGATGCCACCCGGGCGGTGGCGACCGCCGCGGCGTAGGCCTCATGCCAGAGGCGCAACAGCTCCGTGGGCAGCCCTGCAGGCGACCGCAGCCGGCGCCGCGCGCGGCTGTCGAGCCGCGGCAGCAGCAGGGTCAGCACGTTGATCGCCGAGCCCTTCAGCCACTGGCGGAAGGTATGCGGGACGCGCTTGGCCCGTCGATCCTCGGACTGGGCGATGGCCCTGGCCGCGGCCAGGAGCACCACCACGGCGCGGAGCCGCCGCGCCGTGAAGGGCCCGGTCCGTCCGGCGAGCTGGACCAGCCGCCGCAGCCGGTCCTGGAGATCGGGGAGCGGGCCCCGGATCAGGTCCTGCGCGAAGGCCTTGCCTTGCCGTGCCGTCCGGGGCAGGTCCGGGACCGCACCGACCGGCAGGGTCAGCGGCGGGGCATCCCGATAGACGGGATGCGTCCGTGTCACGTTGTCCACGATGCACCTCCAATCCGACTATGCCGTGGAACGGACCACCCTGCCAACATCCGACGTCCCTGTCAAGGGTCCTAGTAGTGGTAGGTCTTGCCCGCGAGGATGGTCATGGCGCGATAGAGCTGCTCGAGGAGCACGACGCGCGCCATCTCATGCGGGAAGGTGAGCGGGGAAAGTGACAGCGTCAGGTGCGCCGTTTTTTTCGTTTCCGGGGAGAGTCCCAGCGGTCCGCCAATAAGGAATGTCACGATGCGGCCGGTCTCCCCCTCCCGCTTGAGGAGTTGGGCGAATTTCTCCGAGGGCATCGCCTTTCCGGCCTCGTCCAGCGCCACGACGTACTCGTCGTTGGTGAGGTGGGCGACGAGGTGCGCCGCCTCGATGCCCTGGACGCGCTCGCGTTCGGACAGCGACCGGAACGCCCGCTTGCCGATTTCCTCGACGTCGACCTTGGCGAAGGGCCGCAGACGCTTGAGGTACTCGGCCGCGGCGAGCGCGGCGTACTCATGGTGGAGCGGTCCGACGGCCAGGATCCTGAAGCGGTACATATGGCGGAGTGTAACACGCCCCCTTGACAGGAGCCCTCGCGTCGCGTATCCTCGCCGGGCCGAAAAACCGTTCGGCGATGTACTGAGGAGGTTGCGTGCAGGAAGAAGCGAGAGACTCCAGGACGTCCTTCGTGCCCTCCGACCCTGAAACCGGGACGTTCCGGACGATCTATGAGAAGCATCCGGATGCGGCCATCCTGACGGACGCGAAGGCGCGCATCCGGATGGTCAACCCGGCCACGGAGCGGCTCTTCGGCAAGACGGCCGGGGAACTCCACGGCCGCAGCGTGCTGCGCCTGTTCTCGACGCGTCGCGGCGAGCCGGACCGCACCACCATCCCCGCAGAGGTGCTGCGCCGCGGCGAGCTCGCCGACTACGAGACCTACATCATGCGGCCCGACGGTGAGCGCCGCGCGGTCTCGCTCAGCGTGCAGCGCGCCATGGACAAGGGGGTGGCCGTCTACATCGGCACCATCCGTGACGTGACGCGCTACATCCGGCGGATCTACGCCGACCACCTGACGGGACTCGGCAACCTCGCGGCCTACGAGCCCGCGCTCGTCG
This sequence comes from uncultured Gammaproteobacteria bacterium, assembly GCA_964648865.1. Taxonomy (GTDB): domain Bacteria; phylum Patescibacteriota; class Patescibacteriia; order 2-12-FULL-57-11; family 2-12-FULL-57-11; genus SCUL01. The sequence goes on along the minus strand of CAZYLV010000020.1, from coordinate 2,556 downwards.
GCGAGGTGTCCCAGGCATCGGTCCTCGGTAGGCCGCTCGGGCTGCTGTGGGTCGATCACGACACCTTCGGCGTCTGCAACAAGCGGTACGGCTACGGCCCGTGCAGCGAGCTGCTCCGGGCCAGCGCGCGGCTGATCACGGACAAGGTCCCGCCGCTCAACGACTTCTACCCGCGCGTCTTCCGTTACGGCGGGGACGAGATGCCCATCCTGCTGAGCGCCTCGGAGGCCGTCTGCCTCCAGCTCGCGCACGAGATCCGTGCCGACATCGCCCAGGTGCGCATCCCGACGCGTCGCGGGGAGGACGCGTCGACCACGGCCTCCATCGGCCTGGCCATGCTGGCGGACGTCCGCGAGACGGACCCCCAGACCGCCGCCGCTCTCCTTGAGGAGCGTGCCGGCAAGGCGGTCTTCGCCGCCAAGGACCGCGGCCGCAACATGGTCGTGTCCTGGCGGGCCTGCATGCGCTGAGCAGCCGACGGCGACCCATCGCGGGTCGCTTTTTTCTTTGAAAACAGGGGCTTCCTGCACCCTTGACAGGGTTTCCGGGCTCACGTACCCTATCCCTGCGTTTGTGGATAAATCTCCTCTTCCTTTAGCCACGGATCCCCGCGATCAGTGCCTGAAGACGATGGGAGCACCGGGCCGTCCGTTGACAATGGAGAAATAGGGTAGAGCATCAAAAAGAGACACGGAGCGTGAGAACGTTTTCGTGTTTCAGTGAACAACTGTGAGCACACAGAAGGGCACACGGTGGATGCCTCGGCACGGAACGCTGATGAAGGACGTAGCAGCCTGCGATAAGCCCCGGGGAGGTGGCAAGCAACCTTTGATCCGGGGATGTCCGAATGGGGAAACCCGCCGCGATGGAAGATCGTGGCATCGTGCACTGAATACATAGGTGTACGAAAGGCACCTGGGGAAGTGAAACATCTCAGTACCCAGAGGAAGAGAAACAAAGTTCGCTGGCCACTCGAACGAACCCGCCTCGCGCGGAGTCGTTCGAGATGACCAGCTGGATTCCCTGAGTAGTGGCGAGCGAAAAGGGATCAGCCGAAACGTATCGCGTGGTTCTCCGGACTGAGTCTGGTCGCAAGATTGGGCCGCAGCCGGTCGAATAAAGGTGTAAGCCGTTGCGCGATACGGGTTGCAGGACGGTGACGTCGGACGCTTACGAGTCCGGGAAGGGGAAGCCCGATGAGGGCGCGCGTGGGAAGCAGAACGGTCTGGAAAGGCCGGCCAGAGCGGGTGACAGCCCCGTACGCGAATCTTACGACGCCTCTTCTGTCGCCGCACCTTAGTACTACGGGTCTCGGGAAAGCCTGTAGGAATCCGCCACGACTATGTGGCAAGGCTAAATACGTTTCGTGACCGATAGTGAACCAGTACCGTGAGGGAACGGTGAAAAGCAGCCCGGGAGGGCGATGAAATAGTATCTGAAACCGTGTGCTTACAAGGAGTCGGAGCCCCGCAAGGGGTGACGGCGTTCCTATTGAAGAATGAGCCAACGAGTTTGTCGTGCGTTGCTGCAGTTAAATCCCACCGGGATGAAGCTGGAGCGAAAGCGAGTCTGAATAGGGCGTTTTCACTGCTGTGTTCTGGTCCGCGCAAGCGGGCCGGTGCACAGCGAGTGAACGGTAGCGCATGCAAGACCCGAAACCCGGTGACCTAACCATGGCCAGGATGAAGTCCTACGAAAGTGGGATGGAGGTCCGAACCAGTGAGCCGTGCAACACTCTTGGATGAGCTGTGGTTAGCGGTGAAATTCCAATCGAACTGGGTAATAGCTGGTTCTCCCCGAAATAGCTTGTGGGCTAGCGTCGGTCAATACGGTGCAGGGGGTAGAGCACTGAATGGAATCTGGTGGAGCAATCCTACAGATACCAACCAAACTCCGAATACCTGTACCGATTCCCGGCAGTCAGAGCATGGGGGCTAAGCTCCATCGCTCAAAAGGGAAACAGCCCTTGATCTCCGTCTAAGGTCCCTAAATCGTGGTTGAGTGTGAAAGGAGGTGTCGCGACTCAAACAACCAGGAGGTTGGCTTAGAAGCAGCCATCCTTTAAAGAAAGCGTAACAGCTCACTGGTCAAGCGTACCTGCGCCGAAAATGTAACGGGGCTCAAGCACGGTACCGAAGCTGCGGATTGTCTCTTCGGAGACGATGGTAGGGGAGCATTCTAGTTGCCTGCGAAGGGTGATCGTAAGAACGCCTGGAGGTCCTAGAAGAGCTTATGCAGACATGAGTAGCGATAATGTCGGTGAGAAACCGACACGCCGTAAGTCTAAGGTTTCCTGGGTAAAGGTAATCTTCTCAGGGTTAGTCGGTGCCTAAGCCGAGGCCGAAAGGCGTAGGTGATGGAAAGCAGGTTAATATTCCTGCACCACCTCAACGGTGACAAAGACACCAGGGGGGGACGGAGAAGGGTAGGTGTACCGGGCGTTGGTTGTCCCGGGGAAAGGCGGTAGGTGTGGATTCCAGGCAAATCCGGGGTCCTCTACACCGAGCACCGAGACCAGGGTCTGTAGACCTGAAGTCACTGATCCCATGCTTCCAG
>CAZYLV010000019.1:0-11195 GCA_964648865.1 uncultured Gammaproteobacteria bacterium | reverse complement strand
GGGTGAGCACGGTGATGCCGTCCGGCTTCTTGAGGTCGCTGCCGAGCTTGGCCAGGAGCTTGTTCTCGGCGATGCCCACCGAGCAGGTCAGCTGGTCCCCGAGCTCGGCGCGCATCTCGGCTTTGATGGTCCGGACCAGGGAGACCGCGCCGTCGATGTCCCGCACCCACCCGGTGACGTCGAGGAAGGCCTCGTCGAGCGAGAAGACCTCGACCTCCTCGGTATGGCGCCGGAAGATGCGCAGGAAACGGTTGGTGATTTCGCTGTACATGCGCGGATCGCCGTGGATGATCTCCAGCTCCGGGCAGATGCGCAGCGCCTCATAGGCGTTCATCGCGGTCTTCACCCCGCGCAGCTTGGCCTCGCGGCTGGCCGCGGCGATGATGCCGCGCGTGCCCGGCTTGCCGCCGACCCCAAAGGCCTTGCCGCGCAGGAACGGGTTGGCCTGCGCCGCGGCCGAGGCGAAATACGAGTTCATGTCGATGTGGAGGATGACGCGGCGCATGGGATGCGGTAGGGTGTCGGCGCCCCGGAAAAAGGGGAAAGGAGGGACAATGCACGAGAGATACCTGGATCCGGACCTGGCCAAGGTCTGGAACGACACCCGCAAGTTCCAGGAGTGGCTGCGGGTGGAGGTCGCGGTGCTCCAGGCCCGCGAGCGGCTCGGCCAGATCCCGGAGGGGACGGCCGCGCGCGTCGAGGAGCGGACCTTCGTGGACGACCACGTCGCCGACCTCATCAAGCGACGCGACGAGGTCACCAAGCACGACCTGGTGGCCTTCAAGCAGGTCGTCCACCTGCAGCTCATCCTGCATCACGAGGACCGGGAGTTCTGGGACGTGGTGCAGCAGTGGCGGATCGAGGCAGAGGCCGCCAAGGCCAACGGGAAGACGCCGGAACAGCGCTTCCAGGACAAGCTCAGCGCCATGCTCGGCATCTCGTGCCGGGAGGCGGAGCTGTTCCACGACGGGCTGACGTCCTACGACGTCGAGGAGCCTGCCATGGCGCTGCTGCTTAGGAAGGCATGCGACGTGCTGTTCGACAGGCTCGCGGCCCTCGACATGGCGCTCGTCCGGCGGGCGGTCCGGCACCGTGGGCTCATCAAGATCGGCCGGACCCACGGCCAGTACGCCCAGCCCATCACCTTCGGGGTGGAGCTGCTCAACTGGCTCGAGGGACTGCGCGTGGCCCACGAGCGGTTCGAAGCGGCGCGTCGGGAGATCGGCGTCATGAAGCTCTCCGGCGCGGTGGGCATGTACGGTACGCTCGGGCCGGAAGTCGAGGACGAGGTCGCCGCGATCCTCGGGCTCGAGCCGGTCATCGGCACGCAGATCCTCGGGCTCGGCCGCCGCGCCCAGCTCGTCAACACCCTGGCCGAGGTCGCGACAGAGATCGGCAAGATCGCCCATGACCTCTGGCTCCTGGGCATGAGCGACATCGGCGAGGTGCGCGAGCCGTTCGGCAAGGGGCAGACCGGCTCCTCGGCCATGCCGCACAAGAAGAACCCCGTCGTCTTGGAGAAGCTGGTCGGCCTGCCGCGCCGGGTGCGCGGCGACGCCCATGCCGAGCTGGAGAACGTCGACACGCATCTCCAGCGCGACATCTCCCAGAGCTCGGTGGAGCGCAACACGCTCGTCGACGCCTTCCATGCCACCGCGCACGTGGCGAGCCAGCTGGCGAAGGTCGTCGATGGGATGGATGTCTTCCCGGAGCGGATGGCCCGCAACCTCGACCGCGCCTGGGGCACCTACGCCTCGCAGGACGTGGAGCGCTTCCTCAAGGAGCGCGGCATGGCCGCCGAGACCGCCTACCGGTTGGTCCAGCAGGCGTGCTTCCTGGCCGTGACCGAGGAGGCGCATCTCGTGGAGACGCTGCGCGGGTGGCCCGAGGTCAAGGAGCTGGCGGACGCGGACGTCCGCGCGTTCCAGGACCTCTTTGAGCCGCGGCGCTGGGTGCGCCACGAGGAAGCCATCTACCGCCGCTTCGACGCGCGGTGGGAGAAGGACGGGTACGCATCCGTCCTCGAGGGCTGACAGGATGCTGTCGGCCGCGGCCGTCCTTCCGGACGGTCTTTTTTGTTCCCGTGGGCCGTCCATGCCGGGACCGGCGCACGCTCGCTCGGGATCTCCGCTCCGCGCGCTGCGGAACTCGTCGCACCTCGGCCGCAGAGGACGCGGTGCTCCTCAGACAGTCCTCGCGCGCTGCGCTGGAGACCCCTTGCTCGCAGGATCAGCCAGCATAGTGCTCCACCAGACGCCAGTGCAACGTCTCCGTGTCGAAGCGCAGTTTCCAGGCGTTGGCGTCGTCCGAACAGGAGAAGAAGAAGACGCGCGTCCGGCCCTCGCGGCTGCCGTGGATCATGTTGACGCGGCGGATGTGGTAGACGCGGTTGCCCCAGCGGAGCTTCCACGGCCGGACCGTGCCGTCCACGAAGGCCACGACGACGGAGACGGGATCATCCAGCAGCGTCTGCATACTAGGCGCCGCTCGGGAGCAAGGCGCTGTCACCGATCTCGGAGGGGATGAGGACGCGGGAGCGGGCCAGCGTCGGGGGGCGATGCCGCAGGATGACGGAGCGGCGATGCTGGCGCAGCAGGCGCCGCCAGTAACGCTCGAAGCGACGATCGTTGCGGTGGACGCGGTACTCCCGGGCAGCCGGGCGGACGTATTGCCGCTTGAGCGGCGGCCAGAGGAGACGGGTGCGGGCGGTGAGGAAGAGTGACATAGGGCGCAGGAAATACGCGCCTGCGGATGACAGGCGAATGAATGAGTGTCGCTCGGGGTTCCCGCTCCGCGTGCTGCGGAACTTCTCCCGCCTCGGCTGCAGAGGTGCGGCGCTCGGCGGACAGTCCTCGCACGCTGCGCGGAAACCCCTCGCTTTTTTGGTTAGGCGGTGGCGAACTGGCGGATGACCGCGCGGACGACGCCTTGGACGATGACGTCCTTGACGAAGATGGGCTGCATCTCGCGGTTGGCGGGCTGGAGGCGGATGCGGCCGGGTTCGCGGTAGAAGCGTTTGAGCGTGGCGTAGGCGTTGTCGAGCAGCGCCACCACCACGTCGCCGTTCTTGGGGGAGGGGTTGCGTTCCACGACCACGTAGTCGCCGTCCAGGATGCCGTCGTCGATCATCGAGCGGCCTTTGACCTTGAGGACGTAGGAGTTGGCGCCGTCGACGACGAGCTTGGCGGGGACGGCGAAGGTCTCGGTCGCGTCCTGCACCGCCTCGATGGGCGCGCCGGCGGTGATGAGGCCTGCCAGCGGCAGCTCCAGCGCGCGGCCGAACCGCAGGAAGGTGGGGTTCACCGTGGCGAGCCGCGTCTCGTCGCCGCTCTGCAGGTAGCCCTTGCTGCGTAGGTTGTCGACGTGCTCGTGGACCGTGGCAGGGGAGGAGAGGCCGAGGGCGTCGGCGATTTCCCGGTAGCTGGGCGGTCCGTCGTTCTCCTGCGTGTAGGAGACGATGAAGTCGAGGATGGCCTTTTGCTTTTTGGTGAGCATGGGCGTGGGGATATGTTCGGTTTCTGTTCGTATTATCTTCCGAACGAAAACCGAACGCAAGAGGATGACTGTGGATAAATCATCGGACGCATGACGTCCTTGGAAAGGGCCTTTTCGGAGCCATTCCTTCTTGCTACACTGTGTAGGACTTCGGCTATGCCTGACCTTCCGATGCCGCCCTCCAAGCGGGGGACGCGGCTGCTCCGCACGCTCGTCACGGTCTATCTGGTGCTCCTCCTGTCCTTGGGCGGTTTCGTCGCGGGCCTGCTTGTGGGCGAGAAGCGCGGCGTCGAGCGCGCCGTCTCCGGCGAGGAGGCTCTGCGCCGCGCCATGGCGCAGGACAAGACCCTGCCGTCCGAGGTGGACTTCACGCTCTTCTGGAAGATCTGGGAGGACATCCAGGACAAGTTCGTCCACCAGCCGGTCGACGACGTCACGCTCTATCGCGGCGCGCTGGCCGGCATCGTCGCGGCGTTGGGCGACCCGTACTCGGTGTACTTCGATCCGGAGACGGCCGAGGAATTCGCCAACGACCTCAAGGGCACCTTCGGCGGCATCGGCGCGGAGATCGGCATCCGCCAGGAGCGGCTGGTCGTCGTGGCGCCGCTGCCGGAGACCCCCGCCGAGGCGGCCGGGTTGCGCCCGGGCGACTTCATCCTGCGCATCGACGACGTCGACACCGCGGGCATGAGCGTGGAGGAGGCCGTGGACCGCATCCGCGGCGAGAAGGGGACGCCCGTGGCGCTCTCGCTGTTCCGCGAGGGCAACGGCACCGAGCCGTTCGAGGTCTCCATCGTCCGCGACACCATCGTCGTCAAGCCGGTGCGTTGGGAGATGAAGCGCACGGCCGACGGCCGGCAGGTGGCCTATGTGGAGATGCGGCAGTTCAACGAGGAGACGGTGCCGCTGTTCGACAAGGCCATCCGCGAGTTCACGCGCCAGCGGCCCGCGGCCGTCATCCTCGACCTGCGCTCCAACCCGGGCGGCTACCTTGATGCCGCGGTCGACGTGGCCGGGGAGTGGATCGGCCGGGAGACGGTGGTCATCGAGCGGCGCAGCGGCGGCGCGGAGGAGGAATACCGCAGCGGGGTGCGCGCGCGTTTGGACGGCTACCCGACGGTGGTGCTGGTCAACGAAGGCAGCGCCTCGGGATCCGAGATCGTCGCCGGCGCGTTGCAGGACGGCGCCCTGGCCACGCTCGTGGGGCGGACCACCTTCGGGAAGGGCTCCGTGCAGGATTACGAGGAGCTCCCCGACGGGGGCGCGCTCAAGCTGACCATCGCCGAGTGGCTGACCCCCAAGGGCCGCACCATCGACGAGACCGGCATCACGCCGGACGTGGACGTCGAATACACCCAAGAGGACTACGATGCCGACCGAGACCCCCAACTCGAAAAAGCGCTCGAACTCATCGCCGCCGGGCAGGCCGCGGGCGGGCGCTAAGCCGCGCCGCCGGCGCATGCCGGCGCGCAAGCCGGGCGAGAAGCCGCGGGTGGAGATCACCGCCGGCGGGATCGTCTTCCAACGGCGGCCGGACGGGCCGTACGTCGGCTTCATCTTAGATTCGCACGGCAAGTGGTCCTTCGCCAAAGGCCACGTCAAGATGGCCAAGGGCGAGACCCTGGAGCAGGGCGCCATCCGTGAGACGGAGGAGGAGATGGGCCTCTCGGGGCTGACGGTCGTCGCCAAGTTGGGGACCACGGACATCTGGTTCCGCGACCGCTTCGAGCACAAGGGGGCGCTGGTGCACAAGTACATCACCTACTACCTGCTGGAAGCGCCGCCGGACGTGCGCGGCCAGCCGCAGAAGGAGGAGTTCATCCATAAGCTCGATTGGGTGCCGCTCAACCGCGTCTTCCGCGTGCCCATCTACCCCAACACCATGGGGCTGCTCCGCAAAGCGGTGCGCATCATCCGTCGGGAGCTGGGCATCCCGGAGCGGCGCAAAGGGAACGGGGGGAAGCCGCAGCTATGATCGTCCGCGGGACGGTGGTCCGCGGCACGGGGGAGGCGCGCGGCCTCGGCTATCCCACCGCGAACGTCGCCCACGAGGCGGCCGGGCTCACCGCCGGCATCTTCCTGGCGCGGGCGCTGGTGGGCACGCGCGTGCTGCGCGGCTTGGCCGTGATCGGCATGTGGACGGACGAGGCCACCGGGCATCCCTCGTTGGAGATCCATCTGCTCGACTTCACGGGCGATCTCTACGGCCGGACGGTCGACGTGGCGATCGGCAAGAAGATGCGCGACCTGATGCGCTTCGACGCCGTGGAGGCGCTGGTTGCGCAGATCCGGAAAGACGTGGAAGATGCGCGGGCGGCGTTCGAAGCGCTGTCATCCTGAACGCAGTGAAGGATCCTGCGAGCCGATGCAGGAGCCCTTGCAGGCGCTGGCAGGATCCTTCGCTCCGCTCAGAATGACACATCCATGTTCACCGGCATCGTCCAAGGCCACTTCCCCGTGACGCACATCGAAGACGCGCCGGGCGTGCGACGCTTGGCCGTGGAGCTGCCCTTCGACCTGCGCGCCGGGCTCCAGCACGGCGCCAGCGTCTGCGTCTCCGGCGTCTGCCTCACGGTGACCCGGCTGGAGGGCGAGGCGGCGCACTTCGACGCCATGCAGGAGACGCTGGACCGCACCACGCTCGGCGCGCTGACGCTCGTGGATACGGTGAACGTGGAACGTTCGGCCAAGATCGGCGACGAGCTCGGCGGGCATGTCGTCTCCGGACACGTCGACGGCACGGCGGAAATCGTCGCACGCGACGGGGAGTCCATGACCTTCCGTGTCGACCCTCGCTTCATGCCCTACCTCCTGCCCAAGGGCTTCATCGCCCTGGACGGCTGTTCGCTGACGGTCGTCGACCCCGCGGAGGACACGTTCCGCGTCCACTTCATCCCGGAGACGCTGCGCATGACGACCTTCGGGCGGCGCGCGGTGGGGGAGCGCGTCAACCTCGAGATCGACCGGCAGACGCAGGCCATCGTGGACACGGTGCGCCGCCATCTTGCAGGGAGTACGGGCGATTCATGAATTGCCCCAACACGTATGCTGCATAACACGTTCAACAAGACTTCCGGCGCAGGGCTGCGCATCGGCATCGTGCGGGCCCGTTTCAACGAGGACATCACGGCCGGGCTCCTGGCCGGCGCCATGGAGGCGCTCGGCGAGGCCGGCGTGTTGGCGTCGAGCGTGAAGATCCTCGAAGTGCCGGGGTCCTTTGAGGTGCCGCTCGCCGCCGACCGGCTGTTCGCGTCAAAGAGCGTCGACGCGGTGGTCGCGCTCGGTGCGCTCATCCAGGGCGATACGCCGCACTTCGAGTACATCAGCCGCGCCGTGGCCTCGGGGCTCATGCAGGTGGGGCTGCGCCACGGCAAGCCCTGCGTCTTCGGCGTCATCACCTGCTTCACGCGCGAGCAGGCCGAGGAGCGCAGCGGCCCGGGGGAGATGAACCGCGGCCGCGAGGCGGCCAAGGTGGCGTTGGAGATGGTTGACGTGGTGCGGAAAATCGTTTGATCCCTACCGCTGAACGGTGGGCCTTTTTCTTTTTGGGTTCTCGTCGTCGGTTCCCCAATGTCTCGGATTGTCCGCGATGTATTGCCGTACCCGGTTCAATTCCGATTCGTCGCGGATGACACGTTCCCAATAATTGCGTTGCCAGACGGGAATGCCGGGCGTGTTGCGGATGGCGTTGATGCGTCGTGATGCGGCCGATTTGAAACCGCCCATGATCGATCCCAACGAATCCGGAACCGGTTTCCCGAAACGATTCAACGTAGGGGCATGGCGCGCCATGCCCCTACGCGGCGTGATCCACACGACCGTATGGAAATGATTCGGCATCACCACGAACGAATCCACGAACACGTTCGGTCGTAACGATTCGGCGTTTTCCCATTCGTCACGGACGATCCGCCCCGCGTCGTTCAACCGCATCGCCCCACCCACCACATCCCCAAACAGGCATTCCCGTCCCTGGGTCACGACCGTCACGAAATACGCGCCCGTCGACGTGTAATCGAAACCGCACAACCGGATTGATCGGCGGCGATGGACGTCCGGATTGAAGCGCATGCGTCCAGCGTACACGACGGAAAACCCGCGATTGTCAAGCCCATCCCATAAGAAAAAACCGGCAGCGGCCGAGCGAAGCTCGACCGAAGCCGGAGACGTGGTACGCAGGTCAGGCGTCCACGAGCAGGAAGGCCTCGACGCCGTTGAGCGGCAGGCGCCAGGCATCGCGCGACTGTCGCTCGGTGCCGCAGCCGAAGCGGCTGGCGAAGCGTCGGGCCAGCTCGGGCAGCCGCTCCCGCTCCGCGGCGGCGAATCCGCCGGGGGAGAGCAGGAGCTTGTCGTCATCCTCGATGACGCTGTCGGGCCGGCGCCAGAAGCTCTTGGTCGTCCCGTGGGCCGCGGCCACCGTGCCGGCCCGCAGGTCGAAGATCAGGCTCCAGCCCGGTCCGACGTCGGCGCGCCGACCGTCCGCGTAGTAGACCCTTGCCGTGAGTACCGTGTCGTTCCGCATCGTCTGTCCCTCCGTCGAGACGTGCGGCCGAAGCTACGCCGACGTCGGCGTTTTGTCAAGCCGCGCCGAGGCGACTATACTGCGTGCCGTATGAAGGTCGTGCTGGTGAAGGACGTGCCCGACGTCGGCCGCGGGGGCGAGGCCGTCGACGTCGCCGACGGGCTGGCCCGCAACATGCTCCTGCCGCGCGGGCTGGCCGTGCCGGCGACCGCCGAGGCGCTCGCCCAAGCCGAGGCGCGCATCCGCCGGAAGGAGAAGGAGGGCAAGCGCGCCGTGCGGGCCGCCAAGGACCTCGGCAAGAAGCTCAAGGGGCTGGAGCTGCGCGTCCGCGTCGCCGTCAACGAACAGGGCGAGCCGTACGCCGGCGTCAACGCCGCCGCGGTGCTCGCGGCGGCCCATGCCGCGGGCCTGGAGATCGACAAGGAGCAGCTCCTGCTGGCCTCGCCCATCAAGAAGCTCGGCGGCGCGGAGATTCCCGTGAAGCTCGGCGGCGGGGCGAGGGCCACGCTGCGGCTCATCATCGAACCCACCTGATCATGGCCAAGTTCATCTTCATCTCGGGCGGCGTCATCTCCGGTCTCGGCAAGGGCATCACCACGGCGTCCCTCTCCGCCATCCTCGAGGCCAAGGGCTACCGCGTCTCGCCCATGAAGGTGGACATGTACCTCAACGTCGATGCCGGCACCATCCGGCCGGTGGAGCACGGCGAGGTCTTCGTCACGGAAGACGGCCTCGAGACCGACCAGGACCTCGGCAACTACGAGCGCTTCCTGGGTCGCCCGCTCTCGCGCGTCAACTACCTGACCACCGGGCAGGTCTACATGGAGGTGCTGCGCAGGGAGCGCGCCTTCGCGTACGAGGGCGAGGACGTCGAGGCCATCCCGCACATCACGGACGAGATCATCCGGCGCTTCGAGGCGGCGGGCAAGAAGGCCGACATCGTCATCGTCGAGCTGGGCGGCACGGTGGGCGAATACCAGAACGGCATCTTCTTTGAGGCCACCCGCATCATGGGCATGCGTCGGCCCAAGGACATCCTGCAGGTCCACGTGGCGTACCTGCCCGTCCCAGGCAACCTCGGGGAGATGAAGACCAAGCCGGTGCAGCAGAGCGTGCGCATGCTCAACTCCATGGGCATCCAGCCGGATTTCGTGGTCGGCCGCTCCGAGGAGCGCATGGACGAGCGCCGTAAGGAGCGCATCGCCCTGTTCTGCAACATCGACAAGAAGGAGGTCATCAGCAATCCGGACGCCGCCTCCATCTACGAGATCCCGCTCATCCTCGAGGAGCAACGCTTCGGCGACATGATCCTCAAGAAGCTCGGGCTGACGGTGCGCAAAGGCGACATGCTGCCCTGGAAGAAGCTCGTGGCCGGCATCAAGAAGGCCAGGAAGCCGGTGCGGGTCGCCGTGGTCGGCAAGTACTTCGGCAGCGGCAAGTACCAGCTCTCGGACGTCTATATCTCGGTCATCGAGAGCATCAAGCACGCCGCCTGGGCCGTGGGCCGCAAGCCGGAGCTCCATTGGATCGACTCCCAGCGGATCGAGAAGAAGGGAGCGGACGAGGTGCTGGCCGGGTTCGACGCCGTCGCCGTGCCCGGCGGCTTCGGCAGCCGCGGCACCGAGGGCATCATCGCCGCCATCCGCTACGCCCGTGAGAGGAAGATCCCGTACTACGGGCTGTGCTACGGCATGCAGCTGGCCTGCGTGGAATTCGCGCGCAACGTCGTCGGTCTGAAGGAGGCGAATACCACCGAGGTCGACGCCAAGACGCCGCATCCGGTCATCCACGTCATGCCGGACCAGGAGAAGAAGATGCTCAAAAAGGAGTATGGCGGCACCATGCGGCTCGGCACCTGGCAGTGCAAGGTCGCCAAGGGCACGGTCAGCCGCAAGGCGTACGGCGCGGAGACGGTGGGGGAGCGGCACCGCCATCGCTACGAGTTCAACAACGCCTACCGCAAGCGCCTCGAGGCAAAGGGGTTGGTCGTGGCCGGAACCACGCCGGACGGGCAGCTCGTGGAGATCATCGAGCTCAAGGATCACCCGTTCTTCGTGGGCGTGCAGTTCCATCCGGAATTCCAGTCCAGCCCGCTCAAGCCGCATCCGCTCTTCCTGGCCTTCATGGAAGCGGCGGCGAAGAAGCGGTGAGGTTATCCACATTACCCCCCATCTTGCGGGAATTGAGCTATACTGGACACGATTCGTAAAAGATTGGAGGTATGATCGGTCACCGCTCTCTTTATCATGGCCTGATGACATGGGCCTTGCCGGCAGCCCTGCTGCTGGCCTTCGCCGTCGCGGCGGTTTGGTTCACCGGCGTGAAGTTCGCCGGGGCCGCGGCACCGACAGGCACGCTCACCGGCAGCACCCTGACCGTGACCGCCGGCCAGACCGCCGCCATCAACACCTTGACCTTCACGGATGTCAGTCCGGCTGAGGTGACGGCCACCGACGATATCCGCATCCGCATCCCCGGGTCGCTGGCCTTGACCTGGGACACGAACGACACCGCGGCGACCATCGGCGGGACGTCGAGCACCTCCACGTCCGCCACGGTGTCCTATGAGGGAAGCGGTAAGACTCTCGTCATCAACGCCACGGAGACCTTCACTCCCAACGGCACGCTGACCGTCGCCGGGCTGAGCGTCGTCGGGGGTTCGAACGGCACCGCGGAGGCGGCCCTCGAGTTCTCGATCGACGGAGGCACGACCTACGGCACCGCAGCCGTCCGGATGGGCACCCAGCGCGCCCGCAGCGCGGGGGAGACGACGCCGCCGGGCCCGGTCAGCGACGTCTCGGTCGAGGCGAGCGCGGACGGGGAGAGCGTGACGTTGAGCTGGACCAACCCGTCGGACGGCGATTTGGCCGGCGTCAAGGTCTACCGCGCCACGATTCCGAGCACGCTCGGCGCGCTGGTGGCCAACACGTTGGCCGGTACGTTCATGGATGCGGACGTGGTCCCCAACGCCACGTACTACTACCTCCTGCGGCCCGTGGACTCGAGCGGCAACGAGCTGGTCGATATCACCGAACACGCCGTCACCACGACGGTCGTGCCGCCCGCACCTGCTCCCGAGCCTGCTCCGGCGCCGGAGCCGGAACCGACTCCCGCTCCGGCACCGGAGCCCGTCCCCGAGCCCGTCCCTCAATCCCTGATGGCCCTCGGCGAATCGCCG
>CAZYLV010000018.1:0-12376 GCA_964648865.1 uncultured Gammaproteobacteria bacterium | reverse complement strand
CGTGGTGGAGCGTTCGGAAGTGAGAATGTTGGCATAAGTAGCAAAAAGACGGGTGAGAACCCCGTCCTCCGTAAACCCAAGGTTTCCTGGGCAACGCAAATCGTCCCAGGGTGAGCCGGTCCTAAGGCGAGGCCGAATGGCGTAGCCGATGGATGAGCAGGTCAATATTCCTGCGCTACGACGGTGTTATGGTCGGGGGGACGCATCACATGAGTCTCCGTGCCTTTCGGCTATAGGCATGGGTGGCGGCAAGCCGGTCCTTTGGCAAATCCGGGGACGCAACGCAAGCCGCCGCACGCAGTCCAGCTTCGCTGGGCGATGGAGGCAGGTGTGGTGCCAAGAAAAGCCTCGACATTACGCATCGCCGTACCCGTACCGTAATCCGACACAGGTGGGTGGGCATAAGTGTGCCAAGGAGTACGAGAGAACCCTCGTTCAGGAACTCGGCAATACAACGGCCGTAACTTCGGGATAAGGCCTCCCCTTCGCAAGAAGGGGCGCAGCGAAAGACGCTTAGCGACTGTTTACCAAAAACACAGCTTCCTGCGAAACCGCAAGGTGATGTATAGGAAGTGATGCCTGGCCAGTGTCAGAACGTTAAGGCGAGGGGTCATGGGCGCAAGCCCGGCAGCTCCGAACCGAAGCGCTGATGAACGCCGGCGGTAACTATAACCGTCCTAAGGTAGCGAAATTCCTTGTCGGGTGAGTTCCGACCTGCACGAATGGCATAACGACTGAGCGACTGTCTTAACGAGGGACTCGGCGAAATTGCAAGGTGAGTGAAGATGCTCACTACCCGTGGTTAGACGAAAAGACCCCATGAAGCTTTACTACAGCTTGGTATTGGGTTCGCGTTCCGCATGTTCAGCGTAGGTGGGAGCTCCGGCGCCAATGAGACACCACCCTTGCGTTACGCGAATTCTAATCTCGCGCCGTCATCCGGTGCGGGAGACAGTATCTGGTGGGTAGTTTGACTGGGGCGGTCGCCTCCCAAAAGGTAACGGAGGCGTTTACAAAGGTCGGCTTAGCTCCGATGGAAACGGAGCTGGACGTGCAAACGCACAAGCCGGCTTTACTGCAAGACCGACAAGTCGAGCAGTCGCGAAAGCGGAAGTTAGTGATCCGACCGTTCGCGATAGGACGGCGGAAGCTCATCGGACAAAAGCTACTCTGGGGATAACAGGCTGATCGGGTCCAAGAGTCCACATCGACGACCCGGTTTGGCACCTCGATGTCGGCTCATCGCATCCTGGGGCTGGAGAAGGTCCCAAGGGTTTGGCTGTTCGCCAATTAAAGCGGCACGCGAGCTGGGTTCAGAACGTCGTGAGACAGTTCGGTCTCCTATCTACCACGGGCGCGGAAACTTGCGAGGGCGCACCTCTAGTACGAGAGGACCGAGGTGCACGAACCTCTTGTGTACGAGCTGTCCTGCCAAGGGCACTGCTCGGTAGCGAAGTTCGGAACGGATAAACGCTGAAAGCATCTAAGCGTGAAGCCGTCCTCTAGATCAGGTTTCGTCACGAGACTCCCGGGAGATGACCGGGTCGATCGGCGGCAGGTGTGCGGGCCGCAAGGCCTTGAGCCGAGCCGTACGAATAAGTCCATGTGCTTACAGATGATTCACTGAAACACGAAGACGTGCTCTCTCTTCCGGGACTCCAGCATACGTTGGAGTCCGGATGCGAGCGGACGACACACGGTCGCCCCTTCGCATCCGGTGCCTCGAGCGAGGTGGTCACACCCGTTCCCATCCCGAACACGGCAGTTAAGCGCCTCAGCGCCGATGATACTTGGTGTAAACCAACGCCTGGGAAAGTAGGCCGGTGCCGGTTAATCGGAAAGACGCCCTTCACGGGGCGTTTTTTCGTTGGTACCCTGCCGCCGATATGGCTGCGGATCTCCCGCTCGTCACCATACAGAGCGTCGCCCTCGGCAAGGTCGTCCTCGTCGCGACGCTGGTCGCCGTGGCGGCGGTGCTGTGGCGTCGACCGCGCCCCTGGTCCGTTGCGGTGCTCGCATCGGCGTCGGTTGCGGCTTTTTCGCTCATCATCGCCTGGCCCCTGGCACGCATGTGGCAAGGCAGCGCCGGCGACGAGACCTACATGTTGGCCTTCGTAGGGCGGGTGATGTTCCGCGGCTTCTTCGGCGACTTCTATTACGACGGACTCCCGGTCTTCTATCCGCCGCTCTATTTTTGGGGAGCCGGCCTGCTCGGCAGGCTGCTGCGGCTCCCGGACGCCGTGGCGGCCATGAAGGCGGCGCTCGTCGTGGCGCTGGTCACGTGGTTCGCCGGGACATACGCCGTGCAGCGCATCGCGCGGCGCTTCGACATCGCCCGGGCCGCGGACGCCGTCACGGGCACCCCGTGGTTCGCCCTGGCCGTGCCGCTCGCCGGTTTCTTCCTGCTGGACTTTTCGGACATCATCGTCAAACCGTACAAGGCGCTGGCCGGCCTGTGCGTCTGCGTGCTGCTCGGGCTGTTTGCCGAGGCGGTCCGTGCCGAGCGGTGGCGGCCGCGGCAGATCGCCTTTTTCGGGACGATCGGCGGCTTGCTCTTCCTGACGTACTACCTGTGGTGGTTCATGGCCATCCCTGCGCTGTTCGTGCTCGCCGTCGGTGCGGTCGGATGGAAACGCGGCATCGTGCGGGTCATGGCAGTGGGTGCGGTGATGTTCGGGGTCGCGGCGGCCTATCTGGTGCCGCTTCTCTGGTCCTACCGCCACGGCATCGAGAACTGGCAGGCCCATCACTTCGTCCCCATCGACTTCGCCACGTTCCTGCCGGTCGCGCTTGATTGGCGCCTGCCGCTGTTCCTCGCGGGCATCGGCGGTCTCGTGCTGTTCCGGCGGGTGCCGTTCGTGCGGGCGCAGGTCCTGTTGGTCGCCGCGAGCTATCTCTTCCAGCTCCTGAACATCGGCCTGTTCCTCGCGGGCGGCAAACCGCTCCAGGCCGCGCAGCCCTTCCGCTGGTTGGTGACGCCGGCCATCGCCGTGGGCGCGGCGTATCTCGTCGTGCACCTCGGGCGCCGATTCGCCGCACGATGGGATCGCGACATCCGCGTCTCCGCAGCGGCGCTGTTGCTGCTCTTCACCCTCCCGCTCTGGCCGATGGCGCGCTGGCTCGACGATCCGGCCATCCAGGCGCGGATGGTCGCCGACCTCCGGCCTTCGGGCGGCGTCTGGCTCGCCGGTGAACTGCGACGCGCCGTCCCGGATTGGGCCGGGCGCACTTGGCTCTCGAGCGGCCTCCCGGAGCTGAACGGCGCGCTGCCCATCGACTACGCCATCGCCCACAACGCCCACTACAGCCACCCGGCGGCGCGCTTCGGCGAGCGGTTGGCCGCGCTGGAGGCGCTCTCGCGCGCCGAGGGCGAGGGATTCGCGTCGGCGCTCGAGGATATGTCCGTCGATGCGCTGCTGCTCTATCGGGATCCGACGGATACGGAGACGGTGCCGTTCTCCTTTTGGCTGGATGCCTATCCGAATGGGGGAAAGGAAGCAGAGATTCGCATCCCCATGCAACATTTCGAGGCCTTGGGCTGGAGCAGGGCTTTCGACGGTGGCGACTGGCTTGCCCTCATTAGGCCATAGACTGTAGGAATAAAATTGACAAGGTTACCGCTTCCCCGTAGGATGTCCAGTATCCTATGACGGAGGCCAACGTCCTGCTCAAGAAGCTCGGTTTTTCCGAGAAGGAGATCGCCGTCTATCGGGCGGTCTTGGAGTCCGGCCCGGCTCCGGTCCGGACCATCGCGGCCAAGGCTGCCGTCAATCGGGGGACGACCTACGACATCCTCCGTTCCCTCATGGGGCAGGGGCTGGTCTCCTATTTCCACAAGCAGAAGCGCCAATACTTCGTGGGCGAGCATCCCGAGAAGCTGCTCGCCATGATCGAGGCCAAGACGGCCGCCCTCACTGCCGCGAAGGCCGAGGTCCAGGCGGCGCTGCCGGAGCTCGCCTCCCTCGTTGCCAAGGCCAGCGAGAAGCCGGTCGTCAAATACTACGAGGGCGCGAGCGGCTTGCGCACGATGCTCGGCGACGTCCTGGAGACGCTCTCCGCGCTGCCGGAGGCCGACCGCAGGTATGTCGTCTACTCCTCGGCCGACATCCGCTCGCACCTCTACCGCGCGCTGCCGGGATTCACCGAGGAGCGCATCCGGCGCAAGGTCCGGGTCCGGGCCATCGCCATCGGGTCCGGCGGCGAGGAGGCGCCGCTGGCTGAGCGTCGTTGGCTGACCCGCGAGGAAGGCGCGCCCACGTACATGATCGTCTATGGCGAGAAGACGGCGCTCATCTCCGTCGGTTCCGGCGGCGAGCCGCGTGGCGTGCTCATCGAGGACAGCGGTACCTCGCAGACGCAGCGCATCATCTTCGATTCGTTGTGGAGGACCCTGCCCGTATGAGCGGCATCGGACGCATCGTCCTGGATTTCGACAACACGCTCTTCGACACCGACGCCTTCAAGCGGGCGCTGTCCGGCGCGCTGGTCGAGCTCGGCGTCTCGCGCGAGGTCTTTTGGCAGCTCTATCCGCGGGTCCTCGACCGCGGCGGCGAGCGCATCGGCTATTCCGTGGAGCGCCACGCCAAGCAGCTCCACGAGCTCATGCCCGACGTCGATCCGTATCGCGCCACGGTCTTCTTGGAACGCGTCCTCGACCGCGCCCCCGACTTCCTGTTCCCGGACGCCCGCGACTTCCTGTCGCGCATGATCGCCCTCAACGTCCCGCTGGTGCTGCTCTCGCGCGGCGACGAGTGGTTCCAGCGCCGCAAGATCGAGGCCGCCGGGATCGACCGGCTCGTCCATGAGATCCACGTCGCCACCGAGGCCAAGCGCGCCATGTCCCTGCGGCTGCCGGACGTGCCGGGAAAGACGGTCTTCGTCAACGACCACCTCGAGGAGACGCGCGACGTGCTGCGCGCCAAGCCGGAGTGGGTGCCGGTGCTCAAACGCCGCGTCGACGTACCGCCCGAGAAGTACCTTTCCGTCGGCATGCTCAACTTCGGCACGCTCACCGAGATCCGCGATTACCTGACCGTGTTCCACGCCACCAACGCCCACCTATGAACGCTCCCACGATCGAAGTCATCGTCCTGGCGGCCGGCCAGGGCAAACGCATGCATCAGGCCTTTCCCGGCGTCCCCAAAGTGCTCGTCCCGTTGGCCGGACGGCCGATGATCGACCACCTCCTCGACGCGATCGCGGCGGCCGGCGTGGCCTCGCGCACCACCGTGGTGGTCGGCCCGGCGGTGGAAGCCAAGGTCCGCGCGGCGCTTGCCGGCCGGGACGTGCGCTTCGCCATCCAGCCGGAGCCGAAAGGTACCGGACACGCCGTGCTCTGCGCGCGTCCCTCCGTCCCCGACGTCGAGCATGTGCTGGTCGTCTATGGCGACCATCCGCTCTACTCGGCGCGCCTCCTGCGCCGTCTGGTGGAGCGCCACGTGGGGAGCGGTGCGGACATGACCATGCTGACCGTCCCGCTGCCGGACTTCGCGGACTGGCGCTCGTCCTTCGCCGACTGGGGGCGCGTCGTCCGCGACGCCGCAGGACACTTGGACCGCATCGTCGAGGCCAAGGACGCCACGGCCGGCGAGCTGCGCATCACCGAGGTCAACCCGTCGATGTTCTGCTTCCGTGCCGCCTGGCTGTGGGAGCAGCTCCCCAAGGTCAGCTGCGAGAACGCGCAGGGCGAGTACTACCTCACGGACATGCTGGGCCTGGCCGTCTCCGGCGGCGCGCGCCTGGCCGACGTCCCGGCGGACGACGCGCGGGAGGTGCTGGGCGCCAACACGCCGGAGCAGCTGGCGGTGCTCGAGCGCATCCATAAGGAGCTGCATCCATGAGGCACATCGTGACCATCGGCGGCGGCACCGGGCAGTTCACCCTTCTCTCGGGTCTCAAGGTCCTGCCTGAGACGGCGCTGACGGCCGTCGTCTCCATGGCCGATTCCGGCGGCTCCTCGGGTCGGCTGCGCGACGAGTTCGGTGCGCTGCCGCCCGGCGACGTCCTCAAGGCGCTGCTCGCCCTCTCCGGCCTGCCCGGCGACGTGGCGCGCGACCTGCTGCAGCACCGCTTCGCGGACGGCGCGCTTGCAGGGCATACGTCAGGCAACATGCTCCTGACGATGCTTGCCAGTTACTCCGGAAGCTTCCTGGAGGCCGTCCGGGCCCTTGGCGCGATGCTCCAGGTCCAGGGCGAGGTCCTGCCGGTGACGACCGGCAACATCACGTTGCGGGCGCGGCTCTCTGACGGCACCGTGCTCGTGGGGGAGACGGCCATCGACGTGCCGTCGGACAAGGCGCGGCCGCGCATCGCCGAGGTCTGGCTCGAGCCGAATGCCCTGGCGCTGCCGCAGGTCGCCGCGGCCATCAAGACGGCCGACGTGGTCGCGCTCGGGCCGGGAGACCTCTACACGAGCGTCCTGCCGGTGCTGCTCGTGCGCGGGGTGGCGCAGGCGCTGCGGGAGACCCGGGCGCGGCTGGCCTACGTCTGCAACACCATGACCAAGCCCGGCGAGACGGACGGCTACACCGCGGCGCAGTTCGTCGCCGCCGTGGAGCGGGCGCTCGGGCGTCCCGTCGACACGGTCGTCGTCAACGCCGCGCTCCCGGAGGCGGAGGTCGCCGCCCGGTACGCGGCGGAGGGCGCCTTCCCGGTGGAGAACGACATGACGGGACGCCATGTGCTGGCGGCGGACCTGCTGCGCAAGGCCGAGCTGGCGCGCCACGACCCCGAGAAGCTCGCCGCGGTTTTCGCCGCGCTGTAGCTCGTCCGCCGGCGCCGCCGCCTCCGATGGGGCGGGGACGCCAGCTGACGAGGCTGGGTGGACGCAAAGGAGGTCATAGGGTGTCCATGCACAATACGGATCCGTTCCGTCCGAGGTTCTTCACGGTCGTCGTCGCCGCCGGGCACGGCTGCATCCGGCCCGGGAGATCGAAGCTCCTCGAGCCGGTCGATCCCGACGGGACGCCGATGGTCGCGCAGACGGTCCGGGCGGCCGTCGGCTCCGGCCTGGGGCCGATCGCGCTGGTGCTCAACCGGCGCTTCGGCGACGACATCCTCTCCGCGCTGCGGGCCTGGACGCCCGAGGTGATGGAGAAGGAAGGCCCGACCGTCGTCTACCAGGAGGAGCGGCGCGGCGCGGCCGATGCGGTGCGCGTCGCCGTGCACGAGGCGGTCGCCGCGCAGGCCGCGCCGACCTTCCTGGTGGTCTACGCGGACATGCCTCTGTGGCGTCCGGAGACCTTGCGCGCGCTGGCGCGGATCCATCAGCAGGGCAGCGCGCCCATGTCGATGGTCTCGGTGTCCGTCGCCGGCGCCGACACGCCGCGCATCCTGGAGCGGTACGGACGCGTCCTGAAGGATCGTGACGGACGGATCGTCAACGTCGTCGAGCCGGGTGAGGCCACGGACGACGACCTACCGCGCACCGCGTCGGTCAACCCGTCGCTGTACGCTTTCGACACCGGCTGGTTCATCGGCCGGGTCGGGCAGGTCCGCCCGCAACAGCGCACCGACGGCTACGGCGACGAGATCCACCTGCCCCCGCTCGCGCGCATCGTCGCGGAGGAGGGGCACATGGTCTCGGAGCTGCCGCTCGCCGATCCCGAGGAGGCGCTCGGGGTCAATACGGCGACCGAACTGGCGGAAGTGCGCGCGGTCCTCGACCGTCGCGCGACCCGCGGCCTGACCGTCGCGCGGTAGGGTTCCCTCGGGAGCCCTTTTTTCTTTGGCCCGCGGCCTGTACCCTCTTGGGGTATGCGCACGATTACGGACCTCCACATCCACTCCCGGTTCTCGCGCGCCTGCAGCAAGGACCTGACCGTCCCGAACCTGGCGCAGTGGGCACGCCGTAAGGGCATCGACCTGCTGGGCACCAGCGACTTCACGCATCCGGCCTGGATCGCGGAGTTGGAGCGCGACCTTGTGGAGGTCGCCCCGGGGACGTACGGGTACGCGGCCGAACCTGGAGCACGGTTCGTGCTGACTTCCGAAGTGGCGTGCATCTACAAACGCGACGGCAAGGTGCGCCGCGTCCACCATGTACTCCTCGCGCCGGACTTCGCAGCCGTCCAGAGGATCCGGGCCGCACTGGAAAAGCTGGGCAAGAACCTGAACGCCGACGGCCGTCCCATCCTCGGCATGGACTCGGTGGATCTCCTGCATCTGCTCCACGATGCCGATCCGCGCACCCTGCTCATCCCGGCGCACGCCTGGACGCCGTGGTTCGCCATCTTCGGTTCCGAGTCCGGATTCGACAGCATCGCCGAGTGCTTCGGCGACGACGCTCGGCACATCCATGCCATCGAGACCGGCCTCTCCTCGGACCCGGCCATGAATTGGCGCCTCTCGCAGCTGGATGGCGTCCTCCTCCTCTCGCACTCCGACGCGCACTCGCTCCGCAACCTCGGGAGAGAGGCGGATGTCTTCGACCTCCCGGAGCGCACCTATGCCGCTCTGCACGCGGCCATCGTCGGTCGCGACAAGACGAAGCTCGTCGAGACCATCGAGTTCTTCCCCGAGGAGGGCAAGTACCATCTCGACGGCCACCGGCTGTGCGGCGTGCGTTGGACGCCGGAGGAGACCAGGCGGCACAAGGGACTCTGCCTGGCGTGCGGCAAGCCCGTGACGGTCGGCGTCTTGGCGCGCGTCGACGCGCTGGCGGATCGCGCGGATGGCGAGCGGCCTGCGGGCGCCGTGCCCTTCCGGAGCATCGTGCCGCTCGAGCAGGTGCTCGGCGAAGCGCTCGGCGTCGGTCCGGCTTCGAAGAAGGTCCAGGCCCAATACCTGCGGCTCACGGATCGCGTCGGCAGCGAGTTCGCGCTCCTGCTTGACGTGCCGCTTGAGGCCATCCGTGCCGAAGCGGGGGAACGCGTCGCCGAGGCCGTGCGGCGGGTCCGCGCGGGGGAGCTCACGGTCTTGGGCGGATTCGACGGCCAGTACGGGACGGTGCGGATCTTCAAGGAAGACGAAGGCGGCAAACCGCTGCAGGGATCATTGCTGTGAGGGGAACAAAAAAGACGCCCCTCGAGGGTGCGTCTTTTTTGGCCCTTAGGCCTTCCGCTTCTTCGCGGCCTTCCGCTTCGCGGGTTTCCGCTTGGCCGGCTTGCGCTTGGCCGCCTTCTTCATCGGCTTGCGCTTGGCCGCCTTCCGCTTTTTCTTCATCGCCATGTGGCTCACCTCCTTCCGGTGCGCGTACGCACGAGATGCGTGACGCATGAGTGATGTGCTGCGAGGAAATGCGAGCACAACGGTTGTTCCTCCGAGCGGATTCAGTGTAGCACGCTGCGACGCGTTTACAAGGAGAGACGCATCAGTTATCCACAGAAAAGAAAAAAGCGCACAGATGTGTGCGCCCGGATTCCGCCGCGTCACTCGTCGATCAGGTCGACGAGTTGCACCAGGATGTCGCTGAAGATCTGCGCGTCCCGCTCGAGATAGGCGGTGCCCACCTGCACCGCGTCCGCTCCGGCGGCGAGGAAGTCGCGCACGTCCCACCCGGTCCAGATGCCGCCGACGCCGATGAGCGCCTTGCCCTCCAGCCGCCGACGCAATTGGCGTACCTGACCGAGTGCGATCGGCTTGTAGCATCGGCCGGCGTATCCGGCGAGGCCGTCGGCGGCGGAGATCCGCGGCTGGCTTCGCGCATCGACCGCGTAGGCATTGGCGAAGGTGTTCACGGCCGTGATGCCGACGGCGATCGGAGAGCGGTCCACGGCAGCGGCCGCCTCGGCAAGCGCCTGCGGATCGGAGTAGGGGGAGAGCTTGACCAGCACCGGGTACCTCATCGGAACCCGGTCGTTGACCGTCTCCAGGATTTCCGCGATGAGCGCGGGATCGAAGCTCACGATCCGCTTCTGTCGGCCGCCGTCCCAGACGTTGGGGCAGCCGAAGTTGAGCTCCACGGCATCCGCGCCGCCCGCCGCCGCCATGGCCGCGAGCTCGCCGTACTCCTCCGGCGAGAAGCCGGCGGCGCTGATGATGAGCGGCTTGCCGCGGTCGTGGACGAGCCGGGTCATCGCCGGAAGCGTCTCCCGATAGTAGTCCGCTCCCGGGTTCGGCATGCCGAGCGAGTTCACCGAGTAGCGGTCGCCGTCGCACCAGTAGACCTCGCCGCTGTTGCCCTCGCGCGGCCGCATGGTGACCGAGCCGACCACCACCGCGGCGGCCGCGGATGCGGCGAGCCTCTGCAGGTCGTGCAGCGTCTTGCAGGTGCCCGCCGCGTTCATGACCGGGTGCTCGAGGACGAGTCCGGCCAGGTTCCTTGAAAGGTCCATTCCTCACCTCCGGCGGCACCTTACACGGAAGCCGCCCCCATGGGGAGGGGCGGCTTCCGGCGCTTACGGCAAGATGATGGGCAGGTCTCCTGCCTCGTCCGAGGCCTCGAACCGGGCCATGATGATGCCGTCGAGCACGGTGCTCCTCACCGGCGGATCCTGGGCGATGACGAACCGTCGATCGCCATCGTCCGTGTGGAGCATCGCGTAGTAGCCCATGCCGTCGACCGTCGCTTCGCGCAGCGTCACGGCCACGCCTGAATGTTCGCCGGCCGCCAGGTACGCCTCGCCGACCACGGCGCCCGGTTTCCCGTCCGCCTCCTCGTGGATGACCACCCAGCCGTCCTTCTCGATGATGATTGCCGAGATGCTGGCGCTCGATCCGGGCTTCTGGTCGGAGACGGCCACGCCGTTGGGCTCCGCCCACATGCCGAGCGAAGGGCCGGGAGCGGCGGTCTCCTCGGTGAAATTCCGACCGTCCGGGGTGCGGCACTGTCGCGGATAGGACTCCATGACCGGGTAGCCGGCCGCCGCACAATCCTCAAACGAGGAGACCGTCGGTGCGGTGGCGACACAACCTGCACCAAGCAGGACGAACGCGGGGATGAGGGTGAGGCGAGGGTGCTTCATATGCCGTCACTCTACCACAAGAAAAGCGCCCCTCGTGGGAGGCGCTTTTCTTGGTGGGCGTAGATGGATTCGAACCATCGACCTTCACATTATCAGTGTGACGCTCTAACCAACTGAGCTATACGCCCATGCCGCGTTTTGCCCGGATAGCATAGGGGACATGCCCCTATTTGGCAAGGGTCTGCATGCAAAACGCCGGCCTTTCGGCCGGCGTTCGATCTTGCCCTTCATGGTTGCAACGTCTTCCCGCCGCGCAGCTTGCGCAGCGCAGGCGGGTCGACCGGAAATGATTCATACTCCGAAGAGTCGAATATCACTCCCTAGAAAGGAGGTGATCCATCCACAGCTTCCGCTACGGATGCCTTGTTACGACTTCGCCCCTATCATCGATCCTACCTTGGAGGCCTTGCGGCCGCTTTAGGTATTACCGACTCTCTTGGCGTGACGGGCGGTGAGTACAAGACCCGAGAACGTATTCAACGCTGCAAGGCTGATCAGCGTTTACTAGCGATTCCGGCTTCATGGGGTCGGGTTGCAGACCCCAATCCGAACTGGGACCAGGTTTGGTGGGATTAGCTCCGCGTTACCGCTTCGCGACCCGTTGTCCTGGCCATTGTAGCACGTGTGTAGCCCAAGGCGTAAGGGCCATGCTGATTTGACGTCATCCCCGCCTTCCTCCCGTTTGACACGGGCAGTCCCTCGTGGTCATTAAACACGAGGCAGGGGTTGCGCTCGTTTCCCGACTGAACGGAACACCTCACGGCACGAGCTGACGACAACCATGCAGCACCTGTGCAGCACCCTCGAAGGTCACACGTTTCCGTGCGCTTGCAGCTGCATGTCAAGCCTTGGTAAGGTTCCTCGCTTATCGTCGAATTGAACCACATGCTCCACCGCTTGTGCGGGTCCCCGTCTATTCCTTTGAGTTTTAGCCTTGCGGCCGTACTCCCCAGGCGGAATGCTTAACGCGTTAGCTTATTTCGACGACGCTGGAAGGGTCGATACTTCCAACATCTAGCATTCATCGTTTAGGGCGTGGACTACTGGGGTATCTAATCCCATTCGCTCCCCACGCTTTCGTCCATGAGTGTCAGGTACGTTCCAGCACGCTGCCTTCGCCTTCGGTGTTCTTGCCGATATTAACGCATTTTACTACTACACCGGCAATTCCGCGTGCCTCTCCCGTCCTCGAGCTTGGCAGTATCACCGGCGGCCTCTGGGTTGAGCCCAAAGATTTAACCGGTGACTTGCCGAGCCACCTGCGGACGCTTTACGCCCAGTAAATCCGGATAACGCTTGAGGTCTCTGTATTACCGCTGCTGCTGGCACAGAGTTAGCAACCTCTTATTCACCAGGTACCGTCAGCCGAAGCTTCGTCCCTGGTAAAAGCGGTTTACACCCCGAAGGGCGTCTTCCCGCACGCGGCGTCGCTCCCTCAGACTTTCGTCCATTGGGGAAGATTCTTGACTGCA
>CAZYLV010000017.1:0-13805 GCA_964648865.1 uncultured Gammaproteobacteria bacterium | reverse complement strand
GCCTACCAGGTGCTCGGCGATCCGCAGAAGCGCCAGCGCTACGACCAGTTCGGCAGCGCGGCCTTCGAGCAGGGCGCGGGCGGACCGGGCGGCTTCGGCGGGTTCGACTTCAACGGCGGCGCGGGCTTCGAGGACCTCTCCGACCTCTTCGGCGAGATGTTCGGCATGGGCGGACAGCGCGGCCGTGCCGCCAAAGGTCAGGACATCCAGGTGGACGTGCGGCTCTCCTTCCGCGACGCGGCCTTCGGCACGACGCGGGACATCGAGCTGTACAAGACGCTTGTCTGCGACACCTGCTCCGGCTCCGGCGGCGAGCCCGGCACCGGGAGGAAGACGTGCACGACCTGCAAAGGGAACGGCAACGTCGTGGTCAACCAGCGCACCATGTTCGGCACCATCCAGGCGCGGCGCACCTGCCCGGAATGCAAAGGGCAGGGGAGCGTCGTGGAGAAGCCCTGCCACACCTGCCGGGGTACGGGCACGCGCAAAGGCAGCAAGACCATCCGCGCCACCATCCCGGCGGGCATCGACGACGGCGAGCTGGTGCGGCTCACCGGCGAGGGCGAAGCGGGCGGTCCCGGAACGACGCCCGGCGACCTCTACCTGCGCATCCGCGTGGCCAAGGATCCGGTCTTCGAGCGCGACGGCAACGACCTGCGCATGACGCAGGAGATCGGTTTCACCACGGCGGCGCTCGGCGGCAGCGTGGCCGTGGCCACGCTCGAGAGCACGGCCGAGCTCAAGATCCCGGCAGGCATCCAGAGCGGCACCGTCATCCGCCTGCGCGGCAAGGGCATCGTCGACCCGCGCACCAACCAGCTCGGCGACCAGTACGTGCGGGTCGTGGTCAAGACGCCGGAGAAGCTTTCCCGCGAGCAGAAGAAGTTGCTCGAGGAGTTGGGGTTGCAGTAGTTTACCTTGACAAATTGGCCTTTTTTTTGATATATCCGCGTCAGCGTGCGCATATCGTGCACGTGGTCATGAACAATGAGAGGTGCTGAATGGCGAGTCGTTCCGCGCGCAAGCGTATCGCCGCGGGAATCGCGGCTGTCCTCGGTGGGAAGATCCGCGTCCCCAAGCGGCCGCGTCCCTACCAGAGGGATGCGCTCGCTGCCGTCGGGGACTGGCTGAAGAAGCCCACCGAACCGCGGGCCCATGTGGCGCACGCCACCGGGCTCGGCAAGACGGTGCTCTTCTCCTGCGTCGCCGCGGCGATGGGCGAGCAGCGTCTGCTCGTCGTCGTCCCGACCAAGCCGCTGCTCGTGCAGACGGCACGCGTGCTCTCCGGGTTCGCGAACGGCCAGATCGGCCATGTCTCGAGCCTGGGGAAGATCGATGACGGCGATGGTGAGACCATCGCCACGCGCGGCATCGCTGGTTCGCAGATCGTCGTGACGACGAACGCGAGCCTGCGCCTCAAGGGCGAGCAGATCGCCCGCGAGTTCGCGCCGGAGCTCGTGGTCTACGACGAGTGCCACTGGTCGTATACCGATGAGATCCAGGGCGCCCTCAAGCACTTCGGCGAAACGCCGATGCTCGGGGTCAGCGCCACGCCGGACTTCATGGGGACGGCGGCGCGCGCCGGCTATGTGCCGGTGACGCTGGACAACGGCCAGGTGCTCTACGGACCGCGTGAGCGGTTCGCGGAGAGCCACTTCGGCCGCCGTCTCGACGAGCGGACGGTCCGCTGGGGCATCGAGAACGGGTGGCTCGCGCCGCTCGCCTGGGGCCTCATCCAGTTCGATGTCTCGCTCGACGACCTGCGTACGCAGGACGGCGTGGCGGGCGCGGACTACAACGAGCAGGACCTGCACGAGCTCCTCGGCCGCAACTGGTCGGCGATGGTGGACACGATCCGCCGTCTCTACCGCAGCGGCCAGTACGAGCTCGCCAAGCGGCAGGTCTTCTCGGTCTGTCACAGCGTCGCCGCTGCGGAGGAGCTCGCGGACGCCATCCGTGGCGTCGGCGTGCCCTCGGCCGTCGTGGTCGGTACCACCGACGACGACGAGCGCGACGAGATCCTCACGCGCTACCGCAGGCATCGGATCCGCTTCCTCTCCTCGGTCATGGTGCTGCGGGAAGGATGGGATTCGCCGAACGCGGAGGTCTGCATGATGCTCCGCCCGACCAAGTCCCGTGTCCTGTACCAACAGATCATGGGACGGGTGCTGCGCAAGATGGACGGCCGTCGCAAGACGGCGCTCGTCCTCGACGCGCGCTTCCAGAACACCGAGTTCTCGCCGCTCTGCACGCCGATGCTCTTCGGCAAGCCGGGCAGCGAGATTCCCGTCGGTGGGATCATCCTCGGTCCCCGAAAGGGAGGTGGAGGAGGACCCCAGGTGGACGGCGGGTCGCCGTACCTGCCGAAGGGCGCGAAGCCGCGACTTGTTGTGGTAGAGGCACTAAAGACCGAGAACTGGGCAAGCCAAGATGGCACGCTCGAGGCAGATGGCGAAGTCTGGGGCCCTGAACGTGCCCTAGCACGCATTCTCGGGGTCTCGGACAGTGCAATCGATCTGTATGTGCAAAGGTATCCCGACATCCGTAGTCGTATGGCCCGGGCGTTGAACGGAAAGCTCACTCCGTTCTACGCCCTTTCTGACCTGCGGCGCGTGATGGCAGACATTCTCCAATTCGAACGGGTGCAGTCTGTCCAGGGGGAATTCGAAGAGGAGGGCGAGGTCTGGGGGACGGACCTCGCGCTGGCCGAGCACTTTGGCGTATCGTACGCAACGATTCGCAACTACGCCAAAAAGAATTCTGGTGTGCGGAGGGTCGTACGAAGGATCAGCAACGGCAATGTAACAACCTTCTTCTCTAAGACCGACGTCGGAAGGGTCCTCCAGCCGCTGTTGGTTAGACGGAAGTATTCCTCGGGCGAAAGCGACCAACTCGACGTGGATGGTGAGAGATGGGTGACCACGTCGTTCGTAGTGCAACAGTACTCCCACTCTGTAGAGAGACGACTCCTTAAGGATTGTCCCAGCATCAGAAAATTGGATGGTCTGCGCCGTGGCAGGCCTGTGCAGTTCTTCGCCCTGAAGGATGTGCGCGAAGTATTCGGCGAGCCGGTAGTACACAGGCATCTGGCAGGCGAGGATGGCTTCATCCGTCACGAGGATGAAGAATGGGGGCTTGATTCTGGGGTCGGTGAACGATTGGGGGTGAGCAGGAATACTGTTAGGAAGTGTGTCGAGAAGAACCCCAGTGTCCGCCGCCTCTCTGGGTTCAATGCTCGCGGTGCCCCTGGAATGTATTACAGCGTGAAGGACGTCGAAGCGGCAACGGAGCGACTTCGTGTGAGCGACGTCGCGGGCGGAGACGGCACCTTCGATGCTGTCGGGGAGACCTGGATTGCGACCGCTGCGGCAGCACGTAAGCTCGGGTTGCCGAAGGCAACCATCCGGCTCCGACTGTCCAAGCACCCTGTCCGTAGCCGGGAGGGAGTCCTCAGGGGGATCGTAACGACCTTCTACGCCCTCTTGGACGTGAAGAAGGCCTGCGCTGACCTCCTTCGCAACAGCTCTAGGCAGAAGCGCAAGCGCGGCTGAACAAGCCGCGCGCCGCTGACTTCACCGTCGGCGGCTCTTTTATTTCTTCAACCCTTTCAGCTTCTTCAAGAACGCCTCGCAGGGGAGCGTGTTGAGCACGTCGGCCTTGGTGGCCCAGCCGCGGCGGGCTTGGGCGAGACCGAGCTCGAGCCAGGGGAATTGCGTGGGCGCGTGGGCGTCCGAGTCGATGACGAGCTTCACGCCGAGCTTCACGGCATCGCGGACGTGGGCGTCGCGCAGGTCGAGACGGTCCATGGAGCCGTTCACCTCCATGGCCACGCCGTACGCCTTGGCGGCACGCAGCACCTTGAGGATGTCCAGGGCGTAGGGTTCGCGCTTGCCGATCTTCCGGCCCGTGGGGTGGAACAGCATCTTGAGCGCGGCGTCGGCGATGTCCAGCGTGCCGTCCGGCATGATGTTGACCTCGGCCGACTTGAGGATACGGAAGCCGGTGAGCTTCCTGTTGAGCGCGTCGATTTCCTTGCCCTGACTTTCCAGGTCCTTTTCCGTGAGCCCGCCGGTCATGGCCAGGGCACGGGTGTGGTCGGTGATGGCGATGTACGCGAGTCCGTATGCCTTGGCGGCCGCGGCCATCTCGGCGATGGAAGCGCTGCCGTCCGTCCAGTCCGTCTGGACCTGGAGATCGCCCCTGAGCGAGCCGTACGGGATGAGCTTGGGGAGCGCGCGCTTGAGCGCCGCTTCCACTTCGCCCGATGCCGTGCGGATCTCCGGCGGCATCCAATCCATCCCGAGCTTGGCGTAGATCTCCTCCTCGGTGGCGCCGGCGATGCGCCTCTCCCCCTTGAACAGCCCGTACTCCGAGAGCTTCCAGCCCTTCTTTATGGCGATGTTGCGCACGGCGATGTTGTGGTTCTTGTCGCCGGTGAAGTACTGGAGCGCCGCGCCGAAGCTCTCTTTGGGCAGCACGCGCAGGTCCGCCTCCACGCCTTCCGCGAGCCGGACGTTGGCCTTGTCCGGACCTTTGGCGAGCACCTCGTCCACGGAGGCGAACTTCACGAAGGCGTCGATGATTTTCGCGGGACGGTCGGCCTCGGCCAGGATGTCGATGTCGCCGATGGTCTCCTGGCGGCGGCGGTAGGAGCCGGCCACGATGACGCGCGTCACGCCGGGCACGGCCTCGAGTTTGGCCACGAGCGGCCGCACCAGGACGTCGATGGCGCCGAGCAGGAAGCGGCCGCGGCTCCTCTTGTGGAAGGCGATGCTGTTGAGGATGCGCTGCTCCACTTTTGCGCTGAAGCGGGGGAGCGTGCGCAGCTCCCCGGCCAAGGCGGCGCGCTCCAAGGCGCGGACGTCGCGGATCTTGCGCCGCTTCCAGAGGAGCTTGATGGTCTTGGGGCCGACGCCCTCGATGGCCGAGAGCCCTTCCAGGTCCACCGGCATCTTCTTCTTGATCCTCTCGTAGTAACGGAGCCGACCCGTCCGCAGCAGCTCTTCGATCTTCTTGGCGATGCTCTCGCCGACCCCGGGGATGTCCTCGACGGCCTTGAGCCCGCCCTCGTTGTAGATGTCGACCACGGGCCGGTCCAGGGCCTCGATGGTCTCGGCCACGCGCTCGTAGGCGCGGGGCTTGAAGGGCACGTCGTCCATGGCCAGGTACTCGCCGACGGCGAAGAAGACACGGGCGATCTCGGCGTTGGAGGGGATATGGGCCATGCACAGGTATTCTAGCAGAGCGCGTGATATACTTGGCCCATGCCCGACCTCGGCGCGCTCGCTTCGCTGGCCTCCTCGGTGAACTTGGCGAACCCGTCCTGGGACCTGTTCATCGTCCTGTTCTTCGTCGTCGGCTCGCTGCTGTACGGTTTCACCTTGGGCCGGGAGCGCGTCATCGTGCTGATCGTCTCGGTGTACATGGCGTTGGCGGTCATCCAGAACGCGCCGTGGCTCCACGATTTCCGCACACAGGTCTCGGTCGGCAACCTCTTCGCATTCCAGGTCACCACCTTCCTCGGCGTCTTCGTGCTGCTGTTCTTCCTGCTGTCCCGCAGCGCGCTGATGCGCTCGCTCACCTTGAGCGACCAGGGCCGCTGGTGGCACGTGCTGCTCTTCAGCTTCCTGCAGGTCGGCCTGCTCATCTCGATGACGGTCTCCTACCTCCCCAAGGAGGCCGTGGACCAGCTGCTCGCGCCCACGCGGCTGATCTTCGCCTCACCCGAGGGGCGGTTCGCCTGGATCGGCCTGCCGATCGTGGCCATGATCCTGCTGCGCGGCAAGCGCGAGGACAAGGAGTGAGGCGGTTGACCTGCCGGCCGCACGGGGTAACCTTTCCGGGCACCCCGTGTATCTGTCTTCAGCCGGCATGAACAAGCCAGATTTCCGCCAATTCTACGAGCGGAACGTCGACCGCATCCACCGCTACCTGCTGTTGCGGACGGGGGATCGTGCCGTGGCGGAGGATCTCACGTCGGACGTCTTCCTCAAGGCGCTCGAGGCCTACGACCGCTACGACCCCGCGGTCTCCGTCTCCGCCTGGATCTACACCATCGCCCGTAACCGGCTGATCAACCACTGGCGGGAGCAGGGCAAGACGGTCGACGTCGACATCGCCGACCTGCCGCTCGCCGGGGACGGTTTCCTGGAGGCGGTCGTCGCCGAGGAGGGTCGCCGCCTGGTGCACGCCGCGCTCGCGCGGCTCCCCGAGGAGCAGCGCCGGCTGATCGTCATGAAGCACCTCGAGGGCTACCGGCACGACGAGATCGCCGCCATCGTCGGCAAGAGCGCCGGTGCCGTGAAGGTCGCGACCCACCGCGCCATGAAGCAATTCACCACGATATGCACGCAGCTTTCCGCACGCACCTGACCTTCCGCCGCCTGCGCCGCGCCGCCGCCCCCCGGCCGGAGTTCCGCCGCGCCTTGGCGCTGCGGCTCGAGGCCGAGCGCGTCCTCCACGCCCGCGCGCGACGGGTCTGGTTGCCGTCGCCGCGCATGGTCGCCGTGCCGCTCACCGTGGTCGTCGTGCTGGCGGCTTCCGGGACGTCCGCCTACGCCTACGCCAACGACGGCGTCACCGAGGGCCACGCCCTCTATCCGGTGAAGCGCGGCATCGAGGAGGTCGAAGCGACGCTCGCCCCCACGGCGCTGCTCAAGGCGCACGTCCGGCTCAGGCAGGCCGAGCGCCGCGTCCGTGAGGCCGAGCGCATCTTCGCCCACACGGCCGACGCCGCGCCGACCTTGGCCGCCGCCGACGTCGCCTCCGAGGCGGCGCTCGACGTGGCCGCCCACGCCCGGCCCGCGGTGCGGGTACGCATCCTGGAGCAGCTTCGGGAGCGCGACGCCGCGGCCGCGCAGCGCCTGCGGCAGGCCGCCGAACGCCATCCCGTCGCCGTGGAGGTCATGCGCATGCAGATCGACCGCAGCATCCAGCGGCTGGAGCACCGGACGCGGTTCGGGGAGGAGGACATGCGTCAGGCGCTCGAGCGGCACATCGAGCGGCGCCGCGCGCTGCTGCTGCAGCTGTCGCCGTGAGCAGGATCTTCCGAAATACCCCCGCCGGAAGGCGGGGGTATCTCTCATTGCGGTTGGACCATCTCGGGCGGTTCGGGGTCGATGGGCACCACCTGTTCCTGCTCCGGTTCCGGCACGTCCGCGGCGCGCATCGTGCGGACCACGGTCGCCGCCCGGTCGTCCTCCTCTACGCGCGTCACGGTGACGACGTCGCCGATGGAGACGTCGGCCGCGGTGATGGCCTGCTGCCGCGGCTCCGCCGTGGGGTCCGTGCTGGGCAGGATGGCCAGGAACGTCGTTTCGGCGTCGAGACGATAAGCATGCGCCGTGCCGTCCTCGGCCCGGATGTCGATGGCCTGCGGGGAGACGGCCGTGACGCTGCCGCTCACCGTGAGCAGCTCCGGAGCCCGCTCCGTCTCCGCGGCGGGTGCCGGCGCCGCGTCCTCGCTCGTGGCCAGGCCATGGGCGTATCCGGCCTGGTACGCCGCCTCCTGCAGGAGACGCGTGTTGCCCATGCCGGCCAGGAAGGACGCCGACAGGAGGATGACGAGCCCCAGCGCCAGGAGCCCGAGGCGGATGATCTTGGACCACGCCATACGCATGGAGTATACCGCGGATGGCGTCCGTCGTGCTATACTGGCGGCGTCTCCGGAGGACTATGAAGCAGCGCACCCCGCTACTTTCTCCCGCGCGGCTCGCTCGGGCGATGCTCGTCGGCATCGTCGGTTCGGGCGTGTTGACCTCGGGCATCGCCATGGCTGCGGGCTTCCGGCCGCCACCGTCGCCGGCGCCCTTCAACAACGTCCCCGAGCTCATCTGGAACGCCCAGGAGAGCGGCTTCGTGCCGCAGGACGCCAGTTTCACGATCACCGGATCCGGCGTGCTCGGCTCGCTCACGGCGAGCGGGGCCGTCAAGGCCGCGCAGTTCGCCGGCGGCGGATACGACCCGGATCCGGGCGGCATCGCCATCACCGCGCCGTCCGTCTACGGCGACGCCATCGCCGCGGGCGGTCATGCCCTGGATCCGCTCTTCGCCATCACCACGCCGTCCATGTACGCCACCGCGCTCGAGGTCAACAGCGGCACCGTGTACGGCACCCTGGTCATCGATCCGGCCACCGGCGGCATCAGCCTCGGCGGCGTGACGCGTACCAGTTGGCCCTCCGGCATCAGCAGCATCATCGCCGGCGATAACCTCACCGGCGGCGGGGCGACCGGCGACGTCACCGTCGGACTCGACCCGAACCCGTCGGTCAACACGCTTTCGACCAACACCCTGAACGTCGGCGCGAGCGCGCTCATCCCTG
Source organism: uncultured Gammaproteobacteria bacterium (assembly GCA_964648865.1). Taxonomy (GTDB): domain Bacteria; phylum Patescibacteriota; class Patescibacteriia; order 2-12-FULL-57-11; family 2-12-FULL-57-11; genus SCUL01. The sequence continues at coordinate 5,482 of CAZYLV010000017.1, read as the reverse complement.
AGGTCTCCTTCGATTCCGGGATCTTGGCGCGCATCCGCTGGAACGCGCCCACCAGCCAGCTGCGTTTCGAGGGGCCCAACCTGTTCATGAACGGCGTCAACACCACGGCCGGATCGGTCTCCACCTTCAGCGGGCCGGTCAACGTCACGGGCGGCTCCGCGCTCACCGTGCAGGGGCGGGTGGCGGCCGTCTCGCTGTGCGCCTTGGGCGGTACCGCGTGCGCCAGCGCGCCGCATTCCCTCTCCGAGACGGTGTCGGGCGCCACCATCTGCATCGGGTCCGACTGCCGCACGTCGTGGCCTGCGGGCGGCGGCGGTGGCGGCGGCGGGACGGTGACCTCGGTCGGCTCCGGTACGGGGCTGACCGGCGGGCCCATCACCACCTCCGGATCGCTGGCCCTCGACACCGGGTACACGGACGGCCGTTACGTCAACGCGACGGGCGACAGCGGGATGTCCGGCACGTTCCAGATCAGCACCGGCAACCTCAACGTCATCGCCAACACCGCCAGCGACGCCGTCCGTGGCGGCAACTCCGGCAGCGGTCCGGGCGTGCGCGGCGATGCGCAGGGCGGCACGGGCGTGCTCGGGACGGCGGTGAGCGGGACCGGCGTCTATGGCAGCTCGGACTCCGGCATCGGTGTCCGCGGCTTGAGCACGGGCAATTACGGGCTGCTCGCGCAGGGGAGCACCGGCGCGCGCATCCTCAACAATGCCGGCATCATCACCAGCCTCGCCCAGTCCACGGACGGCGTGAACACCACCGGTCGCGTGGTCGCGCCGGAGTACTGCATCGGTGCGTCCTGCATCACGGCCTGGCCGTCCGGCGGCGGTGGCGGCGATTACGTCCTGAGGACCGGGGATACGATGACGGGCGACCTCACCATCACCGGCACGGGTTCGCAATTGGACGTGAATTCCGGCTCGGTCGGTCCGGCCATCCGCGGCGAGAGCAGCGGCGAGCGCGGCGTGCTCGGGGTGAGCACGAGCGGCGGCCTGGCCGGCGTCTACGGGTCCGGCACGGGCGGGCCCGGCGTCCAGGGCGTGTCCGGCTCCTCCTACGGCGTGCTCGGCCAGACGACCTCCGGCATCGCGGCCGGGTACTTCACCCGCGGCAGCGCCTGGACCCAGCTCACCACGGCCACCGACGGTCTCGCCACGAACGCCAACATCACCGTGACCGGCGCCGGCCGTGTCACCTCGCCGCAGTACTGCATCGGCGCATCGTGCATCACGTCCTGGCCGGGCGGCGGCGTGACCTCGCTCTCCGCCGGGACCGGCATCACCCTCAGCCCGAGCACCATCACCAGCACCGGATCCATCTCGCTCGACACCGGCTACGCCGACGGCCGCTACCTCAACACCTCGGGATTCGACACTTTCAACGGCACCGAGCTCACTGTCATCGGCAACAGCGGCTTCTCCGCGCTGGACGTCGACAACAACGGCACCGGCCGCGGCTTGCGCGTGCAGAACGGCGGGTCGTCGCCGACGATCCTTGCGCAGAACGGGTCCACCGGCAACGCCGGCACCTTCACCAATGCCGCGGGCGCGAGCGTCGAGTTGGCGCGCGGCGGCCAGGCCATCTACGCCTACGGCCCGTCGGCGAGCTACATCGACGACCTCAACGTCGATATCTTCGAGGGCATCTCCGGCTTCGGCGATTGGACCACGGTGACGCGCGAGAATGTGGCCATCCCGAGCGGCTGGACGAACGCACCGACAGCCTGCCCCGCAGGCTACAAGGTCACGGGCATCTCGTGTTTCAACTGGGACTCGGGCCGCAACTATCCGGGATGCACCTCCAAGAAGGGCTCGGCGCCGGACAACAGCATCCAGCTCTACGGCACCGGATTCAACGTCACCTACACCCTGTACTGCGCCAAGCTCCCATAGGCGGCAAAAAAAGACGGCCCCAGGGGCCGTCTTTCGTTCCGACTCACCACCATTTCCTGGAACGGAAGTAGAGCGCGAGCAGGATGCCTGTGGCGGCCATCATGCCGACCACGACCCAGAAGCCGGCGCGCAGATGGATGAGCGGGGCGAACTCGGTGTTCATGCCGAAGAGTCCCGTGATGAGGGTCAACGGCAGCATGATGACCGAGAACACCGTCAGCGTCCGGATGATCTCGTTGGTGCGCAAGGTGAGCACGGCCAGGTTGGTGTCCTGGAGCGCGGCCAGCGTCTCGCGGTGGCTCTCGAGCAGGTTCCAGATCTCCTTGGTCATGTCGGTGAGGCGATGGTGCGTGGCGATGGGCAGCGTGCCCACGGGAGAACCATGGATGTTGAACCGCTCGATGACGCCCTTGTAGGCCATCATGGCGCGGCGGCAGTTGGTGACGTTGGTCTTGACCCGGAGGATGTCGTGGATGACGCCGGTGTCCCGGGGGTCGAAGAGGCCGTGCTCGACATGCTCGATGTCCTCGCTGATGTGCACGAGCATCGGGAAGACCGCGGAGAGCATGGCGTCGAGCAGCTGGCTGAAGGCGCCGAGCGGGCCGCTGCCGAGCATGCCGCGGCGGTCGGCGGGGGACTGCTGGCAGCGCGCGACGGCCTGGGAGATCGCCTGCACGCGGTTACCCTGGTTGACCGTGACCAGGAAGTCCTTGCCGATGAAGAAGTCGACCTCGGTGATGCCGACCTCCTTGCGGGCGCGGTCGAAGATGGGGAAGAGGAGGATGACGAAGACGTAGCCGTCGCGCAGCGCCGCCTTGGGGCGCTGCGTGGGCGGCGGGATGTCGCGGATGTCGCGTTCGGCGAAACCGAAGCGTTGGCGCAGGAAATCCAGCTCGCGGGCCCCGGTGGCGGAGCAATGGATCCAGCTCACGCCGCGATGGACGGTCTCGGTGATGGTGCCTCGTCCGGGCTTGGCCATGTCCTCCTGGAAGAATGGAGGAAGTATAGCACGGAATGGTATACTTCCGGCACATGGCGGACCAGCTCACCACGCCCCGTCCGGAGCGCCGTCCGCCGGTCCAGGAGACCGGCGGCGAGCGGGCTGCTGTCGAGACGGTGCCGGAGACGACCGTGGAAGTGGAGGCAACCCCGGAGACCGAGGTGGAGCAGGCCGTCGAGACCGCTGCGGCCGAGCAGGTCGAGGCCCAGCGTCCTGGCAGCCCTGCGTCTGCGCAGACCACCGTCACGCCGACCAAGGACCCGGTCCTCAAGGAGGTCGAGCAGGTGCTGGAGGAGGGGCTCAAGGATGCCTATCTGGCCATGGATCCGGGGCGACGCAAGGCCTTCCGTGCGCGCGGCGAGGAGGTCGCCCGCGCCATCCAGGCCATGGTGTCGCGCGGCAAGCTCAAGCTCCGGGAGATCTGGAAGCTCATCGCCGGCTGGCTGCGCATGATCCCGGGCGTCGACCGGTTCTTCGTGGAGCAGGAAGCCAAGATCAAGACAGACCGCATCATCCGCATCGCCCAAAAACAAAAAGGCCGCTGACTTATGTTCCTGCAGCTCTCCTTGGAGGTCGGAGAGGCACCCGTCTCCGCCCCGCTCGACGCGGGCGCCTTGCTGTCCGACCCGCTCGTCGCGCTGGTCGGGTGGGGATTCGCGTCGGTCCTCGGCCTCGGTTTCCTGCTGGCGGCGGCCCGTCTCCTCCTGCGCTCCTCCTTCAGCGCCCGGCACGGCTTCGACATGGCCGTGCTTCTGGTGACGCTGCCGAAGGAGTCGGCCGAGAAGAAGGGCGAGCAGGAGCGCGCCAAGTCGCTGCAGGAGATCCAGGAGGACATCTCCGTGGCCGAGACGCTCTTCGCGACCATCGGCGGACTGCGCGCGGAACGCGGCCTCGGTTCCTGGCTGCGCGGCCGCAAGGACCACTTCGCCTTCGAGATCGTCTCGCGCAACGGGTTGGTGGAGTTCTACGTGGCCGCGCCGCGCCGCTACGAGGAGTACATCGCCCAGCAGGTGCAGGCGCTCCACCCCAACGCCCATGTGGAGGACGTCCAGGACTACAACATCTTCCGGCCGGTCGGCGCCATCGTCGGCGGCTACCTGCGCCTGCGCCGCCACCATCTCTTCCCGATCAAGACGTACCGCCAGATCGAGGCGGACCCGCTGGAGGCGCTGACCGGCGCCCTCTCCAAGGTCGAGAAGACCGAGGGCGCGGCCGTGCAGTTCGTGGTGCGCTCGGCCAAGCGCGAGTGGCGCAAGCGGGGCACGCGCGTGGCGCGGGAGATGGCCAAGGGCACGTCCGCCGAGGAGGCCCTGGGGAGCACCGGCGTCGTTCGGGCCGTCGTCGGCACGTCCGCGCCAAAACCCAAGCCGGGCGAGGCGCCGCCGCCGCAGCGCGTCCTCTCGCCGCTCGAGCAGGAGATGCAGAAGGCCATCCAGGAGAAGGGCTCCAAGGCCGGGCTGGACGTCAACGTCCGCGTCATCGTCTCCGCGGCCGACGAGTCCGCGGCGCAAGGCCTGCTGGCCAACATCATGGATACCTTCGGCCAGTACAACCTCTACGAGTTCGGCAACAGCTTCACCAAGGTCGCGCCGGCGGACCGCCACGGGTTCGTCCGCGACTTCATCTTCCGCAGCTTCCGCGAGCGCTACGGCTTCGTCCTCGGTGCCCACGAGGTCGCCTCGCTGTTCCACTTCCCGCTGCCGTCCTCGGAGGCGCCCAACATCCGCTGGCTCTCGGCGCGCAAGGCGGCGCCGCCCGTCAACATGCCGACCGAGGGCATCGTCCTGGGCGAGGTCGAGTACCGCGGCGAGAAGGGCACGGTGCGCATCAAGCGCGGCGACCGGCGCCGCCACATGTACATCATCGGCAAATCCGGGGCCGGGAAATCCGTGTTCATCGAGAACATGGCCCTGCAGGACATCGCCAACGGCGACGGGGTATGCGTGATCGACCCGCACGGCGACCTCGTGGAGCACATCCTCGAGCAGATGCCGGAGGAGCGCGTCGACGACGTCGTGGTCTTCGACCCGTCGGACCTGGAGCGGCCCATCGGCCTCAACATGCTGGAGGTCCAGAGCGAGGAACAGCAGGACTTCGCGGCGCAGGAGATGATCGCCATCTTCTACAAGCTCTTCCCGCCGGAGATGATCGGTCCGATGTTCGAGCACAACATGCGCAACGTCATGCTGACGCTGATGGCCGACCCCGAGGAGGGCGGGACCATCGCCGAGATCCCGCGCATGTTCTCGGACGCCGACTTCCAGAAGCAATGGGTGGCCAAGGTCAAGGATCCGGTGGTCCGCGCCTTCTGGGAGAAGGAGATGGCCAAGACCTCGGACTTCCACAAGTCCGAGATGCTCGGCTATCTCATCTCCAAGGTCGGCCGCTTCGTCGAGAACGGCATGATGCGCAACATCATCGGCCAGCGGAAGTCCGGCTTCGACCTGCGGAGGATCATGGACGAGAAGAAGATCCTGCTGGTCAACCTCTCCAAGGGCAAGACGGGCGAGGTCAACGCCAACCTGCTGGGGCTGATCATCGTCTCGCGGCTGCAGATGGCCGCGCTCTCCCGCGCCGACCTGCCGGA
>CAZYLV010000016.1:0-16935 GCA_964648865.1 uncultured Gammaproteobacteria bacterium | reverse complement strand
GGACAAGCGGCACGACTTCTACCTGTACATCGACGAGTTCCAGAACTTCATCACGGATTCCATCGCCACCATCCTCTCCGAGGCCCGTAAGTACCGGTTGGACCTGATCATCGCCCACCAGTACATGGGCCAGCTCGTGCAGAACAACGACACCAAGATCCGCGACGCGGTCATCGGCAACGTCGGCACGATGGCGCTCTTCCGCATCGGCATCGACGATGCGGAGGTCCTGGAAAAGGAGTTCGCGCCGACGTTCAACGCCTTCGACCTCATCAACGTCGAGCGGTACACGGCCTACATCAAGCTGCTGATCGACAACACCGCCGCCAGGCCCTTCAACATGAAGACCATCCCGCCCAAGAAGGGCGACCCGGAGCTGGCGGCTGCGCTCAAGGAGCTGTCGCGGTTCAAGTACGGCCGCGACCGGGCCACGGTCGAGGCGGAGATCCTGGAGCGCACCCAGCTCGGCGCCGCGCCGACCCAGGGGCCGCCGGAACGCACGCGCTGATATGCATGACCTGCTCGGCGAACATCAGCACGTCCACGCCCGCATCCGGCTGTTCCAGCAGGAGCACGTGGACACGCCCGCGCCGGAACGCCGCCGGCAGCTCGTGGACGAGATGCTCCACGCGGCTCGGGAGAGCGCAGAGCTGGCGCGGCGCATCGAGGCCGCCCGGCTCCTGGCGCTGCTCCGGGGCCGCGCGGCCGACACGCTCGGCGTCCGCTATGCTTTTGAGGTGCCGCTCTTGGACCGTCGGGTCGGCCTGCGCATCGCCGCCTACACGGACGGCCCGCGAGCGCCCGACGGCGCGGTGCTGACGGTCGGCACGCTGCGCGGCAAGGGCGATCCGGTGCGCGCCTGCGTGGCGGCGCTGGCGCGGCAGCTGCGGGAGCTGGACCAGGGCCGCAGCGAGCGGCGCAGGAACCTCATCGAGGCGCACGGGAGGGAGACGGCCCAGGCCATCCGTCGCGAGATGGAAGCCTTCTTCGGCGAATTGACGGCCCAAGCGGGCATCGAAACATGAAAACGCATATGGAAAACGAAAACCAGAAGGCGGCGGTGCTGCGGAAGATCCTGCGCGGCGTCCACGAGTCCGTGGGCAACGCCTTGCGCCTCCTCGAGGAGGCCGAGGCGTTGGCGCCCGAGCAGGTCGACAAGATGCTGGCGGAGATGAAGTCTGCCGCGCCGACGCCGGCCGCGGACGGCCGCGTGGTGGAAGGCGTCTTCGACGGGCAGCACATGGTCGCTGACGACGGCAAGCAGTACACCGTGCCGCCCAACTACGCCTCCAAGTCCAAGCTCGTGGAGGGCGACCGGCTCAAGCTGACCATCGGCCCCACCGGACAGTTCCTGTTCAAGCAGATCGGTCCGGCGCCGCGCGAGCGGCTGGTAGGCACCTTGGTACAGGACCCGGCCACGCGCCTCTATGCCGCCGTGGCCAATGACACCAAATGGAACGTGCTCACGGCGAGCATCACCTATTACCGCGGCCAGCCCGGGGATGAGGTCATGATCCTGGTCCCCAAGGGCGTCTCGGCCAAGTGGGCGGCCGTGGACCACGTGATCAAGCAGTAGCCGACGTCAGACTTTGATGCTTCACTGCGTTGCGGGGCCCCGCTCGGCGCTCACCGTACGGTATCAGTACGGCTCGCGCCTCGCTTTCCCGCGCCTTGTGTTGCATCCAAAATCTGACGTCTTTGTGCGTTTGCCATCCGTAGCCGTGGCCGGTAAAATCCGGGCGCTATGGCATTGGCGCTGTACCGGAAATATCGGCCCCAGACCTTCGCGGACCTGACCGACCAGGTCCACGTCCGGGTGACGTTGGAGAACCAGATCGCCTCCGGCAAGACGGCCCACGCCTACCTCTTTTCCGGCCCACGCGGCGTCGGAAAGACGACGACCGCCCGCCTCCTGGCCAAGGCGGTGAACTGCACGGACCGCAAGGGGAGCGAACCGTGCCTGGCCTGCCCGTCGTGCCAGGCCATCCAGGAGAACAAGGCCATCGACATCGTGGAGATCGACGCCGCTTCCCACACCGGCGTGGACGCCGTGCGTGAGAACATCATCGAGAACGTCCGCTTCACGCCCAGCCAGCTGAAATACAAGGTCTTCATCATCGACGAGGTGCACATGCTCTCGACGGCGGCCTTCAACGCGCTCCTCAAGACGCTCGAGGAGCCGCCGCCGCACGCCCTCTTCGTGTTGGCGACGACCGAGACGCACAAGGTGCCGGCGACCATCATCTCCCGTTGTCAGCGTTTCCCGTTCCACAAGATCCCGGTGCCGGCGTTGGTCACGCGCCTGGCCGCGTTGGCCGCCAAGGAGGAGGTCGACGTGGACCCGGCCGTGCTCCAGCAGGTGGCCCGCGCGGCCGGCGGCTCCCTGCGTGACGCCGAGTCGCTGCTCGGGCAGGTGCTGGCGCTCGGCGAGAAGCGCATCACGCCGGACGAGGCCGCGCTCGTGCTGCCGCGCTCCGACATCGGCCTGGCGCGCGAGCTGCTGGCGGCCGTGGACCGCGGTCAGGGCGGCGAGGCCCTGCGGCTCATCGACCGGCTCATCGCCGACGGCGTCGACCTGGGGCGGTTCTCCGAGGACGCCGTGCGTCTGCTGCGTCTGGGCCTGCTCGCGGCGATGGGGGAGCGCGCCGGCCTGGCCGAGCTCGACGAGTCCGACGCGGCCTTCGTCGGCGGCCCCTTGGCGGCCTGGGGCACGCCGCGCATCCTCGCGGCCATCGACGTCATGCTGACCTGCCAGGAACGCCTCAAGCGCGGCGACGGCGCGGCCTTGCCGCTGGAGATCGCCGCGGCGACGCTGGTCTCGGACGACGCCGCGCCGCAGGCCGTCGTCCCGGCCCGCCTGCCGGCACCTGCACCCGCCGAACCCGCATCAGGCCCAAAAGCCCACGCGCCGGAGGATAGCTTCGTGGCGCCCGCGCCTCCTGTCGCGCCGCCCGTCCCGGCACCGGACCCTGCGACGCTCACGACCGCGCTCGAGACCTTCAAGGCCAAGTGGAAGGAGCTCATCGCCGCGGCGGGGGAGCGCAACCACTCCTTGCCGTACGCGCTCACCGGCAGCGTCCCGCACGCCGTGGAGGGCGGCACGCTCGTCGTCGGCGTGCCCTTCGCCTTCCACCGCGACCGCGTCAACGACCTCAAGAACAAGCACGTCATCGAGGCGTGCTGCGAGCAGGTCTTCGGCGAACGCGTGTCCATCGACGCGCTGGTCGTCGAGGGGCTGCACGACCCCAAGAGCGACGTGACGCCGGTCTCGATGGACGATCCGGTGATCAAGAACGTCCTGGACGCCTTCGGCGGCCGGATCGTCGCTTAAGACGGGTTGTTGATGAGTTCCCAGTTCCGGACGTAGAGATCGGCCAAGGCGCGGCGTTTGCGGGGGTTGAAGTGGTCGTGCTCGTAGACCAGCTGGAGCATGAGCACGAGCGCGACGTTGACCGCGGCACTGGCCAGGCGCACCAGCGGCTCCTGTTCGCCGACGGCGGCGATGATGGTGCCGAAGAGCACGGTGATGAAGAGGATCGTGAACCATTGGAAGCGGCCGATGCCGGCCTCGAGTTTGGCGCGGATATGCTCGCGGGCCTCGGTGGCGCTGCCGGCCGCCTCGAGCAGGGTATAGTACAGCTCGGTGTTGTATGCCGAGGTCAGGGCGGGCAGCCCGTAGATGGCGTAGGTGATCTTGCGGAATCGGGCGTTGCCCTTACCGTAGTCGGCGAAGTCCTTGTCCCGGAAGAGGTCGTGATAGGCGGCGATCTCGTGCTCCACCGTCCGGAACCACCTCTTGGTCTCCGGCCCGCCGACTTTGGCGATGTGCAGCGCCAGGTGGTAGATGCGGCGCACCTTGTTGAGCTCGATGGCCACGGCCTCGTCGATGCCCCTACGCCGCTCGAGCGTGACGGTCATGACGAAGGCCACGACGATGGCGAAGAGGATACCGAGGTGCACGGCGTGCTCCTTGAGCAGCTCGGCGAACTCGGTGCCCGCATAGGGCACGAGCAGCGTGTAGAGCACGGTCAGCGGCACCAGGACGACGGTGTGCGCGTAGGTCGTCGGGGAGCCGGTGATGGCGTGGGTGGGACGCATATCCACACCATTATCGCATACCCCGCCCACCCTTGTCTGCGTCCGTCGGCCGTGCTACATTCTTCGGCGTATTGGGAGATCGTCTAACGGTAGGACGACGGGTTCTGGCCCCGTTAATCTAGGTTCGAATCCTAGTCTCCCAGCCAAAGGCCCCGACTTCGGTCGGGGCCTTTTTGCGTGCTAGGATGCCTCCCGTGTCTGCGACCTTCGCTTCCAAGGCCAAACGCTTCTACGCCTCGCTCAAGATCCGCGACACGCTGCCGCGCGGGGTGGAGGCCATGAACCCGTACCGCGACCCGGCCGCGGCGCCGCTCGTGGATGCCTTCCTCGAGAAGTTCTTTTCCGACACCCGGAAGCGCGTCTACGTCTTCGGCATCAACCCTGGCCGCTTCGGCGCGGGCATCACCGGCATCACGTTCACCGATCCGGTGGCGCTCGAGGAACACTGCGGCATCCCCAACGCGTTCCAGAGGCGCCGCGAGGCGTCCTCGGACTTCGTGTACCGCTTCATGGAGACGTACGGCGGCGCCGCGGCCTTCTACCGCGACTTCTTCCTCACGGCCACCTGCCCGCTCGGCTTCGTCAAAGGCGGCGTCAACTACAACTTCTACGACGACCCGGCGCTCATCCGCGCCACGCGGCCGTTCATCGTGGAGACCATGCGCAGCCAGCTCGGCTTCGGCGCGCGGCCGACGGCCATCCTGCTCGGCACCGGAAAACTCAAGGCCTATTTCGAAGACCTCAACGCCGAGCACGGTTTCTTCAAAACAATCACCGCGGTGGAGCATCCGCGGTTCATCATGCAATACCGGCGTCGGCGGATGGGAGAGTATCTCACCAAGTACGGGCGGACGTTCCGGGAAGCGCTCGGCTGATGGTACGCTAGAAGGGATATCCACATAACCCGCGTCTATGGACGTCGTCGTCCCCATCAACTACTGGGCGGTGCTCGCCGCCGCCGTCGCCAGCATCGTGCTGGGCTTCACCTGGTATGGCCCGCTGTTCGGCAAGCCGTGGATGGCCCATATGGGCTTCACCAAGGAGTCCATGGAGGCCGCCAAGAAGAAGGGCATGACCTTGAACTACGTCCTGATGTCCCTCGGGTCGTTGGTCATGGCCTACGTGCTCGCCCACAACCTGGTCTTCGCCGCGGCATACACGGAGACCGCGGGGGTCAGCGCCGGACTGATGGCCGGATTCTGGGCCTGGCTCGGGTTCATCGCGCCGGTCGTCATGGGCGACCAGCTCTGGGGCGGCAAGAAGTGGGGCCTGTACCCGATCAACGCCGGATACTACCTCGTCTCCCTCTTGTTGATGGGCGCCATCCTGGGCTGGATGGCCTAAGAAAAAACCGAGCCGAAGCTCGGTGGGACCCGGTCGCATGACCGGGTTTCGCGTCAGCAGCGGGCCATGCGACCCCGCCGGTTGAGGAACCGGCGGATGCGCAGCCGCAGGATGAAGCGCAGGCGGCGATGGCGGATCCAGGCCTGGTGCGCCCCGCCCCTGACGTGGTGATGCGTCGGTGCCCGTCCCTTCACGGCATGTCCGGGTTGAGCTGCCTCAGGAGGGAAGGCGAGATGTCGACCTCGAATGCCGGGACGCTCGTAGGTCGGCCCTCGGCATCGTCGCAGGACAGGCTCATGTTGGCCATCTTGTCGTCCCGGACGATGCGGGTGAGCGTCTCGACGTGCACCTTGACGGGATCGAAGTGCCGGAGCGTGACGAGCCCGTTCTTCTTGGTTTGGACGCGCAGCATGTTCCTCCCTGCCCCGACGGTCCGTCCGTCCCGTACGTGGAGGGTACGGCGGGGCCCGAGCGGCATCCTGTCGCATCTCGACGGCTTTGGCAACCCTGTGCGAAAATGGCCACGTAACATTCTCATTATGGTCCAGAACCTGGAGTATAACCCCGAGGAACTGTACGGGCTGGTCCGCGAGCGCGCGGAGCAGGAGGGCGTCACGAGCCAGGAGTCCTGGGACGACATGGTCGAGTGGGTGCTGAGCGAGAAGCTGGATTGGGCCGAGGTCGAGGATGACGACGACATCGAGCAGCTCCGCCAGGACCTCAAGAGCCGCTACGCGGATTTCAAGCGGGGCTTCGAGAAAGGCGCGGTGTGAGGCTGACGTTCTGGGGCGCGGCGGGGGAGGTCACCGGCTCGTGCATGCTGCTCGAGACGGGCAAGGCCCGCGTGCTGGTCGACTTCGGCATCTTCCAGGGGATGCGCACGGCCAACGAGCGCAACCGCGAGCCGTTGCCGTTCGACGCCCGCGGCATCGATGCCGTGCTGGTGACCCACGCGCACACCGACCACACCGGACGCATCCCGGTGCTGGCGCATATGGGCTCGCGCGCGCCGGTCTACGCCACGCCGCCCACGGCCGATCTCATGGAGCTGCTCTGGGACGACACGCTGGACGTCATGCAGGAAGACTGGGAGCGGGAAAAGGAGTGGCCGCCGCTGTACGACGGCGCGGCCATGAGCGCGGCCAAGAAGCTGGTGCGCACGGTACCCTACGGCCAGGAGACCGCGGTCGCCCCCGGCGTGACGGCCACCTTCCATGACGCCGGGCACATCCTCGGTTCGAGCTTCATCGAGGTCTGGGCCGACAAGAAGAGCGTCGTCTTCTCCGGCGACCTCGGCAACCGCAACGTGCCCATCATGCGGCCGACCGAGCGTCTGCCGGCCTGCGACGCGGCGGTGGTCGAGGCCACCTACGGCGGCCGCACGCACGAGGACCCCCGGACGCGCTCGGAGAAGCTCCAGCGCATGATCGTCGAGACGGTCGAACGCGGCGGGACGTTGCTCATCCCGGCCTTCGCGATCGAGCGCGCGCAGGAGCTGCTCTACGAGCTCAACCACCTGGTGGAGCACGACCACGTGCCCCGCGTGCCGGTCTTCCTGGATGCGCCCTTGGCCATCAAGGCCACCGAGGTCTTCCGGCGGCACGAGGGCTACTTCAACCGCAAGGCGGCCTGCATCGTGGATTGCGGGGACGACTTCTTCAGGTTCCCGGGGCTGACGATGACGCCGAGCCGTGAGGAGTCCAAGCGCATCAACGACGTCGCGCAGCCCAAGATCATCATCGCCGGCAGCGGCATGATGAACGGCGGCCGCATCCTCCACCACCTCAAGCGCGTCCTGCCGGACAAGAAGTCCACGGTGCTGGTCATCGGCTATCAGGCCGCCGGCACGTTGGGCCGCCGCATCTTCGACGGCGAACCGCGCGTGCGTATCCATGGCGACCGCATCAAGGTGAGCTGCCGGGTGCGGGCCATCGGCGCCTACAGCGCCCACGCCGACCAGGACAAGCTCATCGAGTGGCTGCGCGGCGGCATGCCCAAGCAGGTCTTCATCTCCCACGCCGACCGCGCCGTGGCCGACGCCTTTTCCGAGCGCGTGCACAAGGACCTGATGCTCCCGGCGGCCGTGGCCGCCCCCGGAGAGCCGTACGAGATATAAAAAGAACGAGCCGATCGTCGACTCGCGTTCAGCCGTTCGTCAGCTCCCGCATGCGACGGCGCAGATCGCGCTCCGTCGGGCACGCGGCGAGCATGCTGTTGAGGAACTGCTGGAAGGGCTTCCCCTTGCCGGCCTTGAGGAAGGCCTTGACGATTAGAGGCATCAGTCGCTTAACCGTCTCGTCGCCGACACCTCGCCCGCCGGGCGGCGGGATCTTGATCGGCGGCGCGTTTTTGCAGTCGCCGAGGCGGAGCTCGATCATGTCCTCCGTGTGGACGACAACGGTGCCCTGCTGTGCGTGGGTGACGATGCCGAGCGTGTCCGAGACACGTCCGGGTCCCTGCACCACCGCGCCGTCGATCTCCACCGCCCGAAGGAGGATGCATCCTCCGGGCGCGCCGCCGTCATGGCAGGCGACGAGCGTGAGGATCGCGTTCCTCCGCCGCGGGCAGTACACGCTTCCCGCGGGCATCTCGAGAAGCGGCCGGTACAGTGGATCCGCGTTCTGCTTCTTCGAGTACCCCTCGGCTTCGAGGATGGTGACCGTGGACGCGCCGACGATCAAGCGCATCCCCATCAGCTCCCGCGCCAACTCCCTGTGGTTGAGTGCGAACAATGCCACCTGTGACCTCCCGTCAGTGACGCGCTCGGTATAACGCGTTCGGGCGTTCCTGTCAAGGCAAAAAAAGAGACGGACCGAAGTCCGTCGAGGCCGTCAGACCTCAATGATGCCAAGCTCATGGAGACGGCGCAGCACGCGCCAGTCGCTGCCGAGCTCGTCGAGCAACGCCACCACGCCGCGGGCCAACCGACGATCCCTGACCCCCGAGGTCGCCCACCTGCGGACCTCCCGCAGGATGGACTGCCGCGCGGCGTGCGCATCCGTCACGGCCCCCCCCGAGGTCAGGACCTCGAAGCGCTCATGGCGGATTTTCCGCTTCTTCGGAGGCGGGCTGCCGTTGTGCCGGCGGCCGCGCTTCCGGTGGATGCGCTCGAGCTCGAACGCGAAGCGGAAGTCCTCGATGCGGCGGAACCGAGGCATCGAGCCGTTCGGTGAGAAGGCGAGGGACCGGAAGGCGAACGGCTGTTCGTCATGGTCGACCGCGCGCACCTCGCCGCAGAGCTCCGGAAGGAGCGCCATGCCGGAGGCGGACAGCGCATCTCCCCAGAGACCGAGGGTCTGCGCGGTGTGGGTGCTCTCGTTCCATGTCAGCCACACAAGCCCGTGCGGGTGGGTGACCCGGACGAGTTCGCGCAGGATGCGGAGGCGTTCCGGCTCCTCGCCGTCGCCGCCTTCGATGCTGGAGAAGTCGAGAACGAGCGACGCGTTCGTGAGATGGAACTTCCTATCCCACTCCGCGGGCATGCCTGACAGCATGCCGACCCGGGCATGCTCGCCGCGGTGAGGCGAGAGTGCCTTTCCGAGGTCGATCATGTGGGGGTTCATGTCTATCCCGCAGACCGGTGCGTCCAGCTGACGCTCCAACGTCAGCGGGCCGCATCCGGCGTCGAGCACGCGGTCCAGGGAGACCATGCCGACCGCAGTCATGCGGTCGATCACCGTCTTCTGGAACCGCGAGACATGTCCGGAGGTAGCGAACTCCTGGATCTCCACGAAGTGCCGGGCGAAGGCCTCGCCCCGCGTGTTGGCGCCGTACGCGCCCGCGAAGATCCTAACGTTGCCGCGCTCCCCCTGACCGCGCAGCATGGCCGAGATGAGGTTGACGTGCTCGAAGGCGTCGCGCAGGAGGTCCCGCATGGCGTCTCCGGCATCCATCCTCAGATACGACAGCTCCCGGTCAGTGACCGGCACCAGCGCCCGGAAGAGCTGCTGGGCATGCCACTTCTCCTGGTTGAGCCGCAGCAGGTCGTCGTCGATCGTCCCTACGAGCACCGGCACGCGGTACTCGACTGGGACACCCTGGCCCTGTCTCCAGAATCGGCCCAGGAACTGCTTCCAGGGCTTCCATCCGAAGGATAGGGCCGTGATGGCGAGCCGCTCCACGCCGGGCATCTGCCCGACGGTGAGGTTCACCGAATCCGGACAGGCCTGCATGGAGACCAGCAGGATCCGGGCATCGGGATCCGTGCGCCAGCGGCGGATGAGCCCCTCGCGGGGACTCATCTCGCCGCCAACCCCGTGCAGCCCGACCGTACCGTCCAGCACGAGCACCTGGTCGTCGCCGAACCAGATGCGCAGCTGGCGCGCAATCCACGGGGTCTCGTCATCGTCCGCGCTCAGGCGAGTGATGCCTTCAGCGTAGAGGCCCGAACCGACGACGATCTTCTGGGTGGCAATGCGCTCCGCGACGAAGCGCTTCAGCCAGTCCAGCTTGGTGGAGACCCGCCAGTCCGTCAGCGGCTGCATGGCGTGATCGGGCCAGTCGACCCGACCCGCAAGCAGCGGAGGATGCGTGGCTGCGAGCAGGAGCCGGAGCGCCTTCTCGTTGGGTCGCAGCTTCTCGTCGTCCTCGTAGACCCGCTCGTACACGGCCCGGTGGCGGGGGAACGGTCGGAGCGGGACGGCGCCGAACAGGTCCTCCCACGGTCGCGGCGTGATCGGCGGGAGGTCGGTGACCTCCCGGAGCTCGATTTCGAGGATTTGCTCGCTGAGCAGCTCGCGGAGCAGACGTGGATTCCTCGCGGCACCGCTGGCTACGAATGTTTCCGGCGTGGTGAACAGTTCCGGCCGGAGCGCCACGGCAAGCGCGGCGATCTCCTCGGGCCTGTTCTCCCAGGGTGTCGCTGAGAGCGCGATGAAGCGCTTCAGCGGCAGCTCGCGGACGAGCCGGAGCGTGGCCAGGGCGCGTTTCGCTGCGCCCGAACCGACGCTCTTGCCGTAGTGGCACTCGTCCTGGATCAACCCATCGTAGCCGCCGGCGCACAGGGCGTCGACGGCCTCGTCCTGGGCCAGTGTGGGGTATCCCACGATCGTGAACTCTTCACCGGTGTCCTCGTCGAGCGCCTTGCGGCTCTCGACGACGCGCACCGACGGCTCGTTCTCGTCCGTGAAGTATCCGAGTAGCTCCTGCTCCCAGTTCTGCCGTGCGTGCGCGGCGCAGAGGACGAGGGTCCGGCGGCAGCCGTTGAGCCGCATCGCTATGGCCGCGAACGAGGTCTTGTAGCTGCCGGTGTCGCCCATGTTGAGCACGCGGGGTCGCGTGCTGGCAGCATGCAGCCACCAGCGCACATGCAGCGCCGGGAACGGCGAGCCCTCGCGCGACGTCCGGACTCCCGGCAGCGGCATCTTGATGAGATCCGCCGCCAGTCGTCGGGTCGCGCGCAGCACCCGCCGCTCGTGTCCCGACCGCGCACGGGCGATTTCCTCGTCGAGGAGCGTCAGCCCCTCGGCGAAGTCGCGGTTGAAGAAGTAGAGATGCTCGCGGAAGCGACACTCCACCTCGAGCCCGAAGATGTCCTGCTCCACGGCCTGCGGAAGACTGGCGAGTGGCGCATCAGGCATTGCACCGCCGCCACCGCCGCCGGGCTGCCACGGAGGCACCCAGACGTCGCCGAGGTCCGCCCGCAGCTTGAGCGACAGGCGGAAGGCGAAGCCGTAGCAGTAGAAGATCTCCGGCCGCGCCTGCACGAGCGCGCGAGCCAGGTAGGTGGGCCGGTCGCGGAACCGATCCCACAGGAACCGGAGGGTCTCGTCGCTGCGGATCGCATCGGCGTAGCCCTCCAGGTTCTTCTCGATGTCGCCGATTATCATCTCCGCGACATCGTTCTCCGTGACCTCTCCTGAAGCCAGCAGCTCGCTGAGCAGCGTGCGCTTGTCCTCGGGCGAGAGACGGCTGCCGGCGATGAGTGCCAGCATATGTCGCTTCCCTTTGATCCGGTTCATCGAGATTCCCGACCCTTTCTTTCGCTCGGTTGTCAATGAGCGAGGAGGGAGTAAAGCGGAAGATGGGCAACCTGTCAACCGTTGACGCATGGCACAGTTTGTGCTATGTTCACCCGTCCCTTGGATTGCAAGAAGGAGGTGGGACATGTCCATGCGGATCGTTCTTCACAAGGGCAATCCGATTCGATTGAATTCGTCGCTCGCCGAGCGGCTGAGAAAGGTCATCGTTCGGAAGGGGGGACCCGACGCGAGCGAGGAGCAGAAGCTGGTCAACGCCCTGTTTCCTCTGGTCCACTCGAAGGATCCAACGTTCTCCTACGAGGCGATCTTCAACCTGATGCGCGGGTGCATGCGCTTCGTTGGCGACTCTGACGATCGCCTGGCGAACCTGAACCGTATCGCTGACACGCTCAAGGCCGAGGTCCTCCTGCCGTTGGGGCCGGAGGCGCTCCGGAGCTACCTCATCCGGATCTTCGAGGCCCTCGGCATGGACCTGCCCGCGGACGGCGACCTGCGGAGCTGCACGCTTGCGCATCCGTTCTCCACGATCATCCGTGGCGCCGAGGTCAACAGGGAGATTCTGGCCATGCTCCAGACTGCCTGCAAGATTCCGACGGCCTTGTGGGAGATGCTTCGGGTAGGTCTCCACCTCTCGGGTGCGGCCGCGGGTCTCGATCCGAAGAGGCTCCGTGCTCACGGTGATCAGCTGTGGGAGCGGATCCGGATCGGCCGCCGCTACGGTCTCAAGGTCTGCCAGTTCAAGGCAGAGTCGGTGATCGGCGAGAATGAGCACCTGGCAGTGGTTGCGGGAGAGGATGCCAGTCCGGGCATGCGGCAGGCGGTCGGTGATCCCGTGTTCGCCTTCCTGTTGTTGTCCACGCACTACAAGGACGTGGATTCCATCATGGTCGACCCGCTTGCGATCATCGAGGCGATCAACGACCTTGCCGACGGGGTCAAACAGCGGGCGGCCGAGCGAGGCAACATGGTCGACCGTTGCTTCTGGACAGTACGCAACAAAGGTCACCTGGCCCTCATGGACACCAGAATCCGTGGCGACCGCGTCATGGAGGCATACGGGTGTGCCGACTCGTATCCGCTCCTCCGACTGATGCTGCTGACGCGCCTGCACGACCTCGTCGTGCCGGCGGAGGTCGCCGATGCCTTGCCCGGCCTCGACGACTCCGAGAAGGAGCTGGTCTCCACGGGAACCCTGGACGGCAGGGAGCAGGTGCTGCAGGCGATGCTGATGCCACGATTGCAGCTCTCCGGCAGCGTCTACACACGCGGTGAGGGGTTCTCCGGAACCTTCCGCCGCCATGGCGTCGTCTGGCACATCCGCCGCCTGCCGAAGGGGTATCGCCCCTCGCTTCAGGCGCGGGAGCTCGCCAAGGAGTTCGGCATCACGCTCGGCGCGCACGAGACCTTCGTGCGCGCCCACGAGCGCGGGGAAGGGGAGGAGCCGCCTCCGGCACGGGAGGTGAAGTTCGACCGCTGAGGTCCACGTGGGCCAAGGCGGTTTTTTCTTATCTTGGCCGTTGACAGTAGACTGTTTTTTCCTGTACGTTATCAGGTCCCGTGGACGGACCAAACCAGGAGGTGATCATGTCCATGTGGGAGCTCTTTGAGGAACCGAGGCCCATTCGGTTGGGCGATTCTCTGAAGCGGCGGCTTGTGAGCAATGCAGCGCGACCGTTGTCCATCGATGAGGTGGATCGCATGACGGAAAGCTTCCTTCCGCTCGTACGCCACCATGACCCGCGGGTGACGCTGAGCAGGCTCTGGGGCGTCTATCTGGCAGCCCAGGCCTATCGGTTTGACTTCGGACAGTACACGAATGCGATGTTCGCCGCGCTGAACGTCCTTCCCGACCTCGCCTTCATGCGGTTCGCTCCGCAGAAGATCGAGGACCTAGTGAAGGATTTGTTCCTGGGCCTGCATGGCACCCTTGATCGCTCCGGGAGCCTGCGGGACGTGCAGCGTCGGATGGGTTTCGGGCCGCAGAACGTCGTGATCGATGATCGGGACGTAATCCCATTCTTTCAGTACAGCATCAGGTCGCCCCGTGACCTCTGGGAAACGGGATTCCGATCCTCGCATCTGCAGGAGATCGGTCAACGCATGTCGCGGTCGGATCTCGTCAGTCAGGGTGACCGTCTCTGGGAACACATCCGGACCCATCGACGATATGGTGCGAGGACGTGTTACTTCACGTCCCCCCTCCTGACTGAAAAGGGGTCCGTGACGATCATTCACGATCCCCAGGCCGCGTACGAGTGGAACCCTATCGATGGTGGCGTACCGATCTGCGAGATCAACGAGGTGTGCCCTGGTCCTGGTCCGCTCACGATAATCCAGAAGCAGATGTATGGGACCCTGGAAGACCTGTCGCCGATCATGGGGTACGCCTGGGGTGGCGGCGCACGGACCTGGAGCAGATGGTACGTCTCTCAGAACGGTCATCTCACCATGCCGCGCTCGCGTTCCGGTGTCCGTGAGGTGCTCGGCGGGTGGGGCTTGAGGGAGGCTTATCAGCTCTGGCGGTTGCTGGTGCTGCTGCGCGTTCACGACCTGGTCGTCGCCACGGACGTGGCGGAGCGCCTCCCGTCTCTCGAGGAGTGCGAAAGGGATCTCAGTGGTGGATGCCACGATCCGAGCGGAAGGCTCAGCGCGGTCGTCATGCCTCGGCTGCGCTTGCCAAAGGCATTCTATGATGAGTCCGGCTGCGCACGCTCCTTCCGTCGTCATGGTGTCGTCTGGCACATCCGTCGCCTTGCGAAGGGCTACCGTCCGTCGCCGCAAGCAGTGGCTCTGGCTACTGAGTTCGGAATCACGCTCGGCGAGCACGAAACCTTCGTGCGCGCCCACGAGCGTGGCGAGGGCGATGAGCCACTGCCTGTGCGAGAGGCGAGGTTCGGCCGCTGACGTCCTTCGGGGTGGCGGCGGTCTTTTCTTTTCCTGGAGGGTTGACACCCGGCGTGTGACGCTGTAGGGAGGCCATAGGAGGTATCCATGGCTGACACGGCCGAGATGGCTTACGAGGAGTTCCTGGCGCTGCTGCTCGAGGCCCGCGCCGAGGGACGGCTGGGCGATGAGCTCGTCCGCGAGATCGCCATCGTGCTCAAGGAGGGCATGCCCTCGTACCCGCCTCCGGGGGACGGGGTGACCGACCCGGCGCGTATCCAACTGGTGATCCTGGTGTCCCGCGCCGACGCGCGCGGCTGCCTCACCGCCGAGGTCACGCGCGACATCCTGGACCGCATCCAGCGGCGATCCCAGCGGCCGCCGTCCATCCCGCCCGTGTTGCGGCCGTCGTACGCGTCGACGGAGCCCGAGCGGCGGGACTCGATGGGTCCGGAGCTGATCGTGGGTGAGGCGAGCCCGGAGGAGATCGCGGGGGACACGGATCCTCCGCCGGATGAGGACGGGTAGCGATACCGGTCCTTTTTTGTTGACCAGGACGGCGGGGCTGCCGTAGGGTGCGGCCAGGAGGAGTCATGGACATCGACTTCGGGGTGCTCCAAGGGCCGACCATCGGCATGGTGATGCGGGAGGCGTTGCGCCGCGCCGCGCACGCCATCCGCGGCCGTCAGTTCATCTTCGAGGCGCAGGAGAAGGGCCGGAGGGCCGACGGCGGCACCGACTGGGTGACCGACGCCGACCGTGCCGCGCAGGAGGCTATCGTCAAGGTCTTGCGGAAGAACTTCCCGCACTACGGGATCATCGCCGAGGAGGAGGACTTGCGGGTCCCGTGCGCCCATCCGGCACATGATCTCCGCTTCACGGTGGATCCGCTGGACGGCACCGCGGCCTTCGTCCGCAAGCAGTCGCACGGCATCGGCAGCATGATCGCGCTGCTGTGCGACGGCGAGGCCATCGCCGCATACGTCCGCGACGTCAACACGGACGAGTGCTACGGCTTCCGCCCGGGGAGCGCGCACGTCCACCGCATCACCGCGGCGGGCACGGCGGTCCGCCTGGAGATCGATCCGGGACGACCGCTCCACGAGCAGTATGCGCTGCTCCGCGATCCGATGGATGCCCACGGCAGCAGCGTGCAGGCGTTCTTCCGGCGCCATCAGCGGCTGTTCAAGTCCTACGAGATCACGGGAGGCAGCATCGGGATCAGCGTCGCGCGTCTCTGGAAGGGGGAAGTCGGGGCCTGCATCTTCCCGCCGCACCGCCAGACCCCCTGGGACCTCAGCCCATACTGGGGCATCTCCCGCAAGATGGGCTTCCGGCGGTTCGCTCTTGATGACCGCGCCAATGCGGTGACCGACTCCACACCGCTGCGGCTAGACGAGCCGTACATCGAAAGGGACGCGACCATGCTGCTCCATGGCTCGCGCGCCGCCGAGTTCGCGGAGTTCTGCCGCATTGCGGGCATCCACGCGGATTTCCGGGTCGGGTAAGGCGGGAAGCCCGCCTTTTTCTTTTTTCCGTAGCGCGTGCTACGGTACGGAGCGACCCCTGGCGGGACCTTGCAGACCGCCCGTCGGGGCCGCTTTTTGGTATCTCCATGGACTTCAGGATTTCCACAAAGTACAAGCCGTCCGGCGACCAGCCCAAGGCCATCGCCGGGCTCGTCGAGGGCCTCGAGAAGGGCCATCGCTACCAGACGCTCTTGGGCGTCACCGGCTCGGGCAAGACCTTCACCATGGCCAACGTCATCGCCCAGGTGAAGAAGCCCACCCTGGTCATCGCCCACAACAAGACGCTGGCGGCGCAGCTCTGCAACGAGTTCCGCGAGTTCTTCCCGGGGGCCGCCGTCGAGTACTTCGTCTCCTACTACGACTACTACCAGCCCGAGGCCTACGTGCCGGCGCAGGATCTCTACATCGAGAAGGACGCGACCATCAACGACGAGATCGACCGGCTCCGGCACGCGGCCACGGCGGCGCTGTTCGCGCGCCGCGACGTGATCATCGTCGCCTCCGTCTCCTGCATCTACGGGATCGGCTCGCCGGAGCTGTACCGGGAGCAGATGGTCCTGTTCAAGGTCGGGGAGTGGATCGAGCGCGAGACGCTGTTCCGCCAGCTCGTCGCGATGCAGTACCAGCGCAACGACACGATCCTGACCCGCGGCAGCTTCCGGGTGATGGGGGAGGTGCTCGAGGTCTTCCCGGCCTACGCCGAGTCGGCCTACCGGATCAACCTGTTCGGCGACGAGGTCGAGGCGATCACCCACTTCGACCCGCTCACGGGCGAGGTCCTCGACGAGGTCGGACACGTCTCGGTCTGGCCGGCGACCCATTACGTGACCAAGGAGGAGACGATCGAGCGCGCCGTCGACGAGATCCGCTTCGAGCTCGACGAGCGCACCGCCGAGTTCGAGCGCGAGGGCAAGGAGCTCGAGGCGCACCGTCTGCGCCAGCGGACCCAGTACGACATCGAGATGCTGAAGGAGCTCGGCTTCTGCAACGGGATCGAGAACTACTCGCGGATCCTCGACGACCGCCCGCCGGGCGCCGCGCCGCCCACGCTGATCGACTACTTCCCGAGCGACTTCGTCGTCTTCATCGACGAGTCGCAC
>CAZYLV010000015.1:0-17199 GCA_964648865.1 uncultured Gammaproteobacteria bacterium | reverse complement strand
TCGTCACCTACATCCGCGAGCACTTCGACCAGAAGACCAAGCGGAACAGCTTCTACAAGCTCAAGGATCGACGGCTGGCGGGGTTCAATTCCATCTTTGCGGTGTCCTCCATCGATGTCGCCAAGCAGTATTATGCGGAGTTCAAGCGGCAACTCGCGGGTTTGCCGAGTGATAAGCAGCTCAAGATCGCACTCATCTACAGCTTCGGCGTGAACGACGAGGACGCGGACGGCATGCTTGACGAGAACTCGGAGGACACGAGCGGTCTCGACAAAAGCTCCCGCGACTTCTTGGAGGGTGCAATCCAGGATTACAATGACATGTTCGGGACGTCGTTCGATACCTCGTCCGACAAGTTTCAGAATTACTACAAGGACGTGAGCCTGCGGGTGAAGAACCGGGAGGTGGACATCCTGCTCGTGGTGAACATGTTCCTGACGGGTTTCGATGCGACGACGCTCAACACACTATGGGTGGACAAGAACCTGCGGCTCCATGGACTGCTGCAGGCGTATTCGCGCACCAACAGGATCCTGAACTCCGTGAAGACGTTCGGGAACATCGTGTGTTTTCGGAACCTCGAGAAGGCCACGAACGAGTCCATCGCGCTCTTTGGCGACAAGGAAGCCGGAGGCATTGTGCTCATGAAGTCATACGATGAGTACTACAATGGGTACGAGGACAATGGCAAAGAGGTGCGCGGATATGTGAGCCTCGTCGGAGAGCTTGTGGAGCGCTTTCCGGTTGGGGAGCGTATTCTCGGGGAGCAGGGCCAGAAGGAGTTTATCCGCCTATACGGTGCGATCCTACGCATACGGAATATCCTCACGACGTTCGACGAATTCGCTGGGAATGAGATCCTGACCGAACGTGACGTGCAGGACTATCACAGCATGTACATCGACCTTTACGCGGAGTTCCGCAAGGGGAGCGACGCGGAGAAGGAAAACGTCAACGACGACGTGGTCTTCGAAATGGAGCTTATCAAGCAGGTCGAAATTAATATCGACTACGTGCTATCGCTCATCAAGCGGTATCACGAGGACCATGTGAAGGATAAGGAGATCCTCGCGGACATCAACAAGGCGATCGATTCGAGCGTGGAGCTTCGGAACAAGAAGGACCTGATCACGCAGTTCATCACCACGTTGGATGTAGGCGCGAGCGTGGATGACGCATGGCAGGCATTCGTCGCGTCCAAGCGGACGGAGGAGCTCGACGCGATTATTGCGGATGAGGGTCTCGACCGTGACGCGACGTACGCCTACATTCGGAACGCCTTTCGTAACGGGAGCATCGTGACGACCGGAACGGGATTGGCAAAGATCCTGCCGCCGGTCTCGCGCTTTTCGCCTGGCAGAGAGCGATCGCAGAAGCGGGAGGGCGTTATTGGCAGGTTGATGGCGTTCTTCTCAAGGTTCTTCGACATTTCGAACGGGAACGGGTTGTAGTGACCGAAGAAATATGAAGATTTCCAACAGCAGCAAGGGGACTCAAGGTGAGCGCGAGGTCATCGCGCTGATTTGTTGCCCCAACTGCAGTAAGAAGCTCATGGCACTCCCGCCGAACTACCCGCTCTACGACATTCAGTGCACGGGTTGCTTGTTTCGTGCACAGGTTAAGACGAACAACAGTAAGCCCAAGGCGATCGTCTTCGGTGCGGGCTGGCAGATCATGCACAAGGTCATGAGATCAGGCTACATGGTTCCGCCGCTTCTGCTGTACTTCAAGTGGACCGAGAAGGGCAAGAAGATGCGCGAGGTCCGATTTTACCCGTTCGTGCCGAAGAAGAACCTTGTGCACCGCCGCCTGCCCAAGTACGCCCGACGGGCAAACTATGAGATGTTCAACTACGTCGGCATGACGAAGCTGCCGTTCTTCACACTGTATCCGGAAATGCATGGCTAGGCAGCGGTGGTACTCTTCTCAGCACCCATCCGCCTATGCCAGCCCAACACCGTTGCCCGTGGCCAGCGGACGATCCGCTGATGATCGCCTACCACGACCAGGAATGGGGGAGGCCGGTGCGTGACGACCGCACCATCTACGAATTCCTGGTGCTCGAGACGTTCCAGGCGGGACTCTCGTGGCGCACGGTGCTGCACAAGCGGGAGAACTTCCGTAAGGCGTTCCACGGCTTTGACGTGAAGAAGGTGGCGCGCATGGGCGCAGCGGACATGCGCCGGCTGATGGCGGACAATGGCATCATCCGCAACCGCCAGAAGATC
Source organism: uncultured Gammaproteobacteria bacterium (assembly GCA_964648865.1). Taxonomy (GTDB): domain Bacteria; phylum Patescibacteriota; class Patescibacteriia; order 2-12-FULL-57-11; family 2-12-FULL-57-11; genus SCUL01. Next base: position 14,971 of record CAZYLV010000015.1, on the reverse strand, counting down.
GCCGCGGCCGTGAACAACGCCAAGCGGTTCATCGAGGTCCAAAAGGAGTTCGGCAGCTTCTCCACATACATGTGGTCGTGGGTCGGGCACAAACCCATCCGCCACGCGCTGCGGACGTCCGCGGAGTGTCCCGTGACCACCGAGGAAGCCATCGCCTGGTCCAAGGACCTCAAGAAGCGCGGCTTCTCGTTCCTCGGCCCCACGGTCGTCTATGCCCACATGCAGGCCGTCGGCATGGTCGACGACCACCTCGCATATTGCTTCCGTAAAAGATCCCGCTAGCGTGTAACCTCCCGGCTCGCGTTGGGTATCCACCAGCACGGTGCACCGAACGACGACGGATCACTCACTAAGCTCATGCCACCTATGCGCATGAAGAAGGCCCTTCCTGCGGCCGCAGCGGTCGGTATCGCCCTTGCCGGCACGATCGCCGCGACCCCTTTGGTCTTCGCACACGACGGCGGCCCAGCTCAGCTGGGCGGCGGCGCGGGGATGCCCCGGCCGGACAAGGCCCACTTCCAGGCCATGATCGCCGAGGACCTCGGCATCTCGGTCGAGGACTTCAAGGCCCGCGTCCAGGCAGGCGAGACGCCGCGCGAGATCATCGCGTCGCTCGGCATCACGCCCGAGCAGATGCACGAGAAGATGCAGGCGCGCGCCAAGGCCGCCATCGAGGAGCGCGTCGCCAGCGGCAAGCTCACCCGGGAGCAGGCCGACAAGATCCTGGAGCGCATGGCCAACCATCCCAAGCCGGCCATGAAGCTCCGGCGCTTCATCAAGCATCGCGCCGGGCAGGACCATCCGCGCTTCGAGCGCGTCGTCGAACAACAGTGACCCCCAATCCGCAGCACGCTCCTCCCTCCGGGAGCGTGTTTGCGTATCGGTCGCCGTACGATACGATTAAGGCAACATGGCGCAGGTGATCGGAAAGCCGAGCGGATACCTGACGCGGGAGTCTTTTAGGTACGACCTGCGCAACCTCGTGATTGGGTTGGCATTGCTTGGCGGCCTTTACGTATTTATTACGTTGGTGCCTCACCTTGTGGCGATCAGCTCGGTCGGTTTCATAATTACGGTTTTTGTGTTCATGAAGGTGGTCGAGCCCATGCTGGATTCGGCCATCCGTACGAACCGTAGGGGCAGTCGCCGATTCATGCGGGGTCAACAAGGGGAGCACCGTGCGGAACAGGTTTTACGCGCACTCCCGGATTCTTACACCGTCTTCCGCGACGTCATTCTGGGACCGTTCGGTAACATCGACTATGTAGTTGTCGGTCCCAACGGCGTGTTCGTCGTCGAGGTCAAGAATCACGTCGGCCGCATCGCGTTCAATGGCACCGAGCTGACTCGCAATGGTAGACCTATCCGGGAGAAAGACCTGCTCAAGCAGGCGACGCGGCAGTCCTTCCAGATCCGCGAATACCTCGAACAGCAGGCGGGCATCCGAACATATGTCACCGCCATCCTGTTATTCACGAACAAGCACGCGATCCTCTCCGTCGGGACGGGGCTGCTGAAGAACGTCCACGTCGTCGGACCGCGGTTCCTCGACCGCACCATCACCACCAGGAGCGGTGCGCTTTCCGCACAGCAGACAGAAGCCATCATCGCCGCTCTGCGCAAGACCGTCCGGGAATAGGAAGACCTGCCCCCGGAGCGTGGGTGTTTCCCGCTTGCGCTCCTGGCGGCGTTCGCGTACTTTCCGGGCATATGAAACTCAAGCCATTCGCGATCCTGGCCGGCGTGGGGGTGGTGGCGCTCGTCGTCTTGTTCCTGACCTTCTGGCCGTTCGGCATCGTCGGCGCCGGAGAGCGCGGCGTCCTGCTGCGCTGGGGCGCGGTCACCCAAAAGGTGATCGGGGAGGGGCTGTACGTGCGCGTGCCGCTCATGGACCGCGTCGCCATCATGGACGTGAAGATCCAGAAGGAGGAAGTGGAAGCGACGGCCGCATCCAAGGACCTGCAGACCGTGAACACGCGTGTGGCGCTCAACTACCATGTCGACCCGGCGCGCGTCGCCAACATCTACCAGGAGATCGGCGTCCAGTACGACACGCGTCTGATCGATCCCGCCTTGCAGGAATCCGTCAAAGCCACGACCGCGAAGTACACGGCGGAAGAGCTCATCACGAGGCGGGAAGAGGTCCGCGACGCGATCCGCTCGCACCTCGTGGAGAAGCTGGAGGCGCGCGGCATCCTGATCGACGACTTCAACATCGTGGACTTCCAGTTCTCCGCCGCCTTCAACCAGGCCATCGAGCTCAAGGTCACGGCCGAGCAGAGCGCGCTGGCCGCGAAGAACAAGCTCGAGCAGATCAAGTTCGAGGCGGACCAGCAGATCGCCGAGGCGCGCGGAAAAGCCGAGGCGTTGCGCATCGAGTCTGCCGCGCTCCAGTCCAGCCCGCAGATCCTGCAGCTGCGCGCGCTCGAGAAGTGGGACGGCAAACTGCCGGCCGTGATGGGGTCGCAGTCGACGCCGTTCGTGGACGTCACCGGCCTGCTGCGGCGGTAAAAGAAAAAGGGCGATCTCTCGATCACCCCCGAGGCCCCCCTGATGCGGGGGATCACTCTTCCGTGCTCGGCGCTCCCTCCCTGATATCCAGGGGCTTCGCGGCCTTGCACCTCTTCTGGTGGCGCTTGAGGTTCTTGCGCTTGATGGCCCTTCCGCAGTCGCAGGTGATCAGCGTGTGCGGTCCCGCGACCACGGTGTCGTCCTCGCGCCGCTTGCCCACCTGGGTGGGCTCGGCCTCGAGCTCCTCCGGTTCCTCGTCGTCGTCCGACGCATCCGGTTCCGGCAGCGGCACGGCCGGCGGCGCCAGCAGCGGGGCCACGGCCTGCATCTCGGCGGTCACCGCGGCTTCGGCCTCCGCGTCGCCCTGGGGCGCCAGACCGTACGTCTGGGTGGGCCGCTTGGTCTCGGGACGGAAGACCGCCAGCACCTCGCCGCCCGCGTCCGCGGCCGGAGCCACGACGCCGGGTGAGGTCCCGATCGGGGGATGGGAGGCCGGGCCTCCCGCCCCGTTGCCGCCCGGAGGCGGCGGCTCGGTCTTGCTCCTGTCCCGGAGCTGGTCGAGCTGGTCGAGCTTGATCATCGTCGTCCCCGGCGGGCTGTAGGTCCCGCCGTTGGCGCCGTACTCCTTGAGCTCATCGAAGGCCTGTCCGGCCAGGATGCCCTCCAGGATGTCGATCCGCTGCGACCGCTCGTCGAGCAGCCTGCGCAGAGCCTTGGACTGTTCGTCCTCGGGCAGCGCCATCGCCTCGAGCAGCTCGCCCTTGGCGATGATGCGGCTCTGGAGACGGGCCACCTCGACGGCGTGCGCGCGCTGCACGTCGTTGATCATCGCGGCCGCCGACTTCTGGGCGGCCTCGAGGTCCGCGGCGTGCGCCTTGCGCAGCTCCTCGAGCTCATCGCGCAGCGAGCCGCTCTCGGCGCGTTCGTCCTCGAGCTCGCGCTCGGCCTGCTCCAGGTTGGCCTGGAGGGCGACGTAGCGCGTCGGGACGTCGGTGCCGTCCTCGATGTTGGCGATGCGCTGCTTGAGCCGGGCGACGGCCTGGTCCTTCTCGTCGGACGGGGCGTCGCCCTGGGTCCGGTGCCGTGCGTAGTCCTCGACCGCCTTCTTCAGCGCCGGGATATCCCCGGGCTTGGTGCCGAAGGCGGAGGCGGCCTGCGCCACGACGTCCATGACCTCGACGGCGCGCTTCTCGATGGTCGCCGCGTCGGGCTTGGGGGCCAGCAGCTTGCTGCCGACCGCGCGCAGCCCGGCCTCGACGGCGCTCACGCCGCCTCCGCCGACCCGGACGACGCGCTCCGGGCGCTCGGCGAGCCTCTCCTCCAGCTCCTTGGCCTTGGCGGCGAAGGTGCCGGCGAGCGTGCGCTCCTCCTCGACGGTCTGCTGCGCGCTCGCGAGGTCGCGCGTGGACTTGGCGAGGTCCGCGGTGCGCGTCTCGAGATCGGCCTGCAGCCGGTCGCGTTCGGCCTCGAGCAGCGCGATGCGCTTCTCCTGCCACTTGGTGCGGAACCAGCGGATGGCCTCGAAGGCCAGCTTGACCAGCAGCCAGAGCAGGAAGACGCATAGCAGGATCAGGCCGACGTCCGCGGCGAAGGCCATCATGGCGGCCGCGGCCGTGAGCAGCCTGTCGCCCGCTCCGGTGCCGTCTCCGGCGCCCGGACCGCCGCCTCCGCCACCGGGGGAGGGCGTGCCGCCGGCGCTGCCGCCTCCGGCATGTCCGCCGGCGGCCGCACGCAGCTCGCGGTTCTCGTCCTCGAGCTGCAGGATGCGCTCGCGCGCGGCCAGCAGCTCCCGATGCTCGGCTTCGGCTGCGGCGTCCGCCGCGGCCTCGGCCGCAGCGTCCGCGCCGTCCGCCTCTTCCTCGTCCGCACCAGGAGCGCGGGCGACGACCGCAGGCTCGGGCGCCTCGACGCTGCCTGCGGCCACGTAGGCCGCGTGGGCGGTGCCGAGCGTCTCGAGCTGGCGGCGGAAGGAACGGTCGCTCTCGGCCAGCTGCCGCAGCCGGCGCGTGACGCGCTCCTCTGGCGTGAGGTCGCGCATCTCCGGACTGCGGTCGCGCCGGGCCTCCCGCTCGATCAGGCTGAGCGGGATGAAGATTGTCCTCCCGACGCTGCGCCGGATGGAGTACCGCAGGTGCTCCTGCGGGCACTCCTCGGTGCGGGCCGTGCGGGGCGTCCCCTCCGGCCAGCGGCACCACTCGCGGATCGTCCGCCAGTTGGTGTCGTACCGCCGGAGCTCGCCGATGAGCCCGTCGCGGCGGTGGCCGAAGTAGTGCTGGATCAGCCCGCCGGCGCCGTCGTAGGCGTCGTCGGTGGTGAGGTTCTCGTCCTCGCGCACCGTGTGGGTGAAGTAGACCCCCGAGAAGCCAGAGCGCGCGCGGGAGCGGCGCGGCTCTTCCCGGTCCTGTGCGGCGGCGGTCCCGCCGAAGAGCACCATCAGAAGAGCAGCCAGGGCCGCTCCGAACGTCAGCTGTCGCATCTCGTTTCCTCTTTGTGTTTGGGTTGTTTCCCCGTGATTGCGTACGGGGGGCGCCGCCTGCGGTTTCAGCAGGCGGTGTACCTGCTGGATACCGTGCGGGAGGGGCTTTGTCAAGCCGCGCGCCGGCGTCCGGGGAAAAAGGAAAAGGCCGATCCCGCTGGGCGGAATCGGCCGTGTGCGTCGTCGACCGTGCGTTACGGCGCTGCGGGCGGCGGCGCGGGGAGCATCGCCAGGATGCGGTCGAGGCAGGCGATGTGCTGCGCCTCGGTGGCGTTGGCGATGGTGCACGGGTTGACCGGTTCCGCCGCCGCGACCGCCGTGGGTGGGGCTTCCTCTGCCGGCGGATCGCTCCCGGTGGGGACCATCGGCGGCGGGGGAAACGCGGGCGGCGGTTCGGGCGGGGGAGGCGGAGCCTCCTCGGCCGGAACCTCGGGTTCCGCCTCCGCGTCATCGACCTCCGCCTCGGCTTCGACCTCGGCCTCGTGTGTCTCGACGGCCCGTGCGGCCGCCTCGACGTCTGGATCCTCGACGTCCGTGTCGTCGTCGGACTCGCCGACGTCGCTCTCGCGCTCGTCCTCCGGCTCCGGCGCCTCGGGCTCCGGCTCCGGGAAGGTCATGTCCGCGCTGTCGCTCTCGCCCTCCTCGGGCGGGGGAGCGGGACGCGTCCGGTGCCCGGTCCGCTCGGCGCGGGCCATGGCGTCCGCGGGCGTCTCCCGCGTCCCGGCGATGATCGCCCAGAAGCCGAAGATCACGCAGGCGGCACCGGCCACGCCGGCCAGCACCACGAGCCACCACTTCCAGCTCCGGCGCCGCACCTTTTCCATCAACGCCTGGGTCACGGACCCGGGCGCCCCTGCGCTGCCACCACTCGAACTCGTGCTCATCTGTCGCCTCCTAGGAGGCTTATACGCCAAAAAGCGCCTCCTGTCAATGGAGGCGCTTCCGGTGTTTCCGTGTCAGGCGTTGGCTTTGGCGACGACCTGGGCGAAGACTTTGGGGTGGTTGGCGGCGAGGTCGGCGAGCGACTTGCGGTCGAGCGCGACGCCGGCCTTCTTGAGCTTGCCCATGAGCGCCGCGTAGGAGATGCCGTTCTCGCGGGCGGCGGCGTTGATGCGCACCTGCCAGAGGGCGCGGAAGTCGCGCTTCTTGGTGCGGCGATCGCGGTAGGCGTAGGCGCCGGCTTTGACGGCCGCGGTCTTGGCGAGCTTGAGCTTGGACTTGCGCCCCCACTTCATGCCCTTGGTGCGGGCCAGGACGTTGCGGCGGCGCTTGCTGTGGTGGACTCCGCGTTTCACGCGAGGCATACGGGAAGGTTAGACGCCCGGGAACATCGTCTTGATGGAACGGCGGTAGGATCCGGAGAGCACGCGGTGGCGCCGCTTGCCCTTGGTCGTGTTGCCGCCCTCGCGGGCGTTGAAGTGGTCCTGGCCGGCGGTGCGGTGGACGACCTTCTTCTTTTTGGTGATCCGCAGCCGCTTGGCGGCGGCCTTATAGGACTTCTGCTTCGTCATAGGACTGGGCGAGTATAGACGACCCCTCAGATCTTGGCAACCAGGAGGGTCATCCGGCCGCCCTGCTTGGAGACGGGCTGCTCGATGCGCACCGGGACGTCCTGCTTGATCAGCTCCACGAAGCCGTACATGACCTTTTCGGCCAAGGGGGCGTGGGCCTTCTCGCGGCCGCGCAGGATGAGCTCCACCTGGACCTTGTCGCCGTCCTCCAGGAACTCCATGGCCTGCTTCTTGCGGATCTCCATGTCGTGCGTGCCGATGCGCAGGGAGAGTCGCACGCCCTTCACCTCGACCTTCTTGGCGTGGGCCTTCTGCAGGCGGTCCTTCTTTTCCTGCTCGTACTTGAACTGCCCGTAGTTGAGGAACTTGCAGATGGGCGGGACGTCCTTAGGGGAGATCTCCACCAGGTCCAGGCCGCGCTCTTGGGCCAGGGCGATGGCCTCGGCCGTCGGCATCACGCCGAGATGCGCGCCGGCGTCGTCGATGACGCGGACTTCCGGGACGGTGATGCGGTCGTTGGCGCGGTACTTGGGTTCCTCGACGCGTTGCTGGAAGCGGCGTCGGCGATGTCGCGAGATGCGCATTGTCTTGGACGAGGTGAACGATGAATGATTCTCGGCTCCAGCTGACGCCTTCCGGTGAAAGCGGCACCTGGAGATGGTGGGATTTGAACCCACGTCTAGGATGCGGAACCGGTCATGCCCTACGCGCGTAGGACGCTTGGGAGTCCGGCGGGCGGTGGAAGCGTCCGAAAGACGCCCGCCGCGAGCCCCGTGGATCTGACCGTGCCGTCGGGGCCGACGTCACGGCGAGCCTGCTGATGGCGTCCGGGTCCGCCGCGGCAGGCGCGCGGCGGGGGACGGTCGGGTGCCCTTAGGCGACCGACGGAGCAAGGGACGGCGCGCGCAGGGCGGCCATCACCTTGTTGAGAGCGCTCTTGGCGTTTCTCGGGTTCCACGGGTTGGGACGCGGGTGCCGTGGGTCGCGGCGCGCGCATGTCCGGGATGCATCCTATCGAATCCGAGCATCCCCATATCTCGAGCCGAGAAAAGCGGTGAACCGTTTTTTCTCGGCTCTGTAAAAAGAGCTCGCCTATTTCTTGCGGAGCAACAGGCGGCGCGTCTCGCGGGCGACATCGCGCTTCTTGATCGTCTCCCGCTTCTCGAACTGCCGTTTGCCCCGGGCCAGCGCGAGGCGGAGCTTCACGCGACCTCCCTTAATATAAGCAGAAATCGGGACCAACGTCAATCCGGTCCCCTCGGTCTTCCCGGCCAAGGACTGCACTTCCTTCTTGTGGAGCAGCAGCTTGCGGCTGCGCTCCGGGTCCTGCTCCACGGACGCCGCCGGCTTGTAGCGGCTCACATGGGCGCCCACCAGCCAGGCCTCGCCGCCGCGGACGTGCACGAAGGCCCCGGCCAGCTTCAAGCCGCCGGCCTTGACCGATTTGGTCTCGGGGCCGGTCAGCACGATGCCCGCCTCGTGCTCCTCGAGGAGCTCATAGTCGTGGCGGGCGCGCCGGTTGTCGGCGATGGTCTTCATGGCTGGGTGGCAGTATAGCGCTCCTCTTGGGCTTTTGGTACGCTAGCCGCGATATGGCCGAGCACAAGCAGGAACTCGTCGTCCACGTCTCCACCAAGACCTACCTCAAGGCGCTGGCCGTGGCGGCCGGCGTGTTCTTGGCGTGGTACCTCTCGAGCATCATCTTCATCCTGGCCGTGGCGCTGCTCCTGGCCGCGCTCATCCTGCCGTTCGCCCAGTGGGCCGAGACCAAGCGTATCCCGCGCGCGGCGGCGGTGCTCGGCGTCTATCTGGTGCTCATCGCCGCGCTCTCGACCGTCGGCGCGCTCCTGGTGCCGCCCTTGGTGATGCAGGGGACGGAGCTCTTCAAGAGCGTCTCCGTGTTGCTGCGCGAGTGGTTGCCCAACTGGTTGGACGTGCGCGCCACCTTCTCCTCGCTCGGCCTCGGCGAGCCGTCCGTCTCGGCCATCGGCACCGGCATCGGCGGCATCTTCGGCGCCGCGCAGGGGGTCTTCGGCACGGTCCGCGGCGTCATCGGCGACATCGTGGCCGCGGTGCTGATGCTGGTCATCGCCTTCTACATCGTCGTCGAGGAGGCGGCGTTGCGCGATGCGCTCCGGGCGATCGTGCCGACCCGCCAGTACCATCTGGTGTCCCAGGCGCTCGGCAAGGCGCAAGCCAAGATCGCGCTCTGGCTGCGCGGCCAGCTCATCCTCATGCTCATCATCGGCTTGGTGATGTACGGCGGGTTGTCGCTCTTGGGCGTGCGGTATGCGGCGGTGCTGGGGCTCTTCGCCGGAATCACCGAGTTCATCCCCTATGTCGGCCCGCTGCTCGGCGTGGCCCTGGCCTTCATCATCGCCTTGGCCGACTCGCCGGTGAAGGCCCTGCTCGTGCTCGTGCTCGGCGTCATCATCCAACAGCTCGAGAACCACGTGCTCGTGCCCAAGGTCATGCAGAAGGCGGTGGGCATCAATCCGCTGGTCTCCATCCTGGCCGTCATGATCGGGGCGCGGCTGGGCGGCGTCATCGGCGCGCTCATCGCCATCCCCATCGCCACCTCGGCCATCGTCTTCGTGCAGGACTACCTGGCGCTGCGGCGCGGGGAGTCGCCCCGCGTATGAGGCTGCCGGGCGCAGCGGTGCGCGTCCTGACGCTCCTCATCGGCCTGGCCGCGGTCCTGCTCATCGCCGCGACGGCCCGCGGCGTCATCCTCGGCGTCGCGCGCCGTCCCGCGGCTCCCGCGGCGCCGCTCCAGCAGCCGGCAGGTCCGCCGCCGACAGCCGAGGAATACGCGGAAGCGGCGGGGAACATCCTCCGCCCGTTCATCGAACGGTTGGCGGCGGGGATCCCGGATGCCGCTTCCGTCGCCGCAACCAGACGGGCGCTCACCGCGCTCACGGTGCCTGCCGAGCGTCGCGATGCCCACCTGGAGATGGTGCTGGCCCTCTCGCGGCTCGAAGCCGACCCGAACTCTGAGGAAGCCGTCCGCGCCGTCCGTGAAGCGTCCGGCCGGTACCAATAGTCCATGCCTCTCCTTCGGCACATCCTCGCGCTCCTGCCCGGACTCGCCGCCGCGGTGCTGCTGCTGATCGAGTTGCGCGCGCCGTTGGCCGCGCCTCCAGCCTTTCTGGCGTGGTCGGCGATCCACGCCGCGTCTTTCGCCCTGGTCTCCGGCCGCGAGGCACGGGCCTTGCCGTTCTGGTTTTTGGCGGTGCCGCCGGCCGTGCTCACGCTCGGGGCCTGCGCCTTCCTCTTCCTCATCGAGCAGAGCGCCATCGCCGCCGCGACCATCGGCATCACCGTGCTCTTCGTGACGCTCTCCGGCTACACGCATTTCCTGTTCGTCCGTCGGCCGGCGTCCTACCAGCCGTACGCGCTGGAGTCGCTGTCCTTGGGCGTCAACCTGGCCGCGTTCTTCCTCGTCGGCGCCTCGTCGCTGGGCTTCGTCTCGCTGCTGGCCTTGCCGCAGTGGGTGGGCGCGACGCTCGTCTTCGGCCTGGGCGGCCTGCTGCTCGCCGAGACGCTCTGGGTGAGCAAGGTGCGCGCCCATCTGCCGGGGCACGTCTTCGTCGGCGCGCTGGTGCTGGCGGAGGCGGCCGCCGGCCTGCTGCTCCTGCCCGTCTCCTATCTCGTTTCCGGCGCGGCGTTGGCCGTCCTCTATTACGTGACCGTGGGCATCCTGCGCGCCCACGCGCTCGGCGCCTGCGACGCGCCCGTGGTGCGCCGCTACGCGCTGGTCTCCGTGCTGGCCGTCCTGGCCATCGTCGGCACCGCCCGCTGGGTCTAGCCTTATGCCCTCACGCATCCCGTCGTTGCCCGTGCTGCTCGCCGCCTCGCTCATCGGCGCCGTGGCCGGCGTGGCCGGCGCGCTGATCGTCGCCGCCTACGTGCTCCCGCCGACCGTCCCTGAGGGCGTGGCCGGTGCGCGCCCACGCGCCGCCGAGCCCGCCACCGACGCCGAGGCCCTCTCCCGCGCCGCGTCGGCCGCGGTCCGCATCTCCGGCCCGGGGACGCGGACCGTCGCGGGGACGGCCTTCGCGCCGGAGGCCCTGCGCGGCATGGCGGTGGCGCTCACCGCCGACGGCTGGCTGGTCGCGGATCGCGCCGTGTCCCTGGCCGACGCCGCCTTGGTCACGGCCGGCGGACGGCTGCTCGCCGTGGAGCGTGCCGTGGACGCGCCCGCGCTCGGCATCGTCTTCCTCAAGACCGACGGCCGCGATCTCCAGGTGGCGTCCTTCGGCGACAGCCGCGCCGTGGAACCGGGAACGGCGCTCTTCGCGCCGGACGCCGTGGGGCTGCGGACCCTCGCCGCCGTCTCCGCGACGGCGCGCGACGGCGCGCCGGGCGCGCCCGAGGGGACCGCCGACTTCCGCCGCAGGATCCTGGCGCAGGGGAGCGCGCCCGCCGGGGCGCCGCTGGTCTCCCCCGAGGGCGGCATCGTCGGCATCGTGCTCACCGCGCCCCGCGGCGCGTCGCCCGACGCGGTGCGGGCCCTCCCGGTGGAGACGCTCCGTCAGGCCTTGTCGCGCGCCATCGCCGGCGAGGTGCGCTTCGCCGACATCGGGGTCCGCGGCATCCCGCTGTCGTCCGTGGCCGTCCCCGAGCCGGAGAACGTCGCCCGCAGCGGCTGGATGGTCGTCGAGGTCCCGCGCGGCGGCGACGTCCCCCTGCAGACGGGCGACGTGGTGCGCTCGGTGGGCAGCGATGCCGTGACCGCGGCCACGCCGCTCGCCGAGATCTTGGCGGGATACGCGGTCGGCGCGAGCCCGGAGCTGCTGGTGCTGCGCGACGGCCAGGAACTGCGCATCCCCGTGCCGCTGACCCTGCCTTGAGATGGCGCGCCGACTGGCCCCGTTGGTTGCCCTCGCCCTGCTCGGGTCGCTCGTCCTGGCGGCCGTCGTCTTGTGGCCGCGGGGGAGCGCCGCCACCGTCACGCTGCTCGCCGTCCCGCGCTCGCCCGAGGACGCCCCACAGATGGCGGCCACGCTCGTCGCCGTCCTGCCGAGCATGGACGTCTTCACCAAGGCCGCCGCCCAGGATCCGGACATCCGTTGGGGCGATTTCGGGCAGACGGACGCCGAGCGGCGGACGTCCTGGAGCACGGCCGTCCGGGGCAAGGCATCCCGCACCACCGGCATCCTCACCGTCACCATCCGCCGTGCCGACGCGGAGCAGGCCGCCCGCATCGCTCAGGCCGTGGCCGACGTGTTCACCCTGCGGGGAAGGGAGTACCTCGGCCCGGACGTCGAGGTGCGGCTCCTGGACGCGCCGATCGTCCGGTAGGCGCACCCCCTCCAGCTCCCCCTCCGCAAGGGGGAGAGTATCCGCAAAGAGCCGGAAATCCGGGGTGTTGACCCCGGTTTCGTGTTCTGTTAGGGTCCCCGCACGGATACCAAAACGGGCGGAAAACGGCCAAAATCAGGCCGGTTTCCGAGCGACTGCCCAAAACCATGGCCCTGGCGGTCACGACGTCCGGAAAGGGGTTGACAAGATGCCCGCTTTCTGGTACTGTCTCCCGTTCTTTGGATGGGAGCCTTGAAGCGGTTTGGTGCGAGACCCGGGATGCCTCCTCCTCATCACGGTGTCTCCCGCCAAACCACTCCAGGGCTTCCGCGGACGCGGAGGGCCATCAGACAGGGTTCTCCGTATCGCGGGGAACCCTGTTGCGTTCCTTGAAGCCATTCCTCCCACACTCCGACGCGCGGACCACGCTTCTGGCCCCCGCCTCGGAGTGTGCCGCCCGCGGACGGCATCCCCGTCGAGCACCCGCTCGGCGATCGCCCGTTCCGCGGGCAGAGGAGGAAAGACATGAAGACGTTGCTCTGGCCGGCCATGCTGGTCGGCATGCTCGCGGCCTCGGCCCCCGCCGAGGCCCAGACGGATCCGCCGGCGCGCGAGTGCGTCGGCTGCGAGCGGGCCAGTGAGATCGAGGCTCGACTCGCCGCGATGGGAACCACCTGTGACCAGCCGCGCTTCGATGCGGAGCAGGATCTCCTGCGGGCCCTGCGTCAGTGCAACAACAGGGCACACGAGTGCGGCGTCGTCCTCGACGACGCGCTCGGCCTGCTGGCGCAGTGCGCGCCGCGGGTCATCGCCCGCTCGTCGGACCCGCTCTGCGAGCGGCAGTGCGAGGGCGGCGGTCACGGCACCTGGCACGACGCCGACCCCAGCGCCTCGGTGCGTTCGCACCGGGAGCGCGGGTGGTGCGAGCCGGCCTCCGGCTACCGCATCGTCGGCCGCTGCCGTCCCGTGGTCCGGCCGCGTACGCCGCGGACCGGCACCACGGGCACCGGCGGCTCGGGTCGCGCCGATCCGCCGCGGACGTCTCCCGTGCTGGAGGCGCTCTGCGGGCGGTTCGACGGCGACCGGGACGGCGTGCCGGACATGCACTGGGTGGAGGTCGAGGGCGGACGCGAGTGCGTCCCCTACGACAACTGCCCGGACGTGGCCAACGCCGACCAGACGCTGGACCGCGACAACGACGGCTTCGGCGACGCCTGCGACGTGCGGGACGACCTGGTCCGGTGGCGCGAGCTCCTCGCGGAGCACTGCGCCGACCGGCCGGACCATCGGCTCTGCCGGGACGCCCCCGCGATCGTGGGGACGGACGACGACCCGCCGGCCGAGGCGCTGCCGGACATCGAGGTGCGGCTCAGCGAGCTGTGCACGGCGAGCGGCGACGACGACCTCTTCGTCTGCAGCGAGCTGCGGCGCCTGAGCGCGGAGGTCGTCGACCTCCACGACCAGGACCGTCTCCTGCTCAGCCGCAGCGATTGCCACGACCGTGGCCGCCGCGTCCAGGGCATCGTCACCGACGAGCGTCGTGAGGGCAGCGAGGTGGTCCGCGAGGACCGCGTGGTCTGCGCCGAGGAGTGCATCATCGAGGGGGCCCGGTACAACGCCGAGACCCAGCGATGCGAGCTCCCGCCCGAGCGCCGCACCGGCGGACCCCGGATCGAGGCCGAGCGCCTCGAGCTGGACGTCGGTCCGTACTACTCCTTCCTCTCGGACACGGCCCACATGGTCGGCCTGGAGGCGTCGCTGAGCATCCCGCTCGGCACGGAGGCGGTGCGGATCCGGCCCTACCTCGCCGCGGGCTACGCCTTCGGCAACTCCCACTTCGACGGAGACACCTTCGTCGGTCTCGGCGGCGCGGACCTCGAGTTCGAGCTCTTCGAGAACGACGACGTCTCCTTCTCGGTGGGCGTCGGCCCGTACGTGCTCGGGACGGTCGCCACGGGACAGACCCGCTGGCCCTTCGCGAGCTACGGCGGAGCCGCGACGCTGCGGCTCGAGATCGGCAACGGCCCCCTGCGCTTCGGCGCCTTCGTCCGCGGCAACGTGGGCGGGTGCGACACGGCCTGGGGTCCGGGCATCACGGTCTGCGGCGGCGTCACCGCAGGCATCGGCTTCCACGCGGAGTTCTGAGAAGGACGACGCGCAGGATCCGCGGGGGAGTGAGGACGGGAAACCGTTCTCCTCCCCCGCACCCCTTTTCTTCTTTCACAACCGACATTTCAGAGAATGGACGCGCTCATCTCCCTGAGGTGCGCGCATGCGTTCCTTGAATAGGCCTCAGGTACGCTCCGGCGTGCGGACCAGCGATGGTCCCCAACCCGGAGCGTGCCACTGCGGGGCGGCGCTTCCCGGGTCCGCGAGGACCTGCACGCCAACCGCGGAGGAGGCTCAGAGATGAAGACGAAGCACAACGGCCGCACGACGGCCACGGAGGACCAGATGAAGCGGATGCTCCCCCTGGCCGCGGCGATCGCGGCGCTCATGCTGACGGGCTGCCCCGTGAGCGACCAGACCCAGCCGGGTTCGGACGCCGGGGTCCCGACGGCCGACGGCAGCGTGCCGACCTCCTGCATGGAGGATCCGGCGCGCGTCGACGTCGACGGCGACGGGTGGTGCCCCTCGGGGCGCGACTCGGACGCCGACGGCTTCTGCTGCAGCGACGGTGAGTCGCTGCCGCCCGAGCAGGGCGACTGCAACGACACGGCCCGGGTGATCAACCCGGGCGCCACCGAGGTCTGCGGCAACGGGGTCGACGAGGACTGCGGGGAGTCGCCCTGTGCGACGCCGGGCAGCTGCCCGGATCCCGACACCGTCGATCCCCAGTGCGGCGGCACGCCGGCGTGCGCTCCGGGCCTGACCCGGAACTGCGCGACGAGCTGCGGCAGCACTACGGGCGTCCAGCCCTGCCGCGACGACGGGACGTGGGGCGCGTGCGCTCCGCTGCCCGGCGAGATCTGCGGCAACGGCCAGGACGACAACTGCAACGGGTCGGTCGACGAGGGCTGCACCGGCGGCATGACCTGCGTGCCGGGCGTGGTCCAGAACTGCCCCACGAGCTGCGGGTCGAGCGGCACCCAGACCTGCCAGAGCGGCGGGACCTGGGGCGCCTGCTCGGCGCCGAGCGAGATCTGCGGCAACGGCCGCGACGACGACT
>CAZYLV010000014.1:0-19639 GCA_964648865.1 uncultured Gammaproteobacteria bacterium | reverse complement strand
CGGGCGATGGCCACGCGCTGCATCTGCCCGCCGGAGAGCTGGTTGGAGAGATGCCCATGGCGGTCGGCCTCGAGCCCGGCGGCGAGCAGTGCCTCGCGGGCACGCGCCTCGCGCGCCGCGCGGTCCTCGCCCGCGTAGATGAGCGGCAAGGCGACGTTGCGCAGCACCGTGGCGCGCGGCAACAGATGGAAGGCCTGGAAGACGAAACCGATCTTGCGCTTGCGCAGCTCGGCCAAGGCGTCCGGCGGGAGCGAGGAGACGTCCTCGTCGTCGAGCGTGTAGCTGCCCGCGGTCGGCGTGTCCAAGGCGCCGAGGATGTGCATGAGCGTGGACTTGCCGGAGCCGGACGGCCCCATGATGGCCACGAACTCCCCCTTGGCGATGGAAAAGCTCACGCCCTTGAGCACGCGCGTCGTCTCCTTGCCGTTGACGTACTCCTTGGTGACGTCGCGGAGGGCGATCATCGGGCCTGAATCATCGTGCGTTGGCCGCCTCCGGCGGAAAAGAACGTCTGTCCGCCCACGCCCGGCAGCGCACTCCCGCTCCGGCTGCCGGAACCGCCCGCGCTGGCCTGCGCCGCGGGATCCACGGTGCGCACCACGATGCGGTCGCCCTCGGCGAGGCCCTCGAGCACCTCCACCATCTGGCCGTTGTCGAGGCCGACGGTCACCGGGCGCAGCTCTGGCGCCGACGCCGAGGTCACGCCGATGGCGGCGAGCGCAGAGGCGTCCGCGGGCGCATCGGGCAGCGTCTGCACGGCGGAGACGTCGCCCATCTTCCGCACGGCGCCGCTCGGCACGAGCAAGGCATCCGTACGCAGGTCCGTGACGATGGACGCGGCCACGCTCATGCCCGGACGGATCCGCTCGTCCTGGGTCTCGAAGGCGATGACCGTGCCGTAGCTGACGACTCCCTGGCTGACGTCCCCGAGGATGTCGACCTCGGCCACCGTCCCGGCGATGGACAGGTCCGGCAACGCATCGAAGGTCAGCGTGACCTTCTGGTCCTGTTCCACGCTCGCCGTGTCCACCTCATTCAGGGAGACGCGCGCGAGCCTGCTCTCGGTGATGAGCGTGACCACGACGGTGCCGGCGTTCACGGCGTCACCCGGCTGCACGGCCACGTCGGCGACGATGCCCTCGAACGGCGCGATGACGGCATATTCCCCGAGCGTCTCCTGGGCGTCGGCCAGCGCGTCGCGGCGCATGCGCACGGTGAGCTCCTGGGACCGTAGGTCGAGCGCATCCGGGCCGTCGGTGAGGTCGGCGAGCGCCTGCTCGGCCGCAGCCAGCCGGCGTTCGGCGGCGGCGCGTTGCGTGGCGTCGGCGCCGTCGGCCACATCGCCCAGCGCGGTCTGCCGTTCGGCGAGCGTGCGCTCCCCTGCGGAGATTGCCGTCTCCGCGGTCCGCAGCGCGCTCTGGCGGGAGAGCAGCGCGGACATGGCGCCGTCGGCCTGCGCGGAGAGCGTGGCGAGGTCCGCCTCGAGCGCGGCGATGCCCGCAGGCACCGGCAAGGAGACGCGGACCAACGCCTCATCCACGCCATGGACCACGGCGTCCCAGGCACGCACGGCGGCGGACAGGTCCGCGGCCGCGGCCACGGCGCCGTCCACGAGGGCTTCGATCGCCGCGGTGTCCTGGGTGCGCGTGGCCGCAGCGACGGCATCGGCATGCGCGTCGAAGGAGGCATAGGCGTCGACGAGCTCAGCCTCAGCCGTGCGCACCAGCTGGGCGATGCGCTCACGATCGTTCGTGTAGACGAGGTTCTGGAGGACGACGCTGTTCTCCCGGCCGGACTCGAGGTCATGGCCGGTCAACGCGTCGCGCAACCCCTGCAGGGCATCGGAAAGGTCCCGGTAGCCGTCGATGACGGCGTTGTAGCCCTCTTCTCGTGCCACGAGGACATCGCGCTCGGCCTTGGCGAGCGCTTCTTCGGCGGCGGCCACGGCGTTCCGGGCCTGCTGGAGGTCGGCGGCATCAGCCGGCGCTTGCAGGTCGGCCAGGGTCTCTTTGGCTTCGACCACGGCATGCTCGGCCTGCAGCAGCGCCATCGCGGTGGGTCCCTTCTTGAGCTTCTCAAGGGAAAGGAGCGCGCTCTCCAAGGCGCTCTGCGCGTCGCGGACCGCTCGGGCGGCATCGGCAGTGTCGATCTGCACGAGCAGCGTCCCGGCCGCGACCGTGTCCCCCTTCTTGACGCCGACGAAGGCGACGTCACCGGAGCCTTTGGCCTTCATCTCCAGCTGTTGCGTCGCCTCCACTTGGCCGCTGCCGTCCACGGAGACGAGCAGGGTGCCGCGGGTCGCCTCCCCCAGCACGTAGCGCACCTCCGCCTCGGCCTGCCGCGCGCGCCACCCCAAGAACGCCGCGACGGCGACCGTCACGCCGACCGCACCGATGACGGACTTCCGCCGGGCGAACGCCAGGAACCGGTTGGTCATAGCTCAGCGCGGGAAACCGTCGAAGACCCGGATCAGCTTGGCCTCGATCTGCCCTTCTCCGTTGGGCGCACCGAAGACGGCGGCCTCACGGTCCGGCACGATGTCCACGAACGACCCTTCACCGCGGCCGATGCGGATGAAGGTGCCAGGCATGGCCACCACTTCCTGCTCAAAGCCGTCGCGGCCTTCCACGATGAACGACGGTTCGGCCACGGAGACGACGCGGCCGAACACCCCGTGGGCGCCCGGAAGCATGTCCGGGACGCCGGCACGGAAGAACATCTTCGTCTCCGGCCCCCGGAACTTCTGGGGATAGGTGTCGACCCAGCGGTCGAAATGTCGCGCCTGGCGCACGCCGACGCCGACGCCTACCGTGAACGCGCCGAGCATGCCGATGCCGACGGCCAGGGCGATGATCGTGGAACGGAGGATGGGGGTCATAGAGGCTATCAGTGAGCGGCCGACGGACGGCCGAGAGATGGCGGACGGCGCACGATGCGGATCTTGAGCAGCGCAGCGGCCGCCCCCAGCAGGAGGAACAGCACAAGGGACGCCAGGAGAAGCGCCGCCAGCGGCAGCGACTCGAGGAGACCGAGGGTGAAATCGCCAAGCGCGGCGGCCACCACGTCCGGATCGCTTACCGCGAGGCGCGCCAACGCGACGAAGGACGAACCCGCGACCTCCTCCCGCAGCGCGGGCCACGCCCAGACGGCATAGGCGCCACTGACGACGAAACCGAGCGCAACCAGCGCCAAGGCGCGTTTCAGGCGACGCACGCGGAAGCGGCGCAGGCCAAGGAGCGCGCGCAGGGCAAGATCCGGCGGCGGGTCCGTCGGCGGCAGGCGGGAGAGGATGGGCGAGGCGTCGGTCATAGCGTCCTGGTGAGGATACGGAGCGGGCGGGCGGTCTGGCGCATCAGCCCAGCCGGCCACGGAGCGTCCGCTCCAGCGCCTTCACGGCCCGGTGGTAGCGGCTCTTGACCGTGTTCATCGGCTCGCGGAGCACCTCGGCGATCTCCTGGAAGGTCAGCCCTTCCGTATCATGCATGAGCACCGCCACGCGCGCCTTGGGGGGCAGCGCCGTGATGGCCTCCTCAAGCAGATGCGCGGCTTGCGCCCGCTGCACGAGCGCATCCGGCAGCGGCTGGCCGTCCGGCACTTCCTCGGCGATGCGCTCTTCCTCCTCGCGCGCCAACGCGGAGAAGGCCGTGGGGTTCTTCTTGCGGAGCTGGTCCACCGCCGCGTTCTTGGCGATGGTGAACAGCCAGGTCCGGAACGGACGGCGGCGGTCGTAGCTGCCGATGCCTTTCCAGGCCTTGAGCACCGCGTCCTGGGCGGCGTCCTCAGCGTCGGCGCGGGAAGCGGTGAAGCGGGCCAGGAAACGGTAGAGCACGGGCAGGTAGCGCTCGACCAGGCGGTCGAACGCGCCGTCCTCCCCGCGCAGGTAATCGGCGACGAGCTGCTCGTCGGTGCGTCCGTCCATGGCCATGGGCGATATACGCAGGAAAACGGCACTTTGGTGCAGGGATCCGGAAAAGGCAAGACGGCCCCCGCAGGAGCCGTCTTGCGTCGATGTCGCTTACTCCTCCACCGTCACTGCGGCCGTCATGCCCATGGCGCGGTGCGATCCCACGGAGCAGAAGGCCTCGTAGGTTCCCGGCGTCTCGGGCGTGAACTCCACGGTCTGGGTCTCCCCGGCCTTGAGGACGCTGGTGGTCACGCCGAGCTCGTCGATGCGGAAGTCGTGCATCCCCTGGGCGTTGGCGAAGGTCAGCCGCACCTTCTGGCCCTTCTTGAGGGTCAACGCCTTCGTCGAAAAGGTGTAGTTATCGGCGACGATGGTGATCTCCCGCGCACCCTCGGTATCCACGCTGTCCGAGGGTGGCAGCGTCTCGACCCGCGGGAACGTCTTCTGTCCTCCCGGCCGCGGCACCGCGCTCCCGATGTCGGCCTGCGCGCCATCCGGCGTCTTGGCTTGCTGCTGGAACAGGAGGAACCCTCCGGCCAAGGCGACGATGACGATCAGCGGGACGAGCATGGTGCGCATAGCGGGATGAAAAAAATGACGCTCCCATACTACGACGTGTAGTAGGGAGCGGCAACGGGAACGCTGTGGGTAACTCACCTCCGGCCGGCGTGCGCCAGCGGCAGGACACGGAACGTACCGATCACCGCCACGATCACGGCAAAGCCGCACAGGATGGAGACAAAGCCGGGCCGCGACGTGACGACCAGGATATACAGCCCGATGGCCGGCACCAGGAACGAGAGATACCCGGCGAGCAGCCAGCGGAGCGCGGGCAGGTTGCCGGCGCGCTCACGCAGCGCCCGCGCGGTGAGCCCCACGCCCAAGAACAGCACGGCGACGTAATAGACGCCGTAGAGCATGTCGAAGCCAGGCGAGAAGCCGCCGAAGGTGACGAAACGGCCGGTGCATGCCGCGACCGTGGCCGCGCCGGGCGTGAAGGCGAAGGCCAGGGCGAAGGTCGATGCCACCGCGTAGCCCAGCCCGAGCGGCCGCTGCCTGCCGGAGAGCATGCCGACGAAATCCAGGCCCAGCACCGGCAGGAAGGCCGTGGCCATGAATGCGACGCGCGCCCAGACCTCCGGCGGCGCGCCGCGGCAAATCATCAGCTCCCCAAGCTGGAAGAGGGCGAGCAGCGCCAGGAAGAGAGCGGCACGGCGGCCGATGCGTGTGGAACGGTAGCGGAGGAACGCGTACGCCGCGAGCGCCGTCTCCACGAGGAAGGTCGCGAGAATCACCTCGGGCGAGAAGCAGTTGAGCGTGAGCGGACGCTTCCCGGTCATGCACAAAGCATACCATGGACGGCGCGGCCCGCGGCAGATACGCTAGAGCGCGTCATCACGCCCTATGGCCAAGAAATCCAGCACCACCGCCCTCACGCCGGAACAGAAGGCCGCCCAAGACGCCCGGTACGCGGAAGGGCACCGCTACGACTACGTCATCATCGGCACCGGCAGCTCGGCGCTGACCGTCGGGGCGCTGCTCGCCAACGCCGGCCACTCCGTGTGCATGCTCGAGGCGCACGACATCCCCGGTGGGTACTGCCAGACGTTCAGGGCCGGCGGCTACGAGTTCTGCGCCCAGGTCCACTACATCTGGGGCTGCGCGCCCGGCGGCCGCATCTACGAATTCCTCAAGCGTATCGGGCTCGAGCGGGACATCACCTTCGAGCTGTTCGATCCGCAGGGGTACGACCACGTCGCCCTGCCGGACGGCAAACGCGTCCGCATCCCCTATGGTTGGGAGAAGCTCGTCGAGAACGTCGTCGCCGCCTACCCGGACCAGCGGCTGCCCATGGAGAAGTTCGTCGGCGTGCTGCGCACCCTGCGCGACGAGTTCCAGCACATGCCCGGCCGCCGCGCCAAGTGGTGGGAGTACGTCCGCGCCTACCGCGTGCGGCACATCATCAGATACCGGAAGGCCACGCTCCAAGATCTCTTTGACGAATGCGGGCTCTCCAAAGAGGCCCAGGCCGTGCTCGCGGGCAACGCCGGCGACTTCATGCTGCCGCCGGAGAAGCTCTCGCTGTTCATGTACGTGGCGCTCTTCGGCGGCTACAACACCGGCGCCTACTCCCCCACCAAGCACTTCAAATACTACGTCGAGCGCTTGGCGCGCTTCATCACGGACCGTCCGGGCTGCCACATCTACTACGAGACCGAGGTCGACAGGATCCTCACGGACGGCGACCGCGTCACGGGCGTCGGCACCAAGGACGGCAAGACCTTCACGGCCAGCAAGTACATCTGCAACGGCGATCCGCAGAAGATGGCCAAGATCATCGGATGGGAGAAGTTCCCGCGGTCCGAACAGAAGAAGCTCTCCTACGGCTACTCGGAGGCGGGCGTCGTCGTCTATCTCGGGCTCAAGGACCTCGACCTCAGGAAATACGGCTTCGGCTCCTTCAACATCTGGCACCTCGAGGACTGGGACATGAACGATATGTGGCGGAAGATGGGCGCGACGGACTTCTCCAAGCCGTGGGTGTTCCTCTCCACGCCGACGCTGCACACCAGCGAAGGCGGCACCACCCCCGGTCCCGGCCACCACATCCTGGAGTTGGCCTCGTTCGCCAACTATGCGCCGTTCAAGGAGGCGCAGGAAAAGGGGTACGCGGAGTATTTCAAGCTCAAGCAGCGCGTCGCCGAGCGGATGATCGACATCGTCGAGCAGCGCTACATCCCGGACCTCCGCAAGCACATCGTGGTCAAGCAGGTCGGCACGTCCACGACCAACGAGGACTTCGTGCTCGCCCCCAACGGCAACGCCTACGGCTCGGACATGACGCCGGAGAACGTGCACCTCTCCCGGCTGCGCGCCAAGACGCCCTTCGCCAACTTCTGGTGGTGCAACGCCTCGAGCGGCTGGGCCGGCATGTACGGCACCGTCTCCACCGGCATGAACCTCTACATGGACCTGACCGGCGACCGCTTCTTCGGCGCCACGAAGGGCCCCACCGACGACGAGCTCATCGCGGCGTTGCCCCAAGCCGCGAGCTGACGTGGGCGGCCACGCGCATGCCGCAACGATAGGCCCCTTCCGTCCAGGGGCTGTTCAGCCAATCCCCCGCGAACCAGACGCGCTGCGCGCCCTGCTCGCGCTCCATGAATACCTTGACCGCGCGCAGATGCCCGTGCGCGAATTTCGGCATCGCATGCGGCCAACGCTGCAGGTCGTGATCGGCGAGCTGATCGACGGAAGAGACCCACGGACAGACGGGCAACAGCGCTTCCTTCACGAGAGCGAAGATCTCGACGTCGCTCTTGTCCATGATGCGCTTGGCGTAGTCCTCATGGAGCCAGACGTCGAGCAGCGTCTCGCCGCCGCGCACCAGTTCCTCGCCTTTCATGGCCTCGTTGACGTACCCGCAGATCTTGTCGGATTCCACGTACGGCACCCAGACCACGGCCGTGTCCGGCAGCAGCTCCCGCTTCACGCGGAAGGCCACGCTGATGGTCGAGGCGAAACGCGTCTCGGCGAGCAGGCGGCGCTGCGCCTCCGTGGGGTTGCGGTAGATGGCGCTGATGTGCGGCGCGGGAGCGGCCAAGACGGCCGCATCAAAAGTCTCGCTCCCCGCCGCCGTCTCGACCACCACGCGCTCCCCCGCCTCGACCCCCGTGACCGGCGTGCCGCGCCGCACGTCAAGACGCGCCGCCATGGCCTCGGGCAACGCGGACATGCCGCCGGCGGTGCGGTGCAGATGCCAGCGCGTCTTGTCCTTCTGGATGGAGCGCATGATGCCCAGCAGCGCACCCAGGCTGATGTCCCGCGCCCGGTGGAACTGGTAGGTCGTGGAGAAGGCGTCCACGTAGTACTCGCTCACGTCCCTGCCGGTGCGTACCCGCATGTAGTCGTAGGCGTTGGCGTTGTCGTGCACGGCGAGGTCGTCCAGCCACAGGAAGTCGCCCACCTTCTTCATGAGCATGTACTGCGCGGCGAGGCGCAGCGCGGACAGCCGGCCGACGGCCTGCCCCGGCGAGAGCACCTCGCCTTTGCGGACGATGCCGTATCTCAGGAACCGCACCCGCTCCCAGGGCACGCCGAACTCGGCGCAGGCCGCCTTGAGCCCGTCGTAGAGGTCGCAGAGATGGTCTGCGCCGATGTCGAAGGGGAAGCCGTCCTTGACGCGCGAGGCCATGCGCCCGCCGACCTGCGCGTCCTTCTCGTAGACGACCACGTCGAACCCGGCCCGCGTGAGCTCGTGGGCGCAGGAGAGGCCGGCGATGCCCGCCCCGACGACGGCGATGCGCTTCCTGTTCATAGCAGCGCTTCCTTTTGCTTCCGGGTCAGCTTCTTGATTCGCGCTTCCTTCTTCTTGGCGGACGACGACGAGCGGCAGGCCTCGCTCCAGACGAGGGTCACTGGCCGCCGGGAGCGCGTGTATTTGGCTCCGGTCCCGTCGTTGTGCGCGGCGATGCGCGCCGGCAGGTCGTTGCTCATCCCGGTGTACAGCGAGCCGTCCGCGCAGCGCACGATGTAGACCTTCCAGCGTTTCATGCCGTTCCGGCCGCAAACCCGCCGGCCTGGATGTTCCACAGCTTGAAGTAGGTCCCCTTGGCGCGCAAGAGCTCCTGGTGCGTGCCCACGGAGACCACCCTCCCCTGCTCGACCACGACGATGCGGTCCATCTGCATGATGGTCGAGAGCCGGTGGGCGATGACGATGACCGTCTTGTCGCGCATCAGCTCCTTGAGCGAGTCCTGGATCAGCGCCTCGGACTCCGAGTCCAGGGACGACGTGGCCTCGTCCAGCACCAGGATGGGCGCATCTTTGAGGACGGCCCGGGCGATGGCCACGCGTTGGCGCTCGCCGCCGGAGAGCTTGATGCCACGCTCGCCGACGTACGTGCCGTAGCCCTTGGGCAGCGCCTCGATGAACCCGTCGCAGTGCGCCTTCTTGGCCGCGGCGACCACTTCCGCGTCCGTGGCGGCACGCCGCCCATAGCGGATGTTCTCGAGGAGCGTGCGATGGAAGAGGATCGGCTCCTGCGGCACGAGCGAGATCCGGCTGCGGAGCGAGTCCTGCGTGACCCGGGCGATGTCCTGCCCGTCGACGGCGATCCTGCCGCCCTGCACGTCGTAGAAGCGGAAGAGCAACTTGGTGATGGTGGACTTCCCCGCGCCGGAGGGGCCCACGAGCGCGACCTTCTCCTTGGGCGCGATGGACAACGAGAACCGCGAGAGCACCGGCTTGCGGGCGAAGGCGAAGGTCACGTCCTTGAAGGCCACCGCGCCCTTCTTCACCGCCAACGGCCTGGCGCCTCGGGCGTCCCGCACGCCGTGCGGAGCCTTGAGGATGTCGACCATCTCCTTGCCGTCGGCATAGGAGACGAAGATGTGGCGCAACGAACGGCTGATGTCCCAGACCTTCCGGAACACGATCGCCAGGAAGGTCTGGATGAAGGCCAGGTCGCCAAGCGAGAACGTCCCCCCGATCCAGGCGAGCACGCCGAGATACATCAGCGCCACCTCGATGACGATGGTCAAGCCGCCTTGGACGCCGAAGATCATGTCGTGCCTGTCCCAGCTGCGCGTCTGGGCGCGGGCGCGCCGGCGCAGCGCCTCGTCCAGCTTCTCCCGCTCGTAGCGGTGCGCCGGGAAGAGCTTGATGGTCACCGCGTTGGAGACGGCATCGGCGAGCGCGCCGCCCGTCTCGGAATCCAACGCCGCGGTCACGGCGTCGGTCCGCGCGGCCCAGCGTGCCGCGAAGGCGTTGAAGGCGAGGAAGACCGCCACCCACGCGACGAAGATGGCCGCCAAGAGCGGCCATTGCAACGCCAGACCGACCGTCGCGGACACGAGGACGATGGCGACCGGGACGATCTGGAAGACCACCTCATCCGCGAAGCGTTCGAAGGCGCGCGCCAGACGGCCGACCTTCTTCACCAACGAACCGGCGAAGGTGTCGGCGAAGAACCGGTAGGAATGGCCGAGCAGGTAGCCGAAGGCCTCCTCCTCCAGGTCCGCCATGACCGCGGGCTGGAAGCGGTGGTTGACGAAGGCCTGGAGCCGCCACATGGTCCAGCCGAAGGCCTTGAGCGCGGCGAACCCGAGGATGACCGGCAGGAAGACGCCGATGGTCGCCACCGCCGGCCTCGTGGTCTCCAGGCGGTCGAACAGCTCCTTGATGACCCACGGCTGGACGGTCTCCGACCCCACGGCCAGGACCGTGAACGCGACCAGGAACAGGAGCCGCCACCGATAGCGCAGCGCGGCACGCGCGAACAGCAAAAAGACGTCCGTGACGTTCGCTCCCTTCATGCCGCCATTGTATCACGCGGCGGCGCGTCCGACGTCCTTGGGGACGAACACCGAGAAGACGGTCTCTCCGCCCTCCACGGAGGCGAACCAGATCTTCCCGCCGAGCAGGCGCAGGTACTCTCGGGCGATGTACAGGCCGAGCCCGGCGCCGATGATGCGGGTCGTGTCGAAGTTGCTGCCGCGGAAGAACTTGGTGAAGACCAGCGGATGCTGTTCCTGCTGGATGCCGATGCCGGTGTTGCGGACCTCCAGGAGATAGCCGTCATCGCGCTCCGAGACGTCGATGGCGACGGTGCTGCGGTCGGCGGCGTATGCCACGGCGTTGTCCACGAGCTCGTCCATGGCACGGCGCAACAGCCTGGGGTCCGTCTCGACCCCCCAGGTCTGCGGGACGGTCGGCGCCTGGAGGGTGAGGTTGTGGGCGCGGCACTGGGCCATGGCATCCTTGGCCACGCCGGCCACGAAGATCTGGAGCTGCACGTATTCCCGGTCCGGATGCACGAGGCTCTGGTCGAGCTGGGAGACGAGCAGCAGCTGATCGTTGAGCCGGACCACGCTCTTGAGCGCGAAGTAGGCGTCCTCGATGGTCTTGCGGACGTCGGGCCGCTCCTCGTGCGCCATGGCCTCCTCCACGGACCACATGGCCTTGGTGACCGGCGTGCGGAGCTGGTGCGCGGCGTAGGTGAAATCCGAGCGCATCTCCATGGCTTCGCGCTCCAGCGTGGCGTCGCGGAAGACCACGATGGCGCCGACGACGACGCCGCGCTCGTCGTGGACGGGGGCGGCGCTGTCGCTGATGGGCAGCTGCCGGCCGTCCCGCCGCACCAGGACCGTCTTCTCCGTGATGGTCCGCGGCTCGCCGAAGACCATGGCGTCTTCGATAAAGGACAGGTTCTCCTTGCCGCTGTGCTCATAGAGGAAGGTCGCCACCTCGCGGAGCGGCTTCCCGACGGCCTCTTCCCGCCTCCAGCCGGTGAGACGCTCCGCGGCAGGGTTCCACAGCGTCACCGTCCAATCGCGGTCGATGGCCACCACGCCGTCGCCGATGCTCTGGAGGAGCTGCCGGTACCGGTCGCTCAAGCCCTTGAGCTCGCCGGTCCGCGCGCGCACCTTCGCCTCCAAGGAATCGTACGTTTCCTTGAGCTTGGCCGTCATCCCGTCGAAGGCCCGCGCCAACCGGGCGATCTCGTCGTCGCCGTGGCCGTCGATCCGGTGCGACAAGTCGCCGCGGCCGATGATGTCCGTGCCCTTCTGCAGCCGGGCGATCGGCCCCAGGATCCGCGCGGAGAGGAAGACGATGGTCGATGTCGCGGCGACGGCCAGCGCGGCGAGCATGAAGAAGATCAGCCGGTCGGCACGCGCGCGCGCCGCGGCCTGGGCGGCGAAGGCGGCGTCGGCCGTGGCGCCGGCGTGGGAGATGAGACGCTGCGTCTTCACGAGGAGGTCGCCTGCGATCAGGCTTCCGAGGGACGGGTCCGAGGTCGGCGCCTCCGCGGCGGCGACCAGGTCTTCGAAGGAGCGTCGGATCGCCGCAAGGTCGTCGCGCAGCTGCGGCACCGAGCGGCTGCTGGGCTCGTCCGCGAGCGACGGCGAGGAGAGCAGGGCATCCAGCGCCGCGTGCTGCGCACGCCATTGCGCCTGCGGTCGGGCGCCGGGATGGACGACGTACTCCTGGGCGAAGGCATGGAGCGTGAAGGATCCCTCGATGAGCTCCTGGGCCCGCGCGCCCTGGGCGGCGAGCGCGTCGGTGCGCTGCGTGGCGAGGACCGCCAACGTGCCGATCACGCCCGGAAAGACGACCGACGCGGCGGCGATGAGCAGGAGAAGCGTCCGGATCTTCATGCGGTCCGGCTAGTGGATGATGGTCACGGCACCGGGGGCCACGCGCTCGAGCCCGTCGAACCAGATGCGGTCCAGGTAGTTG
Source organism: uncultured Gammaproteobacteria bacterium (assembly GCA_964648865.1). GTDB lineage: Bacteria > Patescibacteriota > Patescibacteriia > 2-12-FULL-57-11 > 2-12-FULL-57-11 > SCUL01. The sequence goes on along the minus strand of CAZYLV010000014.1, from coordinate 7,494 downwards.
GGCACGTCGCCGGCCTCCACCAGCCCGCGGGAGATGAGCCACCGCGCTTGATCCTCGCAGGTCACGATCAGGTCCTGGTCGAGCGCCAGACGGTGACGGAAGTCGGGCCATATGGCGTCGACGTACGCGGACTCGTACCCCATGGCCGACGTCAGGATGCCGCGCGCCTCCGCGTCGTGGTCCGCGAGGTAGGCCTGGGCCTGAGCCAGCGCGCGCAGGTAGCGCTCCGCCGTCTGCGGGCGCCCTTCGACGAACTGCCGCGACGTGTAGAGCACCGCCAGCGTGCGACGGCCGGCGTGCGCCGACCAGGACACCACGCGCTCCCCTAGGCGCCGCTCGATGCCGTAGGCATGCGGATTGAAGACCAGCACCGCATCCACGGCACCTGCTTCGATGGCCGCGACCATCTCGGTCGGTGCCATGTCGACCACGGTGACGTCGGAGGCCATGAGGCCATGCACCGTCAGGAAGCGGCCGAGGAGCAGCTCGCCGGCCGTGGTGAGCGTCGCGCCGATCGTCTTGCCCGCGAGGTCCTGCGGCGCGGAGATGCCCTTGTCGCGACGGCCGATCAGCCGGAAGACCTCGTGGTCGCTGACATGCCCGAGGATGCGCAGGTCCGGTTCGTCGAACATCCGCCGCACGCCGACGAAGTCCGCGGCGACGGCGACGTCGGCCTCCCCGGCCAGGACCGCGCCCACCGAGGTCGCACCCGAGTCGTACTCCTCGATGCGCGCGTCAAGCCCGTTGGCGGCGAAGAACCCCTTCTCGCGGGCGATCAGGTTGAGGATCGTGAACTCGCCGATGTTGGCGATGCGGACGGTCTCGACCGGACCGGAGGCCTCGGGCGGCACGGGAGGCGCGGCGCAGCCGGAGCCCATGAGCAGCAGGACGGCCAATCCTGCCGCGGCAAACCTGGGGCTGCGGATGTTCCCTTGGTCCATATCCTCCTCTGTTCCGATACAGCATACCACGTCACGCGTGCCCTGACACAGGCCGACGGACGCGCGCCGACGCCTCAAGAAGGCGTCTTTTCACCTGCGGATGTCGGTGTCCGTGAGACGCGCGGCGATTTGGGCCAGGTCCTGTTCGGACACCGGATTGCCGGTGAGGTCGAGCACGCGCAACTGCGTGAGCTCCCCGAGTTCGAGCGGCAGGCCGGTCAACCGATTGTCGGAAAGGTCGAGGGTCTCCAGGTCCTTGAGACGGCCGATCTCGGCGGGCACGCCGGTCATGGCGTTGCCGCTGACGTCGAGCGTCTTGAGGCGCTGCAGGCGGCCGATCTCGGCGGGCAGCGCACCGGTGAGCGCGTTGTCCGAAAGGTCGAGCGACTCCAGCGCGGCGTGCGAAAGGAAGAACTCGGCGGATATCGTGGTCAGGCCCTGGCCGCTGGCGTCATATGCCGTGTCGGAGGACGTCACGGACGGCGGCGCGGAAACGCAGCCTGCGCCGAGCAGGACGAGCAGGGGCACGATGGCGAGACGGTGCATAGGCAAACGGTCAGCGGAGCGGACGGTCCAAACGGTATTCCCCGGCGATGCGCCGGTAGGAGCCGCTTCTGTATTCATAGACGAGCGGCGCGGCCTGCGGCAGGTCGACGAAGGAGATCTCTTCGTCCGAAAGCCCCTCGATACGCTTGATGATGGCGCGCAGCGTGTTGCCGTGGCCGGCAAGGAGCACGTTCTGGCCCGCGCGGAGCCGGGACTGGATGCGCAACGAGAAGTACGGCGAGACGCGGCGGAAGGTGTCGGCCAAACTCTCGCCGCCCGGCGGGCGCGCCGCGAAGCCGCGGCGCCACGCGAGCACTTTGGCCTTGCCGAATTTCCGCTCGGCCGCCCCCTTTTCCATCCCCTGCAGCGCGCCGTAGTAGCGCTCGTTGAGGAGCGGGTTGGCGAAGACCGGGATGTCGCCCTCGCCGCAGCGGATGGACGCGCGGATCCACTTCCCGTACCGCGCGCTGTAGCCGTGCTGCATGATGCCGGTGCGGTCCTGCTGCGAGAGGACGATGAAGAGCGTCTCATGGGCGCGCTCCAACGCCGAGGTGAAGGCCACGTCGATGGCATACGGCTTGCAGTGGACGGCGCAGCGCGGCGCCACCCCCATGCCGGCCACGCTGAGCGGCACCTCCACCCCCCCCGTGAACCCGGTGCCGACCTTCCAGCGCGATTCGCCGTGGCGGACGAGGACGAGGACGGACATAGGCCGCCCCATGATACCGCGACACGATGAGCACCGGAAGCCGAAAAAAGAAAAAGCCCGTGCGCCGGACCGGGCGATGCCGGTCCTGCGCGCGGGCCTCACTTGCCGAGCACGAGCGCGGCGATGTCCGGGAAGACCGAGGTGAAATCGCCGAAGACCTGCATCCCGAAGGCGTCGGGTTCGAACTTGCCCCAGGTGATCTTCTCCTTGAAGCCGGCCCCCGAGTACGAGCCGCAGCTCATGGGCGTGACGTGGATCTCCACGAAGGCGGCCCACGTCGGGATGAGCTGCTCCTGCTCCTCGAGCGGACGCTCCGCGAGATAGTCCTTCTTGAGGTGCGGCACCACGCAGATCGGGAAGTCGGCGGCGATACCGCCCCCGAGCTGCAGGAAGGCGAGCTTCCGCTCCTTCGTCACGGTCATGTACCACTCGGCGAGGTGATGCATGTACTCGAAGGCGGGGCGGACCACGCCGGAGAAGACCGGCGTCTCGAGCCGGAACGCCTTGAGGAACTCGTGGTGTCCGGCGTAGCAAGCGTGGGTGAAGATGTTCCCCATCGTGGAGTCCTCCCAGCCCGGGACGTAGACGGGGACGCCGTGCTTCCACGCCTGGTAGAGCCAGCAGTGGCCCTCGTCCGCCGCGGGGTCGGGCCTGATGCGCTGGGTCTCGAAGAGCTGGAAGAAGTACTCGTGCCAGTGCCGGCGCACGCCCTTCTCCGCGGCCTCCTGCCAGAGCGCCATGAGGTCCTCGAGCACCACGCGCACCGACTCCTCCTCGGGGAGGAAGGTGTCGGTGATGCGGCGGAACCCCGCGCGGTCGAGCTCCTTCTCCTCGGCGCGCGTGAGGTCGGCGTACTCCGGGATGTAGGCGTACCGACTCTGGGCCACGAGCCGGTACAGGCTCTCCTCCATGCAGGCGCCGGTAGCGCTGATTGCCCCGACCTTGCCCGCCCGGATCAGCTCGCACAGCGCGACGCCGACCTGGAAGGACGACGCCGCGCCGGACATGGTGACGAAGAGCTTGCCGCCGGCGTCGCAGTGGCGCTTGAGCCACAGCCCGGCGTCCACGGTACGGCCGCCGTTACAGTGCCGCTTGGTGGCCACGAGCCAGTTGGAGACCGGCGTCTCGGGACGGGGCGCGTAGTCCCGCTCGCCAGTGACGATCTTGGCGCGCAGCGACGGGCTGAGCGCGGCCATCTTGTCGTTGGGGTCCATCGCATTCCTCTCGGTCGGCTCGGGGAAAGGACGCACCGCGCCGGGCCGACCGGCCGGCGGTGCGGTGATGGTGGGGTGTATAACAGCAGGAGGGGCCGAGCGCAAGCCCGGTCCCTCACGCCCGGAGGATGGCCTTGAGCGCCACCGCGTCGTTGCGCTCCGTGTCCTTGGCCGCGAAGAGCAGCGTGACCGTACGATGCTCCTACGCCCGACACGCGACGTTCCGCCCGAGGTGCTGGTACTCCACGTCGGTGAACCCGAAGCCCGGAGCGCCCGGCTCGACGTTGAGGCGGCCCATGATGGTCGGCCAGCCGTAGCCGTTGGGCATGCCGGTGCATTCGTAGGGCGTCACGGAATCCCCCGTCGGCATCCGGCCGCAGACCGCGGCAAGGTCGGCGCCGGCGGGACGGCACCGTCCGGTATCGAAGTCCACGGGGTTGGGGTTCGACGCATGCGGCAGGTAACAATACCCTTCCCACAGGCCGTAGATGTGGCCGAACTCGTGAGGGACGGCGGCGATGGCATCCTGATTGACGAAGGCGAGGCGGTCGCCGCTGCCGCTCGACGCCACGCACGAACCGAAGTCGCCGTTGTTGAAGAGGACGGCGGCATCGTACCCGGCATGCACGCGCTCCATGCAATTTTTCGTATGGAGATCCGAACAGCAGAAACCGTGTTGCAGATATACTTTGATGCGCCGTCGGTCGCAGCCGCCGAGCGGCGTGGTCTCGAGCAGCACCGCCATGGACTCCTTGGCGCGCCGGTCGAAGAGCGCCGTATCGACGTCAGGATTCTGCGCCACGACCAGAACATAGGTCGCCGGCCGACACGCACCGTCCACGAAGACGTCCGCCGCAGCGCACGGATAGGACTGGCGGTCGTCGACGTACGACACCTGGTCCAGCGGGATGCATCGGTCCTTGACGCACGTTTCCCCGCTGCCGCACGCCCCATTGCAGCTGAACGTCCTGCGGATGCATGAGGTGAAACCCCGGCATTCGTAAAGGCCAGGGGTCTCCGGGGAACAATCGGCATCGGTCGTGCATGTCGGGACGATGCAGGTGTTGCCGCTGCAGACCTGGCCTGACGGACAGGACGGGTTCTGGTAAGCGCAACCGGCGGGTGTCGGCGACGGGCTCAGTGCGGGCGCGGCGGTCACGACGTTCTCCGCGATGGTCCGCACCGCATCGCGTTCCGATGCCGGCGAGTATGCGGCCACCTCCGTAATCGGCTCGCCGACCGTATAGTTGCCGAACAGTGCGGAGGAGACCTCCTCTATCTTCAGGTACCAATCGGTCCCGTAGAGGGTTCGTGCCACGGCCTCGCCCGTCACCCAACGCAGCACGCTGCCACGGCTCACGGCATACGTCTTCGGATCGGATTCGACTTTGACCATGCGCTCCCCAGGACGGACGGTCACGTTGCCGCCCAGCGGAATGGTCCCCAACTCCGCGTCGGAAATCCGTCGGACGCTTGAAAAGTCGGAGTACCAGGTGGCATACACCCGGGCATTCGGAAAGGGATGCCGCCGACCATCGGTGCCGACATAGTAGACTGTGGGCAACGACCCCCTGATCAGCGTCCCTGCCGCGACCTCGGCGGACACCTGCGGAGCGGCGAATGCGGACACGACGAGGGCGACACCGATGGCAGCGATGCGCATGCGCATATGTCGCATCATACCATAGGCCCTGGAAGATACGCTTATCGTCTCCTGCGCCCGATTCCCCGAACGAGAAAAGCGCGACGCATGTCGCGCTTTTCTGGCAGGGGCGGTAGGAATCGAACCCACGTCACGGGTTTTGGAGACCCGGGTCCTACCATTGAACGACGCCCCCAAGCAGGGAGAAGATACCGGAAACGGGCATCCGCGGCAAGGGTTGACGCGCCTTCCGTTCTCCCGCAAGGTGCGCCCAAGGAGGAAGGATGCCGTATCGCATCGCCAAAGGGAGGCCGGACAAGCCGGATGAGGTGGTCTTCCGCTCGTTCTGGCCCCTCTGGCCGCGCCGCTACCGCTGCGGCCACCGGGACGCCTGGCGGTTCCAGGTGCGGGTACGCGGCGCCATCGTCGCGCCCAAGACCGAGGATGACCGCCGCTGCGCCGACTGCGTCATCGCCTGGCTCATCCCGCGGATCATCTCCTGCCCGCTCTGCGAGGAGCCGATCTTCCCGGGCGACGGGGTCTGGATGCTCCAGATCCGGCCCGTCGGGGCCGTGACCGCGGAGGCGATCGCGGGACGCTTCTGCTGCCTGCGGATGGGCTGCGCGATCTGCCCCTCGGAAGAGAGCACCTGGACCTGGGACGGCGAGCTGCTCCAGCCGCCAGACCCCCGACGCTGAGGCGTCGGTTTTTCATATCCCGAAGGCGTCGGAGAAGAGCGGCGCCAACATCATGTCCACGGGCACGTACTCGTCCGTCAGGACGATCGCCTCCTTCTCGGCCACGAAGGCGTCCACTTCGGCGGCGGGCACCACGTGATGCAGCCGATCCCAGAGCTCCGCGCTCCCCTCCCCCTCGATGCGGACCCCGCGCGGCGCCGTGCCGGCATAGGCCTCCGGCAGCGGCACGTCGCTGGCGACGATGACGAACGTGTTGCGCCCCTTCTCCTTCCAACCCGTGCCGAGCGGGATGACGCTGACATGCGCGAACTCGCCCTGCAGCGTCTTGACCGTCGACGCCAGGAAGCGGCCGTGCCGCGCGTCGTCGATGATGTTGACGGCGTAGGTGCCGCCCGGCGCGAGGTGCCGCTTGACCAACGCATGGAACTCCCGCGTCGTGAGGTGGTGCGGCACCGAGTAGTCGTTGAAGGCGTCGCCGAAGACGAAGTCGTAGCGCTCTTCCTCCGGCATCTTGCGCAAGGCGATGCGGCCGTCCTCGTTGATGGAGCGGATGGCCGTGTCGCGCGGCAGGCCGAGCCGATCGTGGACGACCGCCGTGACGCCGGGGTCGATCTCCACGACGACGTTGGTCGAGCCCGGATAGGAGGTTTCCACGTAGCGCGGCATGGTATATCCCCCGCCGCCCACGTAGAGCACGCGCGGCGCTTGCGCGCCGCGCGCTTCCATCAGCGTGGCGTAGACCTTCTCGTACTCGTACCCCAGCTCGCCGACGTGGGCCCGGTTGACGTAGCTGTGCACCAGGTGGTCCAGCCGCAGCACGAGGTAGTCGTCCATCTCCGTGACGCGGATGCAGTAGTAGCGCGTCTCCTCGGTGCATGGCGTCGGCGCCAGGAAGGACGTGGCCACCACGAGTCCCAACGCGGCGCCGCCCTTGGAGGCCCAGCGGAACCGCGTCCGGACGGCGGCGCCGAGCAGGAGCAGCGCCACCGCCGCCAGCCGGACGATCTGCGTCGTGCCCAGCAGGTCGATGAGGAAGAAACCGGTGGCGAAGGTGCCGAGGATGCTGCCGAGCGTCCCGAAGGCCGAGATGCGCCCCACGGTACGCCCGGTGCGCTCCAGATCGGTCAGGTCGAACTTCACGACCATCGGCGAGATGGCGCCGAGCACCAGCGACGCCGGCAGGAAGGCGAAAGTCGCGAAGAGCAGCGCCGTGAACATCAGCGGCATGTTGGACGCCGCCAGCGGATTGCCGATGAGCCGGACGATGAACGGCACGGCCATGGTGGCCAGCCCGGCGACGAGGAAGAGCGTGGAGAGATGGTCGCGCCGGAGGTCGGCGTCCGCGAGCCGGCCGCCCAACCAGTTGCCGACGCTGATGCCCAGCAGGATGACCCCGATGACCGAGGTCCAGGTGAAGATGGAGACGCCGAGATACGGCGCCATGAAGCGGCCGGCCACGAGCTCCAGGGACATCAGGATGAAGCTCGCGGCGAAGACCGTGGCGTTGGGGTAGCGGAGCGATTCCCGGACCTCGGACATAGACGCAAAGCGACCCGCTGGGCGGGTCGCCGTGGCTTACTTCGTCTCCTTGTGCGCCTGGTGCGTCTTGCACCACCGGCAGAACTTGGAGAGCTCAAGGCGCGCCTTGATGGTCTTCTTGTTCTTGCGGGAGAAATACCCCACCCGGTGGCACTTGGTGCACTCCAGCTTGATCAGGTTGTCCTGGGACATACGGGAGGAAAAT
>CAZYLV010000013.1:0-21562 GCA_964648865.1 uncultured Gammaproteobacteria bacterium | reverse complement strand
GTGCAGCAGTCGGGCCGCGGCCTCGATGGTCCCGCCGGTATCGATCATGTCGTCGACCAGGAGCGCGCGCTTGCCGCGGACCGCGCCGACGAGCGTGCGCGCCACGACCTTTCCGGGACCGAGCCGCACCTTCTCGACGTGCGTCACGGTCGGCGTCCCGGGAAGGAGCTTGGCGAGAGCCCGGGCGCGGGGGAGCGCGCCGTGATCCGGAGCGACGACGGCGCCGATGCCGGCGCGGCGCAGCGCCGCGGCGAAGAGTGGCAGCGCGGAGACGAGGCGCACCCTTTTGCCGAGCGCCGCGACGATGGCCTGGCTGTGCGGGTCGAGCACGGCCAGGCCGTCTTGGCCGAAGCAGGAAAGCGTGCCGGCGACCATCGCGCCGGTGGCGCTCTCCCCCCTGTCCGTGAGCCGGTCGAGCCGGCCGTAGGACATGTACGGGACGGCGAGGCGGACGCGCGCGTTCCGCTCCAGCAGCGCCCAGTGCAGCGACAGCAGGTCGAAGAACGATGCGGGGTCGGGCAACACGTTCGCCAGCAGCGTCACGGTCTTGCCGGAGACGGGGGACAGGATGCGGACGCCGCGTTCGCCGTCGGGGAACCGGATCCCCTCGGACCGCCCGAGCGCGTGCTTGGCGCGACGGACGGCCGGGGCGAGATGCGCGGCGCTCTTTTCGATGAAGACCGTCATACGCGCTTCTTGAGCATGGCCACGACTTCGTCGTCCGTGACCTGGTCGAACGTCCCGTAGAACTGGCCGACCGCGCCGAAGGTCTCCGGCGCGTGCGGGACGATGAGCCGGTCCACGAGCGGCTCCATGGCGGCGAGGGTGTCCTGTGCGGAGACGGGGACGGCCACGGTGATGCGCTTGGCGCCCTCGGCGCGCAGCTCCGCCACGGCGGCGCGCATCGTCAGCCCGGTGGCCATGCCGTCGTCGACCACGAGCACGCGCTTGCCCTTCACCGGAAGCCGCTTGCCGCCCGGCAAGTACGTGGTGCGGCGTCGCTTGGCTTCGGCCGTCTCCTCGGCCACGGCCTTCTCGAGCCAGGAAGCGTCGGCGAGCTTCTTCTCGGTCTCATTCCAGACGGCGATGCCTGCCTCGGTGACCGCACCGATGGCGTACTCCGGGTTGCCCGCCGCGCCGATCTTGCGCGGGATCACCAGGTCGAGCGGCACGCCCAACCCCTCGGCGACGATCTGCCCGAGCACCACGCCGCCGCGCGGCAGGGCCAGCACCAGATCCGCCGCGACGCGCTTCTCCCGCAGCAGCGCCAAAAGCTGACGTGCGGCATCCTCGCGGTCGCGGAACAGCATACCGCACCATTCTAGCATTACTGGTGTAGGGGCAGACCAATGCGTCTGCCCTGCTGGGCGACCGCATGGGGTCGCCCCTACACAGAGGCGATGAAACCTGTTATACACCGTGCATGTTCGCCGTCTCCCGGACCTCCGCCAAGAGCGCCGCCCGCACCGGCACGCTGACCCTCGCACACGGCGCCGTCCCGACGCCGTGCTTCATGCCGATCGCCACCAAAGGGGCCGTCAAGACCATCGACGTCCCGGACCTCGAGGCCGCCGGCGCCGACATCATCCTCTCCAACACCTACCATCTCATGCTCCGGCCGGGCGTGGAGACGCTGCGCGCCTTGGGCGGCCTGCATGGGTTGATGGGCTGGGCGAAGCCGATCCTCACGGATTCCGGCGGCTACCAGGTGCTCTCGCTCGCCGCCATGCGCACGGTCACGGACGAAGGCGTGGCCTTCCGCTCGCACATCGACGGCAGCACGCATGCGCTCACGCCGGAGCGCTCGCAGGAGGTCCAGCAGGCCATCGGCTCCGACGTCGCCATGATCCTGGACGACCTCGTGGACTACCCGGTGGGCGAGGCGCAGGCGCACGTCGCGCTGGAGCGCACCCTCATGTGGGCGCGCCGACAGAAGGCATGGTGGGCCCGGCATGAGCATGGAACACGGAAATTGTTCGGCATCGTCCAGGGGTCGACATTCCCGAATCTCCGGAGGCGCTCGGCGGAGGAGCTCGTGGCCATCGGCTTCGACGGCTACGCCCACGGCGGCCTCTCGGTGGGCGAGCCGCGCGCGGAGAGCTACGCGCTCACGGAGCTGGTGAACGGGATCCTCCCGACCGACAAGCCGCGCTACTGGATGGGCGCAGGCAAGCCCGAGGAGATCGTCGGGTACGTGAAGCGCGGCTGCGACATGTTCGACTGCGTGCTGCCCACCCGCAACGCCCGCCATGGATCGCTGTACGTCTGGAAGGACATGGCCGCGTTGGGGAAGGATGCGGGTTTTTACGAGGTGCTCCACGTCACCAACGAGCGGTACGCCGCCGACGCCGCGCCCATCGACCCGACGTGCGCCTGCTTCACCTGCACCCACCACAGCCGCGCCTACGTCCGGCACCTCTTTTCCGTGGAGGAGCCGCTCGGCCAGCGTCTGGCGACGATCCATAACGTCCATTTCTACCTGGAGCTGATGCGCCGCATCCGTGCGGGCATCGCCGCAGGGGCGATGTAGGATTGACACGGCCGTCCTTTTGCGCCATCCTCGGCGGAGGAGGTACCTGATGGGCGAGAGAGAGGCGTTCGTCACCGGCACGGTCTTCACCGTGGTCTTCCACGGCGCGCTGGTGGCCTGGGACAAGCTCCGCGAGTTCCGCTTGCCGCGGCCGGTGCGCGAGCGCATCGCCGAGCTGCGGCGCAGGGGAGCGGAGGTCACGCACCTCGACGGTCGGCGGCGGCTGTTCCTGGTGGCTTACGAGGGCTACCGGGGACTGCTGTACGGCGCCGCCACCTACGGCATGCGCCGCGACCTGCCCGCGGTCGGCCGCTATCGGGAGATCAACACGCACTGCGTGTCCATCCTGGCCGGCCAGCCGCTTTACTGGGCGCTGGGTGAGGACGGCTGGCGGGTGGTGCACGGCGACGACGAGGACCGCCGTCGTTGGAAGGACGTCACGGTCCGCGGGCCGGTGGACGGCGCGCCGCTGGCGTACGCCAGCAACGGCCACCGCTGTCAGCCGTACGTGGGCATGACGCCGCTGCCGGCGATCCTTCCCCACGTGCCGTTCTGCCAGTACGTCCGCGGCGGGACCATCCGCTTCGACATCGCGGATCCGGACACCGGCGAGACCACGACGACCGAGGTCATGCTCGCGTCCTGACGGTACCGGCAGGTTCCCTCGGCCTCACCGGAGGTCTCGGCCTCGGGACGTCGCACGCAGATGATGTGTGCGGCGTTTTTCTTTGCTAGAATACCCACGTATGGCGCAGAACGCCGCAGTCGCCGCGGCCCGCTTCGTCCTTCTCGACCTGTTGGGGGACGTGGTGGCCTTCCCCGTGTGGTGGTACACCCGGGGCTTCGCGAAGTTCCTCGCCTGGTGCGCCGGCTCCGCGCGGTACCAGTGGCAGTCCATCGGGTTGGGGGTCTGGCTCAAGAACCTCTTCGTGCCGATGTTCGGCCAGACCGACCTCTGGGGCCGCGTCATCAGCTTCTTCCTGCGCGTCTTCCAGGTCGTCGGCCGCGGCATCTGGTTCTTGGTGTCCCTGGCGCTGTTGGCCGCGCTCATCGCGTTGTGGGCCCTGTTCCCGCCCGCCTTGGCCGCGCTCATCGCGCTGCAGGTCGGCGGCCTGGTGGTGCCGGCATCCTGATATGTTCGCCGACCTGACCCGCTCCGCCCTGCGCTTCCACGGCCGGTTCCTCGTCTGGGACACGGCCATCGACCGTCTCTCCATCGCCGAGCGGCGGGGCGAGCGTGCCGTGCGCGGGGCCATCAACTTCACGCTGCTCGTCGTCGGCGTCCTGGCGCTCGGGCAGTTCGGCTGGTACGTGCTCATCGAGCGCGCACCGGCGCTGACCGAGGCCTTCTGGCTCAAGACCGGCAGCTGGCGGACGTTGCTGTTCCTGCTGTCGCTCTGGACGGACGCCTACTTGGGCTACCGGCTGGTGCGTGAGTCCGAAGCCGTCGGACGGGTGCGTCACGCCAAGTTCGGCGAGGAGCACGCGCCCGCGGAAGAGGCCGACTGGGCCGAAGCGGAACGCGCCGCCAAGACGCTCCGCGAGGACGTCTCCCGCGCCTATACCGCGGACGCGCTTCAGGCCGTGGAGGAGGCCTATCTCGTGGCCGCCAAGTTCGGCCACGGCCGCGTCGCCCCGGCGCATCTGCTCGGTGGGCTCGTGACCACGCCGTCGATCGGGCTGCTCTTGGCACGGCTCAGCATCCCCGGACAGGCCGTCCGCGAGCGCTTGGAACGCGCCCTCGGCGCGGAACAGGGCGCCGACGGGCCGCTGCGCTTCGATCCCGCGTCCATCAGCGCGCTCTTCGGTGCCTACCGCGAGGCGGCCGACGCCAAGCAGACCCGCGTCCGGCCGACCGAGCTCCTGCTGGTCATCGTCCGCCAGGAGGGGCCGGTCCAGGACATCTTCCTGGACCTCGGCTGTCCGCCGGAGAAGGTCGAGAACGCCGTGGCGTGGGTCCGTGTGGCCACCGAGCTGCGCGAGCGATGGCACGCCGGCCGCCGGCGCGCCCAGTTCCGTCCCAAGGGCCCCGTCAACCGTGCGATGACCTCCCTGGCGACGCCCTTCCTGGATTCCCTCGGCGACGATCTCACCAATTTCGCCCGGCTCGGCTACCTGCCGCCCTTCGTGGAGCGCGACGCGCTCATCGACCAGGTTTTCCGTGTGCTCGAGGGGGGCGGCAAGAGCGTGCTGCTGGTGGGCGAACACGGCGTCGGCAAGGAAGCGCTCCTGGGCGGCATCGCCGAACGGATGGTCGAGGAGGACGTGCCGGCCGTGCTCTCGGACAAGCGCCTGGTCTCGCTGTCCGTGCCCAAACTCGTGGCCGGCGCCTCGGCCAGCGAGGCGGCCGAACGGCTGGAGACCGCCTTCACCGAGGCCGCGCGCTCCAAGAACATCGTGCTGGCCATCCATAACGTCCACGGGCTGACCGGCATTTCCGCCGGCGGCGGCCGCAGCATCGACCTGGCCGGCATCCTGGCCGACGGGCTCAAGAAGTACGGCATCCTGGCCATCGCCACGACGACGCCCGAGGACGACAGCGCCGCGGTGCAGCGCTCGGCGCTCTCCGAGGCCTTCGAGCGCGTTCCCGTGGACGAGCCGGACGTCAACGCCGCCATCCGCATCATCGAGGCCAAGGCCGGCGGCATCGAGCATCAGCAGAAGGTCTACTTCTCCTACGACGCCGTGGAGAAGGCCGTGACGCTTTCCGACCGTTACCTGCGCGAGCGGGCCCAGCCGGAAAAATCCATCGAGATCCTCAAGGAGGTCGCGCACCAGGTGCGTCGGCAGCGCGGGGAGAAGGCCGTCGTCTCCGGCGACGACGTGGCCACGCTGGTCTCCGAGAAGGCCAAGGTGCCGGTGACCGCCGTGACCCAGGACGAAGGCCGCAAGCTGTTGGGGCTCGAGGAGCGCATGCATGAACGCATGGTCGGCCAGGACGAGGCCGTGGCCGCCGTGGCACGGGCCATCCGCCGCGCCCGCGCCGAGCTGCGCGCCGAGAACCGGCCCATCGCCAACTTCCTGTTCCTGGGGCCGACCGGCGTCGGGAAGACCGAGCTCGCCAAGACCGTGGCCCAGACCTACTTCGGCGAGGAGACGGCCATGATCCGTCTGGACATGTCGGAGTACCAGGACGCCCAAGCCATCTACCGGCTGGTCGGCGTGCCCGGCTCCGGCCAAGGCGGCCTGCTGACCGAGGCGGTGCGCGCCAAGCCCTTCGCGCTGCTGTTGCTCGACGAGATCGAGAAGGCCACCCCGGACGTCCTCAACGCCTTCCTGCAGGTCATGGACGACGGGCGGCTGACCGACGCCGCCGGCCGGACCGTGGACTTCACCAACCTCATCATCATCGCCACGTCCAACGCCGCGGCGCAGTACATCCAGGACGGCGTGCGGCAAGGGATGCCGCTCGACGAGATGAAGAAGGCGTTGCTCGAACAGGAGCTGCGCGGCACCTTCCGTCCGGAGTTCCTCAACCGCTTCGACGACATCGTGCTGTTCCGCCCGCTCAGCCAGGACGAGATCCTCGAAGTGGCCCGTCGCATGCTGGTGGGCGTGGCCAAGCAGCTGTCCGCCAAGGGTATCACCCTGCAGGTCACGGAGGGCGCGGTGGCCGAGCTCGCGCAGGCCGGCTTCGACCCGACGTTCGGCGCGCGGCCGCTCAGGCGCGTCATCCAGGAGCGCGTCCAGGACGCCCTGGCGACCTTCCTGCTCTCCAGCCAGGTCGGCCGACGCGACACGGTGGTCTTCGATGTCGGCGGCAGCATCAGCGTGCGCAAGGCGCCGCCCGTCTGAGGCCCCTATGCCCCCCGTCTTCGGCATCTTCCTGCTGGCCGGATCCGCCTTGGCCTTCCTCGGCGCGCTGTTCACCGCGCCGGTGGTCGCGCATCTGGCGCGGCAGCTCGGCGTCGTGGACAAGCCGGAAGGGGAGCGCAAACGGCATGGCCGCGTCGTCCCGCTGCTCGGCGGCCTGGCCGTGTTCATCCCGGTCGTCGTCATCGTCGCGCTGTTCATGGAGCAGGGCGTGTTCTCCGGCGAGCACTTCGGTCCGGGAATCCCGGCGCGCTCGCTGCTCGGCTTGCTGCTCGGCGGCGCCATCCTCATGGTCGGCGGGTTCCTCGACGACCGCTATCGGCTGCGACCTGCGGCGCAGGTCGTCTTTCCGCTTGCCGCCGCCATCGTCGCGGTGGCGTTCGGCGTGCACATCCCGTACGTCCGCAGCCCCCTGACGGGCGAGATCCTTTCCTTGGAGTGGACGAGGCTGCCCTTCTTGGGCGGCGGCATCACGTGGCCGGCCGATCCGCTGACCGTGTTCTGGCTGCTGGCGCTCATGTACACCACCAAGTTCCTGGACGGGCTGGACGGGCTGGTCTCGGGGCTCACGGCCATCGCCGCCACGGTGATCTTCTTCGTGGCGCTGCGGCCCGAGGTCGGCCAGCCGGCCACGGCCGTGCTGGCGCTCATCCTGGCCGGGGCCTTCGTCGGGTTCCTGCCCTGGAACTGGCACCCGGCACGCGTCTTCCTGGGCGAGGGGGGCTCGTTGTTCGCCGGATACGCCATCGGCATCCTGGCGGTCATCTCCGGCAGCAAGGTGGCGACGACGCTCTTGGTCTTCGGCATCCCGCTGCTCGATGTCGGCTGGGTCGTGGTCCAGCGCGTCTTCCTGCTCAAGGTCTCGCCGGCGCGCGGCGACCGCACGCACCTGCACTTCCGGCTGGTGGACGCCGGGCTGCGTGTCCCGGCGGCGGTCCTCTTGCTCTACGCCGCGGCGTTGGTCTTCGGGCTGGTCGGGCTCTTCGCACAGACGCGCACCAAGGCCATCGCCTTCGCCATCCTGGCCGTCATCATGGCCGCCGGCGTCTGGGTGCTGTTCCGCGGGTTCCGTAGACGGAAGGCATGAGACGCACGCTGATCGCCGTCACGCTCGTCGTCTTCGCCCTGGCCTGGGGCTGGTTGTGGTGGAGCCAGCAGCGGTTGGGTCGCGCCACGGTCACGGTGGGCGGGACGACCGTGGCCGCGGAGGTCGCCTCCAGCATCCCGACGCTCCGCAAAGGCCTCTCCGGCCGCGCCTCGCTGCCGGACGGCGCAGGCATGCTTTTCCGTTTCTCCAAGGAGGAGCGCCACGCCATCTGGATGCGCGACATGCGCTTCGCCATCGACATCCTCTGGATCCGCGACGGCGTGGTGGTCGACATCGCTCCGGAGGTCCCGCCGCCGTCGGGCGCCGCCCTGGAAGACCCGGCGCTCCTGCGCATCTACGAGCCGCGCCTGCCCGCGGACATGGTGCTCGAGGTCCCGGCGGGCTTCGCCGCGCAGCACGGGGTGAAGATCGGGGATACGGTCGAAGTGCGCGGTTGACGGTCGCCCACAGCAAAGCCACAGGATGCCCCCTTGACCCCGACCGCGGGGTCTTGTATCATTCCGCCGACAGCTGACCTACCGATATGGCCTTCGCGATCATCCGCACTGGCGGAAAGCAATACAAAGTGACGGAGGGGCAGACCCTCCGCATCGAGCGCGTGCCCGTCAAGGAGGGCGAGGTGCTCGACTTGGACGTGCTCCTCGTGGCCGACGCCGAAGGCGCGGCCGTGAAGATCGGTCAGCCGCTGGTCTCCGGCGCCAAGGTCACCGCCCGCGTCGTCGAGCACGGCCGCGGCGAGAAGGTGGACGTGGTGAAGTATAAGCCGAAAATCCGCTACAAGAAGCGCGTCGGCCACCGCCAGAACTTCTCCAGCATCAAGATCGAGAAGGTGGCGTAAACAAGACCGGCCCTCGCCAGGGGCCGGTTTTTTCATGCTTCTCTCCGTCCGGTCAGCGCGTCGGAGAGGGTCGTCTCGTCGGCGTAATCCAGATCGCCGCCGACCGGCAGCCCGCGCGCCAGGCGCGTGATGCGCACCGGGAGCTCGGCCAGGCGTTTGCGCAGGTAGAGGAGCGTCGTCTCGCCGTCCATGTCCGGGTCGAGCGCCAGGATGACCTCTTCCGGTCTGACGCGGCGGATGCGTTCCTCGAGCTGGATGACCGTGAGGTCCTCGGGGCGCAGGCCGTCGAGCGGGCGGATGACGCCGCCGAGCACGTGGTAGCGGCCCTTGTACGCGCCCGTCGCTTCGATGGCCAGGAGGTCCTGCGGCTCGGCCACCACGCAGATCGTCGCGTCGCTGCGCTGCGGGTCCGTGCAGTACGCGCACGGGTCCTTGCCGGCCACGTGGAAACAGGTGGAGCACACCAGCCGGCCGCGGTTCAGATCGCCCAGCGCCGTGGCGAAGGCCGCGCGCTCGGCGGCCGGCGCGCGCAAGAGCGCAAAGGCGTAGCGCAGGGCCGTCTTCTGGCCTACGCCCGGCAGCCGTCGCAGCGACTGCAGCAGGTTCTCGATGGCCGGCGGGAAGCTCGGACGCATCCTATTGCTGCATCGGCAGGCCACCCATCTCCTGGGCCTTCTTGGCCATGATCTGCATGCCGTTGCGGATGGCGTTCGTGGCGGCTTCGCGGACGGCCTTCTGGAGCGCGTCCTTGGATTCCGGCTTGAGGAGCTCGGGGTCGATCTTCACGTCGACGATTTCCATGGCGCCGGAGATGGTCATGGTCACCTTGCCCCAGCCGCCGCTGCCCTCGGCGCGTTCGCCGGAGAGCTTGCTGTGGAGTTCCTTGGCCTGCTTGAACTGCTTGAGTTTGCTGAACATAGGGGACGGTTAGAAGGGGGTGGATGGCGGTTTCGTCGGCGGGGCTGCGGGCGGCCGTGGCGCGGGCGGTGCGGCGGCCATGGCCGGCGGGGGCATGTTGCGCACGTCGAGCGTCTTGAAGGACACGCGCTCCTCGTCGAAGTACAGCTTGACCATGCCGGTGGGGCCGTTGCGGTGCTTGGCGATGTGGATCTCGGCGATGTGGCGCTCCTCGGGCGCCAGCTCCTCGCGGCGGTAGTTGGGGTCGGCGGCCTTGCGGTAGATGAACAGCACCACGTCGGCGTCCTGCTCGATGGATCCGGACTCGCGCAGGTGGGCCAGCCGCGGGATGGCCGGCTTCTGCAGCTCGGCGGCGCGGGCCAGCTGCGAGAGGGCGATGACCGGGATGTTGAGCTCGCGGGCGATGCCCTTGAGGCCGCGGGAGATCTCGGCGATCTCCTGGGTGCGGTTGTCGCCCTTGCTGCCGCCGTGGCTCTCCATGAGCTGCAGGTAGTCGAGCACGATCAGCCCCAGCCCGTGCTCCATCTGGAGGCGGCGCGCCTTGGTGCGGATCTCCATGATGTTGGCGTTGGGCGAGTCGTCGATGTAGACCGGCGCCTCGGAGAGCACGCCCATGGCCGCGCCGATGCGCGAGAAGTCCGAGTGGGTGTCGTTGTCCGAGAGCTTGCCGGTGCGCATCCGCCAGAGGTCCACGCCGGCCTCGGCGCACAGCAGGCGGTCCACCAGCTGCTCCTTGCTCATCTCGAGCGAGAAGACGCCTACCGCGACCTTCTGGCGCACCGCCACCTGCCGGGCGATGTCCAAGGCGAAGCTCGTCTTGCCCACGGAGGGCCGCGCCGCCAGGATGATGAGGTCCGAGCGCTGCATGCCGGCCAGCAGGTTGTCGAGGTCGCGGTAGCCGGTGGGGATGCCGCGCAGCTTGCCTTTCTCGCGGTGCAGCTCGTCGATGCGCTCGAAGGCCTGCTCGAGCACGTCGGTGATGGGGACGAAGGACTGCTTGAGGAACTTCTGCGAGACGCCGAAGAGCTTCTGTTCCGCCTTGTCGAGCAGCACTTCGACCTCCTCGCCTTCGTCGAAGCCCAAGCCCGTGATCTCCTGCGAGGCCTGGATCAGCCGGCGCAGCGTGGCCTTCTTCTGGACGATGTTGGCGTAATGGACGACGTGGCTCGCCGTGGGGACGGCGTTGGCGAGCGAGGCCAGCGCGGCGCGCCCGCCGACCGTCTCGAGCTCCTGGCGCTCCTCGAGCCGGTTGGCGAGCGACAGAAGGTCCAGCGGCTCGCGCTTGCGGAAGAGCTCGAGCATGGCCTCGAAGACGCGGCGGTGGGCGTCGCTGTAGAAGTCGTCGGCATGCACGATGTCCGCGACCTTGATCATGGCGTCGCGGTCGATGAGAAGCGAACCCAGCAGCGACTGCTCCGCTTCCGTGTTGTGCGGGGGGACGAAGTCCTTGGGGAGCGCCATAGCAGGGCAATCTTACGGGAGCGTCCTGGGGCTGTCGAGGTCGCGGATCGCCGCGTTTTCGGGTATGATTCCCCGGTCTATGCGGAGGATGCCCCCAGCCCTGGTCGGCACGGGGACGATGCTCGGCTACATCGTCGGCGTCGGCCTGTTCGGCGTCCCATACGCCTACGTCGTGGGCGGCACGGCGTGGGGGATCGGCGTCACCGTCCTGGCGGGCGTGGTGCTCACCCTGGTCCACCTGATGTTCGCCCAGCTCATCGCGGCCACGCCGGAGCGCATCCGCGAGGTCGGCGCGGCGCGGCTGTACCTGGGGCCGCGCTGGGGCGCCTTCGCGCTCGCGGCCGCGGCGTTGGGCTTCTACGGCGGCCTGCTGGCCTACACCATCGCCGCCGGGCGCTTCGCCGACATCCTGATGCCGGAGGCGCTGCGCTTCGGGCCGGACATGTGGGCGTACCTGTGCTTCGCCGCGTTCAGCGTCATCGTCCTGCGCGGCCGCGAGGCCATGGCGCGCACCGAGGCGCTCTTCACCTTCGCGCTCATCCTGGCCGTGCTGGCGCTCTTGGCGATCGTCGTGCCGGAGATCGTCCCTGCGCATTTCACCGCCTTCGCCCCGCGCGGGGCCCTGCAGATCTTCGGCGTCGCGGTCTACGCCATGGGCGGCGTCGCCGCCGTGCCGACCGTGCTCGAGGTGATGCGCGGCGACCGTGCCGGCGCCGAGCGTTCGGTGGTCCGCGGCACGCTCCTCGCGCTCGGGGTGACCGTGGCGTTCGGCGTGGTGGTGGCCGGCGCCAGCGGCCTGCGCACCACCGAGGAGGCCGTGGGCGGGCTGGTGAGCGTCGTCGGACCGGTCATCGTCCGCGTGGCCGCGCTCTTCGGGCTGCTCGGCATCGCCACGAGCTTCTTGCCGCTGTCCGTCTACCTGCGCGACATCTGGCTCCTTGACGTCAAATTGCCCAAGTGGCTGGCCTGGACGCTGACGCTCATCCCGCCGGTGACGCTCTTCGCGCTCGGGGCGCGCAGTTTCGTGCGCGTCATCGGTTTCACCGGCGGCGTGCTCGGCGGCGTCTCCTATCTGCTCCTCGTGGCCTCGTACCTGCGCGCCCGCCGCGTCCTGCCGACGCAAAGACGCGCACTGCTGCGCGTCCCGGAGGTCCTGGCCGTGTTTTCCGCCGCGGTCCTGCTGATCGGGATGGTCGCCGAGCTCAGCGTCAACGGCAGCCGCTAGCCGCGCGCCAGCTCCAGCACGTTCTCCGTGAGCGAGGCCACGGTCACCGGTCCGACGCCGCCCGGCACCGGCGAGAGCCAACCGGGTTTCGACTCATGCCCGCTCGGCTCGACGTCACCCGCATAGCCGCCCTCGGGCAGGGTGTTGGTGCCGACGTCGATGATGACGGCGCCGTCCATGCAGTCCGCGGCGCGCACGTAGGCCGGGCTGCCGACGGCGACCACGACGACGTCCGCGCCCTGCAGGTACGGCGCGGGATCGTCGACCGCCGAACTGAGCGCCACCGCCACCTGCGCGCCGCGCCGCTCCAGCGCCAGGCGCAGGGGGTCGGCGAAGACCGCGGAGTTGGCGAAGACCACGGCACGGGCGCCGTCGGCCTTGGCGCCGCTGGCGGCAAGCAGCGTCAGGATGGCCTTGATGAGCACCGGCACGACACGCGGATTCCCCGCGGCGAAACGCGCCGCGTTCTCCGGATGGAAGCCGTCGACGTCCTTGGCCGGGTCGATGGTCCGGATGACGGCGTCCTCGTCCATGCCCGCGGGCAGCGGCAGCTGCACGAGCACGGCGTCGATGTCCGACCGGCCGTTGTAGGCGCGGACCGCGGCGACGACGTCGTCCTGGGTGGCGGCGGCCGGGATGAGCGTGCGCTCGAAGCGGATGCCGACCTCGGCGCAGGCCTTCTGCTTGAGCCGGACGTACGTCTGGCTGGCCGGGTCGGTGCCCACGAGCACGACGCCGAGCCCCGGGCTGCGCCCGAGCGCCGCGATGCCCTCCGCGACCCGCGCGCGGATGTCCGCGGCGATCTTTTTTCCGTCGAGGATGGTCACAGGACGCTGTAGCCGGGGTACAACGGATGCTCCGCGGCCATGGCCAGCACCGAGGCGCGGACGCGCTCCAGCACGGCGGCGTCCTCCGGGGCGCGCAGCACCTCGGCGATGAGCGTCCCGAGCGTCGCGGCGTCCTTCTCGTCGCAACCGCGCGTGGTGATGGCCGGCGTGCCGAGGCGCAGGCCCGAAGGGTCGGTCGGCTTGCGCGTGTCGTAGGGGATCATGTTCTTGTTGGTGGCGATCCCTACCTGGTCCAGCGCCGCCTCGGCCATCTTGCCGCCGATGCCCAGCGGGGTGAGGTCCACGAGCACCAGGTGGTTGTCCGTGCCGCCGCTGACGATGCGCAAGCCCTGGTCCTTGAGCGATTCCGCGAGCACCGTGGCGTTTTTCAGCACCTGCTTTTGGTAGGCCGCGAACTCGGGGCGCATGGCCTCCTTGAAGGCCACGGCCTTGGCGGCCACGACGTGGTCGAGCGGGCCGCCTTGCATGCCCGGGAAGACCGCGGAGTCGACGCGTTGCGCGAGCGTCTTCACCTTGGTGCCGTTGTCCTTGCGGCGTCCTGCGAAGCGATCCTCGACCTTGCAGAGGACCATCGCGCCGCGCGGGCCGCGCAGGGTCTTGTGCGTCGTCGTGGTGACGGCGTCGGCGTAGGGGATGGGATCGGGATGGACCTTGGCGGCCACCAACCCGGAGAAGTGGGCCATGTCCACGAGCAGGTAGGCGCCGACCTCGTCGGCGATGGCCCGGAACCGCGGGAAATCCAGGTGGCGGGAGTAGCAGGTGAACCCGGCGATGATCATCTTCGGCCGCTCACGGACGGCGATCTCCCGCACCTCGTCCATGTCGATGCGCTCGGTGTCCTTGGAGACGCCGTAGGGGACGATGCGGTAGAGCCTGCCGGAGAAATTGACCGGCGAGCCGTGGGTGAGGTGGCCGCCCTGCGCGAGGTCCATGGCCATGACCGTGTCGCCCGGCTCGACCAGCGCGAAGTACGCGGCCATGTTGGCCTGGGAGCCGGCGTGCGGCTGGACGTTGGCATGCTCGGCCCCGAAGAGCTTCTTGGCCCGCTCGATGGCCAACGTCTCGATGGCGTCGATGCGCTCGTTGCCGCCGTAGTAGCGCTTGCCGGGGTAGCCCTCGGAGTATTTGTTGGTGAGCGGGGAGCCGACGGCCTCGAGCACGGCGCGGGAGACGATGTTCTCCGAGGCGATCAATTCCAAGCCGTCCCGCTGGCGTTGCACTTCGCCCTCGATCTCGCGGGCCACGTCCGGATCGGCGTCGAAGAGGTGGGACATAGTCGGGCTGGAGTGTACCGGGTCCGCGCGGAAAAGAAAACGCCGCTCCCGTCAGGGGCGGCGGACCGTCTCGGCGAGCGTCCGCTCGACGAGCGCGACGATCTCCTCGCGGCGCTTCCGGAGCGGCTCGCGCATCGTCGGGTAGGCGCAGACCCGGATGCCGGCGTACTGGTCGTAGGTGTTCTCGATGTCGGCGAAGGCATGCGGATCGCGCTCGCGCAGCGAGGTCCGCCTGCCGTCGTACCAGACCGGGATGTCCCGCGGCCGGAAGCGCTTGCGGTCGATGGGCGGCAGCACCGTGACCTCCCAGAGGTCGCGGCCGATGAGCCGCGCGATGTCGCGCTCCAGGCCGCCGCAGAGCGCGTGGGCACGCTTGGCGGGGAGCTCCTCGGGGAAGAGCGCCGGATCGACGCCGACCACGCCGGCGTCCTCGCGGTCCGGCTCGTACTGTTCGGTGCCGGTCGGCCGCACGGCGATCGCCGTGCGCGGGTAGATGCCTGCGCGGTAGCGCCGGTAGGTCTCCCGGACCTCGGTGCGGGGCGCCGCGGCCAGTCGGCCGTCCAGCTCGCCGTCGGTCAGCCCCCAGAGCGTGTCCTCGTCGAGCCCGTCCTCGAGGAGCCAGCCCACCATCCGCGCCATCATGCGCTCGTAGCGCATGCAGCGGCGCTTGAGGTAGACGCGCTTGTACATGTAGGCGTAGTCGGTGAGCACGCGCTTGGCGTCCTCCACGACCTCGAGGTCGATGCCCAGCTTCCCGTCCTGGAAGACGAGGTAGCGCGTCAGCATGACGGTGTCGCCGACCTTCTTGCCGATGTGGTAGGCGTCGCGCTCCAGGTAGTCGAACTTCTCCGTGCCCAGGTTGTAGTCCGAGACGATGGCCGCGAGGGGATCCTGCTTGCGCATCATCGGGATGAGCCGCGACACCGGCACGCCGACCTGCTCGATGGC
Source organism: uncultured Gammaproteobacteria bacterium (assembly GCA_964648865.1). Taxonomy (GTDB): domain Bacteria; phylum Patescibacteriota; class Patescibacteriia; order 2-12-FULL-57-11; family 2-12-FULL-57-11; genus SCUL01. The sequence goes on along the minus strand of CAZYLV010000013.1, from coordinate 6,599 downwards.
CTCGCGCATCTCCAGGAGCACCCGCTCGCCGTTCTCCTTGTGGTCGCGCGCGGTGACGAACTCGATGGCGTGGCTGCGCGGACCGTGGCCGACGTCGTGCAGCAGCCCGTAGCAGCGCAGCAGGTACTCGTCGCCGCGCCGGACCGCGCCGTGCTCGATGAGCCGGCGGGTGAGCACCTTGGTGCGCTGGTAGGCGCCGAGCATGTGTTCGGCGCGGGTGTGCTGCGCGCCCGGGAAGACGCGCTCGGCCGTGCCGATCTGCCGGACGGCGAAGAGCCGCTGGAAGCTGGGATGCTCCACGATCGGCGCTTCCGTCGTGTAGTCCACCGCCTCCGCGAAGCAGGGGATGGGGATGATCTTACGGGTGGTCAATGGTCGAACCTCCGCGACTACCTTTCCGCATTGACGGCCGAGCGTCAAACGAGTAGCCTCCCGCCCGAGGAGGTGCCATTTGACCCACGCCATCAAGCGCGGGCCCGTCATCATCGCTGCCGACGGGCTCGAGCAGAGCCAGATCATCACGCTCGCGCACACGCTGCGCGACCTCAAGCTGCGCGCCGTGAAGTACAACGACGCGCTGGATTACCCCGGGACGCCGATCATGCGGGCCGTGGAGTCTGAGACCGGCCTGCCGTCCTTCGCCGACGTCAAGCTCAACGACATCCCGGCCACGATGGAGAACCGGGTGCGCAAGCTCGTCAAGGCCGGGGCGCGCATCATCACGGTCAAGGCCGATTGCGGCGTGGAGGGCATCGCGGCCGCCGTGCGGGGTGCGGACGGCCACGCCGACATCTACGTCGTCGGCGTGCTGACCTCGATGACCGGGACCGAGTGCCTGGACCAGTACGGCCGCAACGTCGCCGACCAGCAGCGCTATTTCTTCCGGAAGGCGCAGCAGGGCGGCACGCAGGGGCTCATCTGCTCACCCAAGGACCTGGACATCGCCAAGGAGGTCGGCTGGGCCGGCTTCGTGGCCACGCCGGGCGTGCGTTCGCCCGGCGCCGACCGTCACGACCAGGTGCGCGTGGACACGCCAAAGGCGGCCATCGCGGGCGGCGCCACGTGCATCATCGTGGGTCGGCAGGTGGTGCAGTCCGGTGATCCGGCGGGTGCGCTCAAGCGGATCTACGAGGAGATCGGGTTCGACTGGACCCGCTAGCGGCTTCGGCCGCATGCAGGCATCGCGCCTGCTTTTCTTTTTTCGTCATTTCGAACGAAGTGAGAAATCCCAATGGTGTTTGCCTTTGGGATTCCTCGCTGCCGCTCGGAATGACAACCGTGCATGAAGCCGGTAACATTCATGCGTATGGAGCTCGCGTCGCTCAAGCGCGTCCATGTCGTCGGCATCGGCGGCATCGGCGTCTCGGCCATCGCCAAGTACCTCAAGGCGCAGGGCGTCGCCGTCACCGGTTCCGACGCCAGCCACGGCGACATCACGCACGAGCTCATCGCCATGGGCATCCCGGTGGCCGTGCCCGCCGCCCAACCCGGCGTGGCGCGTCAGGCCGACCTGCTCATCTACTCCGAGGCCGTGCCCACGGAGAACCCGGACCGCGAGGCGGCGCGCACGCGCGGCGTGCCGGAGCGCTCCGGCGGCGAGTTCTTGGGCATCCTGACCGCAGGCAAGAAGACCGTGGCCATCGCCGGGACCAACGGCAAGAGCACGACCACGGCCATGGTCGGGCTGATCCTCGAAGCCGCCGGCGTGGACCCCACGGTCATCGTCGGCAGCAAGGTGCCGGGCTTCCCGCTCGGCAACCTGCGCGTCGGCGCCTCGGAGTGGCTGGTGCTCGAGGCCGACGAATACCGCGCCAAGTTCCTGCAGTACGCGCCGTACCTCGCGGCCGTGACCAACGTCCAGGCGGATCACTTCGACTTCTACAGCGGGATCGACGAGATCACCAAGGCCTTCCAGCAGTTCCTGGAGCACGTGCCGGAGTCCGGCATCGTCATCCTCAACGCCGACGATCCGGTGTCGCGCGGCGACCTGCGGCCGGCCGTCCCGCCGGTGACCTACGGCTTCAACGGCAACGCCTCGCTGGTGGCCGAGGATCTGGTCATCCAGGCAGGGCGGCAGCGCTTCAAGGTCCGGCATACCGAGGGTCACGGCAAGGTGCTCGGCGAGATCGCGCTGCGCATCCCGGGCACGTTCAACGTCCATAACGCCCTCTGCGCCACGGCGGTGGGGCTCTCGCTCGGCGTGCGGTTCGAGACCATCGCCGAGACGCTGGGCCGCTTCGCGGGCATCTGGCGCCGCTTCGAGATGGTCGGCCGGGTGGCGCAGCGCGTGCTGCCGGCGCGCGAGACGGAGCGTCCGGTGGTCATCTCCGATTACGGCCATCATCCCACGGCGCTCGAGGGCACCGTGGCCGCGGCACGCGACTTCTTTCCGGGACGCCGCATCGTGCTGGTCTTCCAGCCGCATCAGCACTCCCGCACGGCCAAGCTCTTCCCGCAGTTCGCGGCGGCGCTGCGCACGCCGGACCTGGCGCTCGTCGCGGACGTCTACGCCGTGGCCGGCCGCGAGGAGGCGGCACCCGTCTCGGCCGCGGACCTCGTGGCGGCGGCCAACCAGGAAGGCGCCAGCGCGCTCTACGGCGGCGACCTGGACGCCACCGCCCGGACGCTGCGCACGCACCTGCGTCCGGGCGACGTGGTCCTCGTCATGGGCGCGGGCGACGTGGACCGCGTGGCCCGCGATCTGGTGCGCGCCTGAGCTGTCCTTTTTGGGCCATCCGTGGTAGGATTGGGGCGATTTTGCCCCTGATTCCTGCCATGGCTGACTTCTGGGACGCCTTCGCCGAGCGCTTCGGCGGACGGGCCAAAAAGGACGAACCGCTCGCCAAGCACGTCAACTTCCGCATCGGCGGGCCGGCGGACTTCTATCTCGAGGCCAAAAAGGCCGACGAGCTGGTCGACGCGTTGCGTCTGGCCAAGGCGCACGGCGTCCCCTGGGTGGTCATCGGCGGCGGCTCCAACGTCCTGGTGTCCGACGCCGGTTTCCGCGGCCTGGCCGTGCAGACCGCCTTCCGCGGCTGGACGCAGGACGGCGACCGCGTCTCGGCCGAGGCCGGGGTGCTCTCGGCGTTCCTGGCCCGCGCCACGGCCGACGCCGGGCTGACCGGCTTCGAGTGGGGCATCGGCCTGCCGGGGACGGTGGGCGGCGCGGTGCGCGGCAACGCAGGCTGCTTCGGCGGGGAGATGAAGGACGTCATCGAGACGGTCCGTGTCTACGATCCGGAGGCGGACGAGGTGCGCCAGATGACCTGGGCCGAGTGCAAGTTCGGCTACCGCGACAGCATCCTCAAGCATCTCGATCCGGCGCCGATCGTGCTCGAGGCCACGCTGGTGCTGGCGCCCGGCGACAAGAAGGACGCCAAGGCGCGCCTGGAGGCGGTCGTCGCGGCACGCAAGGACAAGCAGCCGCAAGGCGCCTCCTCGGCCGGCTGCATGTTCAAGAACGTGGCGCTCAGCGGCGACGAGGACCTCTATAAGCTGCGGCAGGAGACGGACATCCCCTCGGAGTTCCTGGAGCACCAGTCCATCCCGGCCGGCTGGCTCATCGAGCAGGCCGACCTCAAAGGGACGAAGGTGGGGGACGCCGAGGTCTCGGACAAGCACGGCAACTTCTGCCTCAACCGCGGCAAGGCCACGGCCGACCAGGTGATGCAGCTCGTCTCGCTCATCAAGACCAAGATCCGAAACCGCTTCGGCATCCAACTCGAGGAAGAGGTCCAACTCATCGGATTCTAGCCTATGGATATCGCCAAGATGAAAGCGACCGGATTCGATCTCACCGAGGCCATCGCCGCGTATGCCGAGGAGAAGGTCCGGCACATGGAGAAGTTCCTGGAATCGGTGCAGCTGCCGCATCGCGCGCGCATCGAGGTGGAGCGCACCACGAGCCATCACAACAAGGGCGACGTCTATCGCGCCGAGGTGATGCTCGAGCTGCCCGGCACGGTGCTGCGCGCCGAAGCCCAGGCCGACGAGCTCTACGCGGCCATCGACAAGGTCAAGGACATCCTCGAGCGGCAGGTGGTGCAATATAAGGAGCGGAAGGGGTAGGGCGGGGGACGGGCTTGACAGGGACGCTGCCTGGTGCGGGGCGGCGTCTCTTCGTATCATGCCTGTGTATGGAACAGGGGGAGATGATCAAGGACATCCATCGAACGCAGGGCGAATTGGCCAAGCGTCATGACGAGATGGCCGCGCTGCTGAACAGGCATTCGGACCAGTTGGACAGGCACACTGTCCAGATTGACGCCCTTTTCGAGATGGGCCAGCAGCATACGCGCGATATCGCATGGCTCAAGGAGCATGTCTTCACTAAGGAGGCACAGAAGCGGATGTTCGACACGCTGGATTTCCTCGTGTATCGGATGCAGAAGATGAGCGATGACCATGATGCGGCCATCGAATGGTTGAAACGCCACGAATTGCGCCTCGACCGGCTGGAAGCGCACACCGGCCTGGCCTGATATCCACACCCCGGGGTCTTGACAAAGGGACCGTGTCGTGCCGGGCAGGTACGATACGCCCTTATGGATCATCAAGACCTCGTCCGCGTCGTGCTGGCGCAGCAGGAGCAATTCGCCTGGATTTCCCAGAATCTCATGACCAAGGCCGAAGGTCGGCAGCTTGCCGATGCCCTCGGCCTCTTGGCGTCCAAGGTGGAGAAGCTCCGCCAGGAGCAGGCCGCCGTCACGGCCTGGCTCAAGCAGCACGACGTGCAGATCGAGCGGCTGGAACGCCTGCTCGGACAATGAAAAAACCGCCGAGCGGCGCTCAGGCGGCGCGTGCGGCGACGAAGGTCGTCGCCAGGGCGTCGGCGATGGCCAGGGCGTGGTCCTCGCCGGGCAGGTAATGGTACCCCATGGTGGTCCGGTCCCCGACGCCGGTCTCGATGAGACGTGCGCGGACCGTGGGCCAGCAGCGGCAGTCGCCATCGACGACCGCGGCCCATCGCCTGTTCTTGGCGTCGGCGACGATCGAGACGAACGCTCCCTCGGGGAGCCGTTGCAGGGTGAAGTGGCCGGTGTGGTCCGGGTCGACCGCCCCCTCGAGCATCAGCTCGCTGGTCAGCAGCAGGCCCGGCGCCGCGGCGATGCTGCGTGGGCTGACGCGTCCCTCGAAACGCGGGTCCCGTTGCGTCTCGAAGGCCGTGAACCGCGCGCCGTGCCGGAGCGCGATGGCCTCGGCCTTGGCCAGCATCTCCACCGCCGCCAGCATCTGCATGATGTACGGGTGCATGTGTCCCTCCTCGGCGCGAGGCTAGCCCGTTTCCCGGGCTTCGTCAACGCGCGGAGGCAAAAGAAAGACCGCGCGGATGCGCGGCGTCAGCAGCCCAGGGTCAGGAATCCCATCGTCATGCGCGTGGCGCGGCCCCGGGCCACGGTCTCGTCGATCTCCTCGAAGAGCGAGCCGTAGGAGAAGCCCGTCCGCCCGACCATGCGGTCGAAGGCGGGGTCCGGCAGGCCGCGCTCCCGCTCGTGGATCCAGCGGCGCTGCATGCCCATGCAGACCAGCGCGACGTGCGAGCCGTAGGGGTTGGCGATCCGGTACTCGCAGCGCGGGTGCCGGTTGGGCACGTCGAGGTCCAGGCTCAAGCTCAGGATGTGGGGGCCGCGCTCGCACGTGCCCCGTACGGTAAGCGACCCGTCCTCCCGCTGCCGGGGCTCCTCCATGCGGAGAGGGATCCTGTTACGGTCCATCAGCTTGTTCAGCAAGCAGATGGGCGGCATCAGGGCGTTGAGCAGGGGACCGAACTCGTCGACGTCGAGCCCTTCGAATCCGTACAGCATGGCTGCACCTCCTCCGTCAGATTAAGCGCTTTTTCGGGCTTCCGTCAAGCTGGCGGGGCTTCCTTTTTCCGCGCAAGAGGCGTACCCTTGCTGCGTTCCGTATGTCCCTGCTGACCAAGCTCCTGGGCGATCCCAACGCCAAGGCCATCAAGCAGCTCCAGCCGCTGGTGGCGGCCACGAACGCCCGCGCCGACGAGGCCAAGGCGCTCTCCGACGCCGACCTCCACGCCAAAACCGCGGCCTTCCGCGCGCGTCTGGCGCAGGGCGAGACCCTCGACGGCCTCCTGCCCGAGGCCTTTGCCGTGGTCCGCGAGGCCGCCCGGCGCACGCTCGGGCAGTTCCACTACGACGTCCAGCTCATGGGCGCCATGGTCCTGCACCGCGGGCAGATCGCGGAGATGCGCACCGGCGAGGGCAAGACGCTCACCTCGACGCTCGCCGTGTACCTCAATGCGCTCACGGGCAAAGGCGTCCACGTCGTCACCGTCAACGACTACCTGGCACGGCGCGACGCGGTGTGGATGGGCCAGGTCTACCACGCGCTCGGGCTGACCGTCGGCGTCATCCAGCATGAGACGGCCTTCCGCTACGACCCCGACTACACGATGCCCAATGAGACGCAGGAGCCGAGCGGCCTCCATGAGGGCTCCGAGGAAGATACGGAGCGCGATACGCGCGGCGTCTATCGCGTGGAGATGTCGTTCCTGCGCCCGTGCCGCCGCCGCGAGGCCTACGGCGCGGACATCACCTACGGCACCAACAACGAGTTCGGCTTCGACTACCTGCGCGACAACA
>CAZYLV010000012.1:0-23620 GCA_964648865.1 uncultured Gammaproteobacteria bacterium | reverse complement strand
AGCACCTCCCGCGGCACCCCGACCGATGCCGAGCGCACCGCCCGCGACGGGGCCGCTTCCTCCTCAGCGCCAGCAGTGATATGGATTCCTTCGACTGCATCATCGTCGGCGGCGGCGCCGCGGCGTGGGCCACGGCCATCTACGCCCGCCGCTACAATCTCGAGACGCTCGTCATCGAGGAGCAGTTCGGCGGCGAGACCGCGCTGGCCGGCGCCATCGAGAACTATCCGGGGTTCACCCGCATCGACGGCTTCGACCTGATGGAGAAGATGCGCGATCAGGCCGTGGGCTTGGGCGCGAAGGCCGTCGAGGGCAAGGCCACGCTCGTCGAGAACCGCTATCACTGCTTCCGGGTGGGCGTCGGCAAGGACGTCTTCCAGGGCAGGACCCTCGTCCTGGCCATGGGCATGGAGCACCGCACGCTCGGCCTGCCCAAGGAAAAGGAGCTCAAGGGCAAGGGCATCCACTATTGCGCCACCTGCGACGGACCGCTCTTCAAAGGCAAACGCGTGGCCGTGGTCGGGGGCGGGGACTCGGCCGTGAAGTGGGCAAACCAGCTCTCCGACATGGGCGTGGCGCACGTCTTCCTCATCGTGCGCGAGAAGGACCTCTCCCGCGCCGAACCCATCAACCGCAAGCGGCTCTCGGAGAAGACGGACGTCACCGTGCTGTTCGGCAACGAGATCGTCGCGTTGCAGGGCGACAAGACGCTCACGGGCGTGCGCCTCCGGAAGAAGGCCGACGGGCAAGACGCGTTGCCCCTGTCCGCGGTCTTCGTCGCCATCGGCGCCGAGCCGCGGGGCGAGCTCGCCACGCAGCTCGGGGTGAAGCGGGACGCCCACGGCCAGGTGGACGTGGATCCGCGGACCATGGCCACGAGCGTCGACGGCGTGTTCGCGGCGGGGGACGTGAGCAACGCCTCCGGCAGCTTCAAGCAGATCGTGACCGCCGCCGCGCAGGGCGCCATCGCGGCGACCTCGTGCTACCGGGACGTCCACGAACATCCTCAGGCCTGCAGCCTGCACGCCGTGCCGGTCGCCGGGCTGCTTGCTGCACGCGCCGCCCCTTCGAGGAAACCGGTCGCGCGCCGCAGGAAGAAGAAGCGCTGACCATGCCGCGCCCGTCGCCGGAGGCCATGGCCGCGGTCATGCGTCGGCTCGTGCGCCGCTACCGTGCCAAAGCCGAATCCGAGAAGGCGACGCCGTGGCGCAGCCTCCTGTTCACGATGCTCTCGGCGCGCAGCCGCGACGTGGAGACGGAGAAGGCCTACCGCGCGCTCATCGCGCGGTACCCGACGCCGCAGGCCTTGGCCAAGGCGACGCCCGCGGCCGTCGCGCCGCTCATCGCCTGCATCGGGCTGTCCCGCACCAAGGCCAAGAACGCCGTCATGCTGGCACGGGCGGTCGTCACGCGCCACCGCGGGCGCGTCCCCGCCGACCTCGAGGCCCTGGTCGCCCTGCCCGGCGTGGGTCGCAAGACCGCCAACTGTACCTTGGCCTACGCGTTCGGCGTCCCGGCCGTCTGCGTGGACACGCACGTCCACCGCATCGCCAACCGTCTCGGATGGGTGCGGACGACGACGCCGGAGCGGACGGAAGATGCCCTCCGAGAGCGGCTCGATCGTGGCTGGTGGCTGGACGTGAACCGGGTCCTGGTGCAGTTCGGACGCGCGATCTGCGTCCCCGGACGCCCGAAGTGTTGGGCGTGCCCGGTGGCGCGGTGGTGCGCCTACCCCAAGAAGACGCTGCGGCCCTAGTTATCAACATTTTCGGGCTTTCGCGGGAACCTGTGCCCGGGTACAATACGTGCGATGCCAGCCGATTCTCGACGGATGTACGGCTCATCGCGGTACGACCGTTCGCGCCCGTGGCGCCGGTCGCTGCTTGATGCGCGTCGCGTGTTGCGGCGCGCGTTTGTCGCATCGCGAGAGGTCTCGCTGCAGGGCCTGCTCGGGATGCTGGTCGTGGCGGTGGCCGCCGCGAACATCGGACTGTACGGGCTGATCTCGCGCGCGCCGGCCCGCGCCGCGACCACGGTGACCCTGGACTTCTCGAGCGACTCCTCCAAGGACTCCGACACCACCACCGCCGACTGGGACACCGCGGCCGGCACCGTGGGCCTGCCGCTCGCCAACTCGATCCAATTTTCCGGCACCATCAGCAGCGATCTCAACGAGTCGACCGTGGTCCCGGACGACGGGATCTATGGCGCCGCGTTCGTCAGCTCGAGCACCGGCTATGTCGCCGGGACGTCAGGGAAGGTCTGGAAGACCACCGACAGCGGTTACTCCTGGACGGCGCTGACCAGCCCCGAGTCGGGCAAGCTCATCTACGACATCGACTGCACCGACGCGACCACCTGCTGGGTGGTCAACGAGGACGGCGACATCTACAGGACGGCCAACAGCGGCACCAGCTGGACCCAGCAGCGCACCGGCAGCGCGGCCCTCCTGGCCATCGACATGGTCGATGCCACCACCGGCTACGCCGGCGGCGGCAGCGGCTCGGAGGTCATGGTGAAGACGGTCAACGGCGGCGACACCTGGAGCTCCGTCACCACGGGCGGGACCGACCCGCCCATCTCTGCCCTCGTGGCCACGTCCACGGTCGACGTCATCTACATGGGCGCGCTCGGCGCGCTCCAGTTCACCAACGACGGTGGGTCCAATTTCACGGCATCGAGCGCGACGACCACCGGGGCCTTCGTCGGCGGGCACGCCCTGGCCGCGAGCGCCGGCACCAGCACCGTCTGGGCGGCCTACACGTTCTTCAACTTCGTCGATCCCGTCGTGCTCAAGTCCGCGGACGGCGGCGCCAACTTCACCCAGGTCGGCGCCGGGTTCACCACGGCCCCGAGCGCCATGGGCATGAGCAGCGACGGGTCCGTGGTCGTGGGGTGCGCCGGCGCGGAATGCCGCTATTCCACCGACGGCGGAGCCACGTGGACGGCCAGCACCATCAGCGGCACCCTGAGCGCGCCCTACAGCATCGAATTCGTCAGCGCCACCAGCTTCTACATCGCGGACTCCTCCGGCACCGCCACCTTCGGGTACTCCGTGGACAGCGGGGCGAACATCGTCATGGTCCCCGCGGTCGGCCTCGGGAGCTGGTCCTCGGCCGACAGCATCAAGGCCCTTGCCCCGTCCAAGACGGCCTCGAGCACCGTGACGCTGGGCTTCTCGGCGGATCCCGAATACCGTCGCACGAGCAACGACTTCACGGGCGTCACCACGCCGACCGGGCTCGGGAGCGTCACCGTGCGCGACGCCGAGTGCACCGACACGAACTGCGTGGCCGGAACCTCGGGCGGCGCCTACTACTCCGCGGAGGGCGGTAGCGCCTGGAGCCAGGCCACCATCAGCGGCGGCGGCGCCTTCTCCCGCGCGGTCAACGCCGTGGCGCTTGTCGGTACAGACACGGCGTACGCCGTGACGGTGGGGGACAGCACCGATGCCCGCATCTACCGATCCACCGACGGCGGCGCCACCTATACCCTCGTCCACACCCTCTCATCCGACTCGAGTTTCATCTCCGTCGATTGCGCCAGTGCCACCGTCTGTTGGGCCATCGCGAAGAGCGGTGTCGTGGCCACGCTGGTCGGCAAGGACCAGGTATATATCGCCAAGAACGGAGGAGGGACGACGGCAGTCTTCGGCACCACGGACGGCACGACGTGGGCCCAACAGCTGGACCTCAGCGGCGCCAGCGTCACGCCCGCGTCCCGGCCGGGCGCGCTCGCCGCTATCTCCACGACCCGGGCCTACTTCGTGGGCAGCGGCGCCGGCGATAATGCCTACCGCACCACGGACGGCTCCACCTGGTCCGCATCCGACATCGACGGCGGCTCCACCGCGCTCGAAGCCATCGAGTGCAACGGCTCCGGCAATTGCTTCGCGGGCGGCGCCAGCGGGTACCTGGTCTACACCAACGACAGCGGCGCCAACTGGAGCTCGCAGACCACGAGCCTCGGCAGCGCGACCATCCAGGACATCGAGTTCGGGGACGACTACCGCGCCTATCTCGGGACGAGCGTGCGCGGCATCAAGAAACTGACGCTGACCTCGCCGGCCTCGCCGACCTACCAGACCACCGCCACGGTGCGTACCACGGCGTTGGATTCGACCTCCGACGCCATCACCGATGCCACGTTGACCATCACCTCCTCGACGCCGACCGACACCAGCATCACGAGTTTCCTGTCCAATGACGGCGGCACCACCTGGACGACCTCGACCCCCGGCGTGGCCTTGACGTTCCCGACGGCCGGTTCCGACCTCCGCTACCGCGCCGACTTCACGACGTCGGACACCTCGGCCACGCCGAGCATCGACAGCATCAGCATCTCCTTCAACACGCTGGTCGTCACCCAGAACCTCACCAGCGGCGGGCTGCAGCTCAGCCCGGTCGACGCCTTCGACCACCTGCGTCCGCGCGTCATCCCGGACGCCGGGACGGGCGTCATCGCCGCGTGGGAGGACTACCGGCATACCTCAAGCAGCATCTACGTGCAGCGCGTCTCGAGCGCCGGCACCGCCTTGTGGGGGTCCGGCGGCCAGCGTCTCGCGGCGTCCTCGAGCGTGCAGTACCAGCCGCAGGTCATCGAGGACGGCTCCGGCGGCGCGCTCGTCTTCTGGGCCGAGAACCACGCCTGCGACTGCTCCGGCAGCCACGAGATCGTGGGCATGCGCATCGACTCCGACGGCGCGACGGACTGGGGGCCGACGACGATCATGACCTCCTCGACCGCCGCCTTCTCCATCGGCGAGGCCGTCAGCGACGGCTCCGGCGGCGCCATCCTCACGTACTACCAGAGCGACGACTCGCTGTTGCGCGCCAAGCGCATCGACTCCTCCGGCGGCACCACCTGGACCGCGCAGGTCACGGACATCGCCACCTTCAGCATCGCCGGCGTCACGCATAAGCGGCCGTACTTCGTGCGGACCGCCGTGGACACGACCAACGGCTACGTCTTCATCGCCTTCACCGAGGCGCATCTGGCCGCCGGCGGCACGTCCAAGGCCTACGTCCAGCGGTTGGCGTTGTCCAACGGCGCCTTGGGCTACGGGGCGTCCGGTACCGAGGTCGAGAGCATGACCTCCGCCGCCTCCTTGGCCCGCGGCGTCCACATCCTCGCCTTGGCGCCGAACACCAGCGGCGGCTTCGTCGTGGCCATCCTCGGCCGCAGCGACGCGGACGGCAACTTCAGCGCGGAGAACAACCTGCGCGTCATGTACGGGGCGCCGGGCAGCATGTCGACGACGACCATCTTCACCGGCGAGAGCTCGAGCTTCGTGCAGGCCTCGGACAACGGCGACGGCGTCTTCGATGACGACGGCAACATCTATTTCGCGCACGGCGCGCTGAACGCTTCCTCGGAGCGTACGGTGCTGCTCTACAAAGTGGCGCCCACCGGCACCAACTTGTGGGGCTCGACCCAGACGGACGGCACGCTCTCCTGGACCGCGGTCGAGGTGGCCTCCAACACCGGCATTTTCCCCAAGCCGCGCCTCACGCTGGACGGCTCCGGCGGCGTGTTCATCTCCTGGCTCTACGAGGTCGCCGCCTTCACCACGACCGGCGTGCGCATGCAGCACGTCACCGCAGCCGCCGCGCCGCAGTGGCCGACGGCTTCGACCGCCATGGGCGAGGGCGACTACGACGGCACGGGCGACGAGTTCATGCACCAGCCGATCACGGTGACGAGCAGCTCGGCCTTCGTCGTCTGGGACGAGAACAACATCTTCATACAGTCCGTCAGCCAGAGCGCGGCCGCGGCCGCTGCGTCTCAGGGGAGCGCGACGACCGGCGGCACCACGGAGGACACCTCCAAACCGCCGCGCGAGCCGGCGGCCAAGGCGCCGGAGGCGCGCACGGACAAGGTCATCCGTTGGCGCTTCGAGGACCGTTCGTCGCTGGAGACGGGTTTCGTCTTGCGCATCGAGAAGGCCGACGAAGAGCCGCAGACGATATTCACCACGGAGCCCATCGAGACCAAGGACCTCTCCTACATCGATGAGACCGGCCTTGCGCCGAATACCCGGTACTGTGGACGCGTCATCCGCACCTTCAGCTCCAAGGGCCTCTCCGACCCGACGGAGCTGCCGTGCGCCTACACGCTGGCCACCCAGCCGCGCGACGTGGTCTACACCGTGCCGGGCGCGGCCTCCCGCCAGCTGCGTTGGGATCCGGCGGGCAACAGCACCTCCACGGAGTTCGCCGTGCTCGAGAAGGAGAGCGGGAAATACGTGCAGAAGGACGGGACCCTGGGCGACGACCCCCTCTGGCAGCCGTATGAGGATTGGGGCGGGAAGGACGGCGTCCTCATCACCGGCCTGGACGCGAAGGGGACCTATACCCTGCAGGTGCTGGTGCGGAACGCCGTAGGCATCGAGTCGATCCCGGTGACGGCCGGTGAGGGCAAGCCGCTGCTCGAGCAGGAGGGCGGCGAACCCGAGCTGACGCTCGCCAAGAGCCTGGCCATCAATCCCTTCGGCGCCGCGCTTGCGGCCATCGGCATGTCGGCGGCCACCGCCGGGCTCGCCGGCCTGATGCTGTTGGCGCTGGCGGTGATGGCCTTCGCCGTGCTGCATCGCCGCGCCGGCGCGCGCCGCTGCGTGGCCGGCCTCTGCCGGTTGGCATCCGCGCCGACCGCCTCCTATGCCGCCGCGACCGTGGCCGTCGACAACGGTCCCTCGTACGTGGCGCATAGACGCGTCCATCGCACCGGGCAGGTCGCGGCGCTGGCCGCGGTCCTGGCGTTGGTCGTGCAGGCCGTGGCCTACGGCATCCTGACGTACGCGCCGGGCACGGTCTTCGGGGCCGAGAGTTTCACGGGAGACGGCAAGGCCGTCATCCAGGGGGACGTGCTGGCGTACCAGCTGGTCATCAAGAACAGCGGCACCGGCTCGGCCACCAGCCTGACGCTCACCGACGCGCTGCCCTTCGGCGTCTCCTACCAGCCGGGTTCGCTGACCGTGAACGGCGTCAAGCAGAGCGACGTCTGCGATAACGATGCCGCCTGCTTCGTCAAGGGGGCAGTCCGCATGGACTACCCGTCGGTCCAGGTGGGCGACGCGGTCATCATCACCTTCAACGCCAAGGTGACCATCGCTCCGGGGCAGGGCAGCGACCTGGTGCTGTTGCGTAACACGGCGTGCGTCACCGCCAAACAGCTCAAGGAACCGGCCTGCTCCAACGAGACCATCAATCCGGTCGTGGCGCCCGGTGCGCTCCTCAACGCCAACGTCAACGCACCGCCGCCGGTCAACGGACCGGTGCCGCCGCCGGTCAACGCGCCCGCCGCCAACGCGCCGGTCAACGCACCGCGGCCACCCTCGCCGCCGGTCAACCAGAACGTCAACGTCCCGACCGACGAGAACCTCAACGTCCCGACCGACGAGAACCTCAACGTCAATGCGCCGGCCGAGCCGGAACAGCTGCCGGAGGAGCCCGTACCGGCTCCGGAAGAGAAGACGACCCAGATCACCATCAACGGCGAGGAGCCCTCGGTCGAGGCGCCGGTGAACGACAGCACGCCCGAGATCGGCGGCACCTCGGCTCCCGGTTCCCTGGTCCTGCTGCGGGTCGACGGGCTGGCCGCGGGGGTGGCCTATACCGCCGCTGACGGACGCTTCGTCTTCGGCATCGACGCGCCGCTCGGGGAAGGGGAGCACGTGGTCTCCGTCTTCCTCGACGGGGAAGAGATCGACCGCGCGGCCTTCGCCGTCGACACGGTCGCCCCGGTCGCGCCCCAGGACATCGCCATCGACATCGTCCGCGTCGATCTCTCCATCATCACCCGGCTCACGACGGACGTCCGGACCCAGGACGCCACCATCGTGGTCTCCGGCCGCACCAGCCCCGACACCAGGCTCGTCCGCATCCGGGTGGAGAGCGACCCCATCGAGGTCGAGTTCGTGCCGCCCTCGCCCGTCTGGAGCCGCGAGATCACGGGCCGCTTCGACCCCGGTGAGCACACCGTCACGGCGCTCGCCTTCGACGCCGCCGGCAACGTCTCGGCCAGCGCCCGGGAGACCTTCGAGATCCCGGCGCCGCCGCCGCTCGCCACGCCGCTCGCGCTCCTGGACGACCCGGCCGTGGAAGAGGTCTCGCAGACCGTCATCGCGCCGGCCGTCGTCGCCGTCGCGGCCGTCAACGTCGCCGCCGCCGCAGGCATCCCCACGCTCTTCAACTTCCTGGGCCTCCTGTTCACCCAGCCCTCCCTGCTCTTCGCCCGGCGCGAGCGCAAGGGATACGGCACCGTCTTCAACAGCCTCTCCAAGCTGCCCATCGACCTGGCCATCGTCCGCCTGCGCGAGGAGGGCACGAATCGCGTCGTCCAGACCAAGGTCACCGACCGCCTCGGCCGCTACGTCTTCTTCCTCAAGCCCGGCCGATACGCCCTCGAAGTGACCAAGCCCGGCTTCACCCACCCGAGCGCGTACCTCGCCGGCAAGACCGAGGACGTGGCCTTCACCGACATCCTCCCGGGCCGCGCCCTCGCCGCCGCCGAGCCGACCCGCTTCGCCAAGAACCTCCCGGCCGACCCCGCCGCGGCCGAGAAGGCCCCGGCCGCCATCCGCAGGGCCGCGCTCCTCAGGAAGCTCCAATACGCCTTCGCCCTCTCGGGCCCGGTCGTCTCCGCGGCCACCGTCATCATCATCCCGAGCCTGACCGTCGTCCTGCTGGCCGCCTTCCAGCTCCTGACCTTCGCCCTCTTCCGCCGCCTGGCATACAAGAAGCCGCCCAAGTCCCAGGGCATCGTGCGCGACAAGGCCACCGGCAAGCCCCTCACGGGCGTCGTGGTGCGCGTCTTCGAGACCACCTACCAGAAGCTCCTGGAGACGGCGGTCACCGACGCCCGCGGCCGATACGCCTTCCTGGTCGGCCCCAACCGCTACTACGTCACCGCGTCCCTCCCCGGTTACCGGACCGCGAAGAGCGAGGAGCTCGACTTCACGGCGGCCGCGAAGGGCGGCGTCATCGCCCGCGACGTCGAGCTCGCGGAGGGGGTCGACCAGCCGCAGCCGAGCGCACCGCCCGCGACGGGGCCCACGACCACGCCAGCACCTCCCGCGGCACCCCGACCGATGCCGAGCGCACCGCCCGCGACGGGGCCGTTGACGAAGGCGCCCCCGCAGAGCGCACCGCCCGCGACGCCGCCGCTGACCCCGCCGACCGCCTGACGCCCCGCACCTCGGGGCGTTTTGGTACCATAGGGACATGCAGCCTTACCGGAGAGTCTTGCGCGACCGGCGCGGCGTCACCTTGCCGGAGCTTTTGACCGTCATCTCCATCATCGCGACCCTGGCCTCCACCGCCACGGTCTCCTATGGCTCGGTGCGCCAATACGGCCGCGACCTTCGCCGCGTCGGCGACATGGGCACGCTGCAGGCGGCGCTTGAGCTCTACTTCCAGAACCACTTCAGCTACCCGCCGGACACCGCGCCCGGCGGCGAGGGCATCGTGCTCGGCCTGCCGGGCTCGGAGTCGCTGGCCGACAACGGCTTCACCTCCGCGCCGGCCGGCACCCTGTACCTGCGCAGCGTCGCCCCCAACCCGCGTCCGGGCGGCTTGGCGTACGTCTACCGTTCCTATAATCCCGACGGCACCGATTGCGACGCGCCGCCGTGCGCCCGGTACACCGTGACCTTCCTGCTCGAGGGCAAGGTCGGTGACCTGGTGGCCGGTCCGCACGTCGTCGGCTCCGAGGGCATCGACATCGCGCCGAGCGGCGGGGGGCGGATCGGCCCGCTGCCGACGGTCGACACCTCGCTCGCCGCCGTGGCCGCCGGCGGGCTGGGTCGCGCGGCCTTCATCTTCCGTGAGGCTGCGGTCGACGCGGCCGAATCCCCGGTGGTGGAGCAGGCCGCCTCCGCGGTGGTGGCTCCAGCCGCGACCGTGGTGGCCGCGCTCAACGCGGCGAGCTCGGTACCCGTGGCGCAGCTGCCGCAGATCATGCTGTTCTTCTTCAGCCAGCCGGTGCTCTACGTCTTCCGTCCGCGGCGGCGCGGCTGGGGCACGGTCTACAACGCCTATACGCGCCTGCCGGTGGATCTGGCCATCGTCCGTCTGCGCAAGGCATCGGACGGCGCCATCGTCCGTTCTATGGTCACCGACGCCCACGGCCGGTTCCACTTCGTCGTGCCGCGCGGCATCTACCGCATCGAGGTCACCAAACCCGGCTTCCGCTTCCCGACGCAGGCGTTGCGTGACCGTCGCGAGGACGCCGGCTATCTCGACCTCTACCATGGCGAGGCGCTGCGCGTGGACGAGGACAACGCCTCGCTCACCCCCAACGTCCCGCTCGACCCGGTGGCCGGAGAGCGCAGCGACGCGCAGATCCGCCGCAGCGCCGCGCTCGCCAAGCTCAAGCATGGGGTGGCGCTTTCCGGGTTGGTGCTCGCGGCGGCCTCCTTCGTGGCCGTCCCGTCGCTCATGCTCGGCGGCGTGGTGGTGCTGCACGTGGGCCTCTACGCCTTCTTCCGACGTGTCTCCATCCCGCGTCGGCCGCGCTCCTGGGGCGTCATCTACGAGGAGGGGACGGCACGGCGGGCGGTGCCGTCGGCAGTGGTGCGCATGTACGCGCTGCCCTACCACAAGATGGTCGACAGCGCCGTGGCCGACGCCCGTGGCCGGTACCAGTTCCTGGTCGGCCCCTCGCAGGTCTACCTGACCGTCGCCAAGGACGGCTTCCGGAAGACCGAGACGGAGCCGCTCGACCTCTCCGCCGTCACCGAACCCACGGTCATCGCCAACGACCTGCCGCTGCGCAAGGAGAAGGCGCAGTAGCCCGGGCACACGCGGGCTGCTACACTGGGGGCGTATGCGGACGTCCCGGATGGTGGCCGTCGTCATCGCCGTGTTGGCCGTCGTCGTGCTGGCGGCGCTGTTTTGGAATCGGTCGGCCGCGCCGCGCGCCGAGGACGGTCGCCTGCGCGTGGTGACCACCTTCCTGCCGCTCTACAGCCTCACGGCCGCCATCGCCGGCGAGGATGCGCTCGTCGAGAACCTGCTGCCGCCCGGAGTGGGCCCGCACGAGTACGCCTTCGCGCCGTCGGACATCGAGCGCCTCTCCCGCGCGGACGTGCTCGTGGCCAACGGGCTCGGCCTCGAGGAGTGGCTCGCCGACGTCGTCGCCACCGCCAACCCGGACATCGCGGTGGTCGAGGCGAGCGCCGGCATCACCACACGTACCCCGCTCGAGGCCATCCGACTCGGCGAGGAAGAGGAGGATGAGGAAGAGCACGGCCCTGCGGACCCGCACGTCTGGCTGGATCCGGTGCGCGCCAAGGCCATGGCCGGCAACATCGCCGTGGCGCTCTCCGCCGCCGACCCGGACAACGCGGCGGGCTATCGCAGCCGGCTGGCCGTGCTCGAGGGCCGTCTCGACGCGCTCGACCGCGACATCCGCGAGACGCTGGCGCCGCTGCCCGACAAGCGCTTCGTCGCCTTCCACGACGCCTTCGGCTACTTCGCCGAGCGGTACGGGCTCGAGACCGTCGCCGTCGTCGAGGCGTCACCGGGCAAAGAGCCGTCACCCGCCGACGTCGCACGCATCGTCACGCTCATCCGGGCCGAGCGGGTGAAGGCCATCTTCTCCGAGCCGCAGTTCTCGCCGCGCATCGTCGAGACCATCGCCGCGGAGACGGGGCTCGTCACGCATCCGCTCGACCCCCTCGAGACAGGGGACTTCACGGCGGACGCCTACGAACGGGGGATGCGCGCCAATCTCGCGTCCTTCGCCGCCGCGCTGCGCGGCACGCCATGAACCTGCTCGCCGTCCACAACCTCACGGTCCGCTACGGGACGCACGTGGTCGTCGATCACGTGGATTTTTCCGTGGACCAGGGAGAGATCGTCGCCATCATCGGGCCCAACGGTTCCGGCAAGACGACGCTGCTGAAGGCCATCCTCGGGTTGGTGCCGCCGGCGGAAGGTGCGGTGCACTGGCACGGGCCGCACCGCGTGGGCTACGTCCCGCAGCGCATCGATCTCGAGCCGGGCCACCCCATGACCGTCGAGGAGCTGCTGCTGATGCGGCTGCCCGGGCGCCCCTTCTGGCGCCACGACCGCGCCACCCACCAGGCCATCTCCGCCGAGCTCAAGCGCGTCGGCGGCGAGCGGCTCATCGAGAAGCGCGTCACCGAGCTCTCCGGCGGCGAGCGGCAGCGCGTGCTCATCGCCAACGCCCTCATCGGCAAGCCGGACGTGCTCTGCCTCGACGAGCCGTCGGCGGGCATCGACATCGAGGGCGAGGAGACCATCTATAACCTCATCCACCGGCTGGCCGAGCAGGAACGGCTCACCGTGCTGCTCGTCTCGCACGACCTGGATGTCGTCTTCCGGTACGCGTCCCGGGTCATCTGCATCAACCGCAAGCTCATCTGCACCGGCGCGCCCACCAAGGTGTTGACCCCGGAGATGATCCAGCGCGCCTACGCCACTCCGGCCGGATTCCGCCACCGCCACGCCGCGGAGGGTCATGCAGGCAACCGTCATGTCGCCCATCATTGAGTTCCTGTCGCACGGCTTCCTGGTACGGGCCCTCATCGGGGCCGTGCTGGTGGGGTTCGTGGCCGCCAACCTCGGCGTCTTCGTGGTGCTGCGCAAGATGGCCTTCTTCTCGGACGCCATCGCCCACGCCTCGCTGGCCGGAATCGCCATCGGTCTGCTGCTCGGCATCCATCCGCTCTTGGGCGCCCTGGCCTTCTCCGTGCTGATCGCCGTGGGCATCGGGTACCTCACGCGCAAGAGCACCATCCCGGTGGATACGGTCATCGGCGTCTTCTTCTCGGCCAGCCTCGCCTTGGGCGTGCTGCTGCTCTCGCTGCTGCCCGGGTACCGTGCCGACCTCTTTTCGTACCTCTTCGGCGACATCCTCGCGGTCGGGGAAAACGACCTCCTCGTGCTCGCCTCGTTGGCCGTCGCGACGACGGCGCTCGTCGCCTGGGCATACCGCTCCTGGGTGCGCATCTCCTTCCACGCCGACCTGGCGGCCGTCGAAGGCGTGCCCGTGGACCGCTTCGAGTACCTGCTCCTGCTGGCCCTGGCCTTCGTCGTGGCCCTGGGCATCAAGCTCGTCGGCATCGTGCTGATCGGCGCGCTCATCGTCGTCCCGGCCGCGGCGGCCAAGAACGTCAGCCGCAACCTGCGCTCGCTCTTCGCGTTCTCCGCGCTGTTCGGCGTCGCCTCCGGGGTGCTGGGACTCGTCGCGGCGTACGCGCTGGATGCGGCGGCGGGTCCGACGATCGTCGTCGTGGCCACGGCCATCTTCGCGCTGTCCTTCGCCTTCAGGCGGTAGTATGGACGGGGAGATCTCCGCGCGGCTGATGCGGCTCGCCGGCAAGCACCCGCTGCTGGACCGCTTTTGGGTGTTCTGCGCGCGGTACCTGATCGTGCTCCTGGGATCCGGCATGCTCTGGGTCGCCTGGAGCGCTCCGGCGCGGACCACGCGCGGCGCGCTGCTCCTGATGGCGCTCGCGGCGATCGTCCTCAACGAGACCGTCAGCTGGGGGATCGGCTACTTCCGCTTCCGCTCGCGGCCGTTCGTCGAGAACCACCTGACGCCGCTGGTCCGCATCGCCCCGGGCATGAAATCGTTCCCGTCCGACCATGCGGTCATCTCGTTCAGCGTCGCGACGGTGATGCTCGTCTGGTGGCTGCTCGGCGCGCCCGGCGTCGCCCCGTGGTCCGTCGCGGCGGCCTTCCTCACGGCGACGTTGATTTCCGTGGCCCGCGTCGTCTGCGGCGTGCACTACCCGTCGGACGTGCTCGCAGGGAGCGTCCTCGGCGTCCTCGGATCGCTGGGCGTGGGTGCCGCGTTCTTGGCGTACGTCGGAAGCTGATCATGGACGCATATGACCGACCTCCTCCTCGCCATCCTGCTCGGCGTCGTCCAGGGGCTGACCGAGTTCCTGCCGGTCTCGAGTTCGGGCCATCTCATCCTGGTGCCGTGGCTGCTCGGCGCGCGCGACCCGGGATTGGCCTTCGACGTGGCGCTGCATCTGGGCACGCTGGCGGCGCTCATCGTCCACACCTGGCGTTCCTGGAAGGACATCGTCGTCGCGGGCCTGACCCGACGCACGGTCGGCGCGTTCGGGCCGGACGTCCTGTGGCGCCTGGCATTGGCCTCGGTCCCCGCGGCGGTGGCCGGCGTCTTCCTCGAGGACGCCGCGGCCGGCGGGTTGCGCTCGCCCTGGATTGTCGCCGGCGCGCTTGCCGTCGTGGCGCTGCTCATGGCCGCGGCCGACCGCACGGCGGGGAAGGGGAGCGCCGCGACCGTCGGCTGGTGGCCGGCGTTGGCCATCGGCGTCGCGCAGGCCGTGGCGCTCGTGCCCGGCGTCTCGCGTTCCGGCGCCACCATGACCATGGCGCTCTTCCTCGGCCTGTCGCGCAGCGAGGCGGCCCGCTTCTCCTTCCTTCTGGCCGTGCCGGTGACCGTCGGCGCGGCCGCCTTCGCCCTGCGCGGCCTCACGCCGGCGGACGTGACGTTGCCTTTCGTCGCCGGCGTCGCCGCATCCGCGGCGGTCGGCGTCTGGGCCATCCGCTTCCTGTTGCGCTTCCTCAAGGAGCACACCTTCGCGCCGTTCGTGACCTACCGATTGGCGCTCGCCGGCGCGGTTGTGCTGCTGGCGCTGTCTCGGCGATAATGTGCGTATGAAAGCGATCCTCATGACCGGCGGCTCCGGCACGCGGCTCTGGCCGCTCTCACGTGCCTCCAAACCCAAGCAGGTGCGGCCGTTCCTGGACCGCACCACGCTCCTGGAGCGCACGTGGAAGCGGCTCGGCAAAGGCATCGCCCCGAGCGACGTCTACGTGGCCACGACGGCCGCGCTCGCGCCGCAGGTGATGCGCCTGCTGCCGCGCCTCAAGCAGGAGCATCTCTCCGTGGAGCCGGTGCGCCGCGAGACGGCTCCGGCCCTGGCGTTGGCCCTGCTGCGCGTGCTGCGCGACGACCCCAAGGCCACGGTCGTCTACGCCAACGTCGACAACCACGTCGCCGACGAGCGGGAGTTCCACCGCATGCTGCGCGTCGCCGAGCGCGTGGTGCGCAAGGCGCCGGACCGCCTCGTGCTGCTCGGCGTCCGTCCGACCTACCCGGAGACGGGCTACGGCTACATCAAGATGGGCCGCCAGGCGATGGCCATCGGCAAGGACGAGGCCTTCGCGGTCGAGGCCTTCAAGGAAAAGCCGGACGCCAAGACCGCCAGGCGGTACGCGGCGTCCTGGGAATACCTCTGGAACCCGACGCTCGTCGTTGCCCGCGCCGCGACGCTGGCCGCGCGTTTCGCGAAGCACGCCCCGCGCATCTGGCGCGTCATGGAGCGGATCCGTCCCGCGCTCGGCACGCCCCGCGAGGCCGCCGTCATCCGCAGGGAGTTCCCCAAGGCGCCGACGATCAGCCTGGACTACGCCATCCTCGAGAAGGACAAGCGCATGCTGGTGGTGCCGGCGGACTTCGGTTGGACCGACGTCGGCCATTGGCGGACCATCCACGAGATCCTGGCTGCGGACAAGGACGCCAACGTGCTCAAGGGCAAGGGCGTGGTCGTCGACGGCAAGCGCAACCTGCTCTACAGCGAGACCGGCAAGTTCATCGGCGCCGTCGGCGTCGAGGACCTCATCCTTGTGGAGACCGTCGACGCCATCCTCGTCGCATGCCGCGACAAGGCCCAGGACGTCAAGAAGCTCGTCGCGGAGATGCGGCGGAAGAAGCTTGGTCGCTACCTCTGACCGCCGAACAGCTCCCGCGCCCGGTCCCAGTAGGCCGGCTCGCCTTGCATCTCCTTCATCCACAGCCACCATTCCGCACCCCACAGGTAGATGGGGGAGAGCCCCGTGGCTTCCGCGAACCGCGCGTGCTTGTCGAAGTCTTCCGGCGCCATGGAAAGTTCCATCTCGTCGATGGTGCTCGAGAGGATCCCCTGCGCGACCCATGGCTCCATCTGCAGCTCGGTCACGATCACCGGCTTTCCGGTGATGAGCGCGACGAGATCCGCGTGCATGCGATACACGTTCGGGACCAGCAGGTAGGGGATGGTGCCGATGCCCGGCGTGTAGCTGTTGCGGTACAGGCTCACCCCGACGACGTCGGCGAGCGCGGCCGCGTGGCGCCAGGTGGACAGCTCGCCGCTTTCCGTGACCATGGCCGGTCGGGCGTCCAGCCCGTGCACCAGGGCGATCTCCTCGAGCACCAGGGACTCGTCCGGCGCCGGGCAATCGCCGTAGAAGCCGAGGAAGGGCTCGTTCTCCACTTGCCAGGCGGCCACTGCGCTGGAACGCCGATACCGTTCCACCGTGGCCCGCACCAGCGCAAGCTGCGCCTCGCGCTGTCCCGCCGGGTCGAGCGCCGCGAGCCACGACGGGTTGTGGCACTCCGGCCAGCGCGGCAAGCGGCGCCCGACGCCGAGGATGACCGTGCCGCCCCGGCGCTCCACCTCGCCCAACATCCAGTCGAGGTCGGAGAAGTCGTATCTGCCGGGTTCGGCCTCGACGGCGTTCCAGTACGCGGACAGCCGGAAGTGCCTCACCCCGAGGTCGTCGAGCAGCAGCAGGAAGGTGCGCCGCCAATCTTGGCCGAGCCAGGTGGCCTGCTGCGGCGCGAAGGTCACCCCCCAGGCGGTCCTCCGGGCCGCGGCCTGTCGCGCCCATTCGGCCTGCAAGAAGACCTGCGCCCAGGTGAGCAGGATGAGGCCGACGAGGGCCAGCACGATGCCGCGGGTTCGGAGTTGCATCGGGGATATTGTATCATGTGACCGTTATGCCTGAATCCTGGAAGACCGAGTCGCGTGAGGTCGTGTTCGAGAACCGCTGGTGGAAGATCCGCAAGGATGTGGTCCGGCTGCCGGACGGCTCGACGCGCGAATACTTCGTCAACGAGGGCGTCGACGGGGCCATCGTCGTGCCGGTGGACGCAGAGGGGCGCATCTTCCTGCAGCGCATGTACAAGCATGGCGCCGGCGAGGCCGTGTTGGAGTTCCCCATGGGCCGCACCGAGGCGGGGGAGGAGCCCATGCAGGCCGCTGCGCGCGAGCTCAAGGAGGAGACCGGGCTCGCGGGGGAGCTGGTGCGCATCGGCAGCCACTGGGTGTTCCCGTCGAGCGCCAGCACCCGCTTCCATGTCTACCTCGCCCGCGACGCCAAGCAGGTCGCCGAGCCGGAGGACAATCCGGCGGAGATGGGCGAGCCGCAGTGGGTGAGCGCGACGGAGCTCCGTGCGCTGTTGCGTGACGGCAGACTCGGCTCGCTCGTGCAGGCCGGCGTCGGCTACTTGGCGCTCGAGACGCTCGGCGCGATCTGATAGATATGCGCGGATCGCTCTGGGTCTTCGGCGGCGTGGCGGCGTTCCTTCTTGCGGGAGTGCTGTCCATCGGTACCACCGTGTTTTGGCAGACGCCTGCCACGGATGCGGTCGAGGTCAGCGTGACCATCCCTCCGGGGACGGCAGCTCCGGCCATCGCCGAGATCCTGAATGACGCCGGCCTGCTCAAGTACCCGCCGCTGTTCGTCGGCTTCGTCCGTCTGACGGGCGCGGCGGATGGGCTCAAGGCCGGGACGTACGCGCTCAAGCCCGACATGAGCATCGCGCAGATCGTGCGTGCGCTCGGTCAGCCAGGGTCGTCTGAGCGTCGCGTCACGCTGCTCGAGGGCTGGGGCATCCGCGAGATGGGGGAGTACCTCGTCGCGCAGGGCGCGCTCGCGGGCGTGGAGGAGTGGTATGCCGCGGTCGGGACGCCGCCGTCGGCTCTCGGCGGCACGCGACAGCTGCCAGGCACGGACTTCCGCGACGAATTCGCCTTCCTGGCCACGCTTCCGGCGGGTGCGACGCTCGAGGGCTATCTCTTCCCCGACACCTACCGCATCGCCGTCGACGCCTCGGCCGAGGACATCGCGCGGACGCTCCTCGGGAACTTCGCGCGCCGTACCGCGGATCTCCCGGCCGTGACCTACGACCAGCTGCGGCTGGCATCGGTCGTCGAACGCGAGGTGCGCTCGGACGAGGACCGCCGCATGGTGGCCGACCTCTTCCTGCGCCGCATGGCGGAGGGCATGGCGCTGCAGGCCGATTCCACGGTCAACTACGTGACGGCCAAGAAGACGCCCGCGCTCTCGGCCGCCGACCGCGACCTCGTCACCCCATGGAACACCTACCTCCACCGCGGCCTGCCGCCGACACCCATCGGCAACCCGTCGCTCTCCTCGATCCGCGCCGTGCTCGACCCGACCCCAAATCCGTACGTCTACTTCTTGACCGACGAGGAAGGCGCCGTGCACTATGCGAGGACTCTGGAGGAGCACGTCGCCAACAAGCGGCGGTATCTGCCCTAGCATGCGCACACGCCTCGCCCTCATCGCCGCGGTCCTCCTCGCCGCCGTCCTGCCGCAGGCCGTCTCCGCCGCGGCCTATGACTTCCGGCGCTTCGACGCCACCTATGTCCTCGACCCGAGCGGCGTCGTCTACATCACCGAGGAGTTCCAGCTGACGTTCCTCCAGGCGCGCCATGGGTTGCTCTGGAAGGTGCCGGTCCGCTACCGCACGGACACCGGCGATACCCGCTCCATCCGGCTGCGCGTGCTCTCCGTGGAGGACGAGGACGGCGGCATGGTGCCCTTCGAGACCTATCGCGAAGGCGACGATCTGGTGGTCAAGATCGGCGATCCGGACGTCACCGTCACCGGGCCGACCTTCTACCGCATGCGCTCCGTATTGGAGCGCGTCTGGAACGCCTTCCCGGAGCACGACGAATTCTATTGGAACGTCATCGGCTCCGCGCACGAGGACTTCCCCGACGACATCTCGGCGACGGTGCTGCCGCCCGCGGGCACGGACCTCGCGGCCGTGCGCACGCGCTGCTTCGCCGGGCCGCCGGGTTCCACGGACGACACCCGCTGCGGCGCCGGCCAGCACGACGGCCAACTGCTCTTCGTGGCACGCGAGCCCATGACGGTGGTCGTCGGCATGCCCAAGGGAGCCATCGCGATGCCGACGGCGCTCGACCGCATCCGCTGGTTCGTGGAGGACAACTCCGTGTTCGTGCTGCCGATCGCCATGTTCGCGCTGCTGTTCGGCGTCTGGTGGTTCAACGGCCGCGACGCCAAAGGGCGGCACGTCATCATCGCCGAGTACGAGCCGCCCGAGGGGATGGACGCGCTCTCCATGGGCACGCTGCTCGACGCCCACGTCCATCCGCGCGACGTGGCCGCCGGCGTGGTCTCGCTGGCCGTGAAGGGCTTCCTGCGCATGACCCCGCTCGGCGACCCCGCCAAGCCCAAGAGTTGGCGGTTCGAGAAGACCGACAAGGTGCCGACCGCGCTGTCCGGCGCCGAGAAGAAGCTCTACGACGGCCTCTTCGAGGACGGCGACACGACCACGCTCACGGCCAGCTCCGGAACCCTGACCGCGCTCTACAAAGGGCTCTCGGACGAGACCTACACGCGGCTCGCGGCGCAGAACTACTTCGTGCGCCGGCCGGACCGCGTGCGCAACCTCTTCTATCTCATCGCGGTCGCCTTCCTCGGCATCGCCATCGGCTTTCCGTTGGGCATCGCCGGAAAGATCGCCTTCGGGCTGGTGGCGATCCAGTTCGCCGCCTTCGGCAAGGTCATGCCCAAGGTCACGCACAAGGGGGCCGTGGCACGCGACCATGCCCGCGGCTTCAAGCTCTTCCTCGAGACCGCCGAGCGCGACCGGCTCAAGTGGCAGGAGAAGGAAGGGATGTTCGAGCAGTACCTGCCGTACGCCGTGGTCTTCGGCGTGGTCGCGCAGTGGGCCGCGGCCTTCGCCGGCGCGCTGGCCAAGGCGCCGAGCTGGTACGCCGGGACGCAGTGGGACCCCGACGCCTTGGCGTCGTCCTTCGGCAGCCTGTCGTCGACCGTCGGCACGGCGTCGCACTCGGCCTCCTCGGGCTCGAGCGGCTTCTCGTCCGGCGGGTCCTCCGGCGGCGGCTTCGGCGGCGGCGGTTCGAGCTCCTGGTGATATGCACGTCCGGCTGAAGGAAGGCCGCGAGCGGACCGTGCTCGCGGAGCATCCCTGGATCTTCTCCGGCGGCATCGACCGCCGCCGCAGCACGGCCGACGTGCCGGGCCTGGTCGACGTGCAGGACGCCGACGGCCGCTTCCTGGGCCGCGGTTTCTTCAACCCCAAGTCGCAGATCGCCGTCCGCATGTTCACCCGCCAGCAGGAACCGGTGGACAAGGCGTTCTTCGTGCGGCGCATCCGCGCGGCCCTTGCGCTGCGTGAGACGCTCTTCGACGCGGCCCGCACGGACAGCTACCGCCTGGTCTTCGCCGAGGGCGACGGGCTGCCGGGGCTCGTCGTCGACCGCTACCGCTCCACGCTCGTGGTGCAGTTCCAGGCCGCAGCCGCCGATTTCTTCCGCGAGACCGTCCTCGACGCGCTCATGGAGGTCGTGTCGCCGACCGGCATCTACGAGCGCTCCGACGTCGGCAGCCGCAAGACCGACGGCCTCACCGGCGAGCCCACCGGGGTGCGGCGCGGGACGGTGCCCGAAGGGCCCATGGAGATCCTCGAGGAGGGGCTGCGCGCCGTGGTCAACATCCGGAGCGGCCAGAAGACCGGCACGTTCTTCGATCAGCGCGAGAACCGCGTGGCGCTTCGCCGCTATTGCGCAGGGCGGACGGTGCTGAACCTCTTTTCGTACACGGGCGGCTTCACGGTCAACGCCCTGGCCGGCGGGGCGACGCGCGTCATCTCCGTGGACCGTTCGCAGGCCGCGCTCGAGCTCGGCCAGGCCAGCGTGCTCAAGAACGGCTTCGTCTCGCGCAACGAGGATTGGCTGGCGATGGACGCCTTCGACGCCGTGGAACGCTTCACGCAGGCGGGGGAGCGCTTCGGCGTGGTGGTGCTCGACCCGCCGGCCTTCGCCAAGGGCACGGAGTCGCTGGAGCGCGCCCTCAAGGCCTACACCAAGACCAACGCCGCGGCCATCGGGCTCGTCGAACCGGGCGGATATCTCCTCACCGCCAGCTGCTCGCACCATGTGACACCGGATCTCTTCTCCAACATGCTGCATCTCGCGGCCCTGCGCGCCGGCCGTCCGCTGCAGGTGCTCGAAGTGCGCGGCGCCGGCCCGGACCATCCCCAGCCTATCCACTTCCGCGAGGGGAGCTATCTCAAGTGCGTCATCGCGCGGGTGCCCTGAGCGACGGGTTGACGTCCGGCGCTTTTTTCTGTTGATGTCGGCCCGAGGAGGTCTGATGGCAGGGGAGAAGATGGAGCTCATTTCGATCCAGGTGCTCCTGGACGCGGCGACGGTGCGCAGGCATCTGCGTCGGATCCAGGACCTGGCGGAGCTGGTCGTCTCCGGACGCGCGCCGCGCAGCATGATCGCCGAGTGGCTCGACGCGGTCGTCGGCGGCCCGTACGAGACGGAGGCGCTCGAGAGCATGGCCAGGACCGCCGCGACCTTCGAGAGCGTCGGTCCGCCGATGGTCGAGGCGCTCGGGGAGGACCCCGACGGCTTCGTCTGGGCGGCGATCGACGAGGGCGGTCCGGGGTTGGAGCAGGTCCGCGTCCACGGCGCGTACCATCGCTTCCTGACGCCCGCGGGGCGCGCACTGCTGCAGGACGCCGATGCGCGCAAGCGGTTCTGCGGCCTGTGGCACGCCACCGCGCGGCGCGGGGAGATGCACGCCGACAAGCATGTCGGCGCCTTCTCCTCGCGTTGGCTGAACGCCGCCGCCCGCTCGCAGCTCATGTTCCTGCGGAACGTCGACGGCGGGCGGTGGCGGGATGCCTGCCCCGACTACCAGGCGGCCGAGGCGGTCTATCGGCTGGCGTCCCGGGACCGGGCGCCGGAGCGGCTCGTCGAGGCCTGGCGCTGGCCGCAGTTCGAGGGGCTCCTCGAGCCGTGGCTCTACGTGTGCTACCCGCGCGCCGGCCTCATCGACCTGGGCACCGACGAGCCCGACGATCCGCTCGCGCCCCGGTGGTACGCCACCGACGCCGAGCGGCTGCGCCCGCGCGCGGCGGTCCACGTCGAGGACCTCGGCGCGCCCGGCGGTGCGCGACGCTGACCCGGTTGACACCCGGGTCGTTTTTCTTTATGGTCGACGGACGGAAGGAGGCACAGCGGTGGCCTTTAGCAAGGGAAACGGTAAGAGGAAGGGCAAGACGGGCGCGGGCGGCTTCAAGCGCACGCACATCGTCCTGGCCCAGGGCGAGAAGCGGTCGCTCTTCGTGCTGCAGCCGTTGCGCGAGACGAGGGTCTGCTTCCTCGTCACGGCGGACGGCACGCGGCACGAGCGCGGGACGGTCTTCCTGCCGCGGTGGCGGCAGTGGGACCCGGACGATCCGGCCAGGCGCGAGGTGCGGCACAGCGCTTACGGGGACATCTTCTCGGCGCTGCGCGGCACGCTCCACGCCATCCTCGGGTACGAGCCGCGCGCCGGCGCGCCTGCCGAGGGCGAGACGGCCAACGTCCTCGCCGCCCGTGAGGAGGCCCGCGACGCGCTGCTCTTCATGCGCGCCGTGCGTGCGCTGGACGACGACGCGCGCGCGTACCTCACCAAGCAGCTCCTCGGGCTCATCACGCGACTCGAGGGCAGCCGGGTGAAGCTCAAGCGCGAGGCGCTGGCGCAGTTCGAGAAGGCGCTCTCGTTGCGCGACGCGCTCGGTCGGGAGAACATCGGCGCGCTCTGCGCCCGGCTCGTGGCCGCGGCGGCGCGCCTCGACACCCGGCTGGACGACGTCCGCAGCATCGTGCCGCGGCTGCTGCTGCAGCTCGCCGTCCTCGAGCAGGAGCTGACCCTCATGTTCCGGACGCTCGAGGCCATCGAGGCCGGCGTCCGGACGATGCTCCGGCAGAAGGACGTCTTCGAGGAGTCGGAGCGGCTCACGCGGACGGCCAAGCACTACGCCCACCAGGCGGAGCGGCTCGCGGACCGCACCAAGGTCCTCAAGGCCAAGCCCTTCACGGCCCTCGCCGACACGCTCGGGGAGGCGCTCTGGGCGGCGGCCACCGCGCTGCGCGGCGGCGACGGCGCCCTGGCGCGCGACCAGCTCGAGCGCGCCCGGCAGGACCTGGTCATCCCGATGATCGAGCGCACTGAGCTCGGCGCCATCCATCGCGACCTCTCGCTGGTCGCCGGCGGCGAGTTGCCGGAGGACATGCTCGGCGAGGTCGACCGGCGGTTCGCGACCTTCTCGCGCCGCATGCCGGAGCTCAAGGGGACGCCGCGCTTCCCCTACGAGGGCGCGCGCGACGCCGTCGTGGCCGGCAAGCAGGCCATCGGTAGCCGGGATCTCCCCGGCGCCAAGAAGGCCGTGGCCGCGCTGGCCGGATGCTTCGACGCCGTCTTCGCGCCGCTGCCCCCGGTGCTGGCGGAACCCCAGCCCCCGGCGGCTGCGGAGTAGGGCCGACATCGGCCTCCCTGGTGTGGGTGATCCAAGCGATCACCCGTTTTTTTATGTCATTTCGAACGCAGTGAGAAATCCCAACGGCGCGTACCTTTGGGTTTTCTCGTCGCTTCGCTCCTCGAAATGACAAGTGGGGGGAGGCCCGGTACACTCTCGCCATGCCGAAGACCTTCACCATCACCCCGGCGCCGCTCAAGGAGGTGGACGTCGGGAAATACCGCCAAGCGCTCAACGCAGAGCA
>CAZYLV010000011.1:0-39067 GCA_964648865.1 uncultured Gammaproteobacteria bacterium | reverse complement strand
CGGGCGTGTCGAGCTCCTCTTCCTTGGCGACCAGCCCGAAGCGCTGGGCGAACTTGTAGCGGCCCACCCGGCCCAGGTCGTAGCGGTCGAAGTTGAAGAACATCGCCTGCACCAGGGAGCGGGCGTTGTCCGGGGTCGCCGGATCGCCGGGACGGATGCGCTTGTAGACCTCGATGAGGCCTTCCTCCTCGTTGGATGCCGCGTCCTTGGCGAGCGTGGCCTCGATGTAGCGGATGGAGGGGTGCGTCTCGGCATCCTGGAAGAGCTTCTGGATCTGCTCATCGGAGCCGTAGCCGAACGCGCGCAGGAGCGAGGTCACCGCGACCTTGCGCTTGCGGTCGATCTTCACCCAGATGACGTTCTGGGCGTCGGTCTCCATCTCCAGCCAAGCGCCGCGGTTGGGGATGATCTTGGCGCCGTAGTACTTGCGGCCGCGGTGGAACTCCGAGGTGAAGAAGACGCCGGCCGAACGCACCAGCTGGGAGACGACGACGCGCTCGATGCCGTTGATGACGAAGGTCCCGCGGTCCGTCATGAGCGGCAGGTCGCCGAGGTAGATCTCCTGGTCCTTGGTCTCGCCGGTGCGCTTGTTGACGAGGCGCGTCTTGACCCGCAGCGGCGCCTCGAAGGTGATGTTCTTGGCCTTGGAGGTCTTCTCGTCGAACTTGGGCTCATCGAGGTAGTAGTCCTCGAAATAGAGCTCGAGATCGCGGCCGATGAAATCGGTGATCGGCGAGATCTCCATGAACAGCTCCTTGAGCCCGTCCTCGAAGAACCACTCGTAGGAACGCTTCTGGACCTCGATGAGGTCCGGCAGCTCCATGGCGTCCGAGGCCTTGGAGAACGAGACGCGGTTGCCGTACGGAATGGCCTGACGCTTGATGATCATAGGCGGGACAAGCGGCGAGAAGACAAAAAATCCCCTTCCCCGCGCCGGCGGGGGAGGAGGGACGCGTTTATTTGTGGATGCTCGCGGAGAGCGCGCGACGCGAGTGCATGGGCAGGACCAATCCCCAATGCCGTGTAAATCCAGGCGGAATGTATCACCGGCCGCAGAGGTTGTCAAGCACCCTGGGGATGAGTCGAGAATGTCAAGGGTTCCCACATTTTCCTGCAAACAAAGCCACAACCTGCCGTATCAGGAGAGGACGGTTTTGACCGCTCCCACATGTTATCCACAAGCCAGAGCCGTACACGAAAAGCCCCGTCAAATGGCCGATTTCCGAGCGTCGTGGCTAGCGACCCTTGACAAAACCTGAGGGGCGTGCTATCCTCGCCCGTTCCGCTCGAGGACTGCCTCGGCGGCGTACCCAACAGCATCCGCCTTCCCCTTGTGGAGGAGAGAGCGGTGGCGGCCCCGCAAGGGATCCCGTCGCCGTTGGTCCGCCCGCGACGCCGCGGCCTTGGCTGCGCCCGTCCGCGCCCGTGGACCTGTTTCCCGAAGAGCCGTCAGGCACACCCGGGGTTCATCTCCACAATGGGACGGCGGAGCATCCCTGAGGACGCATGGAGGAGAGAGCCCGTCAGTCGAGCTCCGCTCGACGTCGGGAGGACGGGACAAGATCGGTGCAGCTTGGGCCTCGGCTCGACCCGCTCCGGGACGGTCCCGTGGACGACCGCACTTCGGTGTCACGTCGTCCGTTTTCCCTCCAGCCGTCGTCCGGGATGCGGCACAGGTCGGGGAGGTGTGACGAGAAGCCGTGTTCTTTTCACACCAAAGGCCGTTCACCCCTCCCCAACCTGCGCGGTATGCTCGCCTTCCTTCCCGGAAGGGTCCTGTCGACAGACGCCTGCCGCCAGGACTCTTCCAGGGGAAACCTTGGGGGAGAGTCCGGCCCCGTGCGAACGGGGTCTTCACGTCTTCGCCGGGGACCACACCGGCGGAAATGGAGGGAACGTGGTCAAGGAAACGGTCCAGAACAACGCATTCGGCGGGTTCGCCCGCTACCTGCCCGTCGAGGGCGTCACGAGGTGTCCGGGCACTCCGGACGGCAAGCGGCGCTGCCAGACGATCCACGGCGAGCGGTGCAAGTCCGAGGACGGCAGCTTCTACCCGGTGATGCTGAAGTTCGCCTTCGTGAAGGACGGGGTCATCACCCCGGCGTGCGGGATGTGCTACATGCACGTCCACATCCACCAGAAGCAGATGCCGGAGCACGTCGCGGTGGAGCTCGAGAGCGCCCCCGGCGTCGCACGTCAGCAGATCGCCGAGCTCCAGGAGAAGCTCGCCCGGGCCACCGGGCAGGCTCTCCCGTCGAGCACGACGGTCGCGCACGCGGCACCGCCTCCCGTGGTGCCGCCGATCGCCCGACAGCAGGCCGTCCGCAAGGACGCGCCCAAGCCCGAGGCCAAGCGCGACGAGCGCCAGGCCAAGGGCAAGCGGCCGCAGCCCCGCAAGGGCCCGCAGCCGCTGCGCGAGCGGCGACCGCGGAAGGCCGGCAAGGCCGTGACGCACCACCTCGAGGAGCTCCGGAAGGCCTCGGCCTTCGACGAAGTCTTCGCGGAGCGCGGAGAGCGCTGCGCCTTCAAGGGCTGCAGCGCCAAGCACGACGCGGGCCTCGTCACGAAGCCCCATCACGCGGAGACGCTCTTCTCCGTGTGCGACGCCGGGCTCAAGGCCGCGCGCCGCTTCGCCGCCGAGAAGAAGGACCAGGGCGGCCCCGCGCCGCTCCTGACCTTCGGCACGCGCAAGGACCACACGGCCTTCGTCGCCAAGATGAGGGCCCGGGACGAGCGCGACGCGACGATGGCCAAGGCCATCCAGGAGCGGCGCTTCACGGCGTCCTCCCGTCCGCAGTGCGGCCTCATCGGCTGCGAGCGGCCCGGCACGCCGGCGGCGCGCATCACGGTCGACGGGGAGCGCCCCAGCGACCTCACGGCGACGGTCGAGCTGTGCGCGGACTGCGTCCGGGCGGCCAGGCGCCTGCACGACAAGCTGCGCAGGGACGGCCAGCGCTTCTTCTTCCGCTTCGTCAGCGACAGGAAGCGCGAGGAGAAGCCCCGCGCGCCCGAGCGGCCCAAGAGCGTCGCCAAGAGCGGACCCCAGAACGCGCCGGCCCGCGAGGACTGGAAGGAGACGCTGCAGAAGTTCCGCAAGGAGCTCGACGAGAAGCTCGCCACCGCGGACACCGGCGACGCGCCGGACACGTCGGAGGGCGACGTGAGCGGCAACTAGCGTCGCCCGGGGAAGACCCGTCGGCGACACGGCAGGAGGACCCTCTCCCCTCCTGCCCTCTTTCTCGACAGCATCGCCCCGTAAGCGGTGCTGCGGAGTCAGAGGACTCCAAGGAGACGAGGCGATGGCCAAGAAGGACGAGGTGGAGCTCGAAATCACGGACAAGTGGCAGGTCGTCGAGGCGCTCGAGATCGACGCGACGGTGCAGAAGCTGGCGTTCTCGGCCATCACGGCCAAGGACGGCGCGACCGTCGTGGACGTGCGCTGGGAGAAGGACGGCGAGCCCAAGGCCGTGCGCCTCGTGCGCCAGCTCGAGGAGCCGCGCTTCTACCAGAGCCCGACCCGGAACGACATCCGGGCGTTCCGCGAGACGCTGGCCAAGGGCGAGACGGTCGACCTCATCGCCGTCATGTTGGCCCGCCGGCTGCACGCCCGCATGCCGATGCGGCCCGCGGACTGGCGGCGCGGCCTGGAGATGGCCGCGGTCCAGCTGGCGCAGCAGGCCAAGGGCGACGAGCCGCTCGCCGCGGAGTAGCGACGACGACACGCGACCGCCGGCAGGCGTGGGAAACCACTCCTGCCGGCATTTCTTTTCGTTGACAGGGCCGTCGGTCGGACCTATATTCGGACATGTCCCGCCCGCAGGAGGCTGCGAAGCGGGGCAGGCCTCCACAATCCGGTTCGAGGAGCCCCCGCTGTGCAGCAATGCGCGTCGGGTCTCTCTCCTCTCCTGTGCGTCCGTCCGCGGATGCGCAGGAACGCTCCGACGACTCGGCATGGGGAGATGCTTGGCCCCGATTTGCAGCCTTCTGGGGGTGCAAACAGCTGTCATTTCGAACGAAGTGAGAAATCCCAATGGCTCCCCATTGGGATTTCTCGTCGCTCGGCTCCTCGAAATGACAAACAGAGGAAAACTCCAGTACCATAGGGCCGTTATGGCCAAGAAGAAACGGAAGGAACGGAAAGAGGAGGAGGCGGCCGAGATCCCCGACATCGTCGTCAGCCCAGAGACCCAGCGCGGCATCCTGGTGGTCTTCCTGTTCGCCGCGGCGGTGCTGGCCGGCCTCTCCTACTTCGGCGCGGCCGGTCCGCTCGGCACCTGGGTCGACCGCATGCTCACCGGGCTCTTCGGCTGGGACCGCCTCGTCGTCGTGGCCATCCTGCTCTTCCTCTGCTTCAAGGCCATCTCCCCTGAGCGGCTGCGCATGGGCGCGGCCGGCGGCATCGGCTTCACCCTGCTCGTCTTCTGCGCCAACGGGCTCATCCAGCTGGCGACGATGACGGCCCAGCCTGCGACGCCGCCCTGGTCCCAAGGCGGCGGACTGGTCGGCCTCTTCCTGGCCTACCCGCTGCTCTCCGTGCTCGGCCCCTGGGGTGCGGGCGTGGTGCTCGCCGCGCTGCTCGTCGCCGCGCTGCTCTTGGCCTTCAACCTCTCGCTCCGGCAGGTCGGCATCGTCGGCGCCCCCATCCGCCTCGCGCTCTCGCTCTTCGGCCGCCCCACGGCCCCGGCCGCGCCCAAGGTGCACGGCCTGGGCGACGAAGAGGAAGAAGAGGAGGAACCGGAAGAAGAGGAAGAAGAGCCCGAAGAGGATGAGGACGAAAGCGAGCGCTTCCGCTCCAGGACGGTCGAGGTCTCCCTGGCCAAGAGCGAGCAGCAGCCGGAGATCGCCGAGACCAAGCCGCGCAAGCCGCGGCCGATGATCGCCGTGCCGCTCGACCTGCTCAACGCCCGGACCACCAAGCCGCAGAGCGGCGACATCGCCCGCACCGCCGAGCGCATCCGCGGCACGCTCGAGCAGTTCGGCATCCCCGTGGAGATGGGCGACGTCTCGGTGGGTCCGACGGTCACCCAGTACACGCTGAAGCCCGCCGAGGGCATCAAGCTGGCCCGCATCACGGGCCTCTCCAACGACCTGGCGCTGGCGCTCGCGGCGCACCCCATCCGCATCGAGGCCCCCATCCCCGGGAAGTCGCTGGTCGGCGTCGAGGTGCCCAACCAGAGCGTCGCCGTGGTGCCGCTGCGCGAGGTGCTCGAGGGCCGCGAGTTCCGCGAGCGCGTGAGCGACCTCACCGTGGCGCTCGGCAAGGACGTCGCCGGCAAGGGGTGGACCGCGGCCATCGACAAGATGCCGCACCTGCTCGTGGCCGGATCCACCGGCTCGGGCAAATCGGTCTGCCTCAACACCATCATCGTCTCCCTGCTCTACGAGAACGGCCCGGACGACCTGCGTTTCATCATGGTCGATCCCAAGCGCGTCGAACTCACCGTCTACAACGGCATCCCGCACCTCGTGACCCCGGTCATCACCGACGTGCCCAAGACCGTCAACGCGCTCAAGTGGTGCATCGGCGAGATGGAGCGGCGCTTCGACCTGCTCTCCAAGGCCGGCAAGCGCGACATCAGGAGCTACAACGCCATCGCTCCCGAGAAGCTCCCCTACATGGTCATCATCATCGACGAGCTGGCCGACCTGATGGTCGCCGCGGCCCATGAGGTGGAGTCCTCCATCGTGCGCATCGCCCAGATGGCGCGCGCGGTGGGCATGCATCTCATCCTGGCCACGCAGCGTCCATCGGTCGACGTCATCACCGGGCTCATCAAGGCCAACGTCACCACGCGCATCGCCTTTGCCGTGGCCTCGGTCATCGACTCGCGCACCATCCTCGACACCTCCGGCGCCGAGAAGCTGCTCGGCCGCGGCGACATGCTCTTCGTCAACGCCGAGCTCTCCAAGCCCAAGCGCCTGCAGGGCTGCTTCGTCTCCGACGACGAGATCAAGCGCATCACGGACTTCATCAAGGAGAAGTACGGCGAGGCCGCCTACACCGAGGGCGTGACCGAGAAGAACGGCGTCGGCGGCACGTCGACCATCTTCGGCGATGCCGACGCCGATCCCCTCCTCGAGGAGGCCCGCGTCACGGTCATCCGCTCCGGCAAGGCCTCGGCCTCGCTGCTGCAGCGTCGGCTGAAGGTCGGTTACGCGCGCGCCGCGCGGCTCCTCGACCTGCTCGAGGAAGCCGGTATCATCGGCCCGGGCGACGGCGCCAAACCGCGTGAGATCCTGGTCAAGGACCTCGAGCTCTCCGAGGGCATGACCTCGGCCGAC
Source organism: uncultured Gammaproteobacteria bacterium (assembly GCA_964648865.1). Classification (GTDB taxonomy): domain Bacteria; phylum Patescibacteriota; class Patescibacteriia; order 2-12-FULL-57-11; family 2-12-FULL-57-11; genus SCUL01. The sequence goes on along the minus strand of CAZYLV010000011.1, from coordinate 32,785 downwards.
GAGGAGGACGAGGAGGAGGGACAAGAGGAGACGCCTGAGGAGGACGAGGCGTCGGACGAGGATGAGGGCGAGGAAGACGGCGACGACGGGGACGACGCCGAAGACATCGACGCCGAACCGCGGCCGGCGCTCGGCTGACGCCCATGACGCCTCCCGTCCACGAGCCGCCCATGGAGGGACCGACGCTCGGGGAGAGCGTCCGCGGGTTGCGGCTGGCCGCGCACGCCTCCATCGAGGAACTGGCCGAGGCCACACGCATCCAAAAGAAGTACCTGCTGGCGCTCGAGGCCGACAGCCACAAGGACCTGCCGGATCCGACCTACGTCCGCCATTTCCTCAAGGCGGTGGCCGAGGCGCTGGGCGGTGATCCTGAGGAGCTCCTGGCCCGTTACCGGCCCGCGGACGACGGAGCGACGCTCGCCCCGCCCGCACCGCCTTCGGCCTGGGCCTTCCTGGTGCCGTCCAAGCTGCTGGCCCGCGCCGGCGTCGTCGCCCTGGTGCTTCTCGTGCTGCTGCTGCTCGCGCTCCAGGCCCGGGCCATCATCTCCCCGCCCGAGCTCGTCGTCGACACGCCGGCCGACGCCCAGACGCTCACCGAGCCGGTGGTCCGCGTCACCGGCAGCGTCCGCGGACGGAACGCCGAGGTGCGCATCAACGACGAGCGCGTCTACCCGGATGCCGAGGGGCGTTTCTCGCTCGAAATCGACTTGCGGCAGGGGGTGAACCTCATTAAGATAGCGGCCAAGAAACCGCGCAGCGGCGAGGTCGTCGTCTACCGCCAGGTGGTCATCCCGGCCGCGGCGCCGACGCCCACCTCGACGCCGTCGCGGTGAGGGGCCTTGACACGGCCCGCACGCGCTGCCGGGAGGGAGGCCCGGTACGATGCCTACGGAAACCCTGACCCACGCCTATGGCAAAGCCCCAGAAAGACACGGCCGCCTCCCTGCGCACCAAAGCCGCCCGCGAGGCCATCGACCAGATCAAGGAGAAGTTCGGCGAAGGGTCGATCATGAAGCTCGGCGACGCCCGCAAGATGGTCGTCGAGTCGGTGCCGACCGGATGCCTCTCGCTCGATCTGGCGCTCGGGGTCGGCGGCGTGCCGCGCGGCCGCATCGTCGAGGTCTACGGGCCGGAATCCTCCGGCAAGACGACCATCGCGCTCCATATCGTGGCCGAGGTCCAGAAGCGCGGCGGCCTGGCGTCCTACGTCGACGCCGAGCACGCGCTCGATCCGGACTACGCGCGGAAGATCGGCGTCAACATCGACGAGCTGCTCATCTCCCAGCCGGATACCGGCGAGCAGGCCCTCGACATCGTCGAGACCCTGGTGCGCTCCAACGCCATCGACGTCATCGTCGTCGACTCCGTGGCCGCGCTCGTCCCCAAGGCCGAGATCGAGGGGGAGATGGGCGACCAGCACATGGGGCTGCAGGCCCGCCTCATGAGCCAGGCGCTGCGCAAGCTGACCGCGCTCATCTCGAAGTCGAAGACGATCCTCGTGTTCATCAACCAGACGCGCATGAAGATCGGCATCGTCTTCGGCAACCCGGAGACGACGACCGGCGGCATGGCCCTCAAGTTCTACAGCTCGGTGCGCGTGGAGATCCGTCGCGCCGCGCAGATCAAGCAGAACGACAAGGTCATCGGCAACCGCGTCAAGGCCAAGGTCGTGAAGAACAAGGTGGCACCGCCGTTCCGCACCACCGAGTTCGACATCATGTACAACGAGGGCATCTCGCTCTCGGGCGACCTGCTCGACGTGGCCGTGGCCGAGAGCGTCGTCGCCAAGAGCGGCAACACCTACAGCTGGGGCGACGTGAAGCTCGGCATCGGGAGGGAGGCCGCCAAGAGCTACCTGCGCGCCTCGCCCGAGACCATGGCCGAGGTGCGCGCCGCCGTGCTCAAGGCCGTCGAGGAGAAGGACCGTGCCGAGCTCGTCGCCGCCCGTCCCGAACTCGGCGAGGCCGCCGATGAACCGCCGCTCGACGACGCCCTGGCGCCGGCGCCGGTGGAAGCCGCCTAGTATGGTCGTCGTCGTGGCACGCCATGGGGAGCAGGACTTCGGCAGCGGATCGCTGACGCCGCAGGGAGAGGCGCAGGTCCGCGCCCTCGCCGCGCGTCTCAAGGCGGCGCTGCCCGAGGGCGGCATCTTCCTCGCCTATTCGGGCGTGCCGCGCACCCGGGAGACGGCCGACATCCTCGCCGCGGCCCTCTCCCCGACCAAGAGCCTGGCCCTGCCGTGGCTGCAGGACGGCGAGCTCGCCGGACGTCGCGCCCGGGCGCTCGCCGAAGATAATCCCGCCTTCGCCGTGGCGCTGCTCGTCACCCATCTGCCCGTGGCCAATGAGATCCTCGGCGCCTTCGCCAAGGACTTCGAGATGGACGACCCGCCCAAAGGCCCGGTGCTCGCCGAAGCCATCCTGGTGGACGAGGCGCACAAGACCTTCGAGCGCATCTGAGCAAACGCCGCCCCCGAGGGCGGCGTTTTCAGTTGCGGCGTTCGTAGGTGAAGAAGGTGAAGGCGTACGGGTTCCTGTCATCCGCGGCATGGTCCTCGCGGAAGGTCTCCCGCCATTGGGATTCGGGCAGCTCCGGGAACGTGACGTCGCCCTCGATCGTGGCGTGGACGCGCGTGAAATAGACGCGCTCGGCTTTCGGCAGCGCCTCGCGATAGACTTCACCGCCGCCGATGACGAAGACCTCGCCCTCTCCTGCCGCGGCGAGCGCCGCATCGAGCGACGCAAAGGCCTCCACCGGCGTTCCGGCGAGTTTGGCCGGATCGCGCGTGACGACGAGCATCCTGCGGTCCGGCAGCGGCCGGCCGATGGACTCCCAGGTCTTCCGCCCCATGATGATGGCGTGGCCTCGGGTGAGCTCCCGGAAACGCTTGATCTCGTCCGGCAGCTTCCAGGGCAGGCTGTTCCTGCTGCCGATGACGCCGTTCTCCGAGACCGCGACGACGAGCGAGATCATACCGCCACCTGCGCCTTGATGGCCGGATGCGGATCGTATCCCTCAAAGGCGACGTCCTCGAACCGGAAGTCGAATACGCTCTTCACGGCCGGATTGAGGATGAGCTTCGGCAGCGGACGCGGCTCCCTCGAGAGCTGTTCCTTCACCTGATCGAGATGGTTGAGGTAGATGTGGACGTCGCCGAAGGTATGGATGAACTCGCCGGGCTTGAGTCCCGTGACCTGGGCGAGCATGTGGGTGAGGAGCGCGTAGGAGGCGATGTTGAACGGCACACCGAGGAAGACGTCCGCCGAACGCTGATAGAGCTGGCAGGAGAGCGTACCGTCCACGACATAGAACTGGAAGAGGCAGTGGCAGGGCGGCAGGGCCATCTGCTCGATATAGGGGACGTTCCAGGCCGAGACGATGAGCCGTCGGGAATGGGGCTTTGTCTTGATCTCGTTCACCAGCCAGGAAATCTGATCGTAGACCTTGCCGTCGGCGCCTGGCCATCGGCGCCACTGCGCGCCGTAGACCGGCCCGAGTTCGCCGGTCGCCGGATCCGCCCACTCGTCCCAGATGCGCACCCCGTTGTCCTTGAGGTACGTGACGTTGGTGTCGCCGGCCAAGAACCACAGAAGCTCGTGGACGATCGACTTGGTGTGCACCTTCTTGGTGGTCAGGAGCGGGAAACCCCGTGAGAGGTCGTGTCGGAACTGGTAGCCGAACGTGCTGATCGTCCCGGTGCCGGTGCGGTCCTCCTTCTTCACGCCGTGGTCCAGGATGTGCTGCAGCAGGTCGAGATACTGGCGCATAGTGGCCTCATGGTATCGCCCGCGCCGCACTGCGACAAACGGTGCGGAAACGCAAGAAAACCGCCGACGTCCGGCGGTTTTCCACAGGTTGTACTCAGGCCCGCTCCACGTACTCGCCGGTGTCGGTGTTGATGATGATGTTCTCGCCCTGCTTGATGAACATCGGCACCTTCACCTTGAGCCCGGTGTCGAGCGTCACCTCCTTGGTGACGTTGCCGGTGGTGTCGCCGCGCACGGCGTCCGTGGCTTCGGTCACCGTAAAGGCGATCTTGCGCGGCAGCTGCACGGCGACCGGCGCGCCCTCGTAGGTCACGACCATGGCCTCGAGCCCCTCCTTGAGGTACCCCTCGAGTCCCTCAAGCATCGCCTTGGGCACCAGCACCTGCTCGTAGGTGGCGTTGTCCATGAAGGTCGCGCCGTTGCCGTCGCTGAAGAGGTATTGCATGTTCCGACGGTCGACGTCGACGATGTCCACGGCCTCGCCGCTCTTCCAGGTGTTCTCGAGCGACTTGCCCGAGGAGATGGAACGCATCTTGACCCGCGTGAAGGCCGCGCCCTTGCCCGGGTTGACGTGCTGGAAATCGGAGACCACGTAGAGGTCGTTCTTGAAACGGATGACGATGCCCTTGGAGATGTCCGCGGTATCGGCCATAAGTCAGGAGGGTTTCTTCGAAGACCGCTCGTTTGTACCAACATTCCGGAAAAGTGTCGAGGCCGGCAGGAAACGCACGGCGTCGATGTCCGCGGCGTCGGTGAGCAGCATCACCAGCCGGTCGACGCCCAGCGCGATGCCGCCGGACGGCGGCATGCCGACCGCGAGCGCCGCGAGAAAGTCCTCGTCAATCGGCGGCTGCGGCTTCTTGAGCTTCTTGCGGCGCGCCCGCTCGGCCACGAGCCGCTCCCGCTGCTCCTCCGGATCGTTGAGCTCGGTGAAGGCGTTGGCCAGCTCCAGCCCGCCGACGTAGACCTCGAAGCGCTCACAGACGCGCGGATCGTCCTCCTTGATCTTCGCGAGCGCCGCGAGCGGCGCCGGGTAATCGAAGAGGACGGTCGGGCGTTGGCGGCCCAGGCACGGCTCGACCTCGTTGAGGAAGACGCGGAAGAAGAGGTCATCGTATGCCTCCCTCTCCTCCGGGCGATACCCCTTGGCCCGCACCGCGGCGAACAGCGCGTCACGGTCCCAGAGCGCGGCGGGGTCCATGCCCGCGTACTGCCGGAAGGCGTCGGCCACGGAAAGCCGCTCCCAACTCGAGAGGTCGATCGTGCCGCCACGGAACGGGACGCGCGCGTCGCCGACGACCTCCTTGGCCGCATGACGCACCAGCTCCTCGACGTCGTCCATGATGTCCGCATAGCTCGCGTAGGCGCGGTACCACTCGAGCATCGTGAACTCCGGGTTGTGCGTCTTGCCCCACTCCTCGCCGTCCCGGTAGACGCGGGAGAGGTCGTAGACGCGCTCGAAGCCGGCGGCCAGGAGCTTCTTGAGCGCGTATTCCGGCGACGTCACGAGAAACGCGGGCAACTTCTTGCCGTCCACGGTGTGGAGCGCCGTCTCGAACGGGGTGAGATGCGGCTCCATGCCCGGCGCGGCGACGAGCGCGGGCGTGTCGCACTCGATGAAGCCGCGCTTGAGGAAGAACGCGCGGATGGCCGCAAGCGTCTTGGCGCGGGCCTCGAGCCGCGCGCGACCTGCGGGGTCGCGGACGAGCCGCTCCCACTGCGCTTCTCCGCCCGGCGCGCGGCGGCTGGGCACGAGCACGCGCAGCGATTCCACGACGAGCCGGTGCGCCTGCGTCATGCCCGTGGCTTCGACGATGTCGTGCAGCGCCGCGGCGCTCTCCACCGGCGCGACACAGGTCACCGTGCCGCTGGCGTCGGCGACCACGAGCAAGACCTCGCCGCCACGCTCCTCGCGCGAGAGCACGCGACCGCAGACCGTGACGCGTTTGACGACGGCGCGCTGTGCCTGCGCGGCCGTGGCGGTGCGCTTGGCACGGGAGGGATAGGAGGACATGCAGACGAAAAGAGAGGCGATGGTCGCCTCTCCATTCTAGCGCTTAGCGGGATTCGAACGGAATCAATGCCATCACCCGGGCCCGCTTCACGGCCGTGGCAAGGTGGCGCTGGTGCTTGGCGCAGAGGCCCGAGCGGCGGCGCGGCATGATCTTGCCGTAGGACGACAGGAAGCGGCGCAGCGCCGGCACATCCTTGTAGTCGATGGTCTCGCGGTTGTTGACGCAGTAGTGGCAGGCCGCGACGCGGCGGGCGGTCTTGGAGGCGATTGCCATAGGTCAAAAGGGGATGTCTTCGATCTTGATCTCGTCGTCGGCCGCCGGGGCGGACGTGGGCGCCGATGCGGGCATGCCCGTCGGGGCGCTCGTCGGGCTCGACGCAGGCGCCGGCCGCGGCATGCCGCCGCCCTGAGGCGCGCGGTCGAGCAGGATCATGTTCTCGGCCACGATCTCCGTGCGGTTGCGGCGGTTGCCGTCCTGACCTTCCCACTCGCGCGTCTGGAGCCGGCCTTCCACGTAGACCTTGCGGCCGCGGGCCAGGTACTGCCCGCAGATCTCCGCGAGCTTGCCCCAGGCCACGATGTTGTGGAACTCGGCCTTCTCCTGGCGGTTGCCCTGGGCGTCCTTCCAACTGTAGTTGGTGGCCACGCCGAAGGTGCAGACGTTGGCGCCGCCCGGGGTGGTGCGCAGCTCCGGGTCACGGGTCACGTTGCCGATGATCTGTGCGCGATTGAGGTCCATAGGCTCACTTCACCTCCTGCGTGAGCATCTCGTCGATCTTCTTGTCGATGTCCTCGGCGGACAGCGCCGGAGCCGCCGGGGCCGCGGCTGCGGGCGCCGCGGACGGCTGCGGGCGCTGGTCCTCCTCGACGCGCGGCTGCAGGCGGACCACGGCCGTCGATGCGACCTCGTCGGCCGAGACGATCATGTGGCGGATGACGTCGTTGTCGAGCCGCAGATCCGCGTCGAGCTTGGCCACGGCCGACGGCTCGGCGGAGAACCGCACCAGCACGTAGTGGCCGTAGCGGTGCGCTCCGATGGGGTAGGCCAACTTGATCTTGGCGGCGTAGTCGTTGATGGAGACCGTGCCCGCGGCCTTGATCAGGGCGTCGACCCGCTCACGGTGCCCCTTGAGCTCGGCGTCCGTGAGCTCGCCGGGCAAGGCGTAGAGCAACTCGTAATGCTTCATATGCGTGCCCCCGGCTCCGGGCTTAGCGCCCGGCAGCGTGGTTCCCGTGGGACGGGGGTTTATCCGGGGCGACCGTACCAGAGCCGTGCGCGGCTGGCAAGGGTAGCGGGCAAAGAAAAACGCCGTACCCGGAGGATACGGCGACGTCTCAGCCCAGGCCGATCAGCACCGCGCCTGCCGCCATGAGCAGGCCGCCCGCGAGCCGCTCCTTGAAGCTCTTGCGCTCCCCGATCAGGAGGAAGGCGAGGATGATCGTCAGGGGGATCTGGAGCCGCTTCATCGTACCGACGTACGGCACGATGCTCTCGCGGTAGGCGTGGTTGGTGATGACGTTGCCCGCCGCCCAGAGCGCGGCCAGCGGCAGGCTCTTGGCCGCCGCCTCACCGAGGCGGACCCCATGAAACTCCTTGCGCCACAGCGCGACGCCGAGGTTGCCGAGCGCGGCGATGGCCACGATGCACCCGAGACCGAAGGCGATGTTGGCGCGGCGCGCCACCAAGCCGTCGTAGTTGAGGGAGAGCGTCGAGAGCGCCACGGCGACGAATGCCCAGCGCACGCCCACGCTCCGCCGCAGCGCCAGGAACGGCGCGAGATAGACGCGCCAGCGCGGGATCGTCTCGCCCTCCTGCGCCCGCGCGAGGCGCTCGGCGAGTTTCGCCCCCACATCCTGGATGTTGAGGACGTAGGTGCCCAGCACGAGCAGCCAGATCCCCGCCCATCCCAAGGGCGAGGGATACTCGCCGAGGATGACCATGCTGGTGACGATGACGACGGCCGGGGTCGTGGAGTCGATCGGCGCCACGAGCGAGACGTCCTCGAGCGCCCGGGCACGCATCTTGGCGAACATGATGCCGATGTTGAGCACCCCGGTGGCGACCATCGGCCAGAGGAAGGGTTCGAACCCCTCCGTGAACTGCGATCCCCCGGTCGCCCCCGACCACCCGAAGAGCAGCACGGCGGCCGTGCCCAGATGGAGCGCCACGAGCGCGCTCGAACGGTCCTTCCAGTCGCCGGTCTGCACCTTCTTGGTGAGGACGTTGTAGAGCGCGGCGCACACCGCACCCACGGCGACGAACAAGACTGCTGACAGGCCCACGTGGCCCTCCTTCTCCGGCACCCATGCGCCGGATAGCCGAGGTGTAGCCGTCTTCGGAAGGACTGTCAATGCCTGGCGCTGCGTCAGGAGACGGAACGCGGTACACTTCCTGCCATATGCCCCGCTTCTTCGCCGAGCTTGGTCGGCACCCGGCGCTCTCCGTCGCCGAGCTTGTGGCGCACGGCCGGCGGATCGGGAGCCCGGTGGCGATCGAGGCGCTCGCGGGCGGCATGGCGCTCCTCTCCGGCGATCTGCCCGGGGACTTTGCCCAGGCGCTCGGCGGGACGGTGCGCTTCGGCGAGGTGATCGAGAGCCACGGAGGGACGCCCACCCAGACCGCGGCGATCGCCGCCGTGACGCACGCCGCAGGCACCCGCATGGCCGCGGGAAAGACGACCTTCGGACTGTCGGCCGCGGCGCTCGGGCCGGGCGTGGCCCTGCCGACGCCGGCCAAACTGCGCGCCTGGGGACTCTCCGTGAAGAAGGAGCTCAAGGAGCGCGGGGCGGTACGGCTCATCACCGGCACCGGTCGGCTGCTCTCCCCGGTGGCCGTCGCGAAGAACGGGCTGATCGATGCCGGCGGCGACTTCCTGCTCCTGCTCGAGCGCGGCGGTTGGCACCTGGCACGCACGACGTTCGTGCACGACTTCGAGGGGCAGGCGCGTCGGGAGTTCGAGCGCCCCGTCCCCAACCCGCGCTCGGGCATGCTTCCCGTGCAGCTCGCACGCATCATGGTCAACCTCTCCGGCCGGCACGGCACGCTGCTCGACCCGTTCTGCGGTTCCGGCACCGTGCTTGGCGAGGCGCTCCTGCTCGGCTGGGAGCGCATCATCGGCAGCGATGTCAGCATCGAGGAGGTCGAGGCAAGCCGTGCCAACCTGGCCTGGCTCGCCACCACGACCGGCATGACGCGCGCGCCGGAGCTCCTCGTCTCGCCGGTCGAGGAGATCGGCCGGCGGCTGCCGCGCGCCTCTGTCGACGCCGTGGTCACGGAACCGTTCCTCGGCCCGCCACAGCGCAGCGCCCCGGACCGCGCCATGGCCGAGCGCATCGCCCAGGAACTGCGTCAGCTCTACAAGCTCGCGCTGGTGGAAATCTCGTTCCTGCTCAAGAAGGGTGGACGCGTGGTCATGGTCTTCCCGCGTTTCGTCTCGGCCAAGGTCGGCACGACGCTGCCGGATGCCGACCTTTCCACCATGGGGTACCGCCGTGTTTCTCCCCTGCCCGCTGCCCTCATCGCCCGCTTCCCCGGCGGGCTCACCAAGGAAAAGAACCTTCTGTACGCGCGACCGGACGCCAAAGTGGCCCGGGAAATCCTGATCTTGGAGAAACAGTAGCCCATGGCGTCCGTATAGGGACATGCCGGCCCGGGTTGACAGAACCTGGTTTTCCGGCTAGTCTCGACCGTTTTGGAGACCCCTGCATCCGGCAGGACTTCCCTCCAAAACCATGGAGAAACGTGTCCGACCCCAAGAAGTCCCCACCGCCCCAGGCGTGGGGCGTCCCGCGCATCAAGGGCAAGCCGAGCACCATCTCGGCAGACGTCCTCCAGCGCTACCTCGATTCGGGCAGCCTCATCACCATCCAGCCCGGGGAGGTGCTCGTCGAGCAGGGAACGGAACCGTCGGAGATGTACAGCATCACCGCCGGAGTCCTCGAGGTCGTCATGGACGGCGTGCGGGTCGCCGAGCTCGAGGCGACCACCATCGTGGGTGAGATGGCCTTCCTGCTCGGGAAGCCGCACACGGCCACCGTCCGCGCGCTCTCCGAGTGCTACGTGCACGCCATCTCCCCCAAGAAGATGGCCTTCCTGCTCAGGAACCACCCGGGCGCGGTCATCGGCATCATGACGACGATGGCGTTGCGGGTGGAGGCGGCCAACCGCGCCCTCAAGCTGCGCACCGAGACGGCCATGAACGACCGCCTCGCGCTCGAGGAGGAGAAGCGCGCGCACGCCGCGACGCAGGCGCAGCTCACGGCCGCGCTCGGCAACCTCGAGCCGGGCAACGCGCGCATCGCACAGCTCGAGCAGGCGCTCGACGGTCTGGGCTACGAGCTCAAGCCGGATGGCGCGCTCATCAGGCGCTTCGCCAAGCCGGAGGCGCCGCCCGCCACGGACGCGCTCGAGATGGACGAGGTCCTCGACCTGCTCGCGCCGCCGCCCGCGCCGGTCCCGCCGCCGCTGCCGGCACGCACGCCGCGCGTCGACGAGACGCGGAGCTACGCGATCGCGGCCAAGCCGCCGATCTCTTCGCCCGACGTCTTCGCCGAGGTGGACACCGCGGAGCTGACCGTCCTCGAGGAGCCGGCGCGTGGGCCGGTGCAGGCACCGCGCCAGCGGACCGTCCCGGTCGGGGCCCGCACCCAGACCATGGCGGCCTTCGATCCCGACGCGCCCAGACAGGAGATCATCGTCGACGAGCGCGGCTCCCGGCCGTCGCAACCGACGATCGAGCGGGCCCTCGAGAGCGAGACGGACGCGCTCCTCTCCGAAATCCTCTCGATGTCGCCGGACGCCCAGCCCAAGAAGGGCTGAGCGCTCCGGCGCTTTTTCTTTTTACGCCCCGACGCGGAAGTGGACGACGTCGCCGTCCTGCATCACGTAGTCCTTGCCTTCTACGCGCAGCAACCCCTTGTCGCGGACTCCGGCCTCCCCGCCCTGCGCCACGAAGTCCTGCCATCGGCAGACCTCGGCGCGGATGAAGGTCTTTTCGAAATCGGAATGGATGGTGCCGGCGGCGGCGGGCGCCTTGGTGCCGGCCGGGATGGTCCATGCGCGTGTCTCGATCTCGCCGGTCGTCAGGAACGAGATGAGTCCGAGCCGCCCGTACGCGGCGCGGATCAGCGCATCAAGCCCGGACTCGGGGATGTCGAGCGCCGCGAGCATCTCCTTGGCCTCGGCCGGCGTCATGTCGGCGAGCTCGGCTTCGATCTTGGCGTTGAGCGCGATCTGCGGCGCGCAGTCCGCGGGCAGCGCGTCGACGTACGTTTTTTCCTTGAGCGTCTCCTCGTCGACGTTGAGCACGTAGAGGAAGGGCTTCATGGTGAGGAGCTGCAGCTCGCGCAGGTACGGCCGTTCGTCTTCAACGAGCGCCACCGTGTTGGCGAGCACCCCCTGCTGCAAGGCGTCGCGCACCCGCTCCACGACGGCCAGCTCCTTCTCGAGCGACGTGGTCAGCCCGCCCTTGGCCTTGGTCTTCAGTGCCTCGACGCGACGGTTGGCGGTCTCGAGGTCGGCGATGACGAGCTCGGCCTGGATGACCTCGACGTCGCTCTTGGGATCGACCTGCCCATGGACGTGGACGATGTCGTCGTCCTCGAAGACGCGCACCACCATGGCGATGGCGTCGACCTCGCGGATGTGCGAGAGGAACTTGTTGCCGAGTCCCTCGCCCTGGGAGGCGCCGCGCACCAGCCCGGCGATGTCCACGAAGTTGATGGTCGTGGGCACGAGCTTGGCGGCGTGCGAGATGGCCGCGAGCTGCGCCAAACGCCCGTCCGGCACCTCGACGATGCCGACGTTCGGTTCGATGGTCGCGAAGGGGTAGTTGGCGATGAGCGCCTGCTTGCGGGTCAACGCCTTGAAGAGCGTCGACTTGCCGACGTTGGGGAGCCCGACGATGCCGATGGAGAACGACATAGGACGGCCGCAGGATGCCAAGGAATGCGGGGGCTGTCCAGCCGTGCTATACTCCCCATCGACCACTAACCGAACGCATATGAAGGAGGGATCCAAGAAAAAGCAGGGGTCCGTGAAGTCGCTCGCCCAGGGGCTGGCCGTCGGCGCTGCGTTGGGTGCGCTCATCGGCGTGCTCTTCGCCCCCAAGAAGGGTTCGGAGACGCGCAAGGACATCGAGGAGTCGTTCTACCGCGCCAAGGCCGACGTGGCGCGCCGCCTCGTCAAAGCCAAGCGCGTCACCGAGGAACAGTACAAGAAGGCCGTGGCAGAAGCCGTCAAAGCGCAGGGCAAGCTCAAGAAGACGCTCAAGAAGGTCGACCTCGACGACATCCAGAAGCGCCTCATGAAGGGTTGGGACGAGATGGCCAAGACCGTGTCCGAGACCGGCGCAAAAGTGAAGAAGATGGCGGCCAAGCCCAGGGCCAAGAAGCGCAAGTAGACGACCAAAACCCCCGCCGACCGGCGGGGGTTTTGTCTACAGCCGCACGTGGCTGACGAGTCTCACTGCGCTGTCGAAGGAGAGCCGATAGCCGACACGCTCCCCCGCCAGGAGTCGCGGGAACCAGAGACGATCCGACTCCCACATCTCCGTCCAGGGGATCCGATCGAGCGCGAACCACCGCGGCTGCATCTCGTCGGATTCCGCCGGCTCCCCGTCGTACCCGGTGGCCACGAAGATGCTGCAACGCGTCGTCCACTCCGGCCTCTCTGCGTAGACGAACTCGAGGACGCCGCGATCCTCAGGGGTGCGCACCGCGACGCCGATCTCCTCTCGGACCTCACGGACCAACGCCTCGACCGGTGACTCGCCGGGCATGGCCTTCCCTCCTGGACCGTTCCATTTCCCTACCCCGAAGCCGCGCTTCTTCATCGCAAGGAGCACCTCTCCCGGACGCAGAAGGTAACAGAGGTTCGTTTCCTTCATCCACTCCGTACTGTAACGAATCAGGAAACCTCCGTCAGCTAGTATTACTAGTATCACTTATACAAGAGACCCCACCATTCGGTGGGGTCTCTGGTGGACCTAAGCAGAATCGAACTGCTGTCCCCGCAATGCGAATGCGGTGTACTACCACTGTACGATAGGCCCGTGCACCAAACTGAGAGGATGGTACAGCCGAGATGGGTCTGGGTCAATCATCACGGGGACGTCCACGTCGATGCATTGTGCGACACAGGGTGGAACCTTCCGCTCGCTCCATGGTGTGGGAAACCTGTTAGCAACCAAGATGTTCAATATCCAAAAGCAGTGCTTGTTCCACATGAAACGATTCCGTTTGTTTCACGTGAAACAAAACACCCCGTAAATTGACGGGGTGTTTTGGTGGACCGTAAGGGAATCGAACCCTTCACCTCTTCCATGCCATGGAAGCGCTCTACCAAATGAGCTAACGGCCCATGTTGATCAACTGTGGATTGTCCTTGGTGCCCCCGGCACGAATCGAACGTACATCCACCCCTTAGGACGGGGTTGTTCTATCCGTTGAACTACGGGGGCGAAGCGAGCAGCAAACGAGATGACTCGAAAGGTCGCGGATCTGAACCTGTAACGTCAGCCCGGCTATCGAGGCAGAAAACGTATGGCTCAGAATGTTTCACATGAAACACAGTCAGCTGAAACCAATCCGAAATGTTTCACGTGAAACGAAGCTTGAAGGAGCAGGCATCTTGTGTCGCACAACATCGTATTCAGGGAAGGAATACGCTGCGCGAAGCGTGTGCTAATATATCCGAACTCTTGTGCACTGGTCAATCTATGTCGGCCGCGACGCTGACAATCGGCGTGGGTATCCTCCTGCTAGCCACGGTCATTGGCGGCTTTTTTCTGCTACAGCGCCAAATCAGGGAGCTTCTGGCCAAGAAGGAGAGCGACCAGAGCCTCTTCATGCTCAACCAGACCATGGTGGGCATGCAGCAGCGCATGGACGTCACCAACCAGGCCATCAACCAGCGGCTCGACAAGGCCGCGATGGTCATGCAAGGACTCATGAAGGAGGCCGGCACCATGAACGAGATCGGCCGCTCCATCAAGGAGTTCCAGGAGTTCTTGAACTCCCCGAAGCTGCGTGGTAACATCGGCGAACATGTCCTGGCGGATGCCTTGGGACAGGTCTTTGCAAAGGACCAGTACGAGCTCCAATTCCGCTTCCGGGAGGGCCAGACGGTCGATGCGCTCATCCGCTCGGCCAACGGGTTCATTCCGGTGGATTCAAAATTCCCGCTCGAGGACTACCGCAAGATGATGGCCGCCGAGGACGCAGCGGTCCGCGCGACGCATCTGCGTGACTTCGAGCGCGCGGTCCGCAAGCACATCGACGACATCGCCAAGAAGTACATCCTCCCGAGCGAGGGGACGGTGGACTTCGCGGTGATGTACGTGCCCTCGGAGAGCGTCTACTACGAGATCGTGCTGCAGAGCGACAGCATCATGGAGCATGCCCGCGGCCGCCGTATCATCCTGGTGTCGCCCAATACTTTCTTCCACTTCCTGCGCGTCATCCTGATGGGGCTCGAGCGCACCCAGCTCGCCGAAGAGTCCAAGCGTGTCTGGGAGCTGCTGCGCGGAATCCAGCAGGACACCGGCAAGTTCAGCGAATCGCTGGCGCTCGTCGCCAAGCATCTCACCAACGCCAAGAACGCCATGGACGGCGCCGCCGCCGAGTACGGCCGGCTCGCCACCCGCATCGATCAAGTCAAACTCCTCAAGTAACCCCGCAGATCACCGTTATGCCCAACAAGCAAGCCGCCATGAAGGCGCTGCGCCAGAGCGTCAAGGCGCGCGCCCGCAACGTCGCCGAGATGGCCAGGATCCGCAAGGCCCAGAAGCAGGCCAAGAAGGCCATCGCCGCCAAGACCTGGGACGACGCCAAGGCCCACGTGCGCGCCGTCGGCAAGGCGCTCGACAAGGCCGTGGCCCACGGCGTCCTCACCAAGAACGCCGCCGCCCGCACCAAGAGCCGTATCATGAGCGCGCTCAACACGGCGATGAAGGCCTCCTGAGGCGACGAAAACACCCCCGCCGCGGCGGGGGTGTTTTTTCGCTCACGCGGCGCGGGCCAGGAACTCGTGCAGGGCGTCCTCCGCCGCGGCGCGGCCGGTCTTGATGGCGCGGTCGGCGCGGTTCAAGGCCGCGAGCATGCGGGCGATACGGGCGGCCGTCAGGCGCTGGGCCTGGGCCAGGACCTTTTTGGCGGCGTAGGGATGCACGCCCATGCGCTGGGAAAAAGCATCGCCCTGTCGGGCGTCCAGCGCGGCCCGCGCCGCGGCGAGGAGCCGCAGCTGTCGTGCGACCATGCCGATGAGCCGGAAGGCGTCGCCGCCGGCCGCGAGCTGGGCGGCCACGACGCGTGCGGCGACGCGCATGTCGCCGCTGCCCACGGCGTCGGTGACGGCGAAGACATCCTCCTCGAGATGCGACTCGACGAGCAGGGCCACGTCCTCGCGCCGGACGGGCTCGGCGCCGCGCCAGGCCGCGAGCTTGGCCAGCTCGCCGCGCATCCGCCAGAGATCCGGACCGACGGCGTGGATGAGCGCCTCAAGCGCCGCGGCATCGAACGCCGCGCCGACGCGCGCCGCCTCCTCGCGCACCCAGCCGCGCAGCTCGGCGGAAGAGAGCGTCGGATAGACGTACTCCACGAGCTGACCGTGGGGCAGCGCCGCGGCGAGCGCCTTGCGCAGGGCATGCTTCCCGAAGGTCTCCGGCGCGATGACGTCCGCAAGGACGGCGATGAGATGGTCGGCACTCGCCGCGAGCGCCTCACCGAAGCCCTTGGCGTCGCCCTTGCGGACCAGGAGCCCGCGGACCACGAGCATCCGCCGTGGCGCCAGGAAGGGCTGCGTACGCACCGCCGCGGAGAGCTCCTCCACGGTCAATGCCGCGCCGTCCTTGGTGTCCACGTTCATGCCCGTGGGGTCGAACTTCTGGCGGAACGCCGCGACCAGCTCCTCGCGTTTCTGCTGGACGCGGAAGCCGTCGTCGCCGGCGATGAGGATCACCATACGGCGCGCATCTTACCGGCCCCGGACGATCCAGGCCATGCCGGTCGCCGGGGGATCCGTACGGTCGATGCGGTGCGAGAAGAAACGCGCCGCCTGGCAGGCGGTGCACGGCGGCTCCACGATGCCGGATGCGGCCGCGACGCCAGCGCGGACCAGCGCGATCCGGGCGGCCGTGCGCAGGTCGAGCGCCTCGCCGCGGACCGCCGCATCGCCGAAGCGCTCGACGAATGCGGCACGACGCGCGGCATCCACAGCATAGTGGCACGGGCCGATGGACGGACCGACGGCCGCGCGCAGCAGCGCCGGATCGCCCCCCGATGCCGCGAGTTCCGCCACCGTCGCCTCCAGCACGCCGTGGAGAAGGCCCCTCCAGCCGGCGTGCGCCAAGCCGATGAGGCCGCGGCGCGGCTCCGAGAAGAAGACCGGGAGGCAATCCGCGGCCGTGACCGTCAGCGCCACGCCCGGCACGGCGGCGACGAGCGCATCCGCCTGCGCAAAGAGGACGTGCCCCTCGCGGGTCGGCTCGTCGCCGCGGACCGCCGCCACCGCGACGCCATGCACGGGCAGGGGAGCGGCGAGGACGCCCATGACATGACGCGACCGCAGGTGCGCCAAGCGACGTGCGAGCACCTCATCCATCCCCGGCCCGCTCGGCAGACGCATGTCGCCGTCGCGCCGTTCCGAAAACCCGACACGCACGTCGTCCCCAAGCGGAGCTGCCCAGCGTTCCATAGGTGTGTATAATAGGGGTGAACACCACCCATCTCAACCCCGCGCTATGGTCCAGTGGACGAAGCTCCTCAAGAATATCGGCTTCACGGAAAGCGAGACCAAGACGTACATCACCGCGCTCGAGACCGGACCGGCCTCGGTCCAGGACCTGGCGCGCAAGGCCCGCATCTCCCGCGTCACGACCTACGCGGCCATCGAGACGCTGCTCAAGGAAGGGCTGATCAGCACGGTGCAGAAGGGCAAGAAGACCCTCTACGCCGCCGAGTCCCCGGACCGGCTGATGTCCGTGGCCCAGGCGCGCGCCAAGCGGATGGAAGGGATCATCCACGAGATCGAGCACCACATCAACGAACTGCGTCTCGTGCAGCGCGGCGAGAAACCGGTCGTGAAGATCTTCGAGGGGCCCGAGGCGCTCAAGTCCATCCAGGACGACGTGCTCCGCTCGCGGCCGCAATACATCGAGGAGCTCGCCGACCTGGACGCCATCGACACCGTCTACGACCGCGCCGAGCTCCAGCCGTACATCCAGGAGTTCGCCAAGCGCAACATCAAGCAACGCATCATCCGCTCGCGCAAGAAGGAGTCGCCGTTCAAGCCGCTGCCGAACGCCTTGGCCTTCACCCTGCCGCCGGGCATGGCCGACTTCTTCGGCGACATCATGATCTACGGAAACAAAGTCGCGCTCTCGACGTTCCGCGGCAAGCAGATCTCGGTGCTCGTGGAGAGCGAGGACCTGGCCAAGACCATGCGACTGCTCTTCGGCCTGGCATGGCAGGCCCGCAACGGCGGTGTAAACCACGGATGAACACCAAAACCCGTCGTTTCTCCTGATGTTTCCGCGCGCCTGTCGGCTGAGGCTTGACAAGTCGCCTGCAGATTGCTAGGTTCTGCGGTTCGTCCTTGGGAGGGCCTGCCGGGCCATGGAGGCTCGCCGGGGACGGACCCGAGCGTCCCCGCCTTGGCGGGGACCTCTGCCTGAGTCCGCCATCCCTGACGGCTTCGGGCAGAGGAAGGCATCCTGGGTTCCGCACAAGAGCGCCCCGTCCTCGGACGGGGCGCCTCCTATTCCGGCTCTTCCATGTCGGCCCAGTTGGGGCCGACCTCGACGTTGACGACGATGGGCACGGCGAAGCGGTGGACCTTCTCCATCTCGGCTTTGACGAGCGCGCCGAGCGCCGCGGCGTCCTTCTTGGCGACCTCGAAGACCAGCTCGTCATGCACCTGGAGGAGCATCGTGGCGGCGAGCTTCTCGCGCTTGAGCCGCTCAGCCACGGCGATCATGGCCAGCTTCATGAGGTCGGCCTCCGTGCCCTGCACCGGATGGTTGATGGCCATGCGTTCGGCCGCGGCGCGCACCGGCGGCACGCCGCTGCGGATCTCCGGCAGGTAGCGGCGCCGGCCGAAGACCGTCTCCACGTACCCCTGCTGACGCGCCAGGTTCTTCTGCAGGTCCATGAACTCCTTGATGGCCCGGTGCGCCTCGAAGTACTTGGCCAGCGCGTCCTTGGCCTCGCCGAAGCTCATGTCCCCGGACTGGGCGAGCCCCAGCGCGCCCATCCCGAAGAGGATGCCGAAATTGATGGCTTTGGCCTTGCGCCGCATGTCGGCCGAGACCTCATTCGGCGCGACGCCCCAGACCTCGCAGGCCGTCCGCGTATGGATGTCCTCGCCCGCGCGGAACGCGGCGATGAAACTCGTGTCCCCGGCCAGGGACGCCGCGATGCGCAGCTCGATCTGCGAGTAGTCGGCCGCGAGCAGCACCGTGCCCTTGCCGGCCGTGAAGGCCCGACGGATGCGGCTCCCCCAATCGCCGCGCGTCGGGATGTTCTGGAGGTTGGGGTCGGACGAGGAGAGCCGCCCCGTGGCCGCGACCGTCTGGTTGAAGGTCGTATGCACGCGCCCGTCGGCGGCAACGAGCGTCGGCAACACGTCGACGTAGGTCGACGCCAGCTTGGTGAGTTCGCGATAGTCGGTGATGCGGTCGATGATGGGATGCAGCCCGCGCAGCTTCTCGAGTTCCGAAGCGGCCGTGGACAGGCCGGAGCCCGTGGCAGTGCGCTTGATGCGCTCGGCCGGGATGCGCAGCTTCTCGAAGAGCACCTCCTGGAGCTGGACAGGGGAATTGATGTTGAACTCGCCGCCGGCGTCCTTGTAGATGGCCTCGGTGAGCGCATCGATCTTCTTGTGCATCTCGAGCGAAAGCGCGCCGAGGTAGGGCACGTCGACGCTGATGCCGGCGTGCTCCATCTGCGCCAGGACGGTGATGAGCGGCAGCTCGATGCGGCCGAGGAGGTCCTCCTGGTGACGCTCCGCGAGCTCGGCGGTAAGCTGCGGCACCAGCTGAGCGAGCGCCTCGACGCGCGCCGCCAACGGGTCGGCCAGCTCGGCGATGGTCGGCGGGAGGAGCCGCCCCGACGCGGTCGGGACTTCCGGCAGCTCCTTGCCGGTGCGCTCCAGCCACTCGGCATCGAGCCCGTGGCTGCGGCTGCCCGGAGAGAGCAGGTAGGACATCACGCCGAGGTCGGCGGCCACCGGGACCGCCGGTCCGCCCACGGCGAGCAGATGGCGCAGGAAGGGCTTGGCCTCGGCGAAGCGGTTCTCGCCCTCGGCGAGCGCGGCGATGACCTCGCGGGTCCGATCGCCGGCGACGACGACCGTACGCCTGCCGTCGCTGACGGCCAGCGCGACGAGCGGCGCCTCCGGCGACGCTCCGAACGCCGGCAGCACGGCGCGCGCGGCCATGGCGGCGACCGCGACGGCGGCGTCTTTGGCCGCGGCGGCCTGCTCCGCGAAGAGGCGTTCGGCTTTGACGGCTCGCTTGCCCGCCGGCCTCTTGGGGATTTCCTCCTCGGCGCCGTCGGCCAGCTGCGCGGGGATGCGGCCGAGGAGCGTCCGGAAGCCGAGGCCGCCGAGCGCGGCCACGGCCCGCTCGCGCGGCACCGGAGCGAGCCGCGCGTCATCCCAGGAGAACCCCACGTCCAGGTCACGCACGAGCGTCACCAGCGTCTTGCTGGAGCGGGCGTCCTTCTCCCCGGCAGCGAGCTTCTCGAGCACGCCCGGCTTGGCCGCGACCCGACCCTTCTTGAGCGCGGCATAGAGCTTCTCCACGCTGCCATGGGCCTGGAGCAGCTCCGCGGCGGTCTTCTCGCCGATGCCGCGCACCCCGGCGATGTTGTCGGACGGGTCGCCGCGCAGCGCCTTGTAATCGACCATCTGCTCGGGCGAGAGGCCGAAACGCTCGCGCACCTCGTCCGGTCCGTACTCCACCGTCTCGGTGATGCCTTTCTTGAGCGTCAGCACGTGGACCCGGTCGGTGACCAGCTGCAGCGTGTCCATGTCGCCGGTCAGGATCGTGACACGGGTCCGCTTGCGACGGACGGCCTGGCTGGCGATGGAGGCGATGGCGTCGTCGGCCTCGTAGCCCGACACCTCGTAGACGGGGATGCCCAAGGCCGTGAGGGCTTCCTTGAGGATCGGGATCTGCGCGAACAGCTCATCCGGCTTCTTTTCGCGCGTCGCCTTGTACGCCTCGTAGGCCTCGTGACGGAAGGTCTTGCCGGCCTTGTCGAAGGTCACGGCCACGGCGGCAGGCTCGCGCTCGGCCACGACCTTGAAGAGCAGCGACAGGAAGCCGTAGACGGCGTTGACGAGCGTCCCGTCCTTGGTGGAGAGCGGCGGCAAGGCGTGCCAGGCGCGATGCACCAGGGCGTTGCCGTCGATGACCAGGAGTTCCTCGGATTTCGCGGCCATATCGCGCGCATCGTACCCGTCCGACGGGAAATAAAAAAGCGCCGGGGAAGAGCTTCCCCGGCGCTTTCCGAAAGTTCTGCAAAGAACGGTCGTCGCCCCATGCGGGGCAGGCCGAGCATACGCCGCCGGACGGCGGCGGTCAACGGGTTGACGCCACGTGCCGATTGCGGCAACAGTACCGGCCGAGGAGGATCCATGGACCCCCGACACGCGGCGCGCCGCCGCGAGCGCGCCTCCCAAACCGTGCGCCTGCCGCGGGTGCTGGTCATCGGCCGCGACCTGCCGGTCCGCCAGGAGCTGCTCGAACTCTTCCAGGCGCGCGGCATCAAGGCCGCGGCCATCGAGAGCGGCATCGGCGCCATCCAGCTGATCGTCGGTGAGTCGCTCAACATGGTCGTGGTGCTCGAGATCATCGACGCCATGAGCCCCGAGGCGGTCGTCCGTCTGCTGCGCGAGAACGCCCGGACCGCCGAGGTCGGGGTCATCGCGGTCATCGACCCGCGCAGCGAGACGCTCGAGGGCGCGGACCGCTCGGTGATCCGCACGGAGGCGCTCGACAGGATGACCGACCTCGTGGTCGACGTCTTCGACCGCCGCAACCCGGCCCCGATCCCGTCTCCCTGAGACGGCAAAGACCTCCCGACGGAGGTCTCTTTCTTTGTCCTTGGAGGCCACGGCGGGAATCGAACCCGCGAGTAGGGGTTTTGCAGACCCCTGCCTTCCCACTTGGCTACGTGGCCGTTTCGCGCTAAAGATGGGCGCAATATAGCAGCGCTCCTGTTATACTTCAAGCGTCAATTCCGTCGTTTTCCGAGCCCATGACCATCCCGTACCTCAAGACCCCACGGAACATGCAGACCCTCCGTCCGAGGGCCGCCAAGGCCGTCGGACGCACCCTCGCGGCCGCCAAGCGGGCCGCCGCCGGACTGTGGACCAAGGCCAAGCGCTTCTGGAAGGAACGCACCAAAGGCGGCAAGCTCGGCAGCCTGGCCGCCAACCTGGCGCTGGGCGGCGTGCTCCTCGTCGTCGTCGGCGGCGTGACCGGCGCCATCCTGGTGGCCTGGCTGGCGGCCACGCTCGGCGACCCGGCCAAGATCCTCGAGAGCCACCAGGCCCAGTCCACCAAGATCTACGACCGCACGGGGACGGTGCTGCTCTACGAAGTGGCGGGCGAGGAGAAACGCACCGTGGTGCCGCTCTCCGACATCCCCAAGCACGTCCAGCAGGCGACCATCGCGATCGAGGACCGCAAGTTCTACGAACACAAGGGCATCCGCGTGACGTCGCTCATCCGCGCCGTCGTCGTCGACGTGCTGTCCGGGACCAAGAAGCAGGGCGCCTCGACCATCACGCAGCAGCTGGTCAAGAACGCCATCCTGACCACGGAAAAGCGCATCACCCGAAAGCTCAAGGAGATCGTCCTGGCCTGGCAGATCGAGCGCAAGCTCTCCAAGGACCAGATCCTCGAGCTGTACTTCAACGAGATCCCCTACGGCGGCACGACCTACGGGATCGAGGCGGCCAGCCAACAGTTCTTCGGCAAATCGGTGCGCGACGTCGACCTTGCCGAGGGCGCCATGCTCGCCGCCATCCCGCAGTCCACGACGCGCCTCTCGCCGTACGGCAACCACACCGACGATCTGGAGAACCGCCGGAAGCTGGTGCTCCAGAAGATGGCCGAGGAAGGCTACATCACCCAGGAACAGGCCGAGGCCGCCAAGGCCGCCGACGTCCTGGCTCGAATCAAGCCGCGTCGCGACGCCATCACCGCGCCGCACTTCGTGATCTGGGTGCGCGAGCTGCTTTCCGAGAAGTACGGCGACACGCTCCTCACCAAAGGCGGACTCAAGGTGACGACCACGCTCGACCTGGACAAGCAGCGCGCCGCGGAGCAGGCAGTGACCGACGGCATCGAGGCGGTCGAGGCCACCGGCGGCTCCAATGCCGGACTCGTGGCGCTCGACCCCAAGACCGGTCAGGTGTTGGCTATGGTCGGCTCGCGCGATTACTTCGACGACGAGCACGACGGCGCCGTCAACGTCACCCTGCGGCCGCTGCAGCCGGGCTCGTCCTTCAAGCCCATCGTCTACACCGCCGGCTTCATGAAGGGCTACACGCCGGATACCGTGCTCTACGACGTCAACACCACCTTCCGCACGGATACCCGAAACTACGAACCCAAGAACTACGACCTCAGGGAGCATGGACCCGTGACCGTGCGCACCGCCCTGCAGGGCTCGCTCAACATCCCGGCCGTGAAGATGCTCTATCTCACCGGCATCGACCGCGTCCTCGACCTGGCCGACGCGCTCGGATACACCACGCTCGGCGAGCGCAGCCGGTTCGGCCTGGCGCTGGTCTTGGGCGGCGCCGAGGTCAAGCCCATCGAGCACGCCGCGGCATTCGGCGTCTTCGCCAACGAGGGCCTGCGCGTCCCGACCACGGCGGTGCTCAAGGTCGAGGACGCCGGCGGCAAGGTGCTCGAGGAGTGGGAGCGGCCCGAGGGTACGCGCGTGCTCGACGTGCAGTTCGCCCGGCAGATCACCGACGTGCTCTCGGACAACGAGGCCCGCGCCTACGTCTTCGGCACGCGCAATGCCCTGACCCTCCCGGGCCGCGCAGCGGCCGCGAAGACCGGCACCACCAACGACTTCCGCGACGCCTGGACGGTCGGCTACACGCCGTCACTGGTGGCCGCCGTCTGGACCGGCAACAACGACCACAGCGAGATGCGCCGCGGCGCCGACGGCTCCAAGATCGCCGCGCCCATCTGGCAGCAGTTCATGGCCGAGGCGCTGCAGGGGACGCCGGCCGAGGGTTTCACGAGGCCCGAGCCGGTCAGGACCGGCAAGCCCATCCTCGACGGCGAGCTGCTGCCCAAGACCACGGTCATGATCGACCGCGCCACGGGGCTGCTCGCCACCTCCTCGACCCCGGAGAGCATGATCGAGGTGCGCGAGTACGCCACGGTCCATGACACGCTCTACTGGCTCGACAAGGACGACCCGCGCGGCCCGCGTCCGGCAGCGCCGCAGAACGACCCGCAATATTCCTCTTGGGAAGCGGGTGTCCAGGCCTGGGCCGCAGAGCAGGAAGACCTGAATCTCGAGACGCCGCCGACGGAATACACGACGGTGCGCGACCCGGCCACCTTCCCGAGCGTCACCATCCTCGACCCGGCCGACAACGCCACGGTCGCGGCGCGCTCGCTGACGCTGTCGCTCGACATCAGCGCGCCGCGCGGGGCGGTCCGCGCCGTGTTCCTCATCGACGGGCAGGTCGTGGGCTCCTCCTCGGTCTATCCGTTCCGCGGACCGTATCCGATCCCTAACCGCTTCGGGCGCGGTTTCCACACCATCGAGCTGCAGGTCTTCGACGACGTCGAGAACATGGGCGCGGCCAGCCGCACCATCAACCTCACTGCCGACCCGGCGCCGCTCGGCGCGGAATGGGTCTCGCCCGGCGACGGCGCGCGGCTGACCGCCGCCAACTTCCCGGCGATGCTGCGGGCCGCGCTCAACGACGATTCCGGCGTCCGCTCCCTGGAGTTCCTGACGACGGACGCCGGCACGGGCGAGACGCGCTCGCTCGGCGAGGTCTCGAGCCCCGGTACGCGCACCGTCGTGGCCCGCTGGGAGCGCCCGGCGGCCGGGACGTACCGCCTGTGGCTCAAGGTCCACTTCACGGACGGCCGCGAGGAGACGTTGCCCCAGGAACGCACCGTGACCGTGGAATGAAAAAAGACGCCTCGTGGCGTCCCTGTCGCGGACGGCGCTCAGCCGATGATGGCGTGCGCCTTGGCGATGCGGCGGACCTCGGCGATGTCGACGCCGGTGTCCTCGGCCACCTGCTCGATGGCGGCGTTGACGGCCTGCTTGATCCGCTCGGCCAACTGACCCTCGCGCAAGTCCGCGCTCCTCATGGTCCGGGTGCTCCGGCCGCTGCTGCCGGTCTTGGTGGTCCTTCCTGCCATGGCACCTCCGCCTCTGTTCTGCAGGATATCGGCCCAAAAGTCAACCCCGCCCTTCGCGAAGGGCGGGGTTCCCTTGTCCCTAGACCTTGATGGGCATCACCAGGTAGAGATAGTCGTTGGCCGCTCCCTGCGGCGTCATGAGGCATGGCGCGTTGGCGTCGATGACCTGGAGCTTCACCTCGCCGACGTCCATGGCATTGAGACCGTCGAGCAGATAGCGGTAGTTGAGCGTGATGCGGTTCTCGTCGCCCTTCATCTCGGCGGGGGAGAGCGCCGCCTCCTGCTCGCCGACCTGGCTGTCGGTGGCCGAGAGCGTCAGCGTGCCGGCCTGCGGGTCGAAGGCGAAGTGCACGTCGTAGAGCCCGGTCCGGGAGAAGAGGGCCGCGGCCTTGACCCCTTTGACGAGCGCCTCGCGCGGCAGGGTGGCGAAGGTCCGCGACTTGTCCGGGACGACCGCCCGATATTCCGGATAATTGCCTTCGATGGTCCGGGAGACCACCTCGATGGTGTCGTGGACGAAGAGGATCTGGGCGTCGGACAGCGCGATCTCAAGCGTCGCCGGGGTGTCCGGCCCCTCCTTGATGCTGCCAAGGATCCTCTGGACCTCTGAGAGCGTCCTGGCCGGGACAATGACCGAACGCTCGCCTGCGGGCTTGCCGCCCTCGTGGAGGGCGATTCTTGCCTCTGCGAGGCGATAGGAGTCGGTCGCCGCCATGGTCAGCGTGCCGTTTGGTCCGTCCGGCGAGAAACGCAGCAGCACGCCGGAGATCTCCGGCCGGGATTCGCTGGGCGAGACCGCGAAGATGGTCCGCGCCACGGCCCGGCGGAAATCCGAGACCAACACCCGGAAGGCCGCATCACGGGAGACCTTGGGGATGAGCGGGAATTCGGAGGCCGGCAGACCTTTGATCTTGGTCTTGAAGCTCCCCGAGGACACGGCGAGGGTGTCACCTTCGGCCGAGATGTCGACACGCTCGTTGGGAAGGAGCCCGGTGAAGTCGGCCAAGAGCCGCGAGGGCACCGTGCACTCGCCGGCCTCATCGACCTTGCCGCGCACCTGGACCGTCACGGCGATCTCGAGGTTCGTCGTCGCCAGGGTGATGGCACGGTCCTCGACCTTGAGCAGGACGTTGTTGAGGATCGGCAGGTTCACGTTCTTCGTCGCGATATGGCTCACCGCGGAGAGGCCCTGGATCAGGTTTTCCTGTGTGCACGAGAACTTCATGGGAGGTATATGTAATCCGTTGACAGTGAATCGGCGTGGGGATGGCGGGGATAACCCCCGCGGACGCCGATAGTTCCTCCTCTTTTCGAAAGGGCGACCTGTGGAGCGCCGGTCGGACGCGGTGTCGATGGAGAGGGGATGGGCCCGGAACCGCTCCGTGGCCTGGGGATGGTTCCTCGCTCCGTCCCCCGCCCATCGACACGCTATCCCCAGGCGATCACGCCGCTTGGTAGACCCGCTCCTTGAGGAGTGAAAGATCCTGACGCAGCTTCTCGTCCTTCTCGAGCAGCTGGCTGATCTTCATGCAGGCGTGGATCGCGGTGGTGTGGTCCCGGCTGCCGACTTCCGAGCCGATGGCCGGGAAACTGGCCTTCATCTCCTCGCGCATCAGGTACATCAGCACTTGGCGGGGGAAGGCCAGTTTCTTTTCGCGGCTCTTCCCGAGGAGATCCTCGATGTGAAGGTCGTAGTAGGCGGCCACGGCGGCGATGAGCTGCTTGGCCGTGAGCGTCTTCTTGGGCGGGTTGACCGTGTAGCTCGCCAGGACGGCCTTCACGGATTCCGCGTTCGGTTGGAGGTTCTTGAACTGATGGTAGGCGACGATCTTGTTGAGGGCCCCTTCCAGCTCGCGGACGTTGGAGGTGATGACCGAGGCGATGCTGGTCAGGATATCGTCGGAGAACACCACGTTCCGCTCCTGGCACTTGGACCTGAGGATGGCGATGCGGGTCTCGAGATCCGGGGCGCTGATGTCCACGACCATGCCCATGTTGAGCCGGCTGGCGAGCCGCGCCTCGAGCGTCGGGATGGTGTTGGGCGGGCGGTCCGAGGAGAGCACCACCTGCCGGCCGTCCTGGTAGAGGGAATTGAAGGTGTGGAAGAACTCTTCCTGGGTCCCCTCCTTATTGGCCAGGAACTGCACGTCGTCGACGATCAGCAGATCCACGGTGCGGTAGCGTTCCTTGAACTCCTTGGCCAGACCGGCACGGACGGCGGCGATGTAGTCGTTGGTGAACTGCTCGCAGGTGACGTAGAGGATGCGCGCCGCGCCGTTGCGCTCCAGCAGCGCGTTGCCGATGGCCTGCAGGAGATGCGTCTTCCCCAGGCCGACGCCACCGTGGATGAAGAGCGGATTGTATTTGACGCCCGGGGACTCTGCCACGGCCACGGCCGCGGCATGGGCCAACTCATTGCCCTTGCCGACCACGAAATTCTCGAAGGTGTAGTGGCGGCGGATGCGCTCGGCGGCGCTCTCGTGGACTGCCTGTGGGAGCGTGACGGTCTCCGGCGCTTCGGTGACGGCCACGGCCGCGACGGATGGCATGGCCGCCTGCGGTCGGCTGGCGTCCGCGGCCTGGGCGCGGGCCTCGACGCGATACTGGACGTCGCGGATGGGGATGTTGAGGACGTTCTGGAGGGCCTTGAGGATGGCTGAGTGGTATTTCTTCTCGAGCCACGCTTTGGTGAAGGCGTTGGGGACGGAAATCGTCACGCGGCTCTCATCGACCTCAGAAACGAAGGTGTTCTTGAACCAGGTCGTGAAGTTCGCCTTGGACAAGGCGAGTTCCAGCTCACCGAGCGCTGCCTGCCACAGCTGTTGGGGAGTCATGGAGATCATGTCCGCAGAGGTCACTGGGATGGGAGTGGGGATATCCTGGGCAAGGCCGAAAAACCCAGGAAAATCAGCTCGAAATGGACAAAAGGCAGTGTAACACGCAGCCTGCGTCGGTCAACCATGCACACCGGTCCCCGAAGTGTTGAAAAGATGTGGATGATGTGTGTATGATGGTGCCACTCCGCCATTGGCAGAGGCAAGTCTCTCCTCAGGTATGCCAAAGCGCACCTATCAGCCCAAGAAGCGCCACCGCGCGCGCGTCCACGGCTTCCGCTCCAAGATGCGGACCAAGGACGGCCAGGCCGTGCTCAAGCGCCGCCGGGCCAAGGGCCGCAAGCGCGTCAGCGTGCAGTAGAATGGAGAGGCGGGACATCCCGCCTCTCTCGCGTTTTCCATGTATCCCCGCAAGCACCGTCTGGCCAAGAAGACCGATATCGATCGGGCCTGGAAGAAGGGTCGGAGTTTCGCGACGCCTCTTTTTTCTCTAAAGGTAGCCAAGAATGACCTTCCCGTGAGTCGGTTCGCCGTCGTCGTCGGGCTCAAGGCCAGCAAACGCGCCGTCGTCCGCAACACCGCCAAGCGTCGCGTGCGCGAGGCCATCCGCGCCCTGTTGCCGCAGATCGCTCCCGGGTACGACGTGCTCGTCCTCGGTCGGCCGAAGCTCACCGAGGCGACGCTCACCGAGGTCGGCGCCACGCTGCGTTTCGCCCTGGAGAAGACCGGACTCGTCCGCCGCGCCCTATGATGCGCAGTGCCGCGCTCCTCCTCATCCGGCTCTATCAGAAGACGCTCTCGCTCGATCATGGTCTGATGCGGTTCGTCTTTCCTGGTGGGGCCTGCAAGTTCCACCCGAGCTGCTCGGAGTACGGCCGCCAGGCCATCGAGCGCCATGGCGTCGCGCGAGGCGCCATGCTGGCCACGCGCCGGTTGTTACGTTGCCATCCCTGGGCCGCCGGCGGCGTCGATGATGTCCCGTGAGACGGATACGAAAAAAGCGCCTTACTTGGCGCTTTTTTTGATGCCGACTTTCGCCAGCCGCGCCTCGAGGTGCTCCGGATCGAGGTTCCAGACCTCGAGCGTCTTCTCCCGGCTGGAGAGGCCGTAGACGACGCGGAAGGAGGAGGGGGCGTGGCGGAGCTTCTCGGCCAGAAGATCGATCATCGCCTCGTTGGCCTTGCCGCCCTCAGCCACCGCCGTGACCGAGATCTTGAGTCGGTCACCGTCCCAGCCCCAAATCTTGTTGGCATGGGAGCCGGGCGAGAGCTTCACTTTGAGGGTGGTCATAGCGCTTTGCGGACAAGGCGGAGGAGATCGTCATGGAAGAGGCCGTTGGAGCAGACGAGGACCTTCACGGAGCGCCCGGGCACCCAGGCGCGCCCGCGCTCGTCCGTGACCACGCCGCCGGCCTCCTCGATGAGCAGCACGCCCGGCGCGATATCCCAGGGTTTGGGGCCGCTGTAGAGGAAGGAATCCGCGCCGCCGGAGGCCACCATCGCCATTTCGAATGCCGCCGAGCCGAACATCCGGCAGTAGCGGATATGCGGATGGACCGCGGCGTAGACGCGGGCGCCGCGGCGCAGCTCCGCATCCGCGTACCCGTGGCAGAGGATGGCCGTCGACTCCCCGAGGTCGCCGTTCTCCGAAACACGGATGCGCTTGCCGTTACGCCAGGCGCCCGTGCCACGCACCGCGACGTAGGTGTCGCCCATGGTGGGCAGGTGGCTGACACCGGAGAGCACCGCCTGTTCCTGGACGTGGGCGATATTGACCCCCCAGATGGGGTTGCCGAAGGTGAAGTTGGTGGTGCCGTCGAGCGGGTCGACGACGAAGATGCCGTTGGGCGTACGCGTCTTCACGCCTCGTCCTTCCTCGGAGAGGATCGGGATGTCGGGGCGGGCCTTGGTGAGCCGTTTGCCGATGGTGCGGTCGGCAGCGAGATCCGCGGCGTTCTGGATCTCCCTTGCCGCCTTGTAGCGGATGCCGTTGGTCTTGCGGAAGTGCCGCAGAAGAACCCGGCCGGCGTCCCGCGCAGTCGCCTCAAGCATGGCTCGCATACCGCCCCATCGTATCACCCGCGGTGCTTTTTCAGCAGGGCCAGATCCTTCTTCTCCTTGCCGTCCCACGGGGTCTCGAGGATGAAGAGCCAGTGCTTGAGCTTGGGATGACGCAACAGCGCCTTGAAGCCCTCCTCCCCGATGTGTCCGTCGCCGATGTGCTCGTGGCGATCCTTGCGGCCGCCGAGCTCGACCTTGGAATCGTTGCAATGCGTCATGGGCACGTGCTCAAGGCCGACGGTCCTGTCGAGATGCGCGACCGTCTCATTCACGGCCTTCTTGGTGCGCAGGTCGTAGCCGGAGGCGAAGGCGTGCTGGGTGTCGAAGCAGACCCCGAGCTTCTTGGACTTCACCTTGGTCAGGAACATGGCGATTTCCTCGAATGCATCGCCCATGACGTTGCCTGCACCGGCGGAGATCTCGATCAAGAGCTTGGTCGAGCCCTTGTAGCCGTCGAGGACGCTCTTGATGCCCGCGATGGTGGCCTTGTGCGCCTCGGCCTCGCCCATGTCCTTGGCCGAACCCGGGTGGAACATGACGTAGGCCGCGCCAAGCGCGGAGCCGCGCTCCAGCTCCTCGCGGACGACCGTCGCCGAGCCGTGGCGGATCCGCGGGGTGGAGGAGGCGAAGTTGATGAAGTAGGGCGCGTGGATGACGAAGGTCGCGTAACCGTGCGCCTCATTCGCCGCGCGGAACCGGGTGACAAGCTCCTTGGTGAGCTTGGGCGCCGGACCGCCCTGGGGCGGGCGCGAGAACATCTGGTAGGTCTCGCAACCGAGCGCCTTGGCGTTGGCGGGCGCGTTCCAAAGCCCGCCGGCCGCGGAGACGTGGAGTCCGATCTGCATACGCCAAGGATGATAGCAGAAACCCCGCCATGCGGCGGGGTTTCGTCTCACTTCACGATCAGTCCGCGGAGGAACTCGATGGTCTTGCGGTTCTTGAGCCGGATGCGCACCGACTCGGCGTAGTCCTCGGAGCGCACGAACTTCTGCGCCTCGGCGTTGTCCTTGTAGTGCTCCATCGCCTCCTCGACGAGTTTCATCACCTCGGTGTCGTCCGGCTCGATCTTCTCGGCCCGGCCGATGTCGCGGATGACGAGCGCCGTCTTGATGCGGCGCAGGGCCTGGGCGGCGAAGTCGAGCTTGAGCTCGTCGCGGCTCTTCCTGATGTTCTTGAGGTACTCGCCGAAGTCCATGCCGCGTTCGCTGAGCGAGCCCTGCAGCTCCTCGACCATGCGCTCCGTCTCCTGGTCGACGAGGGCCTGCGGCACGTCCTCGAAGCGCGAGCCCTCGACGATCTTTTCGAGCATCTCGAGCTCGACGCGCTGGTCCTCCTTTTCCTTGGCCTCGGCCTCGAGGTTGGTCTTGAGGAGGGTCTTGAGCGCGGCAAGCGTCCCCTGCCCGAGCGTCTTGGCGAAGGCGTCGTCGAGGGTCGGCGGGGTCAGCTCGATCACGGACTTCACCGTGACCCTGAATTCGACGTCCTTGCCGGCCAGGTTCTTCTGGTAATGGTCCTTGGGGAACGGCAGCGTGAAGCCCTTCTCGTCGCCCTTCTTGAGTCCGATGAGTTGGGCGGTGAGCCCCGGCACGTAGGATTCCTCGGAGAGGATGACGCCGTGCCCGAGCGCCTGTCCGCCATCGACGGCCACGCTGTCCAGAAACATGCGCAGGTCGACGACGACCTTGTCCTTGTCCGTGGCGGCGCGCTCCACTTCCTGTTCGCGCGTCTGCATGCGGCTGAGCTCGCCGAGCGTGCGATTGACGTCTGCCTCGCCCACCGCCACCGGCTTGCGGGCGATGGAGAGCTTCCTGTAGTCGGCGAGCGTCACGATGCCCGGCAGGAGCGGCACCGTCGCGCGGTAGACGAGCGGGTTGCCCGGCGCGAAGGTCACGAGCTCGATCTTGGGCGCGCCGACCGTGGCCAGGTTCTCCTGGACGATGGCCTTGGCGAAGGAGTGGCGGACGATGTCCTCGACCGCGGCCTGCCAGATGCCCATCTCGCCGATCTTCTGCTTGACGACGTCGTAGCCCGCCCTGCCCGGACGGAAACCGTCGATCTTCATCTCGCTCGAGATGCGCGCGGCGGCCTGCTCGAGCTGGGCGCGGATCTCGTCGGCCTCGAGCGTGATGGTCAGCTCGACTTCGGACTTGGGGAGTTTTTTGATGGAAACCTGCATAGAATGGCCGCAGCATAGCGGCGGAGAAGGTCACTGTCAACGCAAACGCCCCCGCCGAGGCGGGGGCGTCGGTCCGCCGCTTAGCGGACAATGAGGGCGACGAGGAGCAGGGCCACGATGTTCAGGATCTTGATCATCGGGTTGATGGCCGGGCCCGCGGTGTCCTTGTACGGGTCGCCGACGGTGTCGCCCGTCACGGCCGCCTGGTGGGCGAAGGAGCCCTTGCCGCCGTAGTGCCCGCTCTCGATGTACTTCTTGGCGTTGTCCCAGGCCGCCCCGCCGGTGGTCATGGAGATGCCGACGAAGAGCCCCGTGACGATGGAGCCGATGAGCAGCCCGCCGAGCGCGACCGGCCCGAGCAGGAAGCCGACCAGGACCGGTACGACGACCGGGAGCAGCGCCGGCACGATCATCTGGCGGATGGCGCCTTGGGTGACGACGTCCACGCACTTGGCGTAGTCCGGCTTGCCGGTGCCCTCCATGATGCCGGGGATCTCCTTGAACTGCCGGCGCACTTCCTCGACCACCTTGCCTGCGGTCTTGCCGACCGCCTCCATGGCGTAGGCGCCGAAGAGATAGGGCAGCAGCCCGCCGATGAACAGGCCGACCAGCACCTTGGGATCCTCGAGCGTGAACATCAGCTGGCGGCCGAGGTTGGCGATCTCCTGGGTGTAGGAGGCGAAGAGCACGAGCGCCGCGAGCCCCGCCGAGCCGATGGCGTAGCCCTTAGTGACGGCCTTGGTGGTGTTGCCGACCGCGTCGAGCGGATCGGTGACGTCGCGCACCGACTGATCGAGCCCGGCCATCTCGGCGATGCCGCCGGCGTTGTCGGTGATGGGGCCGAAGGCGTCGATGGTCACGATGATGCCGGTCAGCGAGAGCATGCTCATGGCGGCGATGGCCACGCCGTAGAGGCCGGCGAGCCAGAAGGCGCCGAGCATGGCGGCGACGATGACGAGCACCGGAAGCGCCGTAGCCTTCATGGAGACGGCCAGGCCGGCGATGATGTTGGTCCCGTGCCCGGTCTCCGAGGCCGCGGCGATGTACTTCACCGGCTTGAAGGACGTGGAGGTGAAGTAGTCCGTGATGACCACCATGAGCGCGGTCACCAGGAGGCCGAGCAGCGCCGCCAGGTAGATCTTGGTGGGCTCGACGCCGGTGTTGGCCATGAGCTTCTGCGTCACCGGCCAGAAGAGCGCGGCGGCCAGCACGCCCGCGGCGATGAGGCCTTTGTAGAGCGCGCCCATGATGTTCTTCCGGTCCTTGCCGAGCCGGATGAAGAAGATGCCGATGATGGAGGTGATGATGGAGACGCCGCCCAGCACCAGCGGGTAGAGCACCGCCGCATCCGACCCGCGGAAGAGCAGCGAGCCCAGGAGCATCGCCGCCGTCGCGGTGACGGCGTAGGTCTCAAAGAGATCGGCCGCCATGCCGGCGTCGGCGCCGCCCTGGTGGCCCCCGGGGTGCGCCCTGGACCCGGGGGTGGGCGGGGCGTGCCCCGGGGTGCCCCTCTCCCCC
>CAZYLV010000010.1:38190-41592 GCA_964648865.1 uncultured Gammaproteobacteria bacterium | reverse complement strand
ATCGTGGCCGAGATCATCCGCCTCAACATCTCCCAGGACGAGCCGGACGACGTCGACCACCTCGGCAACCGCCGCGTGCGGGCCATCGGGGAGCTGGTGCAGAACCGCTTCCGCGTGGGTCTGGCCCGCATGGAGCGCATCGTCAAGGACCGCATGTCGACCATCGACATCGCCACGCTGACCCCGGGCCGGCTCATCAACGCCCGGCCGGTGATCGGCGCGGTGCGCGAGTTCTTCATGAGCTCGCAGCTCTCGCAGTTCATGGACCAGACCAATCCCTTGGCGGAGCTGGAGCACAAGCGTCGCCTCAACGCCATGGGTCCGGGCGGACTCTCCCGCGAGCGCGCCGGCTTCGACGTCCGCGACGTGCATCAGACGCACTACGGCCGCATCTGTCCCATCGCCACGCCGGAAGGCCCCAACATCGGGCTGGTCGGCCACCTTTCCTCGTACGCCCGCATCAACGAATACGGCTTCATCGAGACGCCCTACCGCAAGGTGACGAAGGGCAAGGACGGCCGGCCGCGCGTCACGGACGAGATCGTCTACCTCAACGCCTTCATGGAGGAGAAGGCCATCACCTGCGCGGCCACGGTCCCGCTCGACGCCAAGGGCCACTTCGAGGTCGAGCGCTGCCCGGCGCGCGTCCACGGCGAGCCCTCCGAGGTCCCGGTGGACCAGATCGACTACATGGACGTCTCCAGCCGGCAGATCGTCTCCATCGCCACGTCCTGCATCCCGTTCCTCGAGCATGACGACGCCATCCGCGCGCTCATGGGCACCAACATGCAACGCCAGGCCGTGCCCTGCATCAAGCCGGACGCGCCGATCGTCGGCACGGGCGTGGAGCGCAAGGCGGCCATGGACTCCGGCCACGTCGTCGCCGCCGAGAAGGCCGGGACCATCGTCGCCGTCTCCGGCGACCGCATCGACCTGGCCGAGGACGGCGGCGGCATCCGCAGCTATTTCCTCAACAAGTTCGTGCGTTCCAACGCCTCGACCTGCATCAACCAGCGGCCGGTGGTCGTGAAGGGCCAGAAGGTCGAGCCGGGCGACGTGCTGGCCGACGGCCCGTCCGTGGACCACGGCGAGCTGGCGCTCGGGCAGAACGTGCTCGTGGCCTTCATGTCCTGGGACGGCTACAACTACGAGGACGCCATCATCCTCTCGGAGCGCATCGTCCACGCGGACCGTTTCACCTCCATCCACATCGAGAACTACTCGGTGGACGTGCGCGACACCAAGCTCGGTCCTGAGGTCGTGACGGCCGACATCCCCAACGTCTCCGAGGAGAAGCTCAAGAACCTCGACGCCGAGGGCATCATCCGCATCGGCGCCGAGGTCGCCTCCGGCGACATCCTGGTGGGCAAGATCACGCCCAAGGGCGAGACGGAGCTCTCGGCCGAGGAGAAGCTCCTGCGCGCCATCTTCGGCGAGAAGGCCCGCGACGTGCGCGATTCCTCGCTCTACCTCGAGCACGGTGAGCACGGCAAGGTCATCGACGTGAAGATCTTCTCGCGCGACGCCGGCGACAAGCTCTCCCCGGGCGTCATCAAGACGATCCAGGTGACCGTCGCCGACCTGCGCAAGATCCAGGTGGGCGACAAGATGGCCGGCCGCCACGGCAACAAGGGCGTCATCTCCCGGATCGTGCCGGTCGCGGACATGCCGTTCCTCGCGGACGGTACGCCGGTCGACATCATCCTCTCGCCGCTGGGCGTCGTCTCCCGCATGAACCTCGGGCAGATCCTCGAGACCCATCTGGGGCTCGCGGCCAACGCCCTCAACTTCCGCGTGGCCACGCCGGTCTTCGACGGCGTCACGGAAGCGACCATCCGCGAGAAGCTCAAGGAGGCCGGCTTCCCGGAGAGCGGCCAGATGCAGCTCTTCGACGGCCGCAGCGGCCAGGCCTTCACCCACGAGACGACGGTCGGCTACAAGTACATGCTCAAGCTCAACCACATGGTGGAGGACAAGATCCACCAGCGGAGCATCGGGCCGTACTCGCTGATCACGCAGCAGCCGCTCGGCGGCAAGGCGCAGTTCGGCGGCCAGCGCTTCGGCGAGATGGAAGTCTGGGCCCTCGAGGCCTACGGCGCGAGCCACATGCTCCAGGAAGTCCTGACCATCAAGTCCGACGACGTGCCTGGCCGCTCCAAGGCCTACGAGAGCATCATCAAGGGCGAGGCCATCAGCCGCATCAACATCCCGGAGTCCTTCAACGTGCTGGTGCGCGAGCTCAAGGGCCTGTGCCTCGACGTGGAGCTCCTCAAGGACGGCACGCCGGTGACCCCGGAGTCCGCCGCCGCGGAACGCGCCCCCGAGGAGCGGCGCTCCAGCTTCTAAGCCGCCGTCACGCATCACGCATATGCCGGAAACCTACCTTCCCGCCCCGCACGTGACGTCGCTGGACTTCGACGCCATCCGCCTGCGCCTGGCTTCGCCCGAGGTCATCCGCCAGTGGTCGCACGGCGAGGTCACCAAGCCGGAGACCATCAACTACCGCACCCAGAAGCCGGAGAAGGACGGCCTCTTCGACGAGCGCATCTTCGGGCCGACCAAGGACTGGGAGTGCTACTGCGGCAAGTACAAGAAGATCCGCTACAAGGGCATCGTCTGCGACAAGTGCGGCGTCGAGGTGACCCACTCCATCGTGCGCCGCGAGCGCATGGGCCACATCGAGCTGTCCGCGCCGGTCACGCACATCTGGTTCCTGCGCGGCGTGCCCTCCAAGATCGGGCTGGTGCTCGACCTCTCGGTGATGAACCTCGAGAAGGTCATCTACTTCGCCAACTTCATCGTCACCGACGTCGACGAGCCGGCCAAGCTGGCCATCGTCGAGGAGGTCAAGACCGAGTTCAAGGGCAAGAAAAAGCAGATCGAGGCCGAGTTCGCGCGCGACGTGCAGCGCGTGGCCACGCAGAAGGGGCTCGAGGGCGAGGCGCTCGAGGCGTCCGACGGCTACAAGAAGGCCGTCCAGATGCGCGACCGCAAGCTCGAGGAGCTCGAGTCGGAGTTCGAGCAGGTCGAGCGCGACCTCAAGGACCTCGAGCGGATGAAGATCATCCCCGAGAACACCTACCATGAGTGGTCGCTGCGTTTCGGCCACATCTTCGAGGCCGGCATCGGCGCCGAGGCCATCCACCAGCTGCTCAAGGAGATCAACGTCAAGGAGACCATCACGGCGCTCGGCCGCGACCTGGAGACCGCCTCGGGTGCGCGCCGCGAGCGCATCATCCGCCGGATGAAGCTCCTCAAGGCCTTGGACCAGAACGGCATCCGCCCGGAGTGGATGATCCTCGACGTCATCCCGGTCATCCCGCCGGACCTGCGCCAGATGGTGCCGCTCGACGGCGGCCGCTTCGCGACCTCCGATCTCAACGACCTCTACCGCCGCGTCAT
>CAZYLV010000010.1:0-38180 GCA_964648865.1 uncultured Gammaproteobacteria bacterium | reverse complement strand
CCGTCTCAAGCGCCTCGTCGAGCTCAACGCTCCGGAGGTCATCACCCGCAACGAGAAGCGCATGCTCCAGGAGGCCGTGGATGCGCTCATGGACAACAGCGCCCGCCAGAGCAAGACGGCCGTGGTCACGACCGGCAAGAAGCGCCAGCTGCGTTCGCTCGCCGACATCCTCAAGGGCAAGCAGGGCCGCTTCCGCCAGAACCTGCTCGGCAAGCGCACCGACTACTCCGGCCGTTCGGTGATCGTGGTGGGGCCCAACCTCAAGCTGCACCAGTGCGGCTTGCCCAAGAAGATGGCGCTGGAGCTGTTCCGCCCGTTCGTCATCTCGCGGCTCATCCGCGCCGGCATCGTCCACAACATCCGCTCGGCCAACCGCTACATCGAGGGTGACCACGCCGACGTCTGGGACATCCTCGAGGAGATCACCCGCGAGTCGCTGGTGCTCCTCAACCGCGCCCCGACGCTGCACCGCCTCGGCATCCAGGCCTTCCAGCCGCTCCTCATCGAGGGCAAGGCCATCCGCATCCATCCGCTGGTCTGCACCGCCTTCAACGCGGACTTCGACGGCGACCAGATGGCCGTGCACGTCCCGCTCACCGAGGAGGCCAAGCGCGAGGCCGCCGAGCTCATGGTCGCTTCCCGCAACCTGCTCAAGCCCGCGACCGGCTCGCCGGTGACCTCGCCAAACAAGGACATCGCCTGGGGGGTCTACGTGATGACGACGCTCGTGGATCGCGCCGACGGACAGGTCAAGGCCTTCCCCAACGAGCAGGACGCGCTCTACGCCTACGAGTTGGGCAGCGTCGCCCTGCAGGAGAAGATCCTGGTGCGCAGCGAGCGCCTCGGCGAGCGCATCGAGACCAACATCGGCCGCATCCTCTTCAACCGCGTGCTGCCGGACAACATCCCCTTCCAGAACGAGCGCCTGGACGTCAAGAAGCAGGGTGAGCTCGTGCGGCTCTGCCTCGAGTTCAACGGGTTGGAGCGCACGGCGCAGCTGCTCGACGAGATCAAGGAGCTCGGCTTCCGGCACATCACCCGCGCCGGGTTCTCCTGGGGCATGATGGACCTGCCGGACGTGACCGACGAGAAGTACAAGGTCATCGCCGACGGCGACGCCCAGATCCAGGAAGTCGAGAGCCAGTACCAGGAGGGGCTCCTCACCATCAACGAGCGGCACACCAAGATCATCGAGGTCTGGACCCAGGTCAAGGACCGCGTCCAGAAGCTCTCCAAGGACGCCCTCGACAAGGACGGTTCGGTCTTCACGATGATGGACTCCGGCGCCCGCGGCAGCCCCGGTCAGCTCACCCAGATGGTCGGCATGAAGGGGCTGGTGTCCAACCCGGCCGGCGAGATCATCGAGCTCCCGGTCAAGGCCGGTTTCAAGGAAGGGTTCGACGTGCTCGAGTACTTCATCTCCACGCACGGCACCCGCAAGGGCCTCTCCGACACCGCGCTGCGCACGGCCAATGCCGGCTACCTCACGCGGCGGCTCGTCGACGTCGCCCAGGACATCGTGGTCCGCGCCGACGACTGCAAGGACAAGGAGGGCATGCTCATCACCGCGGCGGAGTCCGAGGAGATGGGCGAGCCCATCCTGCAGCGCCTCATCGGCCGCTACACGGCGGCGCCGATCACGGACGCCAAGGGCAAGGAGATCTTCCCGGCCGGCGAGCTCGTGACCTACGAGGCCGCGCGCATGCTCGCCAAGAAGGACATCCAGGAGGCGCGCATCCGCTCCGTGCTGCGTTGCAGCGTGCTCAAGGGGGTCTGCAAGAAGTGCTACGGCTTCGACCTGGCCTACAACAAGCCGATCGAAGTGGGCGTGGCCGTGGGCATCGTCGCCGCGCAGTCGATCGGCGAGCCCGGCACGCAGCTCACCATGCGCACCTTCCACACCGGCGGCGTGGCCGGCCTCGACATCACCCAGGGTCTGCCCCGCGTGGAAGAGCTCTTCGAGTCCCGTCCGCCCAAGCGCAAGGCCATCATGGTCGAGGAATCCGGCACGGTCACCGTGGAGGAGGGCAGCCGCCGCACCGTCCAGGGCGAGGACGGCGAGCCGGTGCTCGAGCTCGGTCCCGGCGCCAAGGTCGTGCGCATCGCCTACAGCGGTGTGGACGAGCAGAAGTACAAGAAGGGCCGCGGCGACACCCTCAAGGTGGAGGATGGCGGCTCGGTGGCCAAGGACGGCGTGCTCTACGAGAAGAAGGACGGCACGCAGGTCCTGGCCGAGCATGCCGGGACGGTGCGCATCAAGGGCTCGGAGATCACCGTGATCCACGAGGGTCAGCACACCAAGGAGTATGTCATCCCGCCGGGCTACGTGCTCTACGTGCGCGACGGGGACCTGGTCACGGCAGGCGACGCGCTCACCGAGGGCCACCTGGACCTCCAACACCTCTTCCGCGCCAAGGGCCGTGAGGCGGTGGAGCGCTATATCGTCAAGGAGATCCAGAGCATCTACACCTCGCAGGGCCAGAAGCTCAACGACAAGCACATCGAGATCATGGTCCGGCAGATGTTCTCCCGCGTCTACGTCAAGGAAGCGGGCGACACCGAGCTCCTGCCGGGCGAGATCGTCGAATACGCCGAGTTCGTGACGGAGAACGACAAGGCCAAGGCCGCCAAAGGCACGCTGGCCGAAGGCGAGCTTCTGCTGCTCGGCATCTCCAAGATCTCCCTCTCCACGCAGAGCTTCCTCTCGGCGGCGTCGTTCCAGGAGACCGCCAAGGTGCTCATCAACGCCGCGGTCACCGGCAAGGTCGACCCGCTCGAGGGACTCAAGGAGAACGTCATCATCGGCCGTGTCATCCCGGCCGGGACGGGCTTCGAGAAGCGCATGGACGAGAAGGAGCAGAAGAAGGCCCGCCGCGCCGCCAAGAAGGCGGAGAAGGAAGAGAAGAAGGAGGAAGTCGCGGCCTGAGCTGCGCGAAAAGACGCCCCGATGGGGGCGTCTTTTCGCGTTGACGTGTAGCCCCATCTGTGGCAGCATCCGGCGCGAGGAGGGTACAGCGAGTGAAATGTCCCAAGTGCAAGGGTGAGGTCCCCACGGAGAACATCGACCGCGGCGACGACAAGAAGCGCGGCACCTGCCCCCATTGCGGGGCGACGTTCTCGAAGTCCTCGCGGAAGGCCGGACACGGCCGTCGGCCGGTCTTCGAGGTCGAGGGCGGGGGCCTCGACGTCCCCTGGGACGACGGCCCCGGCGTGGATCCACTGCACGATCCGATGCGGCTTTTGAGCCGCTGACCCCCGGGGACATCCCAAGCAGTACGCGTGAGCCGACCCATCCGGGCGGCTTTTTCATGTAAAGAAAAAGGACGCGCGAAGCGTCCGTCAGCCGTGCTTCCAGTTGAGGCCGCGCATCGCCACGTAGGAGATGGTGCTGGCCACGGGGAACTTGATGGGCCAGAAGAGCGTCACGGCCAGCGCATAGCCCGCCACGTACGGCCAGCCGGCGTCGTAGCAGACCCCGCAGATGCTGCCGCTGGCCGCTTCCCCGACGCAGCGCTCATGCGCATGCCACGGGAAGAGCAGATAGGCCAGGAACCACGTGCACCTGGTGCGCCAGACGAAGAGGGAGAGCCCGGCGACGGTAAGCCCGATGGCGAGGTAGATCACCACGCCGTGAAAGAACGACATCTCGGACACGAAACCTCCGTGCGTGCGAGTACCTCTAGCTCACACCCTGGCGCCGGCGGCGTCAAATGAGTGTTGACAATCGCGTCGAGACGTACTAGAAGGAGATGCCTCCTGGTGGAGGGAAACGAGGTGTGTTTTGGATTCAGACAAGGTCGATGATCTCGATCTCCAGGTCAGCCGTGATCTGTTCGCTCTGGAGAATCACGTCATCGCGCTCTGGGATGACGTCTTGGCGTCGAACCAGGACGTGATGGATACCGAAGGGTCCATCCGGACGGTCGTCCTGTCCTCCGAAGGCGTCCTGGTGACGAACGCAAGCCGTTCGGTGGGAGCAGGCGGCTTCTCCCCGCGCGGCGTGCAGGGGGTGCTGTTGACGTGCGGGCGCGTCACGTTGGATATCGTGTACTGCGCGCACTATCTGCCCAGTGCGGATTGGCACGGCAAGCCGCGCCACGCGGTCAGGCGGCACTGGGTCAAGCGCAACATGCACGTCATCGAGCGCGTCGAACGGGGCATGGTCACGCTCATCCCGACATCCGAGGCGGTCGGGCGCCAGATCCTGAGCGGGCGCTCCTCCATCGACATGGAGCATGGCCGACGTCTGCTCCAGCTGAAGGGCGGATTGGATCTCCTCGTCTGGCCGTATCCGGAGGCGCGGGTCGCTTACCACGCGGAGAAGCGCACGTTCACGTCGACGAAGGGCATCTACCGACAGCTGCACGATGCCATCTCGACCGCCAGTGCGTGGAACTGAGCCGCGCACCATCGTGAGGCGCGACCGCTGACCACGGTCGTTCTTTTTTGTCCCAGCGGAGGCGGGGATCCAGACCACTGGCCGTTCTGGGTTCCCACTTCCGTTGGATGACCGGAGCTTGACAGCCCGCCAGAAATACCCGACTATACCGCTCGGTAATTATGCAGCCCTTCCTGCGCATCTCGACGCGCGTGCACGATGCCCTGGTCTTCATGGGCAAGCTTGCCGCGTCCGAGGGTGCGCTCACGGTGGATCAGGCCGCGACGCATCCGCTTTCCGCCGGCTATCTCGAGCAGGTCGCCTTGAAGCTCAAGGAGGCCGGGCTCGTGGTCGGCAAGCGCGGTCCGGGCGGCGGCTATCGTTTGGCGCGCCCGGCCGGGGCGATCACCGTAGCCGACGTCGTCTCGGCCGTCGAAGGTCCGGTGGCGCTCGTGCCCTGCCTCGATGACGCCAAGGCCTGCAGCGCGCACGGCGGCTGCGCCAGCCGTTCGGTGTGGGGCACGCTCCAGACGCGCATCCACGAGACGCTTTCCTCGATTACCCTGTCTTCACTGGTGAAGTGATATGACGCGCCGTGTGTACATGGACCACGCCGCGACGACGCCCCTGGAACCGCGGGTCCTCGAGGCGATGTTGCCGCATCTCAAAGAGGAGTACGGAAACCCGTCCGCGTTGTACGAGATCGGCCGTCGTGCCAAGGATGCTCTTGCCGATGCGCGCGAGTCCGTGGCCCGCTCCCTCAACTGCCGTCCGGACGAGATCGTCTTTACCGGCTCGGGCACCGAGAGCGACAACTTGGCCATCCTCGGCGCTGCGCGTGCCCACGCCGCCAAAGGCAAGCACGTCATCACCTCGGCCATCGAGCATCATGCCGTGCTCAACGCCGTGCAGCGGCTCGCCAAAGATGGGTGGAAGACCGCCGTGCTGCCGGTCGACGAGTTCGGCCGTGTGCGCGAGGAGAATCTGGCCGCGGCGCTGACCGAGGAGACGACCGTCGTCTCGCTCATGTCCGCCAACAACGAGATCGGCACGGTGCTGCCCGTCCGCGCGTACGCCAAAGTCGTCCGCGACTGGAAGAAGGCGCATGGCCGCGGTCCGCTCGACGCTCCCTTCCTGCACACCGACGCCTGCCAGGCGGCCGGGGCGCTGCCGCTCGACGTCATCCAGCTCGGGGTCGACATGCTTACGATCAACGGTTCCAAGATCTACGGCCCCAAGGGCACCGGCGCGCTGTACGTGCGCCGCGGCATCACGCTCCAGCCGCTCATCCACGGCGGCGGCCAGGAGATGCGCCTGCGCTCCGGCACCGAGAACGTCGCCGGCATCGTCGGTTTGGCCAAGGCATTGGAGATCGCGCAGGCCGAACGGGAGAGTGAGGCGGCCCGGCTCGCCGCGCTGCGCGACCGGCTCATCGCCGGCATCCAGGAGCGCATCCCGCGCGTGGTCTTGAACGGCCACCCCACGGAGCGTCTGCCGAACAACGTCAACGTCTCCATCCTCGACATCGAAGGCGAGGCCGTGTTGCTCTACCTCGACGCCGTCGGCATCTCCGCGGCCACCGGCTCGGCCTGCGACAGCGCCTCGCTCGACCCCAGCCACGTCATCCTGGCCATCGGACGGCCGTACGAGTTCGCCCACGCTTCCATCCGCTTCACGCTCGGCCGCTCGACGATCGCCGAGGACGTCGATTACGTGCTGGAACAGCTGCCGCCGATCGTGGAGAAGCTGCGGGCCATCTCGCCCGTGAAGATGGAGCTCGACGGCACGGTCGTCGGCACCACGGCGGCCTTCGTTGCGGATGGACGCCCCCATTGGGAGAAGAAATGATATGAGCGACGTCCGCAACACCGCCACCGGGGAGCGCTGGGTCTACACCGAAACGGTGAAAGACCACTTTTTCCATCCCCGCAACCTGCTGCTCGACGAACCCGCGGCGGGGGAGTTCGACGCGGAGGGCGTCGTCGGCTCGCCGGCCTGCGGCGACGTGATGCGCGTCTGGCTGAAGATCGACAAGGGGAGCGAGCGTGTCACGGACATGAAGTGGAAGACCTTCGGCTGCGGCTCGGCCATCGCCGCGACCTCGATGTTCTCCGTGATGGTCACGGAGGAGGGCGGCATGCCGCTAGCTGACGCCATGAAGCTCCGTCCGCAGGACGTCATGAAGCGCCTCGGCGGGCTCCCCAACCGCAAGATCCACTGCTCGGTGCTCGTCGATAAGGCCTTCCGCAAGGCTGCCAATGATTGGTTCCGCGTCACCGGCCAGCCGGAGCGCATCGCCGTCGAAGCCGCGCGCATCGTGGACCCCGCCGTCGGCGTCACGGACAAG
The DNA here is from genome assembly GCA_964648865.1 of uncultured Gammaproteobacteria bacterium. Lineage (GTDB taxonomy): Bacteria > Patescibacteriota > Patescibacteriia > 2-12-FULL-57-11 > 2-12-FULL-57-11 > SCUL01. Next base: position 31,455 of record CAZYLV010000010.1, on the reverse strand, counting down.
GACATCGAGGAGGCGGTGCTCGAAGGCGCGCGGACCATCGAGGAGGTCCAGCACAAGCTCAAGGTCGCGGTCGGCTCCTCGCCCGAGGTGAAGACCGACGTCGAGCAGCTGGTGCGCTTCTACTGCGAGAAATACTATGGATGAGTGGAAGCCCATCATCGAGGCGGTGCTCGCGGAAGTCCGTCCGGCGCTCCAGATGCACGGCGGCGACGCCACGCTGCAGGGCATCGAGGGGAAGACCGTGCGGCTGACCTTGACCGGCGCCTGCAACGGCTGCCCGATGAGCGCCATGACCTTCGGGGTCATCGTCGATGACATGATCAAGGAACGCATCCCCGAGGTGGAGCAGGTGCTTTACGAGGATCCGCCCGCCGCGTAAGATGGCGGCGCTATGGCAAAGTACCGCATCAAGGTGGACCCGGAGCTCTGCATCGGCGCGGCCTCCTGCGTGACGATCGACCCGAGCCACTTCCAGCTCAACGCCGAGAACAAGGCCTACGTCCCCGGCGAGCCGCCGGACGACCACGCCTACGAGCGCGTCGTGGAGATCGCGGACGACCAGAAGGAGAACCTCATCCTGGCCGCGCAGTCCTGCCCGACGCTCGCCATCTTCATCTACGACGAGGCCGGCAACCAGATCTATCCGGCGTAAGCGGTTAAGCGGTTGTCCGAGCGGAGCCGAGCTCGGCGAAGTCGAGGATTGACCATAGACATAGATCAAGACGATCCATCCTTGACCGGATGGGTCGTTTCGATTAGGGTCCGCTCGAGGAGGGTGCCACGATGGAGCACGAGTGCGCGAAGAACCCGATGCCGGACTCGAAGGTCGCCTTCGAACAGATGCGGGATCGGATCCCGGCGACGGTTCCCCGTCACTATTTCCCCTGCTCAATCAGGGTCGGACAGGGGAACGACGGGATGTGGTATTTGAAGCTTCACGATGAGTTCGCGGTGCCGATCGCGCACTGCCCGTTCTGCGGATCGCACCTGGCGTGATTCGCGGTCCAAAGGTCTCGATCCTCGCCTGTCATGGCACAGGCGGCGCGCGGGACCCTTTTTTTGTTGCCGCCCCTCGACTCGTCCCGCTTTCCGGAACTCGCTCGGGGAATGTCGGACGTGTTATGCACAGGCGGAGCATTGCCGCGCGGCGCATGACGTGTAAGATGCGCGCGAGCTTTTTATGCAACGCGCGGAGCACCTCATCATCGGCGGCGGCGTGGCCGGCACGGTCGCGGCGGAGACCATCCGGACCAAGCAGCCGGACGCCCGCATCGTCATCGTCTCGGCGGAGGACCATCCGCTCTACAGCCGCGTGCTCCTGCCGAACTACATCAAGGGGAAGATCCCGCGCGAGAAGGTCTTCCTGCGCCAGTGGCCGCAGTACGGGGCAAAGGGCATCGAGGTGTTGCGCGGCCGCCGCATGACGTCTTTCGACCCTGCGGCGCATACGGCGACGCTCGATGACGGCAGCGTCTGGGAGTACGGCGGCCTGCTGTTGGCTACCGGGCGGCAGCCGGACCCGCCGCCCGACCTGTTCCCGGACCGCGGGACCATCTGCGTCTTCCGTACCTTGGAGGACGCCGACAAGATCCGACAGGTCCTGGCGACGCTCGCGGCAGTGCCGGAGGGCGGACGTCGGGCCGTCATCGTCGGGGCGGGCTACATCGCGCTCGAGTTCGGCCCGTTCTTCCGGATGGTCGGGGCCGAGACGCACCTGGTGATGCGCGCGAAGCGGTTCTGGGAGAAGGTCGTCACCGAACACGGGTCGAAGGTCATGGAAGACCTGCTCGCCACGAACGGGGTCATCATCCATCGCGAGGCGGAGGTCGCCTCGCGCGAGGACGCCGACGACGGCAGGCATCGCCTCACGCTGACCACCGGCGTGACCCTCGACGCCGCGGCCATCGGGTTGGGACTCGGCATTGAGGAAAGGAACCGGTCCATCGGCCAGGCTGGCGTGAAGACGGGTGACGGCGTGGTCGTCGACGAGTATCTGCAGACCAACCAGTCGGACGTCTTCGCCGCCGGAGACAACGCGTCCTTCAACGACCTGCGCTCCGGCAGGCACGTGCGGCTCGGCAATTGGCAGAACGCGGACTTGCAGGGACGCGTGGCCGGTGAGAACATGTGCGGAGCGCGTCGGGCGTTCGACAACGTGTCGCAATACTCGACCAAGATCTTCGAGACCGTGGTGGCCATGGCGGGGGACGTCTCGCCGGACGGTCCGCCGCCGCGCGTCGTCTCCCGCGAGGGCGCGCACATCGAGTTGCGCGAGCGGGACGACGTCCTCATCGGCGCGGTGATGATCGGTCTCGTCCCGGAGCGCGGCGCCATCCTCGCCGCCATCAAGAACAAGCAAAAGTCGCCCGTCTAAAATATGGAGGTCCTCGATTCGTCGAAGCTGCGCGAGCGGTCCGATCCCGACGGGGTCGGGCGGGCCTTGGCGCTGACGGCGGAACAGGCGGCGTCCGCCTGGCAGGCGGGGCTCGCCGTGCGCGTGCCTGCCGGGTTGCGCTCCGTGGTGATCGCCGGCATGGGCGGCTCGGCGCTCGGTCCCCATATCGTCGCCTCGGCGCTCGGCGACAAGCTGCGCGTGCCGCTGCGCATCGTCAACGGCTATCGGCTGCCCGGCGACGTCGGCCGTGACACGCTCGTGGTGCTTTCCAGCTATTCGGGGACGACGGAGGAGACGCTCGCGGCGCTCGAGGACGCGGGGAAGCGTCGGGCAAAGATCGTCGGCATCTGCGCCGGAGGTCCGCTCGCCGCCAGGCTCGCCCGCCGCAAGGCGCCGGTGCTGCGGTTCGATCCGCGTTTCAACCCGGGCGACCGGCCGCGGCTGGGCCTCGGCTACTCCATCTTCGGCGTGGCTGCGCTCCTCGTCCGCGCCAAGGTCCTGACGCTCGCGTCGGCCGAGGCCGCAAGCGCGGTGCGCGCCCTGCGCGAGACGGCCGCTTCCGTGGCGCCGACCGTGCCGACCGTCCGCAACCCGATCAAGCGCCTGGCCGTGCGGCTGGCGGGCAAGGCCCTGCTGTGGTCGGCGGCCGAACATCTCGAGGGCGCGGCCCACGCCGTCACCAACATGACCAACGAGACGGGCAAGCACCTGGCCTTCTGGCTGCCCGTCCCCGAACTCAACCATCACTTCATGGAGGGGCTCCGCTTCCCCAAGGGCGCGGTGCGCGCCTTCTCCGCCGTGCTGGTGCGTTCGTCGCTCTACGCGCCGCGCGTCGCCAAGCGCTTCCCGCTCACCGCGGACGTCTTCCGCAAGAACGGCGTCGGCACGGAAGAGCTGCGTCTGCGGGAGCGCACGCGGCTCGGCCAGGCCATGGAGCTCCTCATGCTGGGCGGCCATCTCTCGTACTACCTGGCGTTGGCGCACCGCACCGATCCCTCACCGAATCCCTGGGTGGACCACTTCAAGAAGGCCTTGGGGCCGCCCTAGCGGCACCGCGCTGGTCCTCGCATCCATGCTGGGCGAGGACCGGCAGGGTCCGTGGCCCGCAGGGATTCGAAAGGAGGGGGAGGATACTGGATACAGGTCCTCTCTCTTTATATACTGCTTGGGATGAAGAAACGGCTGCTCATCGCCGCGGGCATCATGCTGGCGGCGTTCGCGTACAATGCCTGGATCGCCGCTTCCGGCTTCTTTCCCGATCCGGACTCCTTCTACCACACGCGCATGGCCATGCTCATGGCCGAGCGGCCGGTGGTCCGCGAGTTCCCGTGGCTCACGGAGACCGTCTTCGCGGACGCCTACGTCGACCATCACTGGCTCTACCACCTCGCGCTCGTGCCGTTCGTCGTCTGGGGCGATCCGGTCCTTGGCATGCGCCTGGCGACCCTGCTTTTCGCCTCGACGGTCCCGGCGCTGGCCTTCCTCGTCGTGGCGCGTTGGGGGAGCCTGCGCCTGGCCGCGCTCGCGGCTGCGGTCCTCATCCTCAACAACCCCTTCGGCTTCCGCATCAACTTGGCCAAGGCACCGGCCTTCTCGGTGTTGACGCTCCTCGCGGCGGTCTGGGCGATAGAGCGGCGCAACCCATGGGCCATCGCCGCCGTCGCCGCGTTCTATGTCTGGTCCTACAACGGTTGGCCGATGCTGCTGGTGGTGGCCGGGGCCTTCGCCGCGGCGTCCGTGGCCGACGCCGCGCTCTCCGGCGGCCGCGCGGCGCTCGGTCGGGCAGCGACCTGGCGTGCGGCGCTGCTCCCGTCCGTCGCGGCGCTTGCCGGCGTCGCCGTCGGGCTCGTGGCGAACCCGTACTTCCCGGAGAACGTGCGCTTCTCCTGGCTGCACATCGTGCGGATCGGCATCATCGGCTTCCGCGACGCGATCGGCGTGGGCGGGGAGTGGTACCCCATCGCCCCGCTGACGTCGCTCGCGCAGAACTCCGGCGTCTTCGCGTTGCTCCTGGCCGGGCTCGTGTCGCTCGTCGTGGCGCTCGGGGTGAGCGGCGGCGCGGTGCTCACCGACCCGCGTCGGGGAGCCGAGCGGCGGCGGGCCCTGTGGCTCACCCTGCTCGCGGTCGGGCTCTTCGCGCTCACGGTCCGCTCGCGGCGCAACGTCGAGTACTTCGTGCCTTTCGCCGTCCTCGCCGGCGCGGCGCTCATCCGCCTGGCTGCGGCCGTCGTGCCGCGCGAGGAACGGGAGCGCCTGGCGGCGTCCTTTTGGGAGCTGCGTGCCTGGCAGCGCATCCCGGTCGTGGCCATCCTGACGTTCCTCGTGCCGCTCGTCCTCTTCCGCGACATCCGTTCGCTCAAGCACGACTTCGACGTCGGCGTGCCGCCGACGCGCTACGCCGGCCTTTCCGCGTGGCTCGAGGAGAACGCTCCCGCAGGCGCGGTGCTCTGGCACAACGACTGGGACGATTTCCCGTATTTCTTCCTGCACACCACCCGCGTCCGCTTCCTGGTGGGGCTCGATCCGACCTTCATGTACGTCAAGAGTCCCGAGCGCTACTGGACCTGGGTCCGGCAGACGCGCGGCGAGGGCGAGGACCGCATCGGCCGGGAGCTCGTGCGTACCTTCGGGGCGCGGTACGCCTTCGTGGACATGGAGCATCGGGCGCTGGCGGCACGCTTCGCCGCGGACAGCGAGATGATCGAGGTCTACCGCGACCAGGACGGCATCCTCTATGCGCTCCCTCAGCCCTGACGCCCGTACGGCGCTCGTCGTCGGAGCGGTCGTCATGGCGCTCGCGGCGCTTCCCGAGGCGGTCGGCCGCCTGCTGGCCGCGCCCGGCGGCGCGCTGCCCTTCATCGGCAGCGACCTCGGCGTCTACTACGCCTACATCGAGCAGGTCCGCCAGGGGCACTGGCTGTTCCGTGACGTCTTCACCACCGAGGCGCAGCCGCACCGCTTCCTCAACATCTCCTGGCTCGCCGTCGGACTCATCGCACGGGTGACGGGTCTCGGCCCGGAGTGGGCCTTCCCGGCGGCGCGGCTGGCTGCCATCCCGCTCGTCATGGCCGCGCTGCTCCATGCCGCCCGGACCTTCCTCGCCGACGTCGCCGACCGGAAGCTGTTCCTGTGGCTCGCGGGGCTCGGTGCCGGCTGGGGCGCCTGGTGGGTGGTCGGTCGGACGCTGCTCGGGCTCCGGCCGCTGGGCATGGAGCTGCCGATCGACCTGTGGGTCCCGGAGGCGACGGTGCTGCTCTCCGCGCTGTATTCGCCGCACTTCCTGCTGTCGCTCGCGGCCCTGGTCGCGGCCGTCTCCGGCGCCTTTCGCTTCGCGCAGCGGCCGGCGGCGCGGCCGCTCGCGCTCTCCGCCGTCGCGCTGCTGCTGCTCGCGCAGTTCCACACCTACTACGGCCCGGTGGTCGTGGCCGTCGTCGGTGCCGGGTTCCTGGCGTCCGCTCCCACGGGCCGGCGGTTCTGGACGCTGCTCGGCGCCGTCGCCCTGCTCGGCGCGTGCGTCGCGCTCGGCACGCTGCCATACGGCTGGCTGTCGCTCACCGACGTCACGACCGTCCTGCGCAACGCCTCCAACCGCACGCCGATGCCCGGACCCCTCATGGCGGTCCTCGCCGCAGGCGCGCTCCTGCCGGCGGCGCTCGCCGCGCTGTGGCGCGGACGGCGGGGACGCACTGCCGCGTGGCGCTCCCTGGGCGCATGGCTCGTGGTGCAGGCCAGCTTCGTCTACGCGCCCATCCCGTGGCAGCGCAAGATGACAGAGGGGCTCATCGTGCCCTTGGCGCTGTTGGCCGCGCCGGAGCTGCGCCTGTGGTGGGGGGCGCTCGCGGCGCGCATGCCGCGTTCCGTGCGCGGCGTGGCCGCCGCCGCGGCCTTCGGTCTCGTCTTCTGCGCGACGACGCTCATGAACGTGCTGTCGACCTCGCACTGGTTCGTCAATCCCTTCCCGGTCTGGATCACGGCCGACGACCGTGCGGCATTCGCCTGGATGCGCGAGCGCCTCCCGGAGGACGCGACGCTCGTCGCCGTGGCCGAGCGCGCCAACGGCATCGCCGCGTTCACGGCGCGCACCGTCTACGTCGGCCATTGGGCGGAGACGGTGGGGTTCGAAGCGAAGTACCGGGCCCTCGTCTGGCTGGCGGTCGAGGCGCGCGACGACGCGGCCCGTCTGCGCTTCCTGCGCAGCGCCGGCATCACGCACGTCTACGTCGGCCCGCTGGAGCGGCAGGTCTGGCGGTGGGAGCCGAGCGGTGCGCCGGGGTTCAGCGAGGTCTACCGCGCCGGAGAGGTCGCCGTCTATGCGGTCGACGGAGCGGGTGCTACGCTGCAGCCCTGATATGCCGGTGGACCGCCGCAGCGTGCTGATCGTCCTGCCGACCAAAGACGAAGCGCTCGTGCTCGCGCAGAACGTGCGTTTCCTCGTGCGCTTCCTGGAGGCCCTGCCCGCGCTCGGTCCGTGGCGCATCCTCATCGCCGACAACGGTTCGACGGACGCCACTCCCGCCCTGGCCGAGCGGCTCGCCGCGGACGATCCGCGCATCGGCTGGTTCCACCTCGACGAACCCGGCCGCGGCCGCGCCCTCAGACGGGCTTGGGACGAGGCCGACGCGGACGTCCTCTGTTACATGGACGCCGATCTCTCCGTGGCGCTCGATGCCCTGTTGCACCTGTTGGGCGAGATCCGGCGCGGCGCGGACGTGGCCTACGGTTCGCGTTTCGCCCCCGGCGCCGACATCGAGCGTTCCCTGATCCGCGAGATCACCTCGCGCGGCTACAACCTGTTGGTCCGTACCCTGCTCGGACTCAAGGCGGGCGACGCGCAGTGCGGCTTCAAGGCGCTGACCCGCGACGCCTGGCGGACGCTCTCTCCGCAGGTCGGCCATCCCGGGTGGTTCTTCGACACGGAGCTGCTGCTGCGCGCGGAGCGCGCGGGCATGCGGCTTTCCGCCGTCCCCGTGTCCTGGGTGGAGGCGCGTGACAAGCGCCGCAAGAGCACGGTCAACCTGTGGCGGACGATCCGCGGCTATCTCGCGGACATCATGGCGTACCGTCGGCGGCTGCGGGCGGAGCGGCGAGCGCGGCGGGGCTGATCGGTACCGCGGGCGAGCGCTCCTCCACCTGTCGCCAGGCCACGACGGTGCGGCCGATGGGGTCGAGCAGGAGCAGGCCCTCGGCCGAGACGAGCGTCAGACGGAAGTCGGCGCCGCTCGGGGAGATCGTCACCGGCACGATGGCCGTCTGGCCCGCGCTCCACGTGAAGGTCGGCGTCACGCCGAAGGTCATCAGCCGATCCTCCCCGGTGGCGGGGGCGATGCGCAGCAGGAGGTCGTCCGAGGTGGCGACGTTGGGACGCAGCAGGAGCGTCGGGCAGCCGTCCGTCCGTCCCGGACAGAGCGCCGGAGCGTCGGATGCCGCCAGGCGGATGTCGGTGGTGAGTTCGACGCTCCGCTCGACGGTGCCGGAAAGCCGCGGGCGGTCCGCGCCGCGCCGCCAGACCGTGACCCCACCGTCGCGGAAGACCACGCCGTACGCGGCGTTGTCGATGAGCGCGCGCAACCGTCCGAAGCCCGGTCGGTAGCGGTCGCGCGTCCAGCCGAGGGTCGGGAAGCTGGCGTGCCAGGCGAGCAGGTCGTCTTCGTCGTAGATGATGAAGTCGGGCGGCGGCGGATCGTACGGGGCGCTGCCGTATTGCGTGATGCCGAGGAAGAGGTAGCGCAGGGCGATGAGGTCTTCGCGATGCGCGAGCGCGGGCAGGAAGCGCTCGCTCGCCGCGACGGAAGCGTCGTCCGGGATGAGCGCCAGCGCACGTCCTGGCGCGTCGGCGACCCGCTCGGTGGCCGTGATCCAGGCCCCGCGGGCGAACGGCCCCAGCGTCGCCGCGGAAAAGAGGACGGCCGTGCCGAGCGCCAGCGCCGCGGCGCGCCGGTCCTTGGCGAGGAAGCGGAGCGGCGCGGGCAGCGTCCCCGTGAGCACGGCGGAGAGACCCTGGATCCCGGCCAGCAGGACGCCCGGCAGGAGGAGCACGAGGTAGTGCGTGCCGAGGAGCTGCGCCCCGGCACCCCAGGACGCCAAGGCCACCTGCAGGTAGCCGGGCAAGGAGAGCACCAGCCACTTCGGCCGGACGAGCGGCAGGAAGAGCAGCGGCATCAGGAGCGCCACGAGGAATTCGAGCTGCGGCAGGGTCAGGAGGTGCTGGGCGAGCGCACCGGGATCGAACGGCCACAGCCAGCCGTAGTAGGCGAAGAACTTGTAGTCCCCGCCGATGCTGAAGCGGCGGATGACCTGGAGCATGGCCGCGAACCAGGCCGTGGCGAAGACCGTGGGGAGCATCACCCACTTCCATGGCCGCCGCTCGACGAGGGCCACGAGCCCGAAGCAGAAGACCGGCAAGGCCACGTCCTCGCGGACCAGGAGCGCCAGCCCCAGGAAGAGCGCAAAACGGCCGAGGCGCTTTTCGAGGTAGGCGTCGGCGGCCAGCAGAAGCAAGGGGAGGGCGAAGACGAGCACATGGAACTCGAAGAGCGCCATGCCGGCCGCCGAGGGAAGGAGCAGGAAGGCGACCGCCGCGCCGAGCGCCCAGGAAGGCGGCAGGCTGCGGCGGGCGATGCGCCAGAGCACGAAGGCCGACGCGGCGATGGCGGCCGCCTGCAGGAAGACGAGGGTCAGCGGATGCGGGATGACGGCGTAGACGAGACCGAGCGGCGCGAGCAGCCACTCGGCGTGGTCGCCGAGCGTGGTGCCCGGGTGGATGGAAAAGGCGAAGAACCGCCCGTGCGCGCCGTTCCAGGCAGCCTGGGCGAAGTACGCAAGATCCATGGCATTGTAGCCGAAAGCCGCCCATTTCCAGGCGGCGATGGCCATGACTGCGCCGGTGAACACGACGGCCGCGAGGGTCAGGACGGTGAGCGCGCGTTTGTCTGCCATAGAGGAGGATTGTAGCACGGCCACGGTGTCCAGCAGCGATGTGCAACCACGGTTGACAAAGCCGCGTTTTTTTGGTATGGTGCGGCGTCATCATCAGGGAAACCTGAGGGGTGGCTCGGGCCGCAAGGCCGACTCCGCTTATCGTTGCTTGAAAATCCCAACATCAACATCGCAACCAAGGAGAACGCCTGATGGCAACCCGAGACACCGGCGACGGCCGCGGTCCCCGCAAGGGGCGTGATGGTGCGAACCGTCACGATCCCAACGATCCGTTCGGCCTTCGCGGCAAGGCCCGCGGCTTCCTCGCCGCAATCGTCGAGGAGGGGCCGTTCGACAGCTTCGCCGAGCGTCTCGGCGACGTCTACCTGCGCGACAAGGCCCAGGATGCCGGCGCCAAGTGCGCCGAGTTCTTCCTGAAGCTTCCGGGCGCGCGTCGGACCCTCATGGCCATGGCGCCGCAGATCCTCTCGTACGCCGGGCAGCTGCTCGGCGACTACGTGGCCACGCAGTGGCTGCCGGGCGAGCGGCCGCGGGAGTGGCTCAAGGAGTTCGCGCAGGGCTTCGCGGGAAGGGTCGAGGAGGAGCAGAAGGCGCCGACCGCGGGCCCGGCTTCGGCCAGGACCGCGACGACGCCGGCCGCTCCCGCCGGCCCGCGCGAGATGAGCGCCGCGGAGATCCTGGACAAGTACCCGGACCTCCTGCGGCTCGTCGAGCAGCTCTACCCGGACGCCGACGCGCGACGGCCGATCGTCGAGCGGCTGCACCGGACGCTCAACTTCGAGCACGAGGCGCGGCTGCTGCTGACCCCGGCGTCGGCCGAGACGGCCTACGACGGGCTGGTCCGCACGCCCACGCAGACCTACGCCGACCTGACCGGGCTCCTCAGCGTCTTCTACCCGGAGACCGAGGCGCTCGAGCGGATCACGGCGGAGCTGCGGAGGCGCGTCGGCAACCTGCCGCATCTCACGGAGCTGATCCGGCGCGTGCCGGTCGTTCCCGCAGCGGCCGTCGAGGCACCGGACACGGACGAGGCGGCGCGCATGCTCATCACGGCGCACCTCCCGCTCATGACGGCGCTCGAGCGGCTCTACCCGGTGACGGGGGAGCGGCTCGCGGCGATCCAGCGGCTGCTGCCGGTGGTCACGGCCGAGAACATCCCCGCGCTCATCCGTGAGCCCGGGGACCCCGGCCGCGTCCCGGACGCGCTGCGCTCCCACCCCGACTTCGCCGAGCTCATCGGCCTCATCGGCGCCCTCGCGGAGGACGTCGCCGAGTCCATGGCCTGGCGGACCATCATCGAGGAGCGCCTGCGCAGCGAGGCGCAGCTCGCGGAGCTGCTGCCCGCGGACGGCGCCGAGGGCCGAGATGACGTCGCGGCGCGCCTTCGGGCGCTGCCCGTGCCGTCGCCTCAGCTCGACCGTGCGCTCTTCGAGAGCCGTGTCGAGACGCTCCTGCAACTGACCCCGCCGCCGGCGGCTCCGGCGACCCCGGCGGCCGCGCCGGCCGGACCCACCGATCGTCCGCCCACCAAGGCGGAGTTCGAGGCCCGGCTCCTGGCGCTGCCGCCCGTGCAGCCGCGGCGGATGGACCGCCAGCAGTTCGAGAGCATGCTCGTCCTCATCGAGGACGCGCGCAGCGATCGGATGCTGGGCACGGCCTTCCGGACCGGCCTCGAGCGCGCCAACGCGCTCGGGCGTCAGGTCTTCGGCGGCACGGACCGCATCGGGGCCATGCTCGACGAGGGCACCGCGTTCTTCGCGGAGCTCGAGGATGACTTCTTCGGCCCCGAGCCCGAGGAGGAGGAGGACGAGGATGGGGGCGAGCCGCCGGGACCCGGCGTCTTCGACCGCGTCGGCGGCTTCTTCAACGGCATCCGAAACTGGTTCCGCCGCGCCCCGGCGGAGCCCACCCAGACCCCCGACCCCCAGCAAGGAGGGACGCAGTGAATCCGACCTTCGGTGAGCGTGCGCTCAGGTTCTACCTGCGCATCATCCGCTTCTTCTGGCGCCCCATCCGGGGCGCGGCGCGCGTCGTCGTCCGCCACCCCTGGCGGTCGCTGGCGTCCGTCGTCATCGGCCTGCTTGCGGCCTTCATCCTGAAGACCGCGGGCGTGGCCGCGGCCGAGGGGGGCTCGCCCACCTTCGGCCGCGTGCTGATCGGCGTGGGCGGCGTCGTCGATCTCGTGACCACGACCTTCGTGGGCATGGTCGGCGCGGCCCTGCTCTACTGGTTCATCATCGCCGTCGGGCTCGTCCAGATCCCGGTCGGTGAGATCATGGAGGTCCTGCGCGAGCTGGGGCAGATGCTCCGGCTCCAGGATCCCGTGCAGCGGGACCGGGAAGGCAACATCCGCGCGGTCGACACGAATCGGCTGCTCGGGTGGGGCATGCTGCTGCTCGTCGTGCCCGGCATGGCGCTCATGTCGACGGTCTGGTTGGGGGTCTTCCCCACCTGGCACGTCTACGCGATGCTCCTGCTCATCTCGGTGGGCGGCCTGGCCTACGGCATCTTCGCCGCCGCGCGCGGACGCCGTGTCGGCGTGGGCCTCGACCTGCTGATGGGGCTCAACGGGTACCTGGTCGTGGGCGGCATCATCACGCTGCTCACGCGCCTGGTCCTGCACGGCCTCTACCCGCACAGCGTCGCGGTCGTCCGTCACGGCACCGCGGCGCCGGGCGGCGGGAACTTCTGGGACAGCGATGTCCAGTTGGCCCGCTACCTGGCGGAGGTCGCCGCGCACGGCGGCTTCGGCGGGGTGGCGCTCGGCGACTATCCGGGCGCGCTCTTGGGCCTCGTCGTGGTCGGGCTCGTGGGCCTCGTCGCCCTCGCGCTCCACCTCACGACGATCGTCGCGCTCATCCGCATCCTGCGCCGGCCGCCGGAGCGCGACCGCGCCATGGCGGCCCAGAAGGGCGAGGAGATCGCGGCGGGCAACCACCGCGGTCCTGGCCTCGACTGGTACGGAGCGTTGATCGCGGCCATCGTGGGCCTCGGCGTGACGGCGGCCCTCTGGCTCGTCGGTCACTACTGGGTGAGCGAGTGGACGTGCCGCTTCGGCGACATCGTCTGGTCGTTCGCCGCCTTCGTCACGGGCATCGCGGTGGTGGCGGCGCTCCTGCGCAGCCGCTGGCCGCGCGCGGCGACGGTCGTGGCCATGGCCGCATCCGCGCTTCTGGTTTTCGGGTACGTGACCCACGTGCTCGACAGCTGGAGGCAGGACGCCGTGGCCTGCGCGGCCCCGGCGCCGGTCCGGACGGAGCCCTCGCGGCCTCGTCCGGAGCCCACGCCGACCGTGACGGCCGCGGCCCCGGTCTCGGTCGCCCCGAGGGCGACTTCCATCGCGGAGCCGCCCCGGCCGCGCGTGGACGAGAGCGGGGCCATCGCCAGCTACTTCGCGAGCCACCGGAGCGAGTGCCCGGAGACCGCGGGGCGGACCTGGCACCAGCTGCGGAACGCGCGGCTGGCCTGCACCGCGGAGTCGGTGCGCCGCTGACGGCCCTCGGGTCTCGCGGACGGGCGTCGCGGGCATCCTCACGGATGCTCGGGGCGCCCTCTTTTTTTGTCCAGGCAGGGTTGACAAAACCGGCCATTTCTGGTATATTGCGCCGTTCGTTCTTTGACCAAGATTCCGTGTCTTCCAGCACGTTTTTGTCGGTTTCCGAGGAAGCCGATGGGGATGTGCTGGGAGGCACGTAAAACGCTCCCAGAAGGAGAAGACAGATGCGAACGTACTGGTTGACTGGCATCGTGGTCCTCGCTCTCTCGGGGGCGGGGTGCGGGGGTGTGGCGACCCTCGCCTACCCCACCCAGACGCTCGGCGGGGAGCGCGACGTCACCTTCACCGGTGGCGGCGTGCATCTCGACGGCCGCGAGGGCGGGGACGTCAGCCGCGTGGTGGTCGCCTCGAGCGACGGCTACGCGATCCGCGCCGACGCCGATGGCCGCCTCGCGGTGGCCAGGGCGGAGGCGCGCCTCATCGAGGCGCGTGCCGCGGTCACCGAGGCGCGCGCGTCCCGGGTGGACGACGTGCTCGGCGAGGTCGCGGGCTGCCAGCGGCGCGGCTACGACCTGCGCACGTGCGTGGGCGACGTGGCCACGCTCTACGTCCTCACCGCCGAGCAGCAGGATGCCCTCTGGGCGTTCTACGGCTTCGGCGGCTTCGGCGCTGGCGGCATCATCCCCAGCGCCACCGGCGACACCGTCGCCGGTACCAGCGCCACGGCCGTGACCGGCCTCCGTGAGGAGGTCAGCTCGCTGGCCGGAGACGTGGACACGCTCGCTCGGGCGCTCGGCGAGTACGCGGTCACGGCGGACGGAGGTGCGCGATGAGCGGCAACAGCAGCATCACGGCGCTTTTCTCCCTGGTCCTGGCCATCGGGCTCTGCTCGACGGCCGCGGCCCAGGACCGCCCTGCCTGCCCGCCCGCGGTGGACATCCCCACTGCGGAGCAGGTCGCGCAGGCGCGTGCCTGCGGCGACGAGGAGCTGGCGCGCGGCTTCGAGGAGCTCATCGCGGCGCGCGGCGACACCGAGGCGGAGGAGCCGGAGACGGCTTCCGAGCCCGAGCCGGCGCTTCCGCCCGGACCCCTCGCGGGACCGGGCGAGCCCGTGGTGCGCAGCGGCGGAGGCGGCGGCCTGGCCGGTTCGGCCATGTTGCCCGGCTTCCTCGGCCGCGCTCCGGCCTGCGACGGCCGTGGCGCGGGGGTCTGCTGGGTCGAGTCCATGGGGCTCCGCCTCTGGAACAGCCTCAGCTACCGCGCCGGCGACAGCAGGCGCGTCCGCTACGCCGTGAGCGTGCAGGTCGACGGTCGGGACATCGTCCCGACCGAGGCCGGCCGCGCCGCGTTCGTGCCCGTGGTGATGAGCAGCGGGGCCGTCCAGCCCCTGCCGCTCGTGCCCTTCGAGCACGATCTCTACGTGATGGTCGGCCGCGGTCGGCATCGCGTGGAGTTCCAGATCTACGAGCAGATCTACAACGAGGGTGGCCAGCTCGTCGGCGCTGCGCGCGTCGGCAGCGGCTGGTTCACCCACGACCCCGCGTCGGGCGCGGTGCACTCGCTCTCCTGGGCGGAAGTCCGGGAAGGCGGGCCCTACAACCCGTGAACGGGACGACGATACGGCGCGTCTTGGATGCATGGACTTCGGTCCGGCATCCGAGGCGCGCCGGTTTTCTATATCAAAAAGGCGACTCCCAAGGGGAGCCGCCTTTTGCGTGTCCTACCGTCCGGTCGTGGCGTTGATGAGCGACGTGACCACGAAGCTGGTGATGGCGTAGGCGGCGAGCACGATGGCCAGTCCGATGACCGCCTGGGTGAGGATGCTTCGCGCCTTCTCGACCTTCTGCTCGTTGCCGGCGGCGGTCATCCAGAGGAAGCCGGCGTAGAGGATGAGGACCACGGCCACGATGCCGAGCAGTCCCATGAAGTTCTTGATGATGTTGCCGACGAGGACCGGCAGCCGCTGCGGTTCGCCCGTCACCCCGAAGCCGGACTGTCCGGTCGCCTGCAGGTTGTTGACGAGCGCGCTGCCGGCCAAGGCATCGGCGGCGAGGAAGAGTCCCGGAGCGGCGGTCGCGGCGGCGATGGCGAGACGTCGGAGGGGAGTGCGCATAGGCATGGTGATCAGCTGCCGCCGGCCGGCGCGGCTCCGCCGCCGTAGCCGGTGGCGTTGACGAGCTCGGTGACGACGAAGTTGCTGATGGCATAGGCGGCGAGCATGACGGTCAGCCCGATGACCGCCTGGGTGATGAGGCTCTTGGCCTTCTCCACCTGCTGCTCGTTGCCGCGGGCGTTCATCCAGAGATAGCCGCCGTAGACCAGGAGGACCACGAACAGCACGCCGAGCACGCCCAGGAAGACGTTGATGATCTGGCCGACGACTTCCGGCGCCTGGCGTTCCCGTTGGCCGGGGAAGGCCACGCCGCCGACCTTGTCCAGGCGCTCCAGGGCGGAGGCCGCGAACACGGGCAGCGGCAGGAGGAGCGCGGCGAGGGAGGCGAGGCCGGTGCGGATGCGGAGGGGCATATCAGGGTGCGGGCGGCGGCGCGGACGACTCCTCTGCCCCCGTCGTCGCCCGGAAGACGCCCTGGATGACGAAGCGGGTGAGGACGTAGGCGGCGAGCACGATGGCCAGTCCGATGACGGCCTGGGTCAGCAGGGTCTTGGCCTTCTCCACCTGCTGCTCGTTGCCGCGGGCGTTCATCCAGAGGTAGCCGCCGTAGACCGTGAGCGCCAGGAAGAGCACGCCCATCACCGAGAGGAAGGCCTCGATGACCGTGCCGACGACGTCTTCGATGGAGCGGTCCACGGCACCGGCGCCGAAGGCCTGCTTGCCTGCACGCTCCAGCGCCTCTTGGGAGCCGCTGAGGCCCTGGGCCGCGACGGGCGCCGCGGTGAGCGCGAAGAGCGTGAGGCCGGCGGCCGCGGCCGCCGCGACGCGGGAGAGGGAAGCGCGCATATCAGGGCGCCGGGGGCGCGTTGGTGCTCTCCCCGCCGGTGGTGGCGGTGATGACGAAGCCCAGGACGGTGTTGGTGATGACGTAGCCGCCGGCGATGATCAGGAGACCGATGATGGCCGAGGTGATCAGCTGCTTGGCCTTCTCCACCTGCTGCTCGTTGCCGCGCGCCGTCATCCACAGGAAGCCGCCCCAGACGATGATGACCAGGAAGAGCACGCCGACGAGCGAGAGCACCGAGTTGAGGATGGTGCCCACGAGCGTCGGGATGTCGGTGTTGCGGGTCGGGATGCCGGCCTTGGAGGCGGTCTGCTTGAGGCCGGTGTCCTCCACGGAAAAGGCCAACGCGGCGCGTGAGAAGGCCAGGACGGCCGCCGCGCCGAGGGAGGAGCCGGTCGCCCGGATGAGCGCGCGATGCAGGATGGACATAGGGTCACCTCCAGTATACCAAAACGACCCCCCGGGTGGGGAGGCCGTCCTGTCTGCGGGATCAGCTCGTCGCGTTGACCAGCGAGTTGACCACGAAGCGGGCGATGGCGTAGGCCGAGAGGATGATGGCCAAGCCGATCACGCCGGCGACGATCATCTTGCGGGCCTTGTCGACGCGCTCCTCGTTGCCGGCAGCCGTCATCCAGATGAAACCGCCGTAGAGGATGATGACCACGGCGATGATGCCGAGGAGCCCCATGAACACGTTGATGATGCGGGCGATGGTGATGCGGATGTCGGTCGTGCCGAGGCCGATGACCTCGCCGATGTCCTCGCCTCCAACGGAGAGGCCGAGGTCGACCGTTCCCGCGCGCGCCGCCATCGGCAGCGTGAACATCAGGAACGGCACGAGACCCGTCGCGAAACGCTTGATCTTCTGTGTCATGCAGGTTGTCACCCCCTTTCTTGGTGGAAGTGCGGGTGGTGCGGCGGCCCGACTGTTCGGTCCGTCGCAGGCCCGCGCTTCTCAGGATCGTATCTCCTCACGACGCGCTGAGGATCGCCCCGAGCACGAAGTTGAGGATGGCGTAGGAGCCGAAGATGAGCACAAGTCCCAGGACGGCCCAGACGATCGTGTTTTTTCCTTTCTGTATTCTCTCAGGGCTGCCCCCCGACGTCAACCATTGCAGGCCGCCCCAGATGAACATGAGGAGCGCCACCGAGCCGGAGATGCCGAGCGCGGCGTTGATGACGCGCCCGATGATGGTGCGGACGTCCGTGGAGCCGCCGAGCGGGTTGGGCAAGGTCGGCGCCGGGCCGCCGCGCGGACCCGGGGGAGCGTTGGTGTTGGTATCGGTTTCGGTACCGCCGCCCGCAGCGACCTCGGAGCAACCCACACCTCGACCCTCGAAGGCCGTGGCGATGCCGGTCGTGTCCAAGCAATGCTGGCGGCACGCATTGACGCAACGGCCTTCCGGGTCGGGGCCGTCGCCTGGCCAGGGGATGGAACCGCCCGGCGTGCCGTCGGTGGTGTCGCAGTCGCAGGAGCAGCTGTCGCAGTGCCAATCCGCAGCCGAGGCCGTCTGCGGCGCGAGCGGGGCACACAGCACGATTGCGGCCAGGACGGGGAGCAGGACGCGGAGGAGGGAGCGCTGCATAGGTTCCGCACCAGTATACCGGAAACCGGCGTCAAACAGAAACCCGCCGGCGAGAGCCGGCGGGCGCTTCATCCGATCAGGGGATGAACGTCACGGTCATGTCGCGGTCCGGGGCGTCCGCGTAGCGTGGGTCGCTGCGCGTGGCGTCGCAGCGATCGCGGGTCATCGGGAAGTCGCAGGTGCCGGGAGCGGTGAAGGTGCCGCCGCCGGCGGTGCAGGCCGGTCCGGCATCGGCTGCGGGGCGGCAGGCGGTCCCCACGCAGGTCACGCGACAGGTGCCCATGGCGCCGGCGCAGCTCGTCATGGCGGTGCCGCCGTACTCCGTCATGGTCGAGCCGCGGGTCGTGCAGAAGGCGTCGCAGGAGGCGCAGCTCGAGACGCTCGTCACCCCGCGGTCGGCGCAGGTGCAGTTGTTGCGGCCGCCGGTGCCCTCGCCCGGCGTGCCGCCGCCCCCCTCCCCTCCCCGCCCCCCCCCGGCGGCCCGGCGCGGGTCGCGGGGGGGCCCCCCCCGGCCCCCCCGCCCGCGGCCCCGCCGCCCGGAGCGGGCGCGCGCGGAGCGGCTCCGGAGCGGAGCGTGCAGCACTTGATGTGCTCCGGGCTGCTGCGCATGAGCCCGTTGACGCACTCGTAGGAAGCGACGTCGACTTCGCGGAGGTTGACCTCCTCGTAGCCCAGGTCGGCTAAGGCGCCGCAGTTGTCGTAGGCGACGCATTCGAGTCCGCCGGTGGCCGCGGCGCTCTCCCGGCCCGTGGCCACGGCGATGCCCTGCTGCGCGCCGGCCTCGCCCGAAAGCTCGCATCGTTCGCCGGCGATGAGCACGTCGCCGGCGCCGACCGTGCCGCGCAGGGCCTGCACCAGGAACTGCACGCCGACGTAGGCGCCGAAGATGATGATGAGTCCGGTGACCGCGCCGACGATGACGGCCTGGCCCTGCTTGATGCGCTCGGCGTTGCCGCCGGAGAACAGCCAGAGGAACCCGCCCCAGACGAACATGGCCAACGCCGCCGTGCCGGAGATGCCGAAGATGAACTGGGCGACGTTGATGAAGACGAGGATCAGCTCGTTGAGGCCGCACTCCGAGAGAGTGGCGGTGCCGCGGCAGGCCTCAGGGACGAGGGTCGGCAGCTGCGCGGCGGCCGGCGTCGCGGCGGCGATCCCGACGGCGGCGACGAGCGCGATGAGCGGGACGGGGAGACGGCGCATACCTCAGGGATAGGTCTGGGCGACGCGCTGCGCCGCCAGGTTGACCCAACGCTCCGGGTCGGACGGGTTGGCGAGGACGTCGCGGATGAGGTCCTTGAAGGCTTGCTCCATGGCGCTGGCGTCCAACCCGCGGTACCAGCTGCGCGCGGTGAGCGCCTGCTCGGCGAAGACGCCGACGTCCACGTCCTCACGCTGGCTGGCGACGAGCGCCCGCAGGGCGGTCGGCTTCTTGGTGGCCGCGAGGTAGGTCGCGGCCTGGTCCTGGGCGGCCATGAACTGCACGAAGTCCCAGGCCAGGTCGGGTTGCGCGGTCTTGCGCGAGACGCCGTTGATCCAGTAGCTGGCGAAGTTGACGTTGTCGCCGATCTGCGGCACCGGGGCGATCCCGATCTCGAGCTTGGGCGCGCGCGCCCGGATGGTCGCCAGGTGGTAGCTGTAGCCCAGGAGCATGGCGGTGCGGCCGCCGGCGAAGGCCTCGAGCGAGGACGGCAGGGTCTCGTTCCAGGTGTAGACCTCCTTCACCGGGTTGGCGAAGTCCGTGTAGAAGACCGTAGCCTCGGCCGCCGGCGCCAGCTGGCCCTGGTAGGAGGGCGGCACCTGCTGGAAGGTCACGCTGCCGCCCTGGCTCATGACCGTGCCGTTCTGCATCATCAGGAGCTGCAGGACGTCCACGGCGCGCTCCACGTTGCCCGAGGTGCCGAGCGCCACGGCGCTCTGCACGATGCGCTGGTTGGCGTCGTAGCTGGTGAGCCGGCGGTTGCGCGCCGCGGCCTGGACCTCGAGCCAGGTGCGCGGCGGCTCGGGGATGCCGGCCTGGTTGAGGAGGGCGCGGTTGTAGTAGAGGGCCAGGGTGTCGACCGAGAGCGGCAGGCCGTAGATGCGGTCCACGGTCTGGCGGCCGCCGCCGGTCGTGGCCTCGACCGTCGGGATGACGACGTCCTTGGCGACGACGTCCATGAACTGCGCCTGCAGCTGGCGCAGGGAGAGGGTCGGGATCTGGCGCAGCGTGGTGACGATTTCCTTTTGGATGGTGCCGCGCTGTTCGCGCACCGGCAGCGTCAGCGCGGAGGGCAGCGGCAGGAGCTTGTTCTGGTATTCGACGATGGCGCTGCTGTGGACCATGAAGACGTCCGGGCCGCGGTCCTCGGCCAGCGCGTCGATGAGCTCCTGCTCGTACTCCTCCGGCCGGAACTTGCGGTACTCGATGCTGACGTGCGGCCGCAGGTCGCGATAGCGGTCGATGATCGTGGCGTAGGCGTCGGAGTCGTCGAAGACGCCCCAGAACCGCAGCGTCACGGGGCGCGTCGCCTCGATGACCTCCTGGGAAGGGCCGCGGGCGCAGCCCGTGCCGGTGAGGACGAGCGCGGCCAGCGTGCCGAAGACGGCCAGGGGACGCAGGAAGGTGCGCATAGGTCAGCGGGTGAGTTGCCGGAGGTGGGCGCGCAGCGCCGTGCGCGTCTCGGGGTGGGCGAGACCGAAATCGATCTGCGCCTTGAGGTAGCCCAGCTTGGTGCCGCAGTCGTACCACTGGCCCTCGATGGCGTAGCCGTAGAGGGCGCGGCCGGCGGCCAGATGGTCGATGAGCGCGTTGGCCAGGCGGATCTCGCCGTCCTTGCCGGGTTTGGCCGCGGCCAGCCGGCCGAGGACCTCCGGGGTGACGACATACTCGCCGATGACCGCCAGGTTCGACGGCGCGTCGGCCGGTTCCGGCTTCTCGACGAACCCGCGGATCTCGTAGGCGCCGTCCCCCAGACCCTGCCCGTCGATGACGCCGTAGCCGGAGATGTCGCGTTTGGGCACGGCCGTCACCCCGACCACCGGATCGCGGTACTTCTCGTAGACGGCCATCAGCTGGGAGAGGCCGGGCCGCTTGGAGCGCATGATGGCGTCGCCGAAGACCACGGCCACCGGCTCCTGCGGATCGATGAAGGGAAGCGCCGCGAGGATGGCGTCGCCGTCGCCCATCGGCTTCTGCTGCCGGACGAAGGCGAACCGCGCCATCTTGCCGATGTTCTTGATGGCCGCGAGCTCCTTGAGTTTCTTCTTCTGTTCCAGGCGGTACTCGAGCTCGAAGTTGCGGTCGAAGTGGTCCTCGATGGCGCGCTTGCCGATGGCGGTCACGAAGATGATCTCCTCGATGCCGCTGGCCACGACCTCCTCGACGATGTACTGGATGATCGGCTTGTCGACGACGGCGAGCATCTCCTTGGGCATGGCCTTTGTCGCGGGCAGGAAGCGCGTGCCCAGCCCGGCCACGGGGAGGATCGCCTTGCGGATGGAGTGCTGTTTGGGCATACGTCGCTTCGCAGTGTACCAAAAACCCCGCCTCCGAGGGAGGCGGGGTCCGTGTCCGCGTCAGCGGCTGAGCGCGGGTGCGATGAGGTCGCGTGCCCAGAGCGCCAAAGCGCCGAAGGCGGCGAGCCAGAAGACGAGCGCGAAGGCCCAGCCGACGATCGGCACCAGGCCGAGGACGGCGAGCAGCACCGTCCCCACGGCGGCGCTGCCCAGGGTGACCGTGGGCTTCTTCTGCTTGCGGAAGACCATGGCCAACCAGGAGCCGAACAGGATGCCTGAGAGGATCTTCGCGGCGATGACGAGCAGGCCGAAGGCCGCGAGGAGCATGCCGCCGATGGGGCTGAACACCACCGTGAGGACGAGCACGAGCGCGCCGATGGGCAGCAGGATGGCCGTGGCGAAGCCGCGCAACATCGTCGGCCAGAACGCCGCGGCCGTGTCGGCCACGAGCTTCTGGGTGCCCGGGCGCATCAGCCAGACGGCGACGAGCGCCGTACCGAGCGTGCCGAGGAGCTTGAGCAGGAAGGAAAGGAGACCGATGCCCGCGAAGACGCCGGCCACGGCCGAGACGTCGGTTTTCTCCGCGCCGCGCGCGCGCGAGGGCAGGCGCGTCACTGCGCCGCCGAGGGTCGCTTCCGCCGCGACGGCCGCGTCCTCCGGCCCGCGGTAGGTGAAGGCGCCGCCGATGCGCGCCGCCGGCCCGACGCTGATGGTCTCGTCGACCTCGGCCTCGAGCGCGCCGGCCACGATGCCGTTGACGGTCACGGCGCCGCCGGCGATGCGGACGTTGCCGACGACTTCGCCCTCGAGCACCACTTGGCCGCCGCCGATCACGAGGTCGCCGCCGATGCGCGAGCCGGGCAGGAGGTGCACGACGCCGCCGGCCACGAAGAGGTCGTCGTTGACCTGTCCCGCGACGACGACCTGGCCGCCCGCAACCCGGGCGTCGTCGCCGACGCTGCCGAGCAGGGAGACGTTGCCGCCCGCGGCCATGAGATCGTGCTCCACCGCGCCGGAGACGCTGACGCTGCCGCCGGCCGTGAGCACGTCGCCGCGGACGGCGCCGGAGACGGAGACCGTGCCGCCAGCGGCGTAGAGGTCGTCCATAAGGGACTCCCCGGCGGGCAAGGAATAGACCTCCCCTGCGCCGAAGGTCGCCGCCGCGGCGGGCAGCGGTAGGATGAGCAGCAGCAGGACGGCGAAGGACGCGAGCGCACTACGCATAGGGCTACGATGATTTTTTCCGGTCGATCCTTTCGAGACCGAGGCCTTTGACGAGGAAGAAGAGGATGGCCGCGATGATGAGGAAATCGATGAGCGCGACCAGGAAGTCCCCCCAGGCGATCCGTGCCGTGCCGATGACGAGGACCTCGTCCTGGAGCCGGTCAGCGACCCCGAAGACGAGCCCGACGAGCGGGTCGACGATGTCGCGGACGAAGGCCGTCACCAGCTTGGTGATGGCGCCGCCGAAGATGAACCCGACGGCCAGCCCGACGACGCCGTGCTCACGGACGAAGCCGAGGAAGCCCTTGAGGATGGCCATGGCCCAAGTATAGCAGAGACGCGGCCCTCAGGCCGCGTCCGTGTCCGGTTGATGGATGCCGAAGATGTTGCCCTCGGTGTCGGTGAAGTAGCCCTGCCAGGCCATCCCGGGGATGGCGAACTTCGCCAGGGCGAGGGCGCCTCCATGCGACAGGATCGCCTTCTCCATGGCGTCGTAGTCCTCCACTTGGAGCGTGCAGACGTAGCCGAAGACCGGAGCGCCTTTCTCCGGCGCCAAACCCCGCCGCCCCACGATGCCGCCATTGATGCCCGGCTCTTCCTTGGGACCGGTCTCGATCCCCCAGTAGACGTTGCCGTCCGGGAGGTCGTACTTCAACATCTTCCACCCGAAGACGGCGGCGTAGAACGTCTTGCAGCGCTCGATGTCGTTGGCGTGGATCTCGAAATGGACGACGCGGTTGGGCATAGGTGCGGTTCAGGATTCTGTTACCACCCTACAAAAGCAAAACGCCCGTCGCAAGGACGGACGCTTTGGCGGAGAGGGAGAGATTCGAACTCTCGATACCGTTTTGCGGTATACCGGTTTTCGAGACCGGCGCCTTCAACCACTCGGCCACCTCTCCACGGGTGAGGCGTCGCTAGGGTAGCCGATTCTCGGCTTTCGGTAAAGCCCCGCCCGTCCCGAGCGCCACGATGGTCCAGAAGAGGAAGGCCAGGTCGTTCTTGAAGTAGGGCACGTCGACGAGCCCGTGCACCAGGAGCGCGACCATCGCCGCCATGGCCGCCTGGCGCTGCAGTTTGGATTCCGGCCGCGAGGACAGGCGGAAGAACGTCAGCAGGATCCAGGCAAAGGCCGCGAGCCCGAGCAGGCCGAGCTCGCTCCAGAGGTTGAGGACGATCTGGTGCGGGTACTGGAAGATCTCGATGGCCGTCGCCTTATGGTAATCCCGCATGACGAGCGGATACCCCGCGAGTCCGGCGCCGGTGAGCGGCCGGTCGCGGAGCATGTCGACCGTCTCGCCCCAGGTGATGCGCCGCACCGTGCCGGACCAGTCCTGGAGCAGGAGTTTCTCTTGGAGGGAGGAACGGAGCGCGTCTGGCATCCACGCGTAGGCGACGAAGGTGAATATCACGGCGAGGAGGGCGAGAACGCGCCATTTCGGGTGGAACCAAAGGAGAGCGACGAGGCCGACGGCGGCTCCGATGAGCGCGCCTTCGCTCTGCGCGGCGACGAGCGCGCCGAACATCAGGAGGACCGCCGCGACGTTCAGCGACGCCATCCGCCCCTTCAGCTTCATGCCGCCGGCGACGAGCGCGATGATCGGCGCGAGGAAGAGCCCGACAGCGTTGGGGAACGGATAGAAGGCCGTGGCACGCGTCCCTTCCCAGAGCGTCTGCGGTGCGACGAGCGGCTGCAGCAACGCGAAGACGGCCACGACAGCGCCGGAGACGGCCAAGGCACGCACGACCTTGAGGCGGACCGTGTCGTCGGTGATGGCGATGAGCAGACCGAAGAAGAGCACCGGCTCGAGCAGGTAGGCCTTGAAGAGCCCGAGCGCCGCGCGGGTGTCCGGCGAGACGGCGACGCCCACGACGCCCGCCAGGAGAAGAAGGCCGCAGGGGCCGAGCCAGGGGCGCAGGCGGGCGCGCTCGAGGCGCGGCGCGCGCAGCCCGCCGACGCCGGCACGCGCCGCCAGGAACGCGACCATGAGCGCCACCCACAGTAGCTCCAGGAGGGTCGTCGGGAACGGGCCGATCCGGAAGCGGACCAGGTAGGTCGGCAGCAGCGCGGCGAAGAGCGCGATGGGCGTCGTCATGGCTCAGGAGGGGAGGCGCGGCAGGCGAGGCCGCAGCGGCGCGAGGAGCGCCCGCCAATCCTCCGGTGGCAGGGCGCGCAAGACGAGCAGCGACGCGCCATAGAGCGCAGCGCCCAGCGGCAGCGAGAGGGCCAGCGGCATCGGGACGGCGTCGGTGATGAGCCGCAGTGCCGCGCCCATGCCGGCCGCGGCGAGCGTGATGCGGCCGAGCGCGGACGCGCCGACGGCGAACGGCACGGTGCGCAGCACGACGGCCGCCGCGGCCGCGGCGATGAGCGCCTCGGAGAGCACGGTGATCCAGGCCGCGGCGATGGCCCCCTCGCGCGGGATGAGGACGAGGTAGCAGACGAGGGCAGCGGCGGCGTCGGCGGCATAGAACGGCAGCATCTTGCGCTGCAGGCCGAGGGCCACGACGGCATGGCTGAAGACCGTCCCGGCGAAGATCGCGGCCACGCCGAAGAGCAGGAGCGCCAGGTAGCGGCCGGAGGGCGCGAACGCCCGACCCGAGACCCCGGCCATGACGTCGCCGCCGAGGACCAGCCCGCCGGCGGCGATCGGCAAGATGCCGGCCATCAGGAAGCGCAGCGAGCGGCGCATCAGGCCGCCGTAGCGCGCGAGGTCGCCGGCCTCGAGCGCCTGGACCAGCCGCGGCAGCACCAGGCCCATGAGCAGGAAGGGCGCCACCGTGAGCACGTCGATGACGCGGTACGCGGCGCCGTAGAGACCGAGCTCCTCCTGGCTCCGGGTGAGCGAGATGATGACCGCGTCGGCGCGCAGGTAGATGAGGTTGAAGGCGATGGACAGGCCGATGGGCCAGGCCAGCGTCAGGATGCGCCGCCACAGTGCGGCATCGACGGACAGGCGGAACGGGACGAGCCGGCGGGCCGCTGCCCAGGCCACGGCGAGCTGCACGACGTTGGCCGCCGTCGTCGCCGCGAGCATCCCGAGGACCCCCCAGTGCAGGCCCGCCGCGACGGCCACGAGCGCCACGAGCGCGGTCCGCCCCGCCAGCTCGGAGAGCGCGGCGTAGCGCATCTGTAACCTCGTCTGGAAGAGCGCCGTAAGGATCTGATGGAGCGCCAGCGCCAAGAAGGAGAGCGTCGTGAAGAGGATACCGACCTTGATCTCCGTGCCGTAGGGCAAGACGAGCGCGACGATGGGCGCGACGCCGAGGAAGATCGCTGCGGTGGCGAGCCGCAGGGCGAGCAGGTTTCCGAGGAGCCGCGGTTGGTCCGCGCCGGGCTGGGAGAGCAGCTGCAGGCCGACGATGGTCAGTCCGAAGTCCACGAGCACGCCGAAGACCTGGAGATAGGAGATGACCGTCGTATAGACGCCGAAGCCCGCCGGGCCGAGCGCGCGCGTGACCATGGCGATGGCCACGATGCCCAACGCGGTCCCCAGCCCGCGGGCCAGGAACTGGATATAGGTGTTGCGGGCGAGCGCCGCGGCGTCCGACATGCGCACATCCTACAGAAAAGTTGACTTTCCCGCCAAAAAATGCTATATTCAGGACGTCGAAAAACGGAGGAAACGGGGATGAAAAACCAAAAACACAAAAAAACGACGGCCCGCATGCGGGAGGCGTGTACCCTCCTTGCCCTGCTGGCCGTTTTCGTTTTGCCGGCCGTCCCGGCGCTCCGGCCCGTGCCCGCCGCGGCAGCCGGTGACGCCGCCAAGCTCCTCATCAGCTCGGGAGCGGTCTTCGACCTGCAGCCCGGGGAGAAGAAGACCTACACCGTGGGCTTCAAGAACGTCGGCTCCGAGACCTGGACGAGCGACGGCGCCCATTTCGTCTCCGTCTACACCTGGAACCCAAAATACCGGACCAGCCGCATGCACGATCCGTCCTGGCTGGGGCCGAGCCAGCCCGCGCGGCTGCGCGAGGCGCGCGTCGCACCGGGCGGTGTGGGTTTCGTGAGCTTCACGCTGCGCGGCGCGGGCACGCCGGGCACCTACGTCGAGACCTTCCATCTTGCCGCGGAGAACCTGCGTTGGATCCCCGGCGGCGAGTTCACGGTCACGGTGCGGGTGGGCGGCGGCGGTCCCGCGCCCGCGCCGACCGCGGTCTCCCCGCCGCCGAGCACGCCGTCCGCCGAGAGCGCTCCCGCGCCGTCCGGCAGCGTGAGCGCGCAGCGTCTCATCCAGAGCGCCAAGGAGTTGGTCTTCGCCCGCGGCGGCGATGAGACGCGGTTCCGTGTCCTCATGCGCAACAACGGCAGCGCGCCCTGGGACGGCCACGAGGTCGTGGCCGGCTCGCCGGGCGTGACCATCGCCTCGTCCGACTTCCAGGCGCCGAGCTGGTCGTCCGGCCGCATCGCGATGGCATCCGGCAACCGTACCGCGCCGGGCGGCACCGCGATGCTGGATTTCGTCATCAAGGCGCCGCAGCGCAAGGGCCGTTACGTGGCCGCGTTCCACATGCAGGTGGACGGGCGCGAGGTGCCGGGCAGCGCCTTCGATATCCCCGTGACGGTCACTGACGACGGCCCCGACGCGAAGCCCCTCGCGTCGCCTCCCGCCGCGCCTGCCCAGCCCACGCCGCCCTCGAGCTCGGCCGGCGAGCCGACGCTGCGGGTCGGCGTGCTGATCGTCGACGAGGAGACGGATTGGCATGTCGTCCTCAAGAACCCCGCCGGTTTCGACGTCATCGCCGGTGGCAGCACCGTGGCCACGATTCCCGGTTCCGGCCAGGTCTCGGCCGGGTACCAGGGCGGCGCCTACTGGTACGACACGGGTGACGGACGACGCCCGTCGGGCGCGTACCTGCGCTTCGTCCCCAAAGCCGCCGGCAGCGTCTTCACGGTCACCAATTTCGACCGCCGCGTCACGCGCGGCGCCGGATACGCCGACAACACCTTCCGCGACGGGCTCGAACTGCGGTGGAACCCCACCCACGACCGCACCTGGCTCATCAACGAGCTGCCCATGGAGAGCTACCTGCGCGGGCTGGCCGAGACCTCCAATATCTCGCACCTCGAGTTCCAGAAGGCGCTCATCACCGCCGCGCGCACCTACGCCTACTACCACTGGGAGCGCGGCACCAAGCACGCCAGCGAGTTCTACCACGTCGACGCCTATTACGATCAGGTCTACAAGGGCTACGGGCAGGAGGAGCGCACGCCGCGGCTCACCCAATCCGTCGAGGCCACCCGTGGACAGGTCGTCACCTACGAGGGCCGCACCGCGATCACCCCGTACTTCTCGCGCTCCGACGGCCGCACGCGCGATTGGGAAGAGGTCTGGCGGTCCGATCCGGTGCCCTGGCTGCGCGGCGTAAGCGTCCCGTGCGACGTCGGCAAGGAGCTGTGGGGCCACGGAGTGGGCATGTCGGCTTCGGGCGCGCTCTGCATGGCCAACGAGGGGAAGCCGTGGGATGAGATCGTCCGCTACTTCTACACCGGCATCACGCTCATGAAGCGGTGGTGAACGCAACGAGAGACGCCGCCCGGCCAGGGCGGCGTCTGCGTTTCCCTCACTGCTGTCCGACGTGGAGCGGGGCGTCGGCCTTGGCGAGCTCGAGGATGCGTTTGGAGACGGCATACGGCTTGGGGATGCCGTCGAAGGCGAACTCCGTCTTGGCGCCGGCGGTCTGCACGAGGATGCGGCCGTAGCCGAAGACCGTGGCCATCACCCCGTGGCTCTCGGCCAGCACGTCCTGCACCTTGTGGAGCTCGAGCTCGCCGATCTTCTTGGAGAAGGCGCCTTCCTGGTCGATGTCGATGATGCGCTCGTTGGTCACCACCCAGATGTCGAAGAACCAGTTGAAGAAGTGGTTGAATCCCAGGAGGAGCACGACGACCATGTACAGCGAGATCAGGAGCACGGTGGCCGTACCGGCGACGGTCGAGGCCAGCAGCTCCGCGGTCAGTTCCGGCAACAGCGCCGCCGCGGCGAAGGGGACGGCGAAGAGGAACAGGAACATCGCCCCGCGGGTGATGAAGACGATGGGGTGCGCGCGCAGGGTCAGGATCGGCTCTTCCTGCTTGCCGTGGCAGGTGATGAGGAAGGGATAACGCATAGCGTCAGATGGGCGCCTCGAAGAAGGTCGCGGCGTCGAAGAGCGGCGTGGACCAATCGACGCCCCAGAGCGCCGACGCCGTGGCGACCAGGACGAGCGCGAAACCGCCCCAGAACACGGCGGTCGCCAGGAAGGCCGCGAAGGAACCGCCGTAGCCGAAGAGCGCGACGGACTTCACGGCCGCGAGCGCGGCCACGCCGACGATCAGGATGCCGTAGGCGATGAGGAGGATGAGGAGGGTCATGCGGAGAAGAGTGCCTGCCGCTCGGGCGCGGCGAAACCGAGGTGGCTGTATGCGCGTTGGGTGGCCATGCGGCCGCGCGGCGTGCGCTCGATCAGCCCGACCTGCATCAGGAACGGCTCATGGACCTCCTCGATGGTGGCGACCTCCTCTGCCGTGGCGGCCGAGAGCGCCGCCAGCCCCACCGGGCCGCCGCGGAACCGTTCGATGATGGCGGTCAGCAGGCGACGGTCGACGTCGTCGAGGCCGAGCGGGTCGATCTCCAGCGCCCCGAGCGCCTGCTCGGCGAGCGGGGCGGTGATGCGGCCGTCGTGCTTGACCTCCACCCAGTCGCGGACGCGCTTGAGCAGCCGGTTGGCGACGCGCGGCGTACGTCGGCTGCGGGAGGCGAGGAGCGCCACGGCGTCTTCCTCGATGGCGACCTCGAGCAGCCGGGCGCTGCGCGCGAGGATCTTCCGGATGTCGCCGTCCTCGTAGAAGCTCACGTGCAGCGTGACGCCGAAGCGGTCGCGCAGCGGCGCCGTGAGCAGCGAGAGCCGGGTGGTCGCGCCGATGACCGTGAAGCGGTTGAGGGAGAGCCGCAGCGTGCGTGCGCTCGGTCCCTTACCGATGACCACGTCGAGGGCGAAGTCCTCCATGGCCGGATAGAGCACCTCCTCGATGGTCTTGTTGAGCCGATGGATCTCGTCGATGAACAGGATGTCGCCGGTCTCGAGGGAGGAAAGGATGGCGGCGAGGTCGCCGACACGCTCCAGCGCGGGGCCGCTCGTGACCTTGATGTTGGCGCTCATCTCGCGGGCGATGACGTGGGCGAGCGTGGTCTTGCCGAGGCCGGGATTGCCGTACAGCAGGACATGCTCGATGGGCTCGCCGCGCTTCTTGGCCGCAGCCAGGAAGACCGCCAGGTTCTCCTTGATGCGGTCCTGGCCGATGAACTCGGCCAGCGTCGTCGGACGCAGGCCGACTTCGATTTGCGCGTCCTGCGGCTGCGCGTCTCCGGCCATCAGGCGCGGATCGGCGATGGGGGCCTCCATATGGCGGCATTGTATCCGCGGCGGCTGCCGGAAACAAGGAAACGGCAGTCCTTGACTCTGACGATACGTCATGGTTTAGCTTGGGTATCGGTGCGGTCGACACCCGTTCGTCATCAGCCGAATCTCCTATGCCATACAGCGTGAAACAGCTTGCGCAGCTCGCCGGCGTCACTGTCCGGACGCTGCACCACTACGACCGGATCGGGCTCCTGCGCCCCGTCCGGTCCGCAGGCAACAACTACCGCCGCTACGGGGAAACGGAACTGCTCACGCTCCAGCAGATCCTCTTCTTCCGGGAGCTCGATTTCCCGTTGGCGGAGATCGCGCGCATCGTGTCGTCCCCGGGGTTCGACATGCGCGCCGCGTTGCGCGACCAGCGGCGGCTCCTCGCGCTCAAGCAGAAGCGGCTGACGGGCCTGATGCGGACGATCGATAAGACGATCCAGAAGATGGATCGGGAAAACTCTATGGAAGACAAGGAACTTTACGGTGGCTTCTCCATGGAAGAGATGGAGCGGTACACCGAGGAAGCCAAACGGCGCTGGGGCCAAACCGAAGCCTGGAAGCAGAGCCAGGAGCGGACGGCGCACTGGACCAAGGCCGACTACAAGCGGGTCGCCGAGGAGGGCGTGAAGTTCACCAAGATCGTGGCCTCGCACATGGGCGAGGACCCGGCCAGCGCGCCGGTGCAGACGCTCATCGCCCAGCACTACGACGCGCTCCGGACCTTCTACGAGCCGAACCTCGTGATGTATCGCGGCCTGGCCGAGATGTACGTCCAGGACCCGCGCTTCAGGGCCTACTACGAGAAGATCGCGCCCGGGCTCGCGCAGTTCATGCGCGACGCCATGGTCGCCTACTGCGACGCGCAGGAGAAGAAGTGAGGAGAGACGAAAAAGCCCCGTCACATGACGGGGCTTTTGGTGCCGGCGGCAGGAGTCGAACCTGCAATTCCTTGCGGACCGAGGATTTTAAGTCCTCTGCGTATGCCAGTTCCGCCACGCCGGCGAGGGAAGGAAGCTACATCCTCTTCAGGGATTCGGCAACTCCGAGACGGGGATGGTCGTGAGCGGGAGGTCAGGACCGGTGAGCAATAAGGTCTGACCGTCGATGCTGAGGCCGTAGATGTCGACGAAAGCACCGATGCGCACGGGTGCAGCCGACCCGTCGAAGATGTCGAGAACGTAGAGCGCCGTGTCCTCGGCGGAAAACAGCAATCGACGGTCGTCGAGAGGGATCCCATTACCAGCCCCCATCGGCATCGCGCGGACGCGGACACGTTGCCCGTTGGACGTGTTGATGCGGTGAAGAAACACGGTCCCATCCGGCGTCCGCTCAAAACCGATGGCACGCGATCCGTCGCCGTTCAAGACGATCTCCCCCCGCTGCAGCTGCGTGTAGTTGGAGATTCGCGCAGCATCCCCGTTGAGCGGGATGGCGACGAGCTGCCCCGGTGCCGTTGTCGAGGACAGGAAAAGTGTTGATTCATCGGCATCAGTGCCGATGATGTATATATTGAGGTCGGTTCCATCAGGCAGCGGGAGTGCAGTCAGCTCCCCGGTGTAGGGGTCAGCCTTCCA
The DNA here is from genome assembly GCA_964648865.1 of uncultured Gammaproteobacteria bacterium. Lineage (GTDB taxonomy): Bacteria > Patescibacteriota > Patescibacteriia > 2-12-FULL-57-11 > 2-12-FULL-57-11 > SCUL01. The sequence continues at coordinate 394 of CAZYLV010000010.1, read as the reverse complement.
GAGTGTGGGTCGAGTGCCGTCGCCGAGATTTTCCCGTGCCGTGCTCGAAGCGTCGAGCAGGATGACCGAAGTCATGCCATCAGTCGATTGCCATGCGGTTGAGATGCGGCCACAGCGCAGATGTAGGGTGTCCGGACCGACGACTTCGGGGCCGGCGCCGGAGAGATGACGATACGTCCTGTCGACGATGCCGCGTCCATCGCGGATCTCGAAACGCCAGCAGTCGAAGACGGCGACGGCGGGAATGTCGCTTTCTCCAGGCGCATCAGACATCAGCCGAAGGCGTTGCGGCTCCGCTTGCTCTTCCGGTGTCGAGGTCGCTGCGGGTTCGGGGGTCGGGGCAGCGACGACGGGTTCGTTCACCGCCTCGACGACGGGTTGCTGCTCGCGCAGC
>CAZYLV010000009.1:0-42150 GCA_964648865.1 uncultured Gammaproteobacteria bacterium | reverse complement strand
TGCTCACCCGGGCGCGAGTCGCGGAAATCTGGCCGACATTGCCCGTCACCGAGCTGTGCGGCATCGCCGGACGGCTCGGCGCGCGGCTCGAAGCGCGCTTCGGCGTGCGGACCGCGGCCGAGCTGGGCGCCGCTCCGCTCGACGGGCTGATCGACGAGTTCGGCCCGGTCATGGGCTACCACCTGCATCTCATGGGCCGCGGCGAGGACCCCTCCCCGGTCATCTCCACGGTCGGACCCGCCAAATCCTACAGCCACTCCTACACCCTGCCGCGCGACCTCACGGACCGCGAGGCGCTGCGCACGGTGCTTTTTGCCTTGGCCGAGAAGGTCTGCCGGCGGATGCGCGAGGACGAGGCCTGCGGGCGCCACGTCTCGGCCTACGTCCGCTACGGCGACTTCACCGGCCAGGGCGGCGGCGCGACGCTCAAGAACCCCATCGACGACGGCTTGGCGCTGTTCCGTGAGGGCTGGCGCGTCGTCCGGCACCTCATCGACGCCAAGCCGGTACGGCTGCTCGGGGTGGGCATCGGCGACATCATGCCCCGGCGCCGGCAGCTCAGCATCTTCGCCAAGGACGAGAAGCGCCGCCGGGCAGTGGCCGCGGCGGACGCCACGAACGGCAAGTGGGGCGAGCGCACCGTCGAGCCGGCGGCGACGCTCGGCACGGTGCTCAAGCGGCACGTCTCAGGGTTCCACCACGCCTTGCCCGTGCACCTCCAGCGCGCCGGTCGCGGTCAGGCTCCCGCCCGATACGCCGGCTGACGGATCCACGGCTTCCCCGGCTTCCATGCGCGCCCGGATACCGGCGATTTGGGGACCGAGGTCGTACGGCAACAGGGCCTCGGCCCGGTTGAGCGCCGCGAAGGCCGCGGGCACCTCCCCGACGCGATACAGCACGATGGCGTACATCATGTGCAGCCGGGCGTCGTCCGGGGCGCGGCGGAGCATCTCGTCATACTGGCGCAGGGCCTCGGCGTCCCGGCCTTCGCGCAGGTAGGAGAGCGCCAGGAGCTGCCGCGGCTCGAAGCGCTCGGGATGCGCGGCGACGGTCTCCTCGAGCGCGATCGTGGCCTCGGCCAGGAGCGTCGGATCCAGCGTGCCGAGCCGCTCGGCGAGCGCACCGCGGGCCATAGGGACCGTGAAATCCCACGGATGCGCCTCCTCGGCACGCACCAGGACCGTACGCACCGCGCTGCCGAGGGCCAGCAGCGCAGGCACGTCCCGGACCTGCCGATGCAGGACCTCGGCGCGGATGAGGTCGCCGTACCGTTTGGCGATTTGGCCGTCGAAGAGCGTCGGGATGCGCGTCGCGTCGGCGAAGTCCGCGGCCGCCGCCGGCAGGTCCGCCGGATAGCGGGCCACGCCGCGGGCCGCGAGGACAGCGGCGCGGGCCGGCAGGAGCGTGGTGACGACGAAGAGCGCAAGGCCCACGACGGCCGTGGCGGCAGGCCAGCGGACACGGGCGGCGGACCGCCTCGATATCTCCCCGCCGACGATGCGGCCGGAAAGCGGGACGAGCGCCACGAGCGTGAGCGGCGTCAGGAACCCGAACTGGTCAGCGACGGCAACATGCGCCAGCATGCCGAGGAACGCGGCACCCTCCGCCCGGAATCCCTGTTCCCGTCGCATCCGTCCGAGGACGGTCCGTCCTAGGGCCGCGAACAGGCCGATGGCCGCGGCCGTGCCGAGGATGCCGGTCGTGAGCGCCGATTCGACCAGGGCGTTGTGTGCGCGATCGAAGACCTCACGCGTGACGGGAAGGAAGTCCGCCGTGAAGAAACGGTAGAACAGCGGCAGCTGGTGCTCGAGCCCCCAGCCGAGCAGCGGCCGTTCGCGGATGAAGGCCACGTCGGCGCGCCAGACCAGGAAGCGGCCGGCGACCGAGGCGTCGCCCGTCGTGAAGTGCGCGAGCCGCAGGAAGCTCCCCGGTGCGGCGAGGACGAGGATGAGGAGCAGCGCCGCGGCCGCGGCGGCGACGAGCGCCGATCGGCGTACGTGCAGGCGTGCCCCGCCGGCGGCGCGCAACGCCACGAGCGCGACCGGCACCGCGACCGCGATCCCCATGAGCACGGACCGCGATCCGCTGACGAGCGCCAGCAACCCCAGACCGGAACCGGCGACGGCGTACAGCCAACGCCGCCTCCCCGCCCCCGGGACAAGCGAGAACGCCACCCCCGCCTGCAGGGCCATGGCGTTGCCGAAGAACAGCGGGTTCATGTACCAGCCGTACGGCCGATAATTGAAGGCCCCGTCCGGGGAGACCAACCACGCCAAGACCTCCGTCGCCACGGCCACGGTCCCGCCGGCGAGGGCGACGGCGACGCTCCACGCGGCGAATCGCCGCCAGCGCGTCGTGTCCGAGAACGTCAACGCCCCGGCAAACGACAGCGCGGCCCAGGCAAGGTACTGGATCCATCCTTCGGCGCGCAGGTGCTCCCCGAGCAGGGCTCGGCCGGGATCCGGCGAAAGCAGGCCGGCCGCCAGCGCCACGACGAGCCACATGCCCGTCCATCGGAAGACGGGGTGACGCAAGACGACGCCCGCTCCTGCCCAAGCCAAGGCCGCCAGCGGCAGCGCGACGACCGCGAGCGCCCGGACCGCCACCGCGCCGCCGAACTCGCTGGGCGAGGGGGTCGGGATGACGAGGAACGGCGCCAGCGGCAGGAGCAGCAGCAGGCCTTCTGCGAGTCGTCCGCACCACATGCGCCACGGCATACGGGAGGATTCTACCAGAGCATACGAAAAGGGCCCCGTGCGGGGCCCTTCCGTCGTGCCGATCAGCGCTTGGCGCGGATGGTGGCCACGCTCAGCTCCGCGTCGCAGGCGACCACCTCGATGCGGTTGCCGGTGGTGCGGTCGATGGCGTAGCGGGTGTTGCCGTCCGTGCCGGTGCTCGGGTCGGCAGGGATTTCGGCGAGATAGGTCTCGACGAGGCTGCCCGAGAGGTCGGCGCACGACGTCGTGAGGTCGGACGCCGCCAGGCCGGCGCAGGCCGAGGCGTCGCAGCCGGCGGTGTGGGTGCCGAGGACCTGATAGCTGCCGGCCACCGTGTCGAGGTTCGTCGGGAAGTTGCCGCGGTTGTCGGTCATGAACTCGAGCACGGCCTCGACGATGTCGCGGACATCCTGGCGGCGGACCGCATTGCGCGCTTCCGAGAAGCGGCGAGCAGGGTCGACGGCGATGAGGATGACCGCGAAGAGGATGCCGATGATGCCGATGACCACCAGCAGTTCGACGAGCGTGAAACCCTTCTGTCGCTGTTTCATATGACCCTCCCGTGAAAGAAATGAATGGCTGTGGATAAGTGATCGCTATTCAGTATACCACGTCAGCGGGCCACGTAGATATTGCTGACGCCCAGCTCGGGGTCGCAGGCGCCCACGAGGATGCGGCCGTCCGACGTGCGGTTGATGTAGTAGTCGGTGTTGGCGGCCGTGCCGGTCTTGGGATCGCGCGGGATCTCGGCGATGTACCCGCCGATCAACGAGCTCGACAGGTCCAAGCAGGAGGAGACCGTCGTCGTGGCCGTGCAGGTGGTATCGCATCCGGCCGTGGCCGTACCGACGACCTGCGAGCTGGTGGTGACGGAGTCCAGCCCGGACGGGTAGTTGCCGGTGTTGTCGACCATGTAGGTCAGCACCGATTCCACGAGGTCACGGACGTCCTCGCGGCGGTTGGCGTTGCGTGCCTGCGCGAAGCGGCGCGCCGGATCCACGGCGATGAAGATCACCGAAAACAGGATGACGATGATCCCGATGACCACGAGCAGCTCCACCAGCGTGAACCCCTTGCGCATAAGTCGTCAGTTAGTGCGTTCGGCCTCGACGCGCACCGTGGCAGACCCGGTGTGCGCGCTCTCGTCGTACGCCTCGACCGTCAGCTGCCAGCCCGCATAGAGATACGCCCCCGCGGCGCTCTCGACCCCGGCCTCCGCGGCGACCGCCGCGTCGGCCGCGGGGACGAGCGCCGCCTCCGCCACCGTGGCGCCGGTGACCTCGGCCGTGACCTCCACGACCGGCGCCGCCGTCACCGGTCCGGCTTCGGGGATGCGCGATGCGGTGAAGCGGATGGCGATGGGCGTCGTGGAGAGCACGTCGCCCGGCGCAAGCGCTTCCCGCCAGGCGGACGACGCGGCCAGGGTGAGGTCCTCGCGGATGGCGGCCAAGGCGCGCTGGATCTCCGCATCGGAGACGGCGCCGGAGACCTGCACGCCGCCGGACATGGGCGCCTCGCTCCGGCCGTAGACCTCGGCCTGCCGCGCCGTGGGCAACCCCGGGATGCTGAACCGTCCGGGACCGACGTCGCCGGCCGCGCCGGGCTGGTCGGCGATCACCGCTGCGGCGACGCTGCCGCCCGCCGGGACCGTCACGGCCTCGCGCAGGCGGAAGAGGACGCCGTCCTCGGAGAGCAGCCGGGTGCGCTCCACGAGCGGCTGGTCCGTGCCACTGTCGTTGAGCAGCGTCACCGTCCCCGTGGCCAAGGCCGGCGTCTGCGCGGAGCCTTCCACGGCGATCGGTCGACGCAGCGTCGCGGTGTGCGTGAGCAGCCTCGCGACGAGACCGTCCCCGTCCTCGGCGCCCGCGAACCGCAGGGCCACCGGGAAGGACACCGTGACGGCGTCCGGCAGCACGACCGCGCCGTCCTCGGCGCCACGGAAGAAGATCGCCCATGCCGTTCCGCCGAGCGCGAGGACCGCCGCCAAGACGACTGCCGCGATCAACAGCCGCACGCGTCGTTTGGGGAGCCCCGCGCGCTTCTTCGGCGGGACGGCAGGCGCCGAGGCGGTCTCCCCTTCCGGCCGTCCTCCTTCCGGCGCGGGATGCGGCTTCATGATACGTTCTTTCCGTTGGAAGCTCAAATGCGGGAAGGGCGAGGGGCGCTGGGAGACGGCCAGCCCGAGCGCGTTGGCGAAGAGCACGGCGTCCTCGCGCGGCACCGCCTCGGAGACGGCCACGAGCCCCGCGGTCACGGCGTCGCCGAGCTGCACCGGGATGCCGAGCGCGCCGCCGACGTACTCCGGTAAGCCGGGCGTCAACGCCCCGCCGCCGGCGACCGTCATCCGGCCGACCTTGACGCCGACGTTGCGTTCGAACTCGCCGACGCTGCGGCGGATCTCCTCGACGAGCTGCTGGATCTCCTTCTGGAGCACGAAGAAGATGCGTCCCCCTGCGGCGTCGGGCTGGAACCCGGCTTTGCGTTTGAGCAGCTCGGCCTTGTCTTCCGGGATGTTCTCCTTGGCGGCCAGGGCGCGGGTCAGGTCATCGGCGCCGAAGTCGACCACCGCGGTGCGCTGCAGCGAGACGCCGTCGACGATGGAGATGGTGGTGATCTCCGCGCCGACGTCAAGCACGAGATGGGCGCCCTCGCCTGGCGCGCCCGAGAACAGCCGCGCCAAGGCCAAGGTCTCCAGGTCGAACGCGCCGACATCGAGCCCCGCCGCGGAGAGCGCCGCCTCGATGTTCTTGAGCGCGACCTCCGGCGCCGCGGCGTAAAACACGGCGCCGGCCTTGTCCGGACGTGCGAGCTGCTGGTAATCCAACCGCACGTCATCGAAGGGGTACGGCACGAACCCTGCGGCGTCGGTGGCCACGGCCGCGGCCAGGCGCTCCCGCGGGACAGGACGCTCGAGACGGAGCAAGCGGGCCACGGACTGCTGGTCCGGGACGTTGACCACGACGTCGCGCCCGGCGATGGGCCGCGGCACGGCCCTGGCGAGCAGGTCGCGCAGCACCGCACCGAGGGCCTTGGCGTCGCGCACCAGCCCGCGCTCCACGAGCCCGGACGCGAGCTCGACGCGCGCGCGCGAGATCCACACCGGCACCCGCGCCGAGACGTCCACCAAGACGGCCTCCACGGAGGCGTCACCGATGTCGAGACCGATGATGCGCGAGGAACCGAAGATGGGCATGGGCGATCCGTCCCATGATACCGCGTTTTCAGCGGTTCCGCAGCTCCGCGGACGACCGCACCGTCACCGCGACGTCGAGCGCGGGGCTGGCGCCGGGATTCAGCGTCTCCACGGTCAGGAAGATGGCGACGTTGCGCGCCTTGCCGACGCTCAGGTTCTCGAACTGGAGGGTGGAGACGCGCACCGCCTCGGACGTCAGGGGCGTCCCCGTAGCGGAGCCTTGCTTGATGTGGAGGACGCCGTCCAACACGCTGAATTCCGTGGGGTCGAGGGTGCTCGACGCCATCTGCAGCGAGAGGACCTTGCCGCCGTTCGCCGGAAGCGCCAGATTCTGGGAGAAAGTCGAGCTGGCGACGCGCACGGCCTTGGCGCGCTCGATCTCGCGCACCATGCGTTCGGCCGCGATGCGGACGTTCTCCCGCACCTCGACCTGCGCGTCGCCGCGCGTGCGGTCGTAGAGCAGGTTGACGGCGAAGTAGCCGAACGCCAACAGCACGATGCTCACGACGAACAGGTAGACCAGGGTCTCGATGTACGTCATCCCGCGCTCAGAAGCCCGCATACGGTTCCCATCCGGTGAGCGTGACGTTCCGTCCGACGACGGTCATGGTGCCGGACACCGACGGCGCGAACTGGTCCACGGTCGAGGTGGCCGAGAACGTGCGGCTCGGGTTCGTCCCGCCGACGTCGATGGTGCATGAGGCATCGCCGACGGCCAAGGTGCCGCCGACGTAGCTGCCGCTGCGCTTGAGGCGCATGGCTGCCTCCTCGGCGCAGGCCTCCACGGCCTCCCAGGCGACCTCGGAGCGTTCGGCGAAGTAGCCGTGCTGCAGCTCGGAGATACTGGCCTCGGAGAGCGCGGCACCCACGACGACGATCGACCCGATCATCACCATGACCACGAGCAGCGAGACGAAGCCGCGTTCGCTGGATTTTCCGGCGTGAGGCGTCATGGCGGGAAGTAGGTCGCCGTGATGTCCTCGAGCGAGGGCGTCTGGGAGCCCACTGAGGTGCTCAAGGTGACACGGTACTGGATGTACCGGCCCGCGGGCGAGGTGATGACCGAACCGTCCGGGTCGCCCAGCTCGGAGGAGAAGGCCGACCAGCTCCCGTCGGGCGTACCGGTCTCGCCCGTACGCGTCGCGACCGTGACGTCCGTGCCGCCCGGGAGCGACTCGGTCCAGAACAGCATGTCCCAGACGGTCCCGGCCGTGCCGCTGTCCAGGACGACCGACAGGTACGTGCCGGGCGAGGCGAACGCGCCCCCTCCCCCGCCGCCCCCGCCGGAGCCGAGCGTCAGGTAGCCGACCGTGACGCTGCGCAGCTCCGGGCCGGAGGCGGCGTCCGCCGTCTCCAAGGTGGCGCGATACTGGAAGTACCGGTTGTCCGGGACGTTGGTGAGCGTCAGGGAGGGCGTCGAGGTCGTGGCGTTATCGCGCTCGTCGTAGTGATCCGTGCCCGTCCCGTCTGGCCCGATGAAGCTCTCTCCCGAGCACGCCGCATCGTCGCAGCTGCGGACCTGGAAGCGGATGTCGAAGGCGCCGCGGCGGTAATGGTCGAGGATCTCGGCCGCGGAGAGCGCGCGCCCGAAGACGGCGACCTCGTCGATGGCGGCGTTGACGCCGGAGCCGACGGTCAGGGCATTGCCGTTGGTCGTGACGGTCGAGGTGTATGTCGCGCTCGCCGCGAGGACGCCGTCCACGTACAGCCGCTGTTGCGTGGAGGAGGCGGTGCGGTCGTACGTCAGGGCGAGATGCATGAAGCCGCTCCCGGCGATCGGCGCCGAGATCTCGTTGCCGTTGACGGTCGCGTAGGCCGTCGAGGTGGAGAGCTCGAGCGCGTACGCCCCGCTCTTGACCACGCCGCCGCGCAACGTCCCGCCGCCGGCGCTCACCTGCACGGTGACGAGCCAGCCGTCCGTGCCCGGTCCGCTGTAGGCGACGGCGAAGACCCCGCTCCCCACGCCGATGATGGACGGATACGTGCCGTCGCCGGTGTCGAACTCGAGGGTGTCGATGACGGAATTGCCGATGTTCCCGGAGGCGTCGATGGTCATGGTCGCCAGGAACCCGTCGTTGGAGTTCCCCGCATACGCCACGCCGTACACGCCGGAGGAGGTCTGGACGATCCGCGGCTGCTGCCCGCTCTGGGTGTCGAACTCGAGCGTGTCGATGGTGCTGTTGCCGATGACGCCGGCGGCGCTCACCGTGAATGTGGTGACGAAACCGTCCTGTCCGGACCCGCGATATGCCACGGCGTAGGTGTCGCCGCTGACGTTGATGATGTCCGGCATGGTCCCGTCGGACGTGTCGAACTCGAGGGAATCCGTGACGCTGCCGGCGATGTTCCCAGCCAGGTCGATGTTGACGCTCACCACGAACCCGTCGGAGCCGGATCCCGTATAGGCGATGGCGAAGTAGTTGCTGGACACCTGGATGATGTCCGGGTACTGGCCGTTCGAGGTGTCGAACTCGAGGGTGTCGATGACGCTGCCGATGTTGCCCGACGAGTCGATGTCGACGGTCTTGAGGAAGCCGTCCGTGCCGGAGCCGGTGTAGGCGATGGCGTAGACGTCGCCGCTCACGTGCACGATGTCCGGGTACTGGCCGTTCGAGGTGTCGAACTCGAGGGTGTCGATGACGCTCCCGATGTTGCCCGACGAGTCGATGTCGACGGTCTTGAGGAAGCCGTCCGTGCCGGAGCCGGTGTAGGCGATGGCGTAGACGTCGCCGCTCACGTGCACGATGTCCGGGTACTGGCCGTTCGAGGTGTCGAACTCGAGGGTGTCGAGCGTCGCGTCGGCGATCTCGCCCGCCGAGGTGCCGCCGCCTCCGAGATGGTCGAACCATCCTTCCACGGTCACGCTGTCCGCCAGGTCGAGCGAGGCGTCGTCCGCGACGGTGACTACGTCGTCCGCGCCATCGAAACTCAGGGCATCCGCCACCACGCCGTCGGTGCCGTACGTCGGCCCGCCGGATGCGGTGCCGGTGTTGCCCTGCCCGCTATCGTCGAGGAGCGCGCCGGAGGCCTCATCCAGGTGCAGGAGCAGGACGTTGCCGGTCATGTCGGCATTGCCGGCGGCGTAGCCCACCTCCGACTCCCCGTCTCCCGGGAGCGCCTTGCCGTAGGGCGCCGTCGGCGCCCAAGAGAGCGAGGTCCACTCGACGGTGCTGGTGGCGTCGAAGACGCGCGAGGTGAAGGTGCCCGTGCCGTTGGTGATGCCGGTGCCCGAAAGCTCCACATGGTCGGTGTCGAACTGCGTGTCGAGGTACGTACCGGCATCGAACTCGCCCTGCGTATCGTCGACGAACGAAGCGGGGACGGACGTCACGTTGGCGTTGACGAAGATCTGGAATTCCGGGTCGCCCTCGGTGCTGGCGTAGACGTAGTCGCCGACGACCAGCGCCATGGTCACGACGCCCGAGGCGGCGGTCCGCGAAAGCTGCGGCGTGGACGTGGAGACGCTGACGTCGAAGATGCGGATGTCATCCGATTCCGTGCCGACGAACGCCTTGTCGCTGTCCTTCCAGACGGAACGCAGCGCCGGCGTGTCCGCGGCGTCCAGGAGCGCGGGCGCGGACGGCGTGCTGACGTCGATCTGGACGAGCTCTCCGCCGCTCTCGCGGGCGAGATACGCCACGGTCCCGTCCACGGTGACCGCCTCGCCGTCGTCGCCGCCGGAAAGGTCCAGGGAACCCGCGAGCGTCGGGGCGCTCTCCGTGGAGAGGTCGAGCACGACCAGCTCGGTCGAATCCGTGGCCAGGTAGGCGTACCCGCCCGCGACCCACACGCCGTTGACGTCGGCGTTGTGGTCGTACTCCCCCACCAAGGTCGGGGCGCTGGGCGTGGAGATGTCGACGACCGCGAACTCGCCGCTGCCGCTGTTGCGCCCCACGTACGCCCGGTTCCCCGAGACGAAGACGTCATAGCCGTCGTCGCCGCCGGAGAGGTTGAGCGAACCGGCCACCGTCGGGGCGCTGGGCGTGGAGATGTCGATGACCATCAGCTCGTCCCCGGCCGTGGCGACATAGGCATGGCTCCCCGAGACGGCGACGCGGTACCCCGTGGCGCCGAGGTCGAGCGACCCGACGACGGCGGGGGCCTGCTTGTCCGTCACGGAGACGACGACGAACTCGTCCGCCGAGCTGGAGTCGCGCACGAGATACGCGTAGTCGCCGGACACGTCCACGTCGTTGGCGTTTGCGCTGCCGGTGAGGTCGAGCTCGCCGCGCAGGTCGATGCAGCTCAGGTCGTCCGTGTTGTCCGTGATGAAGGCCAGATGCGGGTCCGTCGTGGAGCCGTCCGTGTCCAGGGCGAAGACGATCAGGTCGCCGCCGACGTTGCCGTGGACGCCCTCGGCGTCGTTGTCGAACTCGATCTGGGAGTTGAGCGTCGGCGCCGTCGGGTCGCTCACGTCATAGACGTAGGCCTCGCTCTCGGCGTTCTCGTCCAGCGCCAGGAACAGGAGGCCGTTGGCCGTGTCGAGGTGCAGCTCGTTCATGATGTCGTCCGCCGAATCGAGGACGTTGATGGACGTCGCTAAGGTGACGTTCGTGGGCGGCGTGACGTCGAGGACGTACAGCTCGTCGGCCGCGCCATGCCCCACCGTGACCATATAGGCGTAGCCGTCGGCACCCACGACGTCGATCGCCTCCGTCGGACCGGTCGGGATGTCGTAGGTGTCCGCCAGCGTGGGCGCGCTCTCCGTGGAGATGTCGACGAGCTGGAACTCGGCGCTGTTGTCGTTGGTGGCGAGGTAGGCGTTGTCCCCGTCGACGAACACCCCGTTGACGTCCGCATCGACCTCGTATTCCCCCACGAGGGCCGGAGACGTGGGGCTGCTGATGTCGTAGATGCGGAACTCGCCCATGTCGCCGTCCTCGTCCATGCCCACGTACAGACGGTCCGCGGCGGCGTCGACATGCAGATCGTATATCGGCGATCCGCTCGGGATGTCGAAGGACGCGGCCAAGCTCGCCGTGCTCGTGGTGGAGACGTCGACGATGTACATCTCGGGGCTCGTCCCGTCCATGCCCACGTAGGCATAGTCCCCCGCGACGACGACGGTGTTGGGCGAATCGCTGAGGTCCAGGGTGATGCTGGCCGTGCTGGTGACGTTCCCGGGATCCGAAAAATCCCAGACGGTCAGGATGGTGCCGTCATCATCGTTCTCGTCGCTCACCACGTACGCGAGCTGGCCGCGGACGAAGACGTCCTCCGCCTCGTCCGGCTGGTCGCCGAAGCCCTGGTCGTCCAGGTTGATGGAATCCGAGATGACGGGGCAGGAGAAGTCCACGGGCACGGCCTCGGTCTCGGTGAGCTGCAGCGACGCGGCGTCGCCGCTGCCGTTGATGTTGACGTTGGCGAAGGTTCCGGGCGACCAGTCGCCGGGGTTGGTGTGGAAGAACTCGTGGACGAACCAGTTGGTGAGATACGTCGAGATGAGGTGCGAGACGGGCGTCCCCTGGAGGGTCGTCCACTCCACGAGCACCTCGACGAAACGGGTCCGCGGGTCGTTGACGCCGCCGCTCTGGACGATGTCGCCTGCAAGATCGCGCTGCACGGCGGTGACGCTGACGGTCCGTACGTATTGGCCGCTCTCCAGGCTGTCCGCCGCGCCGGAGAACTCCCAGTAACCGCTCGAGGTCGTGGTCCCGTGGTCGCCGAGGGTGAGGTATCGCCAGCCGCGGTCGCGGATGGCGCGGGCCGCCTCCATGCCCTCGTTGGCGTAGGTACGGGCGACCGCGAGCTGCTCGCCGTGCAGCGCCGTCGAGGCGTTGAACGCGCTGTACGAGACGAGGGTGAGCACCACCAAGCCCAGCAGGCCGATGGCGACCATCAGCTCCACCAGGCTCTGCCCGCGGTTGTCGTTGCGTGTGCGCATGCTAGAGGTCGGTGACCTGCCCCTGCGGCCCTATCCGCACGGTGCTCGTCCCCCCGACGGTGGAGAACAGGCGGAAGGTGCCGGTCGCGGCAGGACGGCCGTCGTAGCGGGAAAACCGCAGGTCCAACGTCGACGTCGCGCCGGGGAAGGAGAAGTCCACGCCGACGGTCTCCGGGAAGGCGTAGGCCTCCTCGGAATCCAGGTCGCGCGTGGCGTAACTCGTGCCGCGATAGATCGCGTAGTCCGTGCCGGTCCCCGCGGTGACGCGCACCCAGACGTTGGTGCCGCCCTCGGAGAGCATGGAACGGAACTGCGCGCGCCGCAGGGCATGGAGCAGCCCGCGCCGCGCCGAGAAGATGTCGTTGCGCTGGCCGAAGCCGGACGCGAAGGGCAACCCGAGGGTGACGAGCAACGCGGCGATGCCGATGACCACGAGCATCTCCACGATCGTCGCGCCCCGCGGCGTCCTCCCCGACATAGGCCTCACCCGCCCGCCCCGGTGGGCCGGACCTCGCCCGTGAGCTGGTAGATGGGGCTGATGATGGCGATGGCGATCAGCCCGACGACGAGGCCGATGACGATGATCAGCAACGGCTCCACGACCGTGGACATGGTCTTGGTGGCGCCGTCGACCTCCTTCTCGTAGAACTCGGCCAGGTTGATGAGCGAATCGTCCAGGGTGCCGGTGCGCTCCCCCACCCCGACCATGCGCGGCACGATGATCGGCAGCACCTTGGTGTCCTTGCTGGCGGCGAGCATGCCCTCGGAGAGCGGCACGCCGCGCTCCACGTCCAGGCCGGCCTTGCGGATGAGCGTGGCATAGACCGCGTTGCCGGTCGTCTCGAGGGTGATGGCGAGCGCCTCGACGATCGGGAGGCCCGAGCGCAGCAGGATGCCCAGCGTGCGGGTCAGCCGGGCCAGGTTGACGTCCATGACGATCCGGCCGATGACTGGCACGCGGACCAGGAAGCGGTGCCAGTACGGGCGCACCGGCGCGCTGCGCAGCAGGAACCGCAGGGCGACCAGCCCGACGATGGTCCCCAAGAAGAAGACGCCGCCGAACTCGACGAAGAACACCGACATCGCCAGGACGATGCGCGTCGGCAACGGCAGCTCGACGTTGAGCGACTCGAACAGCGGCACCAGCCGCGGCAGGATGAAGAAGCTCATGGCGCCGCCCATGACGAAGGCCAGGACGAGCACCAGCACCGGATAGGCCGCGGCGCCCTTGACCTTCTGCTTGAGGTCGTAGTCGTGCTCGAGCTGGTCGGCGACGTAGCGGAGGTTCTCCTCGAGCGTGCCGGACTCCTCGCCGACGCGGACCATCTGCACGAACAGCGGATTGAAGATGGACGGATACGTCGCCAGGCTCTCGGAGAGCGTGGCGCCGCCCTCGATGCGGCCGCGGACCGCGCGGATGACCCTGCGCAGCCGTCCGCTCGAGGCCTCCTCGGCCAGGATCTCCAGCGATTCGTCGATGGGGATGCCGGAACGGATCAGCGTGGCCAAGTGCTTGGCCATGAGCACGCGGTCGAGCTGCGACACCTGGAAGCGGTCGAGCGACGCGGCCAGCGATGCGAGCGGGCGGAAACGTGCGGGCATAGTCCTCCTATGACGGTCAGGGCGCGATCTCGCGCAGCACCTCGTCGATGGTCGTGACCCCGGCGAGCACCTTGGCGACGCCGTCCTCGAACATCGTGGTCATGCCGCGACGGATGGCCTCGCGGCGGACGACGTCGGCGCTGGCGCGCTGCATGATCAGGTCGCGGATGGCCTCGTCGACCTCGATGGTCTCGTAGATGCCGACGCGCCCGAGGGTGCCGCGGAAACCGCAGACCCCGCAGCCGTGGCCCTTGTAGAGCTGGGCGGTCCCCTTGCGGCTGAAGAGGATCTTGCGCACCTCCTTGGGCAGCGTGTCAGGCAAGTCCTCCTCATGCACGGTGTAGCTCTCGATGCAGTTGGGGCAGATGCGGCGCACCAGCCGCTGGGCCATGATCATCGAGAGCGTCGAGGCCATCAGGAAGGGTTCGACCTTCATCTCCAGGAGGCGCGGGACGCAGGTCGGGGCGTCGTTGGAGTGGAGCGTGGAGAGCACCAGGTGGCCGGTGAGCGCGGCGTTGGCGGCGATGGCCGCGGTCTCCTGGTCGCGGATCTCGCCGACCATGATGATGTCCGGGTCCTGCCGGACGATGGACTTGAGCCCCTCGGCGAAGGTCAGGTTGGTCTCCGGGTTGACCTGGATCTGGTTGATGCCGGTGAGCTGGTACTCGACCGGGTCCTCGATGGTCGCGATGTTGACCTCGCGCTCGTTGAGGATCTTGAGCATGGCGTAGAGCGTGGTCGTCTTGCCGGAGCCCGAAGGGCCGGAGACGACGATCATGCCGAACGGCCGGTCCATGGCCTTGCGGACGCGCTTCATGTCGCCCGGCGAGAGGCCGAGCTCCTCGAGCGAGTACTGGCGCGACTTGCCGGCCAGGAGGCGCATCACCACCTTCTCGCCTTCGATGATCGGCGCGATGGAGACGCGGACGTCGACGCGCTCCCCTTCCGAACGGAACGCGAACTTGCCGTCCTGCGCGGCGCGGTGCTCGTCGGTCTTGAGCTTGGAGAGGATCTTGATGCGCGCGACGATCAGCTCGTGCAGGCGCTTGGGGATGGCCACGACGTCGTGGAGCGTGCCGTCGACCCGGAACCGCACCACCGTCTGCTTCTCCTGCGGCTCGATGTGCACGTCGGAGGCGCGGTTCTCGTAGCCGTAGGCCAGGATGGTGTCGACGATCTTGGTGATGGGCAGGTCCTCCGGCTGGTAGGCGGCGCCCGCGGACTGGATCTGCTTGTCGATGAGCTCGGTGAAGGCCACCTTGAGCTCCTTGCGGTAGCGGCCGAAGGTCGACTCGATATCGCGGCGGGTGGCGTAGGCCACGGAAGCGCGCAGGCCGGTCTTCTTTTCGATGGCCCGGATGAACTCCAGGTTGGCCGGATCCTGCATGGCCAGGCGGACCGTCCCGTCGGTGCGGCCGTAGGCCACGGCCATCTGCCGGCGCGCCACCTGCTCCGGGATGACGGCGAGGGTTGCGTCGTCGATGGGCTGGGTGGAGAGCCGCACGAAGGGCACGCCGAGCAGGTCGGCGACGAGCGCGCCGAGGTTCTGGTCGCTGATGACGTTCTTGTCGACCAGGAACTCCGCGATGTCCTCGCCGAGCGCCTTGGCCTCGGCCGCGAGCGCCGTGAAGTCCGCCTCCGGCACCAGGCCGAGGTCGGCGAGCGTCTTCTTGAGTGCGGCTTCGGCGACGGCTGGCATGCTCAGGTCTTATGCTGCGCGGCGTGCTGCTTGACCTTGTCGACGATCTCCTGCAGCGAGTGGTCGCTCTTCACGAGGAAATCTACGGCGCCGAGGGCCATCCCTTTCTTGACGTCCTCCTCTTGGCCGAGGTTGGAAAGGATGATCACCGGGATGTCCGGACCGCCCTTCTTGAGGCGCATCTCGGCGAGCACGTCGAAACCGTTCTTCTTGGGCATGATGATGTCCAACAGGAGGATGTCCGGCGGGTCGTCGGCCAGCGCGGCGAGCGTCATCTCCCCGTCCGTGGCGAGACGCACGGCGAACCCCTCCTGCTCGAGCTTGGTCTTGAGCACGTTGCCGAGGAAGCGGTCGTCCTCGGCGATCAGCGCTTTGACCCCGTTTCCGTTCTTTGCCATAGCGGTACAGAAGAGCCGGGCCTGTGCAGGCTCGGCTCCATCATACCACGGCGACTACTCCTCGTCCTCCTCGGGAGGCTCCGATTTCTCCGGATCGACCAAGTACCGTTCCTTGTGGTCCTCGGAGCAGAACTCCAGCACGTCGTCACCGCGACGCAGGACCGCCGCATCACCCCCGAGCGGGATGCGGCAGACGGCGCATTTCCTGAGCGGCGGCGGATGGGGCATAGGTCAGGGGGTGTCGCCGGCGGAGCGGGACGGCCGAGGGACGTCCGGAGGCAACGGCGCGCGGGCGGCGGCCACGTACACCAGGCCGTCACGGACAAGCGTAGCATAAAACGGCACGCAATCCTTGCGGAATGCCGGCGGACCGCAGCCGTCCTTCACCGAGTACTCCCAGCCGTGCCAGGGGCACTCGAGATGTCCGGCCGCGTTGACGTGTCCCTTGTAGAGCGGGCCCTTCTGGTGCGCGCAGACGTTGGAGACCGCCAGGAACCGCTCACCGATCTTGAACAGGGCCACGGGATTCCCGGCCACGAAGAACTTCTGTCCGACGCCGGGCCGGAACGCCTCGACGGGCGCCACGGCCAGGTAGCGCGCTCCGCCCTCGACGAACTCCTTGCCCAGCCGCCGAGGGCGCTCCCGCGCCTCACGGTCGGTCCACCAGCGCGACGCGAGGCCGACGAGATGCGAGCCGACGGTGAAGGCGACGGACGCCCAGAAGACCGCCTGGAGCGCCGGACCCTGATAGGCCACCACGCCGGACCAGACGTGCGCCACCACCATGACGTACGCCGCGTAGATCATGGCGTGGAGCTGCTTCCAGCCCCACACGCGGTGGATGAGCCGCGCGGTGAGCGGGCTGCGCACGAGGAGCAGGCCGTAGACCACCGTGGCCGCGGGCAGCGCCAACGCCCACAGCGGCACGCCCCGCTGCCGGCCCAGGGCCCACCAGGCGATGCCGGCGTAGCCCAGGACCATCGCCAGGTGCACGAGCTGCCAGGTGCGTTCGCGCACGTGCTTCTGCAGCCAGTCGTGCGAGGTCACCGCCAGGAAGAAGAAGATGTATGCGGCGGTGAAGCCGAAGAACGTGAAGACCGCGGCGAAGGCGTCCTCCACCGAGCCGTTGTAATAGGTCCGCAGCACCAGAGTGGCGTGCAGCTCGGCCAACAGGAAGACGGCCACGCCCATGTGCCGCCGGTGCCGCAGCACGCGCATCACGGCGCGGTTCCACCAGGACCACGGGCCGATGAGCAGCACCGCGTGCAGGAGGACGAACGCCGAGATGGCGGCGGTGCGGATGGTCAGCACCACGTCGTCGATGTCCGGATAGAGCCATCGCGCGCCCAGGAAGGCGGCGGCGAGCAGCAGCGCCAACACGACGTCGGCCCAGGCCCGCAGCACGGCCGAGAGGAGCGCGATGGCCGCGAGGGTCACGAGCAGCGCCGGGAGCAGGACGGCGTCGAGCGCGCCGAGCGCGCCGCCCACGGCCAAAAAAGCCACGACCAAGCCGAGAATGGTACGGATGCGCCAGGACTCCTTGGGGTTCGGGGCGCCCATGCGTCACTGGAGCGAAGCGGTCGTGAAGACGACCTTGAACGGCACGCAGTAGACGACCACGCTCCCCCAGGCCGCGTCCGCCGCGCCGTCGGGCAGCTCGTAGGTCTGCGCGCCGCTCGGCGACTTGAGCGGCCCGAGGTCGATGGCCTGACCCTCGTGCAGCTCGGCGCTGCTCGAGGGGTCCTGGTGCGTCGCCAAAAAGACGTGGAGCCGCGGTCCGGCGTCGGTCTTGAAGGCCGCATCAAGGACGAGCAGCGCCTTCCCGTCCTGACGCACGATGGTCGCCTTGCCTGCACCGGGGTGGGCTTTGGCGGAAAAGGCGCCGGAGCGCAGCGCATCACCGCCGCCCATGGCCTCGAGCGCGGCCGCTTCCTCCATGGCCATCTCGATCTCGGGCAGGAACTGCGGCGGATTGCGGCGCATCTCCTCCTCCATGGCCGCCTCGAGCTCCTCGGGCGTGCCGTATTCCTGGGTCGTGGCCGGGGCGCAGCCGGCGCCGAGGAGGACGGCCGCGGCGACCAGGGCGATGAGACGTTTCATACGGGAAGGATGATCGGTGTTTCTTGCGCGAAGTATACCAGACGCAGGGCCTGCTCCAGATCCGCCCGGGAGGTGATGCGCACCAGCGCGCCGCGCAGCACCTTGGCCCCGGGCACGCCCTTGTAATACCAGGCCAGGTGCTTGCGCATCAGGACCGCGGCGTGCGCCTCGCCGTGCTCTTCGGCCATCAGGTCGAAGTGCTCCAAGACGGTCCGACGACGCGTCTCCTCGTCGATGACGGTGCGTACCGCGCCCGTGCGCAGCATCTCCTCGATCTGCGCCATGCGCCAGGGGTTGCCGAGCGCCCCGCGCGCCACGAGGATGCCGTCGGCGCCGGTCACGCGCATCGCGTCGACGGCCGCCTCGGGCGTGTGGATGTCCCCGTTGGCGAGCAACGGGATGCGCACCCGTCCCTTGACGTCGCCGATGCGCGCCCAATCCGAGGTGCCGCTGTAGCCCTGGACCTTGGTGCGGCCGTGCACGGTGATGAGCGCGGCGCCGGCCTGCTCGAGCCGCGGCGCGAAGTCGAGCGCCTCGTCCGGATCGCTCCAGCCCAGCCGGATCTTGACGGACACCGGTACCGGCACCGCCGCGACCAACTGCCGGACGATCTCCTCGGCGCGCTCCGGTTCCTTCATGAGCGCGGCGCCGTTGAAGTCCGACGTGATCTTGTATACCGGACAGCCCATGTTGACGTCGATGGCGTCCGGCCGATGCGCCTCGAAGACGCGCCGCGCCGCCTCGGCCATGGTCGCCGGATCCTTGCCGAAGATCTGCTGGATGAGCGGGCGTTCCTCCTCGTGGAACGCCGCCATGCCGAGCGTCTTGGCGCTGCCGCGCACGATCGCTTCCGCCGAGACCATCTCACGGAACACGATCTTGGCCCCGAAGCGCTTGGCCACGCGGCAGAACGGCGAGTCGGTCATGTCGGCCATCGGGCTGAGCGCCACGATGGGCCGCGGTTGCGCATCCCAAGAGAACGTCATGTCCCGCGGAACATACGCCGAAACGGGGCTCCTGTCGAGGCCCGCGGCTCAGACGATCATGCTCGGCGCCTCCAGCTCGGATTTGCGCCTGAAGACGACGTCCTCGATGCGATAGGTGCCGTGCGTCGGCGCCTCGATGAAACCGTTCCAGGCCATGCGCGCCAAGCCGCCGGAGTCGAGCCAGTCGAAGAGCCACTCGTCGGCATAGCGCTCGTCGTTTTGGGCGACGCCGCCGCCCACCTGCTGCAGCCACAGCCGGTTGAAGTCCTCCTGCGAACCCACCGACGGCGCCATGATGAGCGGGATGCCGAGCCCGGTGTAGAACGAGAGCTCAGAGGGCTTGGTCCAAAGCACGTCCGTCTTGTGCAGCAGATCGCTGAATTCCCGGAAGTAGCTGGGCCGGTCGGCCGCCAGGAGGACGTCCACGCTCTTGCCGATCTCCTTGCCGAGCCCCATGGCCTTGAGCTCGTCGCGGAAGAACCGCGCCACCTCGGCGCGCACGCCGGCCACGAGGTTGACGTGCACCTCGTGGTGCTTGAGGCGCCGCCGCAAGGACCGGCAGATGTTGACGCCGAGCTGCCTCTGCGCGCCTGCGCCGCCCACGCAGAACGTCACCGTCAGCGGATGGTCGGCGCGCGCCGGGCAATAGCGCCTGCCGAGGAAGAGGTCAAGCGTCTCGGCGTACCGCTCGCGGAAGACGCCCTGCGGGTCCAGGTTGCACAGGCGCATCCCCAGATCGCGCTTGATCGTGGTCGACGACGGGCCGCCGATGAGCTCCTTCGGCATCGGGAATCCCGTCAGGGAGATGTTCTTCTCCGGGACGCCGTAGAGCTTGAGCCGCTCCACCACGCGGCCGTTGGAGGCGAAGTACTTGATGCGGCTGCGCTTGGGATCCTTGGCCACCCAGGCGCGCGACATGTCGGCGTCGCAGATGACGAGGTAGATGTCGTTGGGATAGTCGTAGACCTCGGCCGCGAAGGCCGGCAGGAAGAAGGTGCAGACCATCGGCCGGCCCGGCTCCCTGCGGAGCCGCTCGATGAGGTCACGGCCGAGCCCGCGCTTCTCGATGAGCGCGTAGGTCTGCTTCACCTGGAGGCTGGGCGCCGAGAGGTCGCGGCGCGGATAGAACGGCGGGATGCGCTGCAAGGAGTCGAGCGCCTCGAAGACGTACGGCCCGATGACCGGCAACGGCTTGAGGCGGGAGATGGTCTCGTAGATGGACTTCCCCTCATGCCACATGCGCTTGTCCTCGCGCGGGATGCCCGGGTAGTTGTTGGCGATGACGTAGCCGCCCGGGCCGTCCAGGTCGCGCAGGGCGTAGGCCGCGCGCTCGTGGCCGTATCCCATGTCCACGGACACGACCCAGGCGTGTTTGGTCTTCGGGGGGCGGTGCGAGTGCATACGGCAAGTATACCAAAAAGGCGCTCCCGCCGGGGGGCGCCATGTGCTCAGGCGGCGACGCGACGGTTGGCGAGCTGGCCGCAGGCGGCGGCGATGTCGACCCCGGCCGAGTGGCGGATGGTGCAGGGCACGCCTTCCGCGAGCAGCACCTGCTGGAAACGCTCGATCTCGGGCCGCGGCGTCGGCTTCCAGGAAAAGAAGGTCTGGTGGAACGGGATGAGGTTGACCTGCACGAGCGGCACGAACGGCCGCATCAGCTCGGCCAGCTCCTGCGCCAGCTCGGGCGTGTCGTTGACGCCCTTGAGCATCACGTACTCGATGAACAGCTTGCGGTTGGTGGCCTCGACGTAGGTCCGGCAGGCGGCCATCAGCTTGTCGAGCGGGTAGGCCCGGTTGACCGGCATGATCCTGCTGCGCAGCGCGTCGTTGGGCGCGTGCAGCGAAACGGCCAGATTGACCTGCTTGGGGTACTCGGCGAGCTTCAGGATGCCGGGGATGATGCCGCAGGTGGAGATGGAGATGCGCCGCGTGCCGAGCCCCAGGCCCTGCTCGTCGTTCATGCGCTCGATGGCCGCGAAGACGGCCGCAGGGTTCTGGAGCGGCTCGCCCATGCCCATGAAGACCACGTTGGTGACCTTCTCGGCCGGGCTACGGGCCGCGAGCAGCCGCTCGAAGTACAGCACCTGGTCGACGATCTCGTCGGCCGTGAGATTGCGGGTGAAGCCCATGGTGCCGGTGGCGCAGAAGCCGCACTTCATGGCGCAGCCCACCTGGGAGGACACGCAGATGGTGCGGAACTCGCCGTTGGGGATCATCACGGCCTCGATCTCCTTGCCGTCGAGGAGCGTGAACAGCACCTTGACGGTGCCGTCCTTGGACTGCGCGGTGTGGGAGGGCTCGAGGACGAGCGTCGGCTCGGCGGCCAGAACCTCCCGCAGCCCCTTGGAGAGCGTGGTGATGTCGGCGAAGCTCGTGGCCTTCTGCTGGTAGATCGCGGTATCGATCTGCCGCATGCGGAAGGCGGGCTCGCCCCGTTCGGCCAGGATGGCTTGGATGCGCGCGCGGTCCATGACCGACGAGTTCTAGCACCTTCCGATGCTCATGTCCAGCCCCGCTCCTCCTCCAGCTTGTGCAGCTCCTCGTCGTCGAGGCCGTATTGGTGGGCGATCTCGTGCCAGAGCGTGCGACGGATCTCTTCGCGGACGTGCTCCTCGTAGGCGCCGCCGTGGTCCTCATGTCGCGTCGCGGCCTCGTCCTCGATGGCTTCTTGGAAAAGACAGACGCGCGACGGCAGCGTGCCGCTCACGTCCGGCCCAAGATCGACGTCGGCGACGCCCTCGAACAATCCGAGCAGGTCGTCGGTCTCCGGGTCCATCCCCTGCTCCCGGATCTGCTCGTCCGTGGCATGCGGCCGCACTTCGACCACCAACTCCTCCAACCGGTCACGGACCATCGGCGGCAAGGCGGCGATGGCCTCCTCCACGAGCCGGTCGAAGCTGCGGCCGTCCATAGCTACCCGAGCGATTCCAGCTCCGCGATGAGCCGCTCCACGGAGCTGAGTGCGCTCCTGTACAGGGCGGGATCCTCCAGCGACAGCCCGAAGTCGGCGAGCAGCTCCTGCGGTGCGCGGCTGGCGCCAGCTGCCAGGAAGGCGCGGTAGGCCGGGACGAAGCGCTCCCCCATCCCCTGCCGCTTCTCGAGGAGCGCACGGACCACGCACATGCTCATGGCGTAGCTGTAGACGTAAAAGGGATGGTCGAAGACGTGCGGGATGCGCGCCCACTCGTATTTCTCGAAGTCGAGCGTCTCCAGGGCGTCGCCGTTGCGCGTCTTCACCAGGTCGAGCCATGCGGTGTTGAGCCAGTCCGCGGTCAGCCCCGTCTCACGCGAGCGGGCGTGGGCGGCGCGCTCGAAGCGCGCGATGAGCCCTTGGCGGAACAGCGCGTTGAGGACGTCGTCGATCTTGCCGGCCAAGACCGTGCGGAACTGTTCCGGCGGCAGGGTCTTGCGGTACCGGTCGAGCAGGAGCTCCTCGTTGAGCTGCGAGGCCGTCTCGGCGATGACGTAGGCCGTATGCCTCACCGCGAAGGGCAGCGGCGCGGCATGGAGCGCATGGACGCCGTGACCGAGCTCGTGCGCCAACGTGAAAGCGTCGCGCAGCGTCGGCTCCCAGTTGAGCAGGAGATACGGATGGTCCGGCGCGCCCCAGCAGTAGGCGCCTTTGTATTTCGTCGCTTTGACGGGAACGTCGATCCACGGCTCCTCGCGGAAGCGCCGCGTCATGGCCGCGTACTCGGCGTCGAAGGCGTCGAGCGCGGCGTCGACGTCCTCCCAGGCTTCGGCGTAGGAGCGCGTCGGCTGGCTGCCGCCGACCGGCGCGTAGATGTCGGCGCTGACCTGCTTCGTGAGCCCGATCGTCTTGGCCTTCAGCCGGTAGAAGCGGCGGAACAGCTCCTCATGCTCCGCAAGCGTATCGAGCATGGCGTCGACGGCCTTGGGCGGCACGCCGGCCTCGGTGGCTTCCCGCTCCTGCCCGTCGGCATAGCCGCGCAGCTCGATGCTCTCGGTCTCGCAGTCGCCGACCACCTGCTGATAGGCGTGCGCGTAGATGGCGATGTCCGGGGCGAAGGCCTCCTTCATGCGGCGATGGGCCTCAAGACGCACCGCGGGATCGGCATGATGGACGAGCCGCTGCGACGAGAGCCGCACGTCC
The DNA here is from genome assembly GCA_964648865.1 of uncultured Gammaproteobacteria bacterium. Classification (GTDB taxonomy): domain Bacteria; phylum Patescibacteriota; class Patescibacteriia; order 2-12-FULL-57-11; family 2-12-FULL-57-11; genus SCUL01. The sequence continues at coordinate 19,457 of CAZYLV010000009.1, read as the reverse complement.
ACCTGCTCCCCGTCCACCGGCATGGTGCCGAGCTTCTGCCGGTTGTCGAGCTCGAGCCGCAGCTTGGACCAGGCCTCATGCGCTGCGGCGCGCTTGAGCGCGACGACACGCTCCTCACCGTCCGGGAGCGTGTGGGGCTTGAGGAGCCGCGCCTGGCGGATCATCCAACGGTACGCCGCGAGCTCCGGCGCGGCGACGGCCGCCGCTGCAGAGCGCTCCGGCCAGGCCTGGATGCCGCTCGTGAGATAGACGAAGGCGGCATGCCAGCCGGCGACCTCGCGGGCCAACCGCTCCTGGAAGCTCTTGGCCGCGGCGTCGTCCGTGTCGCGGTGGTAGCGGAACGTGCTCCAGGCGTGCAGCGACTCGATGGCCTCGACAACGCCGTTCCAACGGTCGAGGTGCGCCTTGAGGGCGGCCACGTCGAGGATGCCGGCGCGGAAATCCTCCTTCTGCGCGACGATGGCCGCGGTCTCCGCCTCGATCCGCGCGCGCAGCGCGAGATACCGCGGATCCTCAGGACCCGCGGGGAAATCGGCGACGCGCCATTCCGGGAGCCGCCCAGGCATCAGGCGAGGTCACGGGCCGGGAACGGCCGCTTGCGGAGCAGTCTGGCCATGACCACGAGGTTACGGACGAAGCGGCGGTTGATGGTGTGGACCGCGGCATTCTGCGCCAGCCGCTCGCGGCTCGAGGGTTCATGCACGCCGACCTCGCCCACCCAGTAGCTGACGCACTCCGGCGGCAGGGCGAAGCCCAGGAACTGCAACGGATTCATGATGTGCTGGGCGACCTGCTGGACGCCGTCCTCCGCGCCGGTCGCGACCACGCCCGCGGCCTTGTTGTAGAGTCGGCTCTCGCCGCTGCGCAGGTAGTCCTCGTCGAAGGCGTCCATGCGTTCCAGTGCGCGCTGGATGAGCGAGGACGGTCCCGGCCCCCACCACACGGGCGACGCCATGACGAGGATGTCGCACGCCGCGATGCGCCGCGCGATGCCGGGCCAGTCGTCCCCTTTCCCCTCCCGATGCCCGATGCCCGCCGGGATGCGCTTGCCCACCAGCCGGACGACGCTCGCGCGCACGCCGGCCGCGCGGAACCGCTTGACCGTCATGGCGACCAGGTCCTCCAGGCTCGAGCCGGGCGTCCGGTTGATGCCTCCTTCCAGGATGAGCGCGGTGAGCGGTGCGGGCATATCATCGCAATGATAACAGCGCAGGGGCGGGTGTGGAACCCGCCCCTGCGCAGCGATACGAAACGGACTAGTGGCCCATCGGCGCGCCGCCCGCGCCTCCGGACATGCCGCCGGATTGCATCCCGGCACCGCCACCCATGCCGCCTTCCTTCTTCTCCATCTTCTCCTCCATGCAGCACCTGTCGCTGCACTGCTTGCAGGAGCCCTTGAAGAGCATGGCCAGCGCGGCCAGGCCCACGAGGACGTAGATGAGCCGCTCGAGCCAGTTGACCGACCCGAAGATGCGGGCCACCAGGTTGAAGTTGGCGGCGCCGACCAGCCCCCAATTGAGGCCCCCGATGACAAGGAGCCACCAGGCGACCATGTGGACGCCGCACATCTTGCCTTTGCCGTGATGCATACGCGCTGTGGATAATTCTTTATCCCACTATAACAGAAAAACCCCGCCGGAGCGGGGTTTTCCGTCGACCCCTTAGAGGACGGCGTCCTTGAGGGCCTTGGCCAGACGGAACTTCACGACGGTCTTGGCCGGAATCTGGATCTGAGCCCCGGTCATGGGGTTGCGGCCCATGCGGGCTTCGCGGCGCTTCTTGACGATCTTGCCGAAGCCGGGAAGGGCGAATTCCCCGCTTTTCTTGACCTCGTCGTAGGCCATGGCGGCGAGGTGATCCATCATTTCGCCGACCTGCTTCTTGGTCATGCCGCTCTTTTCGGCGAGCATCCCGTACATCTGCGTCTTGGACATCTTGGCCATAAGGCGCTGAAGAAAGTTATCAACAGGGTCTATTATTACAGAAAACCCCTTGTTTTTCTACAAGCCGATCGTCGCTTCCGGCAGACCCGGAACGGTCTGCGCCTCAAAGGCGTAGCAGACGCGTCCGCTGCCGTGCCGCCAGAAATCCGTGCCCTCCGGATAGGGGTACGGCGCACGCGGTTTGCTCAGGGCATCGGAGGCGTCCTCCAGCTCGAAGCTCGCGCACAGTTCGTACGTCTTTTCTCCGGTGATGCGGTACTCGTAGGCCTCGCCGGTGCGCGGGTCGGTGACGGAACTCACGTAATACTCGCGCTTCCCGAGCAGGTCCGCCGGCGACGCCGGCAACGCCTTGGTGCGCGTCCAGTGCTGGTCGATGGCGTTGGCGAGCGTCTGGAGGTCGCTGACCCGGCGCTGGTCGTACTGCCGTGCCCGCTCCTGGCCGGGCGAACCGGCCACGATGAGGCCGGTGACGACGGCGGCCAGCATGACCACGGAGACGGCGATGGCGACGGTCTTGCGGGGCGTCATATCAGGCGGCTTCCTTCTCCTCCGTGCGGAGGTCCCAGAGGTAGTAGCCGAAGATGGTGCCGGCGATGCCGCCGACGACCAGCGTCTTCAGCAGGAACCGCAGCGTGACCTCGCCGCCCAGGAGGTTGAAGACCAGCGAGATGAGGTCGCCGATGATGATGCCGGCGGCCACGAACAGCGTGAGGTACGTCAGCCACTTGCGGATCTTGGAGGAGCGTTTCTCCGGATCGCGGGCGATGGCGCGGCCCAGCAACGAGGACAGCCAGAGGAACACCGGGAAGGCGATGATGATGGAGGCGGTCGCCATGCGGATCGCGCTCTGCGTGCCCTCGTAGGCGTAATAGCCCTCGCGCAGCGGGTCCGGCAGCCACCGGTTGATGAACTGGAAGAGCAGCGAGCCGAAGCTGAAGGCGCTGATGTAAAGCGTCAGGAACAGCACGAGGTACTGGAAGGCCTCGCGCGCCGAGAGGTACGGCTTACGCCGCGGCACCGGCACGACGAAGGGCACGTCGGCGTAGGCCTCGAGCGCGTTCTTGATCTCGTCCGCGGACCAACCGGCCTTCCCGAGCGTCTCCCGGATCTGTTCCCGGGTGGCGCCTTCGGCCAGGGCGGCCCCGACGAAGGACTGCAATTCGTTGGGCATAGTAGGCCCACCCTAGCAGAATCGGCCGATCCTCGCCATGCCGAGGTCACTGCGCGGCCGGCAGGGCGAACCAGAACGTCGTCCCTTTGCCGAGCGCGCTCGTGAAGCCGATCTCGCCGCCATGCGCCTCGACGATGGCCTTGGCGTTGGCCAAGCCGAGCCCCAAGGCCTCGGCGCGCATCGTCCCGGCGTTGGAGCAGCGGGAGAACGGCTCGTAGACGCGGTCCTGTTCCCCCGCCGGGATGCCGATGCCGCTGTCGACGATGCGGAAACGCACCGCGCCTTCCGTGACGGCGAAGGACGCCGAGACCTTGCCGCCGCGCGGCGTGTAATCCACGGCGTTGCGCAACAGGGCGTCGAAGACCATGCGCAACCGGTCCGGGTCGGCCTCGACGCGCGGCACCGGCGTGCGCGGCACGACGCTGCGGCAGGAGACGCCGGCGAGCGCGCAACGCTTGCGGCCCTCGGCGAAGACGGCTTCCCATAAGGCGTCCGGGGCCACGGGCTGCCTGCGCAAGAACAGCTTGCGCTCGGCGATGTCCAGGTTCAGCATCAGCGCTTGGATGTCCTGTAGGATGGCGAGATCGGCGGCGTGCGTGACCCGCAGGAACTCGCGTTGCTCCGGCCGCAGGCGCCCGAGCTCGTCGCCGAGCAGCTTCTCCAGGTTCCAGCGCACCGCGGAGAGGGCCGTGAGCATCGGCCCGGCCACGACCTGGATGATCTTGCCGCGGAGCTGGTCCAGCTTGCGGACCCGCTCTTCCATGGCCATTTCCCTGCTCAGGTCGCGGGTGTGCACGATGATGCCGCGGACATCCGGATCGTGCAGCATGTTCACGCCGATGGCCTCCACCGGGACCCAGTGGCCGTCCTTGTGCCGCAGCCGCATGCGGCCGCCGTCGACGGCGCCGGGCACATGCATCGACCGCCTGATCATCTCGCCGACCGCGGCCTGGTCCGCCGGGTGGACGTAGCTGCGCGCTTCGGAGCCCAAGAACTCCTCGGGCGTGTAGCCCAGGATCCGCTCCACCGACGGCGTGACGAAGGTCACGCGCGTCTTCTCGTCGAAGGTATGGATGATGTCGTAGCTGTTCTTGAGGATGGCGCGGTACCGCGCTTCCGTGGCGTGCCGCTCGCTGACGTCCTGGCAGACGCCGATGAACTGCTGCGCCTTGCCCTGGGCGTCCCGTCGCACCACGCCGCGCTGGTGCACCCAGCGGACGGCGCCGTCCGGACGGACGATGCGGTGCTCCACGTCATACGGCGCGTCCTCCTCGAGCGTCTTGGTCGCCGCGGCATGCACCCACGGCTCGTCCTCGGGATGCACGCGCCGCCAGAATTCCTCGACGGTCCCGTGGAAGTCCTCCTTGGCGACGCCGAAGATGCGGTAGAGCTCGTCCGACCAGCGCAGCTTCCCCGCGTCGGTCGGATCCGACCACCAGACGCCGATATGCGCCGCCTCCTGCACGCGCGCGAAGACCTCCAAGGTCTCATGGAGGCGGGTCTCCGCCTCGCCGCGCGCGCTCAGGTCGCGCGAATTGACGATGATGCCCTTGATGCGCGGATCATGCAGCAGGTTGTTGGCGACGCTCTCGATCTCCACGTAGCCGCCGTCGGCGCGCCGGAACCGCAGGGTGACGGTCGGCGTCGGGCCGGGGGTGCGGACGTGCGTGAGGAAGAAGGCGCGGACGCGCCGGACGTCGTCCGGATGGATATAGCCGAAGATGTTCCGGCCGATGAGCTCCCCGGTCCTGTACCCGAGGATGCGCTCCTGCGCCGGACTCTCGTAGACCAGCGTGCCTTGCCCGTCGAGGACGGCGATCATGTCCGAGGAATTCTCGAACAGCAGGCGGTGCCGCTCCTCGGTGCGACGGAGCGCCTCCGCGGCACGGCGGCGTTCGGTGAGGTCCCGCAGCGCCAGCACCCACCGGACGGGCGGCCCGGAGGCCTCGACCTCGCGGATCGGCGAGAGCACGGCCTCGACCGGGACCGTCGTGCCATCCTTCCGCGGGAGGTCCGTCTCGGTCGTCAACGGGGTGCCGGACGCCAGCGCCCGCTCGAGACGCGGACGCTGCGCGGGATCCGCACGCAGCGTCCCCATGAGCACCGAGGACATGCGATCGACGGCCTCCTCCGCGGCGTATCCGAGCAGGACGGACCACGCGCGGTTCACGTAACGGATCCGTTCGGCCACGCCGATCTCGACGATCGCGATGGGGTCGTCGGACTGCTCGAGCGCGGCTGACAGCACCCGCGCGCGGTCCAGCGCCTCCTGCAGCTCTTCCGTCTGCTGCAGGAGCTGCATGTTGGCCGCAAGCAGGGTCTGGTCGACGCGGTCCTTCGGTCGGTCGTCTGGCATATTCAGGCCGGAAGTTCGATCCAGAAGGTGCTGCCTCTCCCCTCCTCGCTCTGGAAGCCGACCGTCCCGCCGTGCGCTTCGACGTAATACTTGGCGTTGGACAAGGCCACGCCGGAGGCGTCGGGCTGCGCGTTGGCCGCGTTGGACGCCCGGAAGAAGCGCTGGAAGACACGCCCCTGGTCCTGTGCCGGGATGCCGATGCCGGTATCCGTGACCGCGAAGCGCACGAGGCCGTCCGCCACGGTCCACCGCGTCACCACGCTCCCTCCGGAGGGCGTGTATGTGACGGCGTTCTCGGCCAGGGTCCGCAACGCCTCGGTGAGCTTGGCTTCGTCGGCGGACAGCGGCGGCAGCGGTTGCCGTACGGGCCGGCTGGTGCAGCGCAGGCCCTTGTCCTTGCAGCGACGCTGGATCTCCGGCCAGAGGCGGCGCCAAAGCGCCTCGAGCGCGAGCGGCTGCCGGGCCAGCGTCACCCGGCCCTCCTCGATGTCGAGCGCCGCGAGCAGCTCGTGGATGCGGCGGATGACCTCGACGTCGGCGGCATGCGTGATGCGCAGGAACTCCCGCTGGGCACGGCCCACCGGACCGAGCTCCCCGGACATCAACGACTCCAGGTTCCACCGCATGGAGTTGAGCGGCGTCCGCAGCTGGTGCGCCACGATCTGGATGAAGCGTGCACGCAGCTCGTGGGTCTCGGCGATGCGCCGTTCGGCGAGCTTGCGCTCGGTGATGTCGCGGATGCTGGCGATGCTGCCCACCGGCCGGCCGGCGGGATCCCGCAGCAGCGCCACGGAGGCCTCCGTAGCCACGGTCTGCCCGTCGCTCCGCCGCAGGGCGATCTCCACGGTGCGCGGCGCGGGCGCACCCTCGGCGGCGTCGCGCAGCGCGGCCACCGCCGCGACATAGGCCTTGGCCGACGGCCGCACCAGCAGGGCGTCCAGCCGCATGCGGGAGAGCTCGTCCGAGGCGTAGCCGGTGAGCCGCTGCGCCGAGGGGCTGGCGTAGGTCACGCGGCCGGTCGGGTCCACGGTCAGCACCATGTCGCTGACGTTGTCCGCGAGCAGCCGGTAGAGATGCTCGCTCTGGGCCACGGCCTCGCGCGCCTGGCGCATCAGCACCGGATCCGGCGGCGGCCGCCAACCGAAGATGGCCAGCGGCGCGGCCGCCAAGACCAGCGTCACGCCGGCGAAGGTCACGCTTTCCATGCTGGCGACGCTCTCGGCGACGCCCGCCGCGAGCAATCCGCCTCCGAAGCCGAGGACGCCGAAGAAAAAAAGCAAGACGGCGGTGGACCGCCGGCCGTGCCAGGTTTTGACCCGTGTGGAAGAGGCGCCGCGGGCGGGCTTCATGGTTCCTCCAGCATCAGCCCCATTCTACCGTATCGCCACCGTCGTGCCTACGTCGGCCCAATGGTAGATCCAATCGGCGTTGTCGATGCTGACGTTGATGCAGCCGTGGCTCATGGGCACGCCGAAGTTGTTGTGCCAGTAGGCCGCGTGGATGTAATAGCGCGGCTTGAAGTTGAGGTTCCAGGGGACGTTCGGCAGGTTGTAATTGTTGGGATTGCCGGGACCGTACGACCACCGGTAGTCCATCTTGGCGACCTTGCGGAAGACGGCGTACTCCCCCGTCGGCGAAGGGAAGGCGCGCGTGCCCGAGCTCACCAGGAAGGTGTTGGCCAGACGTCCGTCCTGCCAGGCGAAGAGCTGTTGCCGCGCCAGGTCCACGGTGATGCTGCGCCCCGGTCTGGGCTCCGCGGCGGCCACCGCGGCGTGCGGCGCCGTCACCAGTTCGACGTGGCCGTCGCCGTCGACGTCCGCGGCGGCGGCACGCACCGCGTCCACGGTCCCTTTGGGGTAGGGCGCCCATTCGCGCAGGACGAGGCCGCCGAAGGTGTAGGCGCGCACGCCCCTGCCGCCGTTCTGCGCGGCGACGATCTCGTCCTTGCCGTCGCCGTCGACGTCCGCGGCCGAAAGCGCCACGCCGGCATGCTGGCCGTCGGGCGCGGCCCGGAAGCCGATGGCGAAGTGGGGCGCGCCGTCCACGAAACGGTAGATGCGCAGCTCGGCCGGACCGGCACCCTCGCGGGCCACGGCCAGCTCGTCGCGGCCGTCGCCGTCGAAGTCGCCCCCGGCCACGGTGATGCCCTGCGTCATGTCCGGCGCGAAGGCGAAGAATTCCATGACCAGGGTGCCGTCCGGCCGGAAGGCGCGCACGTGCGGGCCGCCGCTGAATCCGGGCGCGGTGACGATCTCGTCCGCGCCGTCGCCGTCGACGTCGGCCGTGGTGACGTGCACCCCGCCCCGGAAGGCCGGATTGTAGGCGAAGAAGCCGCCGCGGCGGAACAGCTCGGTGCCGTCGCGGTCGAAGACGCGCACGTGCGGGCCGCCGCCGTAGTCCGTGCCGGTGACGATGTCGCGCGAGCCGTCGCCGTCGACGTCGCCCACGGCCACGGTCACGCCGCGGCCGAAGCTCTTGTCGTAGGCCAAGAAAGTGGAGAGCATCTTCCCGGTGCCGTCGAAGACGCGCAGGCGCGGCTCCTTGCCGAGCCCCTCGGCCAGGACGATCTCGTCCGCGCCGTCGCCCGTGAGCTCACCCACCGCCACGGAGGCGCCGCCGACGTCGAAGCGGCCGAAGGTGGCCACGGTGCGCTCCACGGTGGAGGCCGCTGCGCCGTCCAGGAGCAGCGCTCCCGGCAGCGGATACGGCGCGGCGGCGGCGACCTGCGGCAACACGAGCGTCGCGGCAGCCGCGGCAAGGGCGATCCTCAGGCGCATATGCCCCTATTGAACCAGACCGTCGCCCGGCCGTCGACCTCAGGTCAACGCCCGCGTGCCTTCCTTGGCCTTCATGCCGCCGCGCGGGAAGGTCACGGTGAAGACCGTGCCGATGTTGGGCGCGGAGGTGAAGGCGATGCGTCCGCCGGCCTGTTCGACCACGGATTTGACGATGTACAGCCCGAGCCCGGTGCCCTCGGTCTGCAGGGCCACGACGTTGCTGGCGCGGAAGAAACGGCTGAAGATGCGTTTCTGCTCCTCTTTGGGGATGCCGTACCCGGTGTCCGCCACGGTGAAGGTGAAGCCCTCGCGTCCGGCCGCGACGGCCACCTTCACCTTGCCGCCGATGGGCGTGTACTTGCAGGCGTTGGACACCAGGTTGAGCAGGATGACGCGCAGCAGCGCCTTGTCCGCCTTCATCGTCGGCAGGTCCTTGGGGACGGTGCGCTCGACGTGCAGCTCCCGGTCGCCGATGATGGGCGCCAGCTCCTCGAGCACGCTGTCGACGACCGCCGCCGGCGCGATCGGCGCGGGCACGATGGCGTAAGTCCCCAGCTCGATGCGGGAGACGTTGAGGATGGTGTTGACGGTGCTGGTCATCTGCTCGGCGACCTCGCGGATCTTGCCGAGCTGCTCCCGTTGGGCGTCGGTCAGCGTCCCCAGCTTGGGGTCGGCCAGGAGCTCCGCGTACCAGCCGACGGCCACCGGCGGCGTCTTGAGCTGGTGCGCCGCCAGGGAGACGAGCTCGCTCTTGGCATGCTCGATGCGCCGCTCCTCGGTGGCGTCCCGGATGACGGAGATGGTCCCGACCACCCGTCCGTTCGCCGCGACGACCGGCGTGACCGTGAGCCCCACCGGCAGCAGCGTGCCGTCGCGGCGGCGGTAGCGCAACGGACTGGTCGCGGCGGCGGTCTGGGTACGCTTCTTGGTCCGGATGGCGCGCATCAGGGGGCGATCCGCCGCCGGCAGCGCGTGGCCGGCGTCGTCGAGCATCGGCGCGAGGTCGACGAAGGGCTTCTCGAGCATCTCCGCCCGGGACCATCCGAACATCGCCTCCGCCGCGGCGTTGGCCAGCGTCACCCGTCCCGACGCGTCGGTGCCGACCACCGCGTCCCCGATGGACGAGAGGAAGGCCTCCTCCCGGCGCTCCTTGCGGCTCAGCTGCCGCACGGCGACCACCAGCAACAGGAGCAGCCCCACCTGCACGGCCAGCGCACCGAACAAGGCCGCGCCGAGCAGGAGCGTCTCGCGGTCGCGATGGGAGAAGGCGTCCGAGGCGGACCGCGACACCACGACCCCCCAACCGACGTCGGGCACGGGACGGTAGGCCGCGAGCTGCGGCTCGCCTTCGATGGGGTCGTCAGAGACGGCGACGCCGCTTCCCCCCGCGAGGACCTCCCGCACCACCGGCAGGTCGTCAAGGCCGATGCGCTCCTCGCGGACGTCGTAGCGCGGATGCGCGAGGAGCCGCCCGCCGCGGTCCACGACGTAGACGAACGTGCGCGGACCCAGGTCCAGCCCGAAGGTCCAGAAGAAGAACCGGCGCGGGTCGACCTGCACGGCAAGCACGGCCTCGTCCGCCCCCGCACCCGCGGCCCGCGGCACGGCCACGAACAGCAGGAAGACGTTGGCGTCGCGGCCGCCGCCGCTGGGCACCAGGTCGCTGACCTGCATGCGACGGGTCCGGATGACGCCCTGGACGCCCCCGCGGTAGAGACCGGTGACGCCGATCTCCGGGGCCCCCGGCGGCTGCGAGGCGCGCACCGTGCCCTCGGCGTCGAGCAGCAGGAGACGGTCGATGACCAGGAACCGCGACGGCATGTCGGAGAGACGGGCGGCGGCCGTCTCCCAATCGTCCGCGGCGACGGCGTCGCGCACCGCCATGCGCCCCGCGGCGGATTCGGCGATGCCGCCGATGCCTGCCAGGCGCTCCTGGACGGTCTGCGCGAGGAGGTCGGCGAGCGCCGCCTGACGCGCGGAGACGGACTCCGTCTCCTCATGGAAGAATTCGCCCATCGCCACCGCGATGGTCGTCGCAACGACGATGACCGCCGCCACCAGCAGCGTCGCGACCAGATACGGACGGATGTGCGGGAACCGCATAGGTCAGCGCCGCGGCAAGGCGAACCAGAACGTGCTGCCCTTCCCTTCCTTGGACGTGAAGCCGATGGTCCCGCCGTGCAGCTCCACCAGGCGCTTTGCGACGAAGAGTCCGAGCCCCGAGGCGTCCGGCTTCATGAGCGTCGCGTTGGAAGCGCGGAAGAACCGCGTGAAGACCATGTCCTGTTCCGCCGCGGGGATGCCGACGCCGGTGTCGGCGATCTCGAAGCGCACGCCGTCCGCAGTGGCCGACAGCCGGGCAGTGACCTGCCCGCCCTCCTTGGTGTAATGCGCGGCGTTCTCGGCCAGCTTCTCGAGCGCCAGCCGGATCTTGTCCGGGTCGATGGAAAGCGGCGCCAGCGGTTCGGCCGGCGGCTCGTACCGCAGGCGGATGCCGCGGGCCTCGCAGGCCTGCGCGAGCCGCTCGTGGACCGGCGCCCAGAGCGCCTCGAGCGAGGTGCCTGCCCGGAAGAGCCGCACCGCACCCTCCTCGATGTCCAGCGCCAACAGGATGTCGCCGATACGGCGGATGATCGTCAGGTCGGCCTCGTACAGCATCTCCAAGAACTCCTTTTGGGCCTTCTTGAAGCCGCCGAGCTCGCCGCGCAGCAGCATCTCCAGGTTCCACCGGATGGAATTGAGCGGGGTCCGCAGCTGATGGGCGACGATCTGTACGAAGCGGGACCGCACCTCGTTGAGCCGCCGCTCCTTTTCCGCCGCCGCCTCGCGCTCGGTGACGTCGCTGCCGACCGCCAACACCACCCGACGGCCGGTGAAGCGCATCCCCAACGCGGTGACCTCGAAGACGCGCCGCTCGCCGTCGCGCCGCCGGACCCGCGTCTGGAAGCGCACCGGCCCGGTCCCGGCCGCGGCCGCCGCCAGCTTCCGTCGGGTGGCGTCGTCCTTGGGCAGCAGGAAGTCGGCGGGCCCCAGGCCAAGGAGCTCCTCCGGGTCGGCCGCGCCGGTCAGGGTCGCCGCGGCGCGGTTGGCGAAGACGAGGCGGCCGGCGTCGAGTATGGTGATGGCGTCGGGGACATGATCCAGGATGGTCCGGTACTGGCGCTGCAGGTCGTCGAGCTCGCGGGTCCGCGCCGTGACCTGCAGCTCGAGGTCGTGCGTGTACGCGGCCTCCATGGCGGCCAGGCGTTCCCGCGTCGTGACGTCCTCGGCGATGAGCAGGATGCCGGCGATGCGCTTCTGCCCGTCGGCGCGCACCGGCACGCCGCGGACGGTGACGGACAGCTCGTGCCGACCGCGCCGCACCACGCCGCGATGCGCGAACGCTTCCCCGTGGAGGGCCGCTCCCAGCGACGGACCGAGCGTCGGCATCGCCCGGACGAACGTCTCGGCGTCCTTGCCGTGCAGCGTGGCGGCGTCGGCGACGCCGAAGAGGTCGGCCATCGGCTGGTTGCAGAGCAGGATGCGCCCGTCCGACGTCAGGCTGCAGAGGCCGACGGGCGTGTGCTCGAAGAGCGCCCCGATGGCCCCGCGCTCGGCGCTGATGATGCCGACGGCGCGCACCAGGAACCACCCGAGCAGGATGAAGGACGCCAAAAACCAGAAGAGCACCGCGCGGAAGTCGGCGAGGTCCTGCTGGGCGAAGGCGTAGCTCGCCCACGACACGCCCACGACCGGCAGGACAAGCAGCAGCAAGAGCGCCGCCTGGAGCGGGCGGCCGCCGCGGCTGGTGGCGATGCGCATGAGACGCGCGCGCCAGGATGGGACGGGTGATCCTCCTGCCATGAACCTCCGTGCGTTCCCGCGGATTGTATCACACGCGACCCGCAGGCGATCGCGGCACGTCTCAGAGCGGCGCGTACGTCCCCGGCGCCTCCGGTCCCTCCACCTCGAGCACCGCCCAGGCACCCTTGTTCATCCGGGCGAGGGCATGGTCGACCAGCAGGTAGTCGCCGGGCACCTCCAGGGCGAATTCGACGATCGTCGCGCCGCCCGGGAGCACGGCCGTGGTCTGGATGTTCCGGAGCGGCTCCGCGCCGATGCCGCCCTCGGCGTGGACGCGGTCGAAGATCTCGCCGATGACGTGGAACGACGACACCAAGTTGACGCCGCCGTTGCCGACGTACATCCGCACGCGTTCGCCCACCTTGGCGTGCAGCCGCGGCACGGACTCGACCTTGCCGTTGAAGGTGACGTACGTCGGCCGGCCGTCGAGCACCGCGTGCGGGTCGAAGACGCGCAGGCCCTTGGCGCCCAAGCCGCCTTCCGTGTACAGCTCGCCCTGCATCACGTAGAACTCGCGGTCGACGGGCGGCAGGCCCTCACGCGGCTCCACGAGGATGAGCCCGTACTGCCCGTGGGCGTTGTGGACGCTGACGTTGGCCATGGCGCAGTGGTACTCGTACAGCCCGGGCTGGAGCGCCTTCCAGCGGAAGGTCTTGGATTCGCCGGGGGCGACGTCCGTCAGCGCCGCACCGCCGCCCGGGCCGGTGACGGCATGGAGATCGATGTTGTGCGGATGCAGGCTCGAGGGGTCGTTGGCCAGCGTCAGCTCGACGGTGTCCCCTTCCCTGACCCGCAGCATCGGGCCGGGCACCTGCCCGTCGTAGGTCCAGTAGTTGAAGAAGACCCCGGGAGCGGCCTCCGCGACCACTTCCTTGGCGGTCAACCGGAGACGCACGGTCTCCTCATGGCTCCGTCCGACCGGCGGCGGCACGGCGGTCGGGGCCGCGCCGATGTCGGCGACGCGCTCCTGCGGGGACCCGAAGAGGAACCGCAGCGCGCTCGTCACGGGCAGCGACGGCGGCATGCCGCCCGGCGCCATGGTCTGCATCATCGGCGGCAAGGCGAAGCGGACCGGCGCGCGGACCTGGGCGAGCAGCAAAAAACCGACGGCCAAGGCCATCAGCCCGACGCCCCACCGGCCAGGCCGTCCGAGCGCCGCAGACAGGCGCGACAGGAACGGCGATGCGCCGAGGACGAAGACGGCGCCGACGACGAGCGCCAGGAGACCGGCTGCGGTGAAGAGATGCGGTGCGAGGATGGGAAGGAGGGACATAGACGGAGCCATTCTAGCGGGATGCGACGCGTCCTTCCAGCGTTCATTCCTGCATGACGGGCAGCTCGAACCAGAACGTGCTGCCTTTCCCTTCCTTGGAGGTGAAGCCGATCGCGCCGCCGTGCTGCTCGACGAAATACTTGGCGATGGACAGCCCCAGCCCGGAGGCGTCCGGCTTCATGGTCGCGGCGTTGCTGGCGCGATAGAAGCGGGTGAAGATGCGCGGCTGTTCCGCTTTGGGGATGCCGATGCCCGTGTCGGCGATCTCGAACCGCACGCGGCGGTCAGCGGCGGAGAGACGCGCCGTGATCTCTCCGCCCTCGGGCGTGTAGGAGACCGCGTTCTCCATCAGCTTGGTCAGCACGTGGCGGATCTTCTCGGCGTCGAAGGCGGTCTCCGGCAGCGGCCGCGGCGGGGGCGGCGAGATGCAGGTCAGCCGCTTGAGCGCGCAGGCGCGCTGCCAATCCCCCATCACCGCGTGCCACAACGATTCCAACGAGCTCTGCTCGCGCGAAAGAAGCACCCGGCCCTCCTCGATGTCCATGGCCGTCAGAAGGTCGTGGATGCGGCGGATGACCTCGAGGTCCGCCTCGTAGGTGATGCGGACGAACTCGTGCTGCGCCACGGTCATCTCCCCGAGCTCCTTGCCCAACAGCGACTCCAGGTTCCACCGGATGGCGTTGAGCGGCGTGCGCAGCTGATGCGAGACGATGTTGATGAACTTCGTGCGGAGCGCACCCAGCTCCTGGATGCGCGCCTCGGCCTTCTTGCGCCCCGTGACGTCGGTCAGGAGCGCGAGCATGTACCGGAGCGTCCCGTCCTGACCCCGGAGCGGCGTCGCCCGCAGCTCGACCCACACCAGCGAGCCGTCCTTGTGCAGGTACCGCTTCTCGATCTCGAACCCGTCATCCTCGCCCGCCACCGTCCGGCGGAAACGCTCCGTGTGCTTCTCCCGGTCGTCGGGGTGCGTGAAGCTGACGATGGTGTGCCCGGCCAGCTCCTCGGGGGCGTATCCCAACATCCCGGTGAATGCCGGGTTGGCGAACAGCAGCCGGCCGGCGCTGTCCGCAAGGGTGATGCCGATGGGCGAACGCTCGAACACCGCGCGGAAGCGGTCCTCGGACGCGCGCAGCGTGGCCTGCATCTCCTGGGTGTCCTCGAGCGCGTTCAGGAGCGCCGCGCGGGCGTCCTCCAGCTCCTTGGCGCGCGCCTCCGCGGAGGAGAGCGCCCGCTTCGCCACCTCGTAGCGCTCGACCAGCTCCTTGGAGCTGATCTCCAAGGAGCGTTCGAGGAGCGCGCGGTCCTGGTCCGCGGCGGCGTAGGACTCCTCCACCGCGCGCACGAAGTCGCGGCAGACGGCGGGGACCGCTTCCGGCGACCCGAAGACGCGCTTGAGCTGGCGCTTGAGCTGGGGGTGCATGTTAGGCCTCGCGGAACGTGGTGATGGTCATGGTCTGGTTGTGGAGACGGCACTGCTTCTCGGTCGGCGCCACCGGCGAGATCTCCCCGTACGAGTAGAATCCGCAGACCACGGCATCACGGCCGATGGCCTCGCGCACCGCCTCGATCTCCTCCTCGATGCGGTCCTTGAGCACGAGCTTGCGCCCGATGCAGCTGATGAGCACGGCCAGCTCCGGCGTCTGCCGGCCTAGGCCCTCCGCGCTCATGCCGCCGGCGCCCGCGGCGCCGTCGATGAGCCGGTCGAAGTTGGCCTTCATCAGCCGCGCGTAGACCCCCTCCGGCATGTCGCCGGCGAAGATCAGGCTCTGTTCCTTCTCGTCGATGTTCAGCAAGGTGCGCGTGACTTCCTCCTCGCCCTTCTCCCCCTTGATGCGCAGCTCCAGCGGGAAGAGCAGGCCGCTCGCCGGCAGGTCCTTGGCCTGCTCGCCCAGGTATTCCTTGTAGAGCGCGAGCGCCGGCGACCCGTCGAGCTCGTAGAGGACGTTGCCTTTGGAGCGCGTGATGAGCCGCTCCGGACCGAAGGGGTCCCAGCCGCCCAAGGATCCGTAGCCGACCTTGAGCGCGTCGCCGTAGAAGCCCAGCAGCACGACCTTCCCCTCGACGGGCGGCGCATCCAGGCCGACCAGCGTCTTCTTGAATTCCGCGCCGTCGCCCACGAGCCCGCCGGTCACGGCCACGTCCTTAGGCAAGGCCCCGATGAGTCCCCGCACGAGCGGCGTGCCGTTGACCCGCTGCCCGTCCGAGAAGACCATGGCATGCCGGAGCGCTTCCGCCGGCAACGCCGCGGCCAGCGCCTTGCCTGCGGCCTCGCTCTCCTCGGCCGAGGAGACGGTCCGCTCCGCGGAACGGATCTCCGTCCGCTCCCAGACCATGGCCGTCACGGCCAGGGAGCCGTCGAGCACGTCGCCGTCGATGATCTCCCCTGCCGTCGAGCAGGAGAGGATATGGGCCGCCGGATACATCGCCTTGATCTCCCGGAACGCGGCGGGATCCTCCAGCTTGCGCCGCCCGCCGAAGACGAAGACCCACGTCGCCTCCGCGCCGAGCCCGGCGTCGCGCAGGGTCTTCCAGCCGCCGTCCGCCGTCCACTGCTTCTGTTCGATGCGCATGTCACTTGGCGTTAGGGCGCTTCTTGCCGCGCGCCTCCAGTTCCTTCTTGAGTTCCGCCATCCGCAGTTCTCGGCCGATGAGCAGCTTGTTGAGCCGCTCCTGCTCGCGGGCCTCGGCGCGCTCCTTGGTGACATCCATGATGATGCCCTCGAGGGCCTGCACCTTCCTGTCCGGGCCGTACACCGCGCTACCCTGCTCCCAGACGTCCTTGACGGTCCCGTCCCGCGCGCGGATGCGGTACTCGAGCACGTACGGCCGCTTGGCGGCGACCGCCTGCTGGACCTCCGTCCAGACGCGCTCGCGGTCCTCCGGCACGATGACGTCGGCGAAGGCCGTGCCGCCGCCGGTGAAGGTCTCAGGCGGATAGCCGGTGAGCTCCTCCGTCCCGACGCTGCAGTATTCCATGGTCCAGCGCCGGTCGTTCTTGCAGCGGTAGACCATGCCGGGGACATGATCGACGAGCGTCGAGAACTTGCGCTGCGACTCGCGCAGCTCCTGCGTGCGCTGCGCGACCAGCCGTTCGAGGTCCGCGTCGCGCGTGGCATGGAGGCGTTGGGCCTCGGCGCGCTGGACGCCCAAACGATGCGAGGCGCGGAGCGCGAGGACGGCCATGAGCAGGAGGATGCCGAGCAACCCGGAGACGAGCGCGCTGAACCCCGCGAGCTGGGCGCGCTCCTCGGCCAGGAAGGCGCCGATCTCCTGCTCCACGACCACGCCCCAGCCGAACCCCTCGACCGGCGCGTAGGCCGCGACGTGCCGGACCCCGAGCGCCGCGTCGTCATGCGTGGAGACGCCGGACTGCCCGGCGCGGATCGCGGCCGCGACATCCTCCCGCGAGGCGTCCTCGATCTCGGCCTCCGGGAGCCGCTCCGTGTGCGCGGCCAGGCGCCCGTGGTGGTCGATGACGAACACGGAGCCCTTGTTCCCGGCCGGGATCTCTCGCAACCATTCGCGCAGGATGTCGGTCCGCACCTGGAGCACGAGGATGCCGACCGGATCGGAAGAGGGCCCGTCCCCGCGGATGGGGATGGCCACGGCCATGACGTTGACCTGCGGTTCAGCCGCCCGTCGATAGGCCTCGGAGAGGTACGGCCGCCAGCTCGCGGAGACGCCCTCGTACCAGTCGCGATAGGAGAAGTCCTCGCCGACGACCTGCGGGACGTGCGGGACGTCGGCCATCAGCCGTCCCGCCGGATCGGCCAGGAAGATGCGGTCGATGTACGGGAACTGTTCGGGGATGGTCTCCAGGATGGCGACGGCCTGGTCCCAGCGGCCTGCCGCCACATGCCCGCGGAAGGCCACGCGGGTCGCGAACGACACGCCGACGTCCACGAGCCGGGTAAGGCGTTCCTTGATGAGCGTGGCCCCCAGCGAGGCGACGGCCTCGCGCCGGTCCAGGGAGGCCTGCGTGACCGATTGCCGGGCGAACAGGTAGCTCAAGCCGATCGTGACCGCGACGGTCCCCACCAAGAGCCAGACGACCAGCGCGCGGAAACCATGGCCGTTCCCGGCGTGCGGCGCCGGGCCTTTGGGTTGTGCGGTCCCTCCTGGCATGGCTCGTGTTCCGCTCCAGTATACCAAAAGCGCACCAATGGTGCGCTTTTCCGGGTGGCCCTACTGCGGGGAGCCGACACGCAGCACGGGCATGCCCGGCGGACGTATCTGGATGCTCGATGCGGTGAGGCTGCCGTCCTGGTTGGGGGTGCCGGCCACGGAGACCTGAGTGCCCGGCGTGACGTCTGCGAGCGAGCCCGCCGCCGTCGTGCTGACGGTCGTCGAGGCGGAGAGGAAGACGTTCTTGGAGCCGCCATCCGGCAACTTGAGCGTCAGGGAGGCGGCATCCGCGGAGAGCACTTCCCCGGCCATGAAGCCGCTCATGCCGCGCTGCCCGCCGCCCGGTCCGCCGCGGGTCACGAAGGCGCCGGAGGCAGAGGCCTCCACGCCGCGCGCGCCCCTGGGTCCGGTCGCGGCCTTGGCGTAGACGGTGCCGCCGTAGAAACCTCCGCCGCCGACGGCGACGAGCGCGAGCAGGAACGGGACGATGATCTTGGTGGACATATGGGGGTCAGGTTATTCGTATCGCAAGGCGTGGATGGGATCGAGCCGCGCGGCGCGGCGGGCCGGGTAGTACCCAAAGACCAGCCCGATGGCAGCGGAGA
The DNA here is from genome assembly GCA_964648865.1 of uncultured Gammaproteobacteria bacterium. Classification (GTDB taxonomy): domain Bacteria; phylum Patescibacteriota; class Patescibacteriia; order 2-12-FULL-57-11; family 2-12-FULL-57-11; genus SCUL01. The sequence goes on along the minus strand of CAZYLV010000009.1, from coordinate 1,364 downwards.
CGCCGAAGGCCAGGGCCACGGACGGGCCGGACACCGCCGTGGGCATCTGCATCAGGGAACCCACCGCCCGGGCGATGAGCATGCCGGCGGCGATGCCGACCGTGCCGCCCAGGGCGGTCAGCAGGATGGCCTCGCCCAAGAACTGCCGGACGATCTCCCCTTTGCGCGCGCCGATGGCCTGCCGCAGGCCGATCTCGCGGGTGCGCTCGGTGACCGTGGTCAGCATCATGTTCATGATGCCGATGCCGCCGACGACCAGCGAGATGGAGGCGATGGCGGCCAACAGCAGCGTCAGCGTGTCCGTGACGCTCGAGGCCGCGCTGACGATGTCCGCCTGGTTCAACACGCTGAAGTCCGCCGTCTCCACCTTGTGCCGCTGGAGGAGCAACGCCGTCAGATCGGCCTGCACCGCGTCCATCGACCCTTGGTCCGCCGCCTGCACGGCGATGGTGCCTACGGAGCCGCCGCCGGTGAGGAACGTCTCCATGGTCGAGAGGGGTACGATGATGCGGTCGTCCTGGTTGGTGAAGCCGGAGCCGCCCTTGGCCACGGTGACGCCGACCACCGTGAACTGTTGGCCGTTGATGCGCACGCGCTGACCGATGGCGTTCCCGCCTTCGCCGAAGAGGTCGTCGCGCGTCGTCGGACCGAGGACCGCGACCTTGGCGCGGGAGGCCACCTGGGCGTCCGTGAAGAAGGCGCCCTCGGCCACGGAGACGTTACGCACGCTCGGGTACGCGCCGGTCGTGCCCACCACCTGCGTGTTGGTGTTGTTGGCCCCGGCCGTGACCTGGAAACGCCCATTGGCCTCCGGCGCGACGGCCGTGACCCCGGCGATACCGGCGATGGCCTCGGCATCCTCACGGGTGAGCGTCTGCCCGGAGCCGCGGCCGGTGCTCACAAAGACGCCCGGACCGCGCTGCGCACCCGGCATGACCAACAGCAGGTTGGAGCCGATGGACTGGATGCTGCGCTCGACCTGCAGCTTGGCGCCCTGTCCGACGGAGAGCATGGCGATGACCGAGGCGATGCCGATGACGATGCCGAGCATGGTCAAGCCGGAGCGCACCATATTGGCCGAGACGCCCAGCCAGATCTCCTCGAGGAGGTCGAAGGTCCTCATACGGCGCGGCGCGCGCGGTTGGCGCGGTCCTCGACGAGCAGGCCGTCTCGCACCACGAGGATGCGCTCGGCATGTTCGGCCACGTAGGGCTCATGGGTGATGAGGATGACCGTCCTCCCCTGCTCGTGCAGCTCCTGGAAGGTGCCGAGCACCAGGTCTCCCGTCTTGGAGTCCAGGTTGCCGGTCGGCTCGTCGGCCAGCACGATGGCCGGATCGTTGACCAGCGCCCGGGCGATGGCCA
>CAZYLV010000008.1:0-44308 GCA_964648865.1 uncultured Gammaproteobacteria bacterium | reverse complement strand
GAAGTTGGCGAGGTGGCCGGAGGCCTCCCAGACCTTGGGGTTCATGATGAGCGCCGTCTCGATGCCGACCATGTCGCCGCGGCCCTGCACGAAGCGCCGCCACCAGGAATCCTTGATGGCGCGGCGCATCTCGGCGCCCAGCGGGCCGTAGTCCCAGGAGTTGGCGAGGCCGCCATAGACCTCCGAGCCGGGATACACGAAGCCGCGGCGTTTGGCGAAGGAGACCAGCGTCTCCATCGTGAGGTCGCCCATGGTCAGAGGGTCATGATTTCCCGCTCCTTCTCTTCGGCCACCTGCTCGACCTGCTCGACGTACCCTTTGACCGTCTTCTCGAGCTCGTCCTGGGCGCGGAAGCGGCCGTCCTCGGAGATCTCACCTTTCTTCTCGGTCTCGATGATGGCGTTGCGCAGCTCCTCGCGGACGGCGCGGATGCCGACCTTGGCCTCCTCGGCCTTGCGGCCGACGACCTTGACCAGGTCCTTGCGGTTCTCCTCCGTCATCTTGGGGAGCGTGATGCGGATGCGCTTGCCGTCGACGACGGGCGCCAGCCCGATGTTGGCTGCGACGATCCCTCTCTCGATGTCCTTGACCACGCCCGCGTCCCACGGCTCGACCATGATGGTCTGGGCGTCAGGAACGGAGATGGAGGCCAGGGACTTGATGTCCATCATGGCGCCGTAACTCTCGACCTTGACCGTGTCCAAGATGGCCGGATTCGCCCGACCGGTACGCAACGCGGAGAGTTCCTTCTTGAGATGCTCGATGACCTTGTCGAATTGCGGTTTATGCTCGTTCAGGTTCATATCAGAAATGTCATTGCGAGGAGCGAAGCGACGAAGCGATCTTGCAAGATTGCTTCGCTCGGCTCAAGGCCTCGCTCGCAATGACACGCATTACTGTTTCGGTTTCGACATCCCCATGTAGAGGTACTTGCCGTCTTCGAGGTCCACGTGGAAGACCGTGGCGAGCCGTTGCGCCGGCGAGCGGCGGGTCACCCAGGTCGCGCCGCCGTCGGCCGATGCGTAGAGCGTGGCGCCCACGGCGTAATAGATCTCCCGGCCGTCCTTGGGGTTCAGGGCCAGCGCCGTGACCTGCGCCGTCTCCGGCGGCGTGACGATGTTCAGCCGGCTCCAGCTGTCGCCGCCGTCCGTGGAGCGCAGCAGGCCGTGACGCGAGGCGTGGATGAGCGTGCCCGGCGCGGTGCGGTCCTCGACCAGCGCGCCGAAGGCGCGTGCGGCGTTGAACTCGCTGAAGGTCTTGTTGAGGTCGGTCCAGGTCTCGCCGGCGTCCGTGGTGCGCTGCACGCCGCGGCCCTTGAGCGCCACCCACAGGATGCGGCTGTCCGCGGCGCCCATGACCACCTGCGCCACGCCGTCGTCGAAGCGTTTGACCGCGCCCCAGGCCGTGCCGCCGTCGCTGGAGCGCAGCAGGTCGCCCTCCGACGTGGCCAGATAGACGCGGCGCGGGTCGTAGAAGTCCACGACCACCGAGGTGATGAGCGCCTGCGGTCGGGCGTCGACGTAGGCGATCTCGTAGGTCAGCGCGCAGTCGGTGGACTTGAGCAGGCGGTTGCCGACGGCCACGTAACTCGTGCACTTGTCCGCGGGGTCGAGCGCCAGCGCGGAGACGGCCCCGGCCTTGAGCTGCGGCGGCTGCGTCCAGGTCTCGCCGCGGTCCGTGGTGTAGACCACGCCGGCGTTGGACGAGCCCGCGAAGAGCATCTGCGGGTAGGAGGGATTCTGGGCGATGGCCGTGATGTTGGCCTCGGTGATGCTGGCCACGCCCTTGGCCGTGGGCAGCGCCGTCTTGCGCTCCCAGGTGCCGCCCTTGTCGGCGCTGCGGAAGAAGCTGCCGTCCACGGTCTGCTGCTGCGGTGCGGAGCCTACGGTGACGCATCCGCCGCCGACGAGGACGAGGGCCGCGGCGAGGGCGGCGGCCCGCCCGCAGCGACTGAGCGCAGCGATGGCGGGCGTGGCCCGACTGAGGGACGAGGCACGGTTCATAACACGGTGGCGAAATGATCCAAGACGATTTTGGGGTTGACGTTGGCGTCGAGGTCGGCCAGGGCGGCGTCGGCGGCGGCGATGCGGCCGAGCACGTCGCGCGGCCCCTTGCCGGCGGCGTAGCGCGCGAGCGGCGCGGCCATGTCCGGGAAGCGCAGCCGGCCCGGTTCGCCCAGGGAGACGGACAACGCGTCCATGAGCGCCGTGCGCACGGTGCGCAGCAGCCCGCGGGCCGCGTCGGCCTGCTCCACGAGCCCGACCTTGTCCGGCAGCGCCTTGCCGAAGCGCAGCAGCCGCTCGTCGAGGCGCTCGCCCAAGGCATCCACCGCCGCGACCACGGCCGTGTCGGCGTCCTCGCGCGCCTCCGGATCGGCGGCCAGACTCAGAGCGACGCCGGGCCTGCCGTCGGCGCGTCCGGCCAAGGCCTCGGCCTCGAGCCGCTCCGTGCCGCGGGCGACGAGCGCCTGGCGGATGTCGTCCGCAGGGACGAGCCCGAAGCGCAGCAGCTGGACGCGGGAGAGCACCGTCTCCGGGAGCCCGGCCCGCTCGTCGGCGACGAGCAGGATGACGGTCTTCGGGGTCGGTTCCTCGAGCGTCTTGAGGAGCGCGTTGGCCGCCTCCTCGGAGAGATGCTCGGCGCCGTCCACCACCGCGACCTTCCAGGAAGAGAGGAACGAGCCCATGGTCAGCCGCTCACGCAGCCGGCGTACCTGCTCGACGGTGATGTTCTTGCGCGGCTTGTCCGTCTTCTCGTCGCGCTCGCGAGAGACGAGCGTGAAGTCCGGATACGTGAGGAAGGCCGCGAGCCCGTCCTCGGGCGCCCAGGTGCGACCCAGGAGCGCCGCGAGCAGCAGGCCCACGGCCGTCCGCTTCCCGACCCCGGACGGGCCGAGGAGCAGGTAGCCGTGCGCGACGGTGCCCCGCTCCACGGTCCGGTCGAGGAAGGCCGCCACGCGCCGGTTGCCGATGAGGACGTCCGAGACCGGGCTGCGACGCATAGCGCGATTATGGTATCACGGGCGATTTTCTGCGGCAAAACGTCGATTTCCGGGCTATTTTGTGCATTCCTCTTTCGCTCAACAGAGCCGTAAATATGGCATAGGCACCCTTGACAAAATCGCTTCGGCGTGCTATATTCTTCCGTTGTCTCAATGGAAAGCCGTACCTGGCTGACTGCTGAGGACCCCGAATCCGCCCTGGGTAAATGGCGGACGGACACGAACAACGGAGCGTGAGATGACCGAGATGACACTCCTGACCATGGACGACATCCGCTGCACGGCCCTGCACAACCGGGGCAACGCGGCGGTGCTCTCCGAGCTCGCCGACCTGTTCATCGCCAAGATGAACGACATCCTCGGCGGGCGCGACTCCATGGAGGAGTGCCCCCGGGCCTCGGGCTTCGTGCCCGTCACCGAGATCCCCGACGACCGCGACTTCGAGAGCGAGGCCATCGGGCGGCTCGACGGGCCGGGCGAGGACGAGGAGGATCCCCGCGACGACGGCGAGCCGAGCGATCCCTACTACGATCCCGATGACGACGACCGCATCACGGTCAACGGCCTCAATCTCGACACGTACCTCGCGTACGTCGGCGACGACGGCCGCGACTACGGCCTGACCTGCGACGACCTGCCGCTGACCGCGGTGGAGATGATGCAGGAGGAGCTCGAGGCGGAGACGCCCAAGAGCTACGCGCCGACCTCGAAGACGGTCCGCTGCAAGGCGGAGCGGCTGCGGGAGGAGGCCGAGCGGTACGAGGAGCGCTACGTGCGCAGGTGGTGGTCGTTCGGCACCGACTACATCCGGGCGCTGCGTGGGACGATCAACAGCCTCCGCACGGAGGCGAACACGCTCCACGGCTGCGCCGACATCATGGCGAAGGGCGAGCGCAGCGATGCGCGCGACCGCCGCCTGCGCGATCGGGCCTACCGGCTCGACCGCGACCGCCGCGCCGAGCGCGCCTTCGTCGGTGAGCTGCGCGAGCTGCTCCTGACGGACACGGACCCGTGGACGGCGCGGGCCGACCTCGAGCGGCACGGGCTCCTGGAGCTCGACCGCGAGCTGGAGGCCTGGAGCCGCTCCAGCGACGAGCTCCTCTACGAGCTGATGCTCGCGGAGGACGGGCGCCACGAGGAGCTGGGCTACTTCTGCCAGCCCTCGGACGCGGAGCTCTGCTGGCTCGCGCTCGAGGAGACCGTCGACGCGGACGACCACGAGCACGACGAGCTCGGCCACGCGGTCACGCTGTGCTGGATCGCCGGGATGGACGAGGACGAGACGCTGCGGATGCTCGAACAGCTCCGCACGGCGATCTACCCGGTCTCCGACGAGGAAGCCGACCTTCTCCTGAAGTTCTACGGACTCGGCCACGAGGACGACAGCGACTGGGACATCGACCCGCCGCGCCAGTCCGGCGAGTTCGGACGGGGGGTCGCCCTCCTCGACGACGACTTCGACGACGTGCCGCCGAGCATCGCCCGACTCGCGCGCAAGCGCGACGAGGAGGATGCCGACGAGCGCGCGCGGCGGCGCAAGTACGCCGCCAACTGACACCAAGTCCCCTCCCGCCTCGGCGGGAACGCGGGCCGGCCGGTGAGAGAAATCTCCCGGCCGCTTTTCTTTTTGCGAGGATTGACAAGAAGCCGGAAATTGGATAGCTTCCTGCACACGGAGGTACGGATGTTCGGTTGCTACGACATGCTGGACGACATCCCGGAGGAGGCCGCGCAGCTCTCTGCCGACGCCGTCGAGAACGTCTTCGCGAAGCACGGCGGCGACCACCCCGACCTATTCGCGCTGATCGACGCGGAAGTCGAGCGGCTGCAGCGCGAGGCGGAGATCGACGACCGGCGGCAGCGGATCGCGGACGACTTCGAGCGGCACGGCCGCATCGCGGCGCGATACGCCTGACGACATACGACGGCCGATGGACGGCATGCGGGAGCATCCCGCAGGCATCCACCGGCCGCTTTTTATTCCGTCATTTCGAGCGGCAGCGAGAAACCCCAAAGGCCTTGACATGTCCATCACGCTGTGTCGGTGGTTCAGTAAGGGTATATGCGTGAACGTATCTTCTGGGTCTACGTCCTCACGAACATCCGCCGTTCGGTGTTCTACACAGGCATAACCAACGATCTGTACCGACGACTCGAAGAGCATCGGTACTCGCCGAGCGGATTCACAGGCAAGTACCACGTGACAAAACTCGTCTACTTCGAGCAGTTTGGGGATGCCATGACGGCGATTGAGCGCGAAAAACAAGTCAAAGATTGGCGACGTGAAAAGAAGCTCGCGCTCATCAGAACAATGAACCCTCTCCTCGAGGACCTATCGCTCACCCACTAATTGAAAGACCAGTCATTTCGAACGAAGTGAGAAATCCCAAAGGTGATTGCCTTTGGGATTTCTCGTCGCTTCGCTCCTCGAAATGACGACACTAGCTCAACCCGACGGCGCTCCGGACCTCCTTCATCATCTTCATCGCTTCGCCTCGCGCTTTGTCCGCTCCCTCTGCCAAGACCTTTTCGATCTTCTTGGGTTCCGAAATAAGATCATCGTAGCGCGCGCGGATGTCGGAGAGCTGCGCGTTGATGTTCTCGGCGAGCGACTCTTTCAATTCCTTGTAACCCATGCCGCCCCTCTCGTACGCCGCGTCGATGCGCTTCATGTCCTTGGGCGAGAAGAGCGCGTGCAACCGGTAGAGCGTGTCCTGCCTGTCCTTGGGCTCCTCCGGCGCGCGGGAGTCCGTGGTGATGCGCATGACGCGCTTCTTGGTCTCTTCCGCGGACGCGAAAAGCGGGATGATGTTGCCGTAGCTCTTGGACATCTTCTGCCCGTCGATGCCGGGGACGACTTCCGTCCCCTTCTCGACGAGCGGCTCGGGCAGCGTGAAGAGCTCCACGCCGAACTCGGCATGGAAGCGCTTGGCGATCTCGCGAGCGATCTCCACGTGCTGCACTTGGTCTTTGCCCGTGGGCACGACAGCGGCGCGGTACATCAGGATGTCCGCAGCCATGAGCACCGGGTAGTCGAAGATGCCGACGTTGATCTCCTTCTTCTTGGTGGCGGCGTCCTTGTAGGCGTGGGCGCGCTGCAGGGTCGGCATCGGCGTGACGCAGTTGAGGATCCACGCGAGCTCAGCATGCTCCGGCACGTCGCTCTGGCGGAAGAGCACGGTCTTCTTTGGGTCGAGGCCGATGGCGAGATACGCGGCGGCCAATTCCAGCGTCTGACGGCGCAGCGCCGCGGCGTCGCGCACCGTGGTGAGCGCGTGGTAGTCGGCCAAGAAGATGCGCGAGTCGTATTGCGCCTGGTAGCCGACGAAACGACGCATCGCCCCGACGTAGTTGCCGAGGTGGACCTCGCCGGTGGGTTTGACGCCGCTGACAAGTCTTTTCATAACAGGATGTGTCATCCCGCGCGGCAGCGAGGGAGCCCCGATTGATGGCCGGGGCTTCCTCGTCGCGCGGCTCCTCGGAAGGACAGTATAGCTTACAGGACTTCCCGCAGCACCTCGACCGTCTTCCTCCCCGCCTCCGCCCAGGTGAAGCGCGCGGCATGCGCCCGACGCCGCTCGGCCATGGCCGGATCCTTGTCCGCGAACGCGCGGCGGATGCCGTCGGCGATGCTGTCCGCCGAGGCCGGATCCACCAGGTGCGCCAAGCCGCCGGCGACTTCCTCCGTGGCGCCGCCCGTGGACGTCACCACCGGCACGCCGTAGGAGAAGGCCTCGAGGATGGGCAGGCCGAAGCCCTCGGCCAGCGACGGGAACAGCAGGAAGGCCGCGCCCTGGAGCAGCGCAAAAGCCTCCCGGTCCGGCAGCGGACCGGGCTCGGAGACCCACGGCTGGCCCGCGAACCACGGCCGCTTCTCCCTCAGCCCCGCGCCGCGGCGGCCGACCAGCACGAGCTGGAGGTCGGGATGCTCCTTGCGCGCCAGCTGCACGCCGATGGCCGCGCCTTCGACGTTCTTCTTGGTCTCGACGCGGCCGAGCATCAGCGCGTACGGCTGCCGCACGCCGTGCTTGGCGCGGACCATGGCGCACTCCCCGTCCGTGAGGGGGCGCGGCACCTCGATGCCGTGCGGCACCGTGCGGACGCGTTCGGCGAGACCGCGCGCCGCGAAACGCTTGAGCATGTCACGCCGCACGGCCTCGCTCGGCACGATGATGCGGTCGGCGGTGCGCACCGCGAGCCAGGTGGTGGCCGTGAGGTAGGCGCGTCCCTGCGCGGTGTAGCCCTGCGGATGCGTGAGGAAGGCCACGTCGTGGATGACCGTCGCGGCAGGGCGGGAGTGCAGCGCCGGCAACACGTGCCCGGGCACGAACAGCAGGTCCGGACGGCGCACGAGCGTTTCCCAAGCAAGGCGCGTCTGCGTCCAGAGCAGGCGCGGCGGCCAATGCAGGTATAGGGGCGAGGCATGCCTCGCCCCTATACGGTCAATCATTTCCTGCACATCCCGCCGCGGCGGCGCGTCCATGTAGAGCCGGAAACGCCAATCCTCCGGGCTCTGCCGGAGGATCTCGCGGACGATCGCGAAGCTGTAACGCTCCACGCCGGTGCGCAGCGCACGATTCGCCCGAGATACATCAATGCCGATGGTGCGCATGTGTGTTTCCGTCATTTCGAACGGGAGTGAGAAATCTCATAGGTGATCACCTTTGGGATTTCTCGTCGCTTCGCTCCTCGAAATGACACCGGTGGTTACCTGTTTCCGGCTCCCAAGATCGATCGCTTATAGGCGTCCAAGTTCTCCAGGACGATGCCCACGCCTTTGACGACCGCGAACATCGGCTCGTCGGCCACGAAGGCCGGCACGCCGGTGGCCTGTGCCAGCAGCTCGGAGAGGTTGCGCAACTGCGACGAGCCGCCGGAGAGGATCATTCCCTTGTCCATGACGTCGGCCGACAGCTCCGGCGGCGTCTGGTGCAACACGTCCTTGACGGTCTGGATGATGCCCTCGAGCTCGTTCTGGATGGCGTCGGTGACGTCGTCCGAGGTGACGGTGATGATGCGCGGCAGGCCCGTGACCATGTCGCGGCCCTTCACCTCCATCTCCAGCTTCTCGGTGAGGTACATGGCCGAGCCGATGGTGATCTTGATGTCCTCGGCGGTGCGCTCGCCCACGGCCAGGCCGTACTTGCGGCGGACGTGCTCCATGATGGCCTGGTCGAACTTGTTGCCGCCGATGCGCACGCTCGCCGAGGCCACGATGCCGCCGAGCGAGATGACCGCGCACTCGATGGTGCCGCCGCCGATCTCCACGATCATGTGCCCCGAGGCCGCGCCGATGGGGATGCCCGAGCCGATGGCCGCCACGACCGGCTCCTTGATGATGTAGGCCGAGCGCGCGCCGGCGGCCAGCGTGGCGTCGATCACGGCGCGGCGTTCCGTGGAGGTGATGCCGCCCGGCACGGCGACCATGACCTCCGGCTTGAAGAGGCGGATGCCGCCGAGCGACTTGTTGATGAAATAGCGGAGCATGGCCTCGGTCGTCCGGTAGTCGGCGATGACGCCGTCCTTGAGCGGCCGATGCGCGACGATGCTCTCCGGCGTGCGCCCGAGCATCTCCTTGGCTTCCTTGCCCACGGCCAGCACCTTCTTGTCGGCCTGGGAGACGGCAACCACCGAGGGCTCATTGATGATGATCCCCCGTTTGGGAACGAAGACCTCGACGTTGGTGGTGCCGAGGTCGATGCCGATCTTCTTGATGAACATGCGGGTTTATCTGGTCCTGACGACGAAGCCCCGATCGACTCGGAGGCTGGTCTGCAGACGGTAACGCGAATCGCCGATGTCGGCAACCTCCTCGGAGGGGGCCCCGTAGACAAGCGGATTCGGCAGGTCGACGGTCAGGTTCAGGGGGAAGGCGCCGGTCCCCAGCTGCTTCTGGACGACCAGCGAATAGGCCTTGCCGGCGACCATGCGCGAGACGTTCTCCGGCAGCGTGTAGGTGAAGGAGAGGGTGCGCGTCTCCCCCGGCTCGACGGCCGTGAAGGCCCCGAACCAGGTCTTGCCGTCCTCGACGCCGGTCTCCGGCACGTCAGGCGCGAGCGACGGGTTCTTGGTGCGGTCGTTGCGCAGCGAGCCGTCGACGCGGATGAGCCGGCTGCCCTCGGGCACGAAGACGCGGGCGTAGGTGCGGTAGCGCGTGGTGCGGAAGGTGAAGCTGCCGGTGTTGCGGTAGGTCATGGCCGCGGTGGCCACCAGCGAGCCGTCGGCCTGCGTGCGCACGCCGTACGTCAGCGCGCGCTCCATCACCAGGTCGGTCTTGAGCGCCGCGAGGTTGGCGTCCACCCAGCGCAGGTAGTCGCCGTCGGTGACGACGGTGCGGCCGGCCCACAGGTAATGCTCGAAGACCTGCTGCAGGTTGGGGTCACGGTCGTAGAGCATGATGCGCTTCTCGGTGAGGTGCTTCTGCGCGATCTTGAGGCCCTCCGGCCAGCTCGCGGCCGGCAGCGCCTGCAACCGGGAGAAGACCTCCTGCACGAGCTCCACCAGGATGCCCTTGCGCTCGCTCTCCGGGATGCCCTTGGTGAGGAAGGCCTGGTGCACCTGGAACTGCAGCTCGTCGAGCAGGTTGTCCGCGGTGAAGGTCACGTCGTCCACCGTCACGGGGCCTACCATGCGCAGCAGGTCCGCGGCAACCTCCGGCGTGATGGCGATGATGCCGTCGACGGCCGGGAGGTCCGGCCGGGCGATGGCCCGCTCGCGGTCGTAGAGGGCGATGACCTGCTCGGAGGAGGTCTTGAAGTCCGGCGACCAGTTGGCGTCGCGCATCCCCCAGTCGTCGACGTCGAGGTAGTCGGTGAAGGGCTGCGGCGGGCGCAGGCCGACCTTGCCGAAGGTCGGGGCGTCGAGCGCGTAGACGTCCTCGCTGTCGAAACGCGTGATCTCGCCGTTCGAGAGCCCGATGAGCCCGAAGGAGCCGATGAAGCCGCCGCCGGGCCTGAGCTCGGTGTTGTTGAGCATCAAAAACATGTACGTCTTGGGCGTCGGGTACCCGGCCATGGCGGGGAGCGCCTCGGCCAGCGGCGCGATCGGCAGCAGGGCGTCGCGCATCTCGGCGACGCGCGCCTTGAGCGGCACGATCTCCGCGGCCAGCGGGCCGGCCAGCCCTTGCGTGGGGATGGCGTCGAGCTTGGCCAGCGCCTCGCGCACGCGCCGGTCGATGTCGCGGATGCGCGGCGCGGCCTCGGCCAGGCGGGCCAGCAGGGCACGCTTCTCGTCGGGGCTGAGCGTCGCCAGCGTCGCGGCCGAGGGGATGTCGAAGCGCACGCCCTCGGCGGCGCTCTCGATGGCCAGCAGGTCATGGAGGATGACGAAGGCCTGGTTGACGGCGCCGGTGCTCTCCGCGGCCACCTCGAGCAGTCCGGCCACGGCCTCGACCTGCTGCCCGACCGCCGGCACCGGCACGAACACCTGGAGCGGTCCGGCGAAGAAGCGGGCGCGACGGAAGTGCGCCTCCGCCGCGGCCATGCGCGCCTGGAACGTGCCGAAGTCCTGCGCGTCCAAGGCGAGCTGGGCGTCCTCCACGGCGGCGCGGCCGGCGTACGCCGACCCCGCGGCGATGGCCCCGGAACCGATGACGGCGAGCACGGTCAACGCCAGGACGGCGGCGACGTGCCGCCCCCAGCGCCAGCGCGGGAACTTCGGCAGCAGCAGCTTGGGCTGCGCCGGCGGCGTGTGCAGGCTCGGCGCGCGCGGCAGCGGCGGGGCCGGGGGTTCCGGTTCCGCACCGTGCTTCATGGGTTTTAGGAACTCGTGTGGCATGTCCTCCTCGTTTACCCGATTGTCATCCTGAGCGGAGCGAAGGATCCTTCAGGGCTCGCAGGATTCTTCGGTCGCTACGCTCCCTCAGCATGACAGTGTTTTCACAACCGGACCGGCTCCTTGGTGCGCGGATTGGGCTTGCCCCAATACTTCCGGAAGTATCGTACCGCACTTCGCAGATGGATGCGCGTCACGGGGTTGGTGACGACGCCGAGCATGTCGCCGTCGGCGCTCTGGCGCTGGTGGAGGTGGATGAGCGAGACGTGCGGCAGGAACACCACCTTCCAGCCCTTTTCCCAGAAGCGGCGGCACCAGTCCACGTCGTCGAAGTACAGGAAAAAGCGTTCGTCGAGCAGCCCCACCTGCGCCACGGCCTCGCGCCGCGCCACGAGCGCTCCGCCGAGGAGCCAGTCCACCTCGGTCGGTGCGTCCGTCTGCGCGTCCTTCATGAGGAAGGCCTCGACCTTCCGCTTCCCCCATCCCGTGCGGCCGAGCGGCGTGCGGCGCAGCACCGGCACGATGGGCGTGTGATAGCGGTAGGCGGACTCTTGGCGCGTCTCGCCGTCGCCGTTCACCAGCTTGGGCCCGACCACGCCGACCTCAGGATGCGCCTCGAGCCAGCGCACCAGCTCCTCGAGCGCACCGTCTTTGACGAAGATGTCCGGGTTCATGATCATCACGTACCGCCCCCTGGCCGCGGCCAGCCCCAGGTTGTTGCCGCCGGCGTAGCCCAAGTTGGCGCCGGCTTTGATGAGCGCGTGCTCGGGGAACTCCTTGGCCACCATCTCCGCCGAACCGTCGGCGCTGGCGTTATCCACGACAATCACCTCGTGCCGCAGCTTGGGATCGGCAAAGCGGATGCTCCGCAAGCACTCGCGCAGCAGCCGTTTGCCGTTGTAGCTCAGGACGATGATCGAGAGGTCCATGCTATTGACGATGCTTCGCCACTTCCCGTATCAAATCATCCAACTCATTGCCCTTTTTGGCCGCCATCATCGGGAGGTTGGTATTAGTTTTTTCTGCAGCAAGCAAAACTACGCTAAACGCTGTCTTACTTATTTTTTCTTGCAGGGGTTCTGGGAGCCGGCTCATGATAACGCGGTGCTGAAGCCTCCCAGTAAGTTGAAAAAGCGGTGTCATGTACGCATTCTCATCTTGGGAGATCCTCAACGCTGAAATCAGTCCCGGAAGTGCGCTCTTAATCTCATTCAAAGAGTCAGCAACCTTTTGAATATCAAGAACCCGTTTCTCCCAGCCAAAGGTCCTCATCACCCAATAGGCACCGACAACAATGCCGATGGTCTGGGTCAAGAGCAGCAACAGCTCGGCTGACTGCTTCAACCAGTCGCCCGAAAGACGATAGTAGCGATACCCCAAAAAAATGGTCAGTGACCAGTAACCCAACACGGTCGCAACCGCAACCAGAAAGACTGATGGTGGTCGTTTGAATACTGTGGGGAACTTCATACCATCCACTTCCTCACGCTCTGCGCTCCGCCGCGGGATTTGGCGGCGGCGCGGATGAGCGCGCGCTTCTTCATCATCTTGCCGGTGAGTCCGAGCGCGGCCGGGATGGCCTTGAGCGAACCCGGTTCACGGAAGAGCAGGTAGACCAGCTTGGCCGCCTCGTACGGGAACAGGCGGTAGCCGTGCAGCAGCATCGCGCCCGGGGAATCGTTCTTCAGGAGCATCAGCCAATGGTTCCGGGTCGAGAGGTAGTTGATGAAGCCGGATTTCTCCCCGCGCTCGCGGACTGCCGTGACGAGGGAGCGCTTCTCGCTGCCCTTGGCGGTGCGATAGTGGTAGGCCACGGCGTCCGGCACGTACCAGCACGGAATGCCCAAGACGCGCAGCCGCCAGGCCAAATCGACATCCTCTTTGTAGGCGAAAAAGTCCTCGTCGAAATATTCCTGTCCGACTTTGGCGAGCTCGAGCGCCGGCATGCGGTAGAGCCCCAGCGCCCCGGAGACGCCGAACACTTCGCCTGCCGCGGCATAGCGCTCCCCGTCCTCGAGCGCGGCGCCGCGCTCCACTACGGCACGCGAGCGGCGCATGAGGAGCCCGGTGGAGTCGATCTTCGTCGTCTTCTGCGGCTCCTCCTTCTCGTCCGGGCGCATCACGCTCACGGCCTTGCGCAGCCGGCAGGCGAAACTCCCCGCTTCGGGGTGCGCATCCGCCGCAGCCACGATCTTCTCCAGGAAGTCCGGCTCGAGCAGGATGTCCGGATTGGTGACCAGGACCAGCTTGTCGTCCAGCGGCTCGCCGGCACGCTCCCAGAGCGCCTTGGCGAGCACGATGGCCTGGTTGTGGGCCACGGAGAAGCCGCGGTTGTTGGCGTTGCGGAGCGTCGCGGCCTGCGGGAAGTATTCGCGCACGCATTCCAGGGAGCCGTCCGTGGAGGCGTTGTCCACGACCACCAAGTTGAAGTCGCGGTACGTCTGCTCGGCCAATGTGGCCAGCGCCTGCGGCAGGTACCGCATGCTGTTCCAGGTGACGATGTGGACGCTGACGCGGGCCATGCTCAGGCGGGTTCGGCGACGGCGGCGACCGGTGCGCTGCGCCGCTTTTCCGTGACATTGAAGCCCAGATAGCGCCCGAGCATCAAGCGGCTGATGGCGTCGACCGCCGGGATGGAGCCGAAGACCACGAAGGTCACCGGCAGGAGCAGCCATTGGAAGAGCATGGTGAGCCAGCGGCGGGCCGGGACGTGCGCCGGCCGCGGCGGCAGCAGCACGAGCGAGAGCACCGCCGAGACCAGCACGCCGACGTTGGTCACGATCATGATCTGCTCGATGGTGAACGGCGCGTTCTGGAAGAACGCCATCTCCCGCGCGCCGCCGCCCACGGCCACGAAGAACGGCAGCCGGCCGAGCGCGAACATCAGGATCGGCGCGGTGGCCCACGAGTACGGCCCCTCCCAGGCGTTGAAGATGAACCTGACCCTGGTCCAGAGCGGCACGGCCTTGTCGCGCCCGAGGTTCCAGGCCAGCCACGGGAAGTGCTCGACCCCCCAGGCCCAGCGGCGGATCTGCTTGTAGAGCGCGCCGAGCGCCTGGCCGTACGTCGCCCCTTCCACCATGTCCATCGACACCGGGAGGGACAGCGGCACCACGCGGTAGTCGCCTTTGTAGCGGGCCACGCACTGCAGGAAGATGCGGCTGTCCTCGGTGACGATGTCCTTCTGCCAAAAGCCGACGTCGACCAGCGCCTGGAAGCTCATGGAGTGCGAGGAGAAGGTGATCAGCCGGTCCTGGCGCACCAGCTCGTTCATCAGCCAGAAGGTCGTGCCGAAGGCGGCCACGCGCACCGGGGCGCAGGCCTGCCAGATGTTGTTGTTGTAGAGCGCCACCGGCTGATAGGAGGCGCGCGTTGGGCGGTCCGTGGCGAGGTACGTCTCGGCCAGGTGGGCGAAGTACTGCGGATGCGCGATGGTGTCCACGTCGAAGGCCGAGACGATGACCTGCCCGTACGGGATGCCGAGCCGGTCGACGTGCTCCTGGACGGCGCGTCCGGCCCAGTTGAGGTTGGAGCCCTTGCCGGGGATCTCGTCCGGCAGGCCCGCCGGGTGCAACGTCACCAAAAAGGAGTGGAAGCCCTGCCCGAACTCACGCTGCAGCACGTCTGCCGTCGCGAGGAAGGCGTCCCCGTCGCGCTCCTCCCCCGCGAGGACGACCATCATGCGGTCCTTGGGATAGGCGCTTGCGGCAAGCGACGTGAGGGTCGTGCGGATGACGTCCGCGCTCTCCTTGTACGTCGGCAGGAACACGACGTGATAGAGGTCGCGGAAGCCGGGGCGGGCCGAGACCTGCGCCAGCCAATCCACCGTCAGCGCCGCGTGGGTGCGCCGCCAGGAGACGAAGAGGTTGACGACGAAACGCAGCACGCGGAAGAGCCACAGCAGGTCGTAGACCAGGATGTAGCCGAGCACCCAGATCGGGAAGAACACCGAGCCCACCACGCCCAGCACGAAGGTCGCCCAGACCGTCAGGCCGGGGATCGCCTCCATGACGCGGTAGATGGTCTTTTGGCGCGGAGTCATGAAATGCCCAGTCAACCCCAAAAAGCCGCTCGCGTCAACCCTTCCTGCGCCGGGTGATGTTGGGCGCGCCGGCGTAGGCCACGCGGGTGAGCGGCGTGCCCGCGGCACGCATCTCGCGCAGCGTCGGCTCCTCGCCCTTCCAGCGGAAGGCGCGGGCCGGGATCCCGCGCACCAGCGCGACGGTCCGTGCCACGACCACGGCTTGGCGCACGCCGGAGAAGCTGCCGCCGCCGATGACCACGCCGATGCGGGCGAGCGCCTGCACGCCGCCATGACGCGCCAGCAGCGCGGCCAGGGCCGTGAGCATGGCATCCTTCTCCACGACGTCGGCCGTGGCCACGAGCCGGCCGCGACCGATGAGCACCAAACGTGTTCGACCGGGGTCGCGCGGGTCGATGGCCAGCGTCATAGCTGCGCCAGGCCGCCGGTCTTGTCCACGAGCACGATCTTCTTGCTCTCGAGCAAGGAGAACAGGAAGCGGTCCGTGACTTCCTTGCGGTACTTGAATTCGCGCGGGGTGAGCAGCGTGTAGTCGATGGTATGCCCGACCTCGCGCTCGAGCTCGGCGACGAGCTCGACGAGCGGCTTCTTGGGCAGGAGCCCCACGACCAGCATGTCCGTGGGCACGCTGCGGTCGCCGAGGAAGCGGCCCATGAGCGCCACGTACTGCACGTCTCCCAGGTCCTTGATGCGGCCGAGGATCTGCTCCTCCACGAGCAGGTCGGCCTTGGTGACGAGGGCCCGGAGCTCCGGGTAGAGGAGGTGGTCCTGGTTGGTCTGGTAGTACTTGCGCTCGGCCATCGGGGCGCGACGGCCTTTCTTGGGGGCGGCGTCTTCCTCATCCACGCCCTCTGCGGGCCGCTCGCGCCGCGAGGTCAGCAGGCCGATCTTCTCGAGGGCATCCAACTCGCGCCGCACGGCGTGGATCTGCACGCCGAGCCGGCGGGAAAGCTCGCGCACATAAAAAGCGTCCTCCGGGTGGTGCAGGAACAGCCGGAGGAGCTTGACCCGCGTGGCGGAGCCAAAAAGGTGTTCGATGGCGTTGGATTTCTGGCGCATCGACTGGCCGATAAGGACAAACCTGAGTATAATGAGACGTCTCCCCAGGGTCAACCGCGCCCGATGGCAGGGAATTATCACTGGAAAATCGACAGTTACGCCCATGAGTCGGGGTCCCTCCCCCGGGCCCGGCTCTTTTCCATCCCCGTGACCTGCGCCGACGGCCCAGCGCGGTTCTTCGGCTTCGTGGCCACGCGCACCCCGACCACGACCAAGGCGCTCGTGGACTTGGCCGACGAACTGGCCGGCAAGGGCGAGGTGCGCCAGCAGGCGGCCGCCTGGTTCGAGAAGATCCTGGCCGCCGCCAACCGCCGCTTCACGTCCGCGCTCCAGACCGGCGACTACCGCGGCGACGAACACGAGCAGATGGTGGCGTTGTGGGGGCTGCAGGTCAGGAACGGCGTCTCGCTCGCCCGCCACGGCCAGGCCCACGCGTTCCTGGCGCAGCGCACCGGCCGCAAGACGGAGCTGACCGATCTCTTCGCCGAGGCCCGCGCGACCACGCCCGAGGTGCTCTTCCCCGAGGTCATCGCCGGCGCGCTCGGCACCGGCGACCAGCTGCTCGTCACGTCACATGAGCTGGTGAACTTCGTGTCGCTGCGGCACCTGCAGGAGCTCCTTGCCGACGAGGATCCGCTGGCCGGTCTGCGGGCGGCGCTCGACGACCTGGACCGCAAGACGCCGCTCGTGGCGGCGCTGATGCGCTCGGTCCGCGTGGACAAGGCCATCCGCGTGGCCGCCGCGGAATCGTCCGTGGCCTCCATCGAGAACCTGCTCGCCAAGACCAAAGACACGGAAGCCTGGCTCTCGCCGCCGCTCCTCTCGGACGTCAAAGGCATGGTCAAGGGCGCTGCGGAATCCGTCCAGAAGATGATGCCAAAGGGCAAACCCGGTGTAGGGGCGGACCGACGGGTCCGCCCGGACCAGGGCGACCGCAATGGGTCGCCCCTACCCGAGACGCCGCCCGCAGCCGGCGCCGGCATGATCACCCGGCTCACCAAGTTGCCCTCGCAGGTCGGCGGCCTGCCGGCGCAGCTCAAGGCGACGTTCGCCGCCATGCCGCAACGCTCGCGCCTGGTGCTCATCGGCATCGGCGCGGTGGTGCTGCTCTTGGCCGCGAGCATCGGCTGGCGGGCCTGGGCAGCGGCGCAGGAGCGCAAGGCCGAGGCCTATGCCCAGCAGCTCGCCGACGTGCAGAAGCGCCGCGACGAGATCGAGGCCGCGCTCATCTACGGCGACGAGGACCGCGCCTGGGACGCCCTGGATGCCGCGCGTGAGCTGGTCGCCGCGCTTCCCCAGAAGTCCGCGGCCGAGCAGCGCACCGCGCAGGAGCTCGACGGCCAGCTGGCTGCGGAGACCGCCAAGCTCACGCACGCGGTGAAGGTATCGCCCGAGGTCGTCTCGGCGCTCTCCGAGGTCTCGCTCCCCTCTCCGGTGGCGCTGGTCCTGCGCACGGACGATGCCGTGGCCGTGGACGCGGCAGGCCTCATCGTCGGCTTCCCGCTCTCCGGCGGTGCGGCCGACGTGCTGTCGGTGGTCCCCGGCCGCACCTACAGCGCCGCGACGCTCCAGGACGGCGGCGCCGTCCTGGCCACCGACGGCCAGGAGATGTACACGCTCGCCGGAGCCACGCTCACCCGCTTCGACACCACGGCGGTGGCCGACGCTCCGCCGCCGGACGCCGCCGTCTGGAACCGCCGGCTGTACGTGGCCGCGCCCGCCCAGAACCAGATCTTCCGCTTCAACCGGGACGGTACGGGCTGGGGCGCCAAGACGGCCTGGGTCCAGACGCCGAACCCCGACCTCGGCACGCTCACGGCGCTGGCCATCGACGGCGCCATCTGGACGGCCAACACGGACGGCACGGTGCAGCGCTTCGAGAGCGGCATCCGCCAGGCCTTTGCCCCCAAGCGCGTGGAGCCGGCCATTTCCGCGCTGACCGACCTGTGGACGGACCCGAGCAGCGAGAACCTCTATCTCTTCGACGCCGCGGGCAAGCGCGTCATCGTGCTCGCCAAGGAAACCGGCGCGCTCAAGACGCAGTTCACGGCCGACTGGGCTTCTCCCACGCAGTTCGCTGTGGATGAGGAGGGTAAGACCGTCTATGTGCTGGATGGTACGACACTGACCAGGTTCCCGCTCCCCTGATGATGCAAGGAAAAACGCCCCGCGTGGGGCGTTTTTCTTTCGGGCCAGGATCACTTGATGGTGACCTTGCCGCCGGCCTCTTCGAGCTTCTTCTTCATCTCGTCGGCCGTGGCCTTGTCGACACCCTCCTTGATGACCTTGGGGGCGCCGTCGACCATGTCCTTGGCTTCCTTCAGCCCGAGCTGGGTGAGCTCGCGGACGGCCTTGATGACGTTGATCTTGTTGTCGCCGGCGGCGGTCAGCTCCACCGTGAAGCTGGTCTTCTCCTCGGCGGCGGCGGCACCGGCGCCGGGCGCGGCGGCCATCATCATGGCCGGAGCGGCGGCGGAGACACCGAACTTGTCCTCGAGGACCTTCACGAGCTCCGCGAGGTCCAGCACCGACATCTTCTCGACGGTCTCCACGAGGGCCTTGAACTTCTCGGGGACCACGACGTCCTTCTTCTCTTCCGACATAGCTGTTCTGGGTTAGGCGGACGCCTTGGCGTCCTTGATCTGGTTCAACACGGTCACGAGACCGCGCAGGTTGCCTGCAAGCACGTTGACGAAGCCGGAGACCGGCGCGTTGAGCGAGCCGACGAGCTTGGCCAGGAGCTCCGTCTTGGACGGCAGCTTGGCCAGCGCGGCGACGCCCGCGGCGTCCAGCATCTTCCCCTCGAGCACGCCGGCCTTGATGGCCAACGCCTCGTGGGTCTTGGCGAACGTCGAGAGGACCTTGGCCGGCGCGACCTCGTCTTCGAGGCCGATGACCGTGGCGAAGTTCCCGCTGACGGCCTTGGGATCGACGGCGATCCCGATCTCCTTAAAGGCCCGGGTCAACAGCGTCTTCTTGTAGACGCCGTAGGAGACCCCTTCCTTCTTGCAGGCCCGGCGCAGCGCCTCGACCTCCTGGACGGTCAGGCCCTCGTAGTTGGCGAAGACGATGGACTTCATCCCCTTCAGCGTGGCCACGAGGTCCGAGAGCGTCGCTTCCTTCTGTGCGCGCGTCTTGGGCATGTGTTCGACCTTTAAAACGATGAGCCGCCTGCGGAGACGCAGACGGCGGGCATGGGACCGGCCGGAAGGCCGATCTGCTTGCCTGGGCGTACCACCCTTTCGGGAATTGAGGCCGTGTGGCCGGTCGCCGTCTTTGGCTCTGCAGGTTTGACGGAAGTATAAAAAAGACCCGCCCGGACGTCAAGTCCCTGGCGGGCGCGGACGCGGACAGGCGGTCAGAAGCCGGACTCGCGCACGCCGGAGGACTCCTCCTCCGGCGACGGCAGGGTGAGCGGCGTGATCTCGCGCCCCTGCTCCTTGGCCTTCTTGGCGGCCTTGTCCTTCATCTGCTGCACCTTGCGGCAGAGCGAGGCGAAGTCCTTGCTGCGGACCGCCCCGCGCGGATCGCCGCCGCGCAGCATGGTGGTCAGGATGAAGTCCATCACCTTGACCTCCCCGTCAGAGAACGAGTTGCTGATGCGGATCACCGTCTCCGCGGGCGTGCCGTTCCTGCTGGTCATCACACCTCCTCCGGCGGAGGATGGCACGGAACGGCCGTCTTGTCAACGGATGGCCTCGGCCACGGACGGGACGACCTTGGGGTCGAAGATGTCCGCCATGATGCGCTCGGCCGTAGGCGCCTCCACCACCGCTGCAAGGTTCTTGGCGGCGGCGACGAGCATCTCGCGGGTGATGCGCCGCACGCGGCGGTCCAAGGCGCCGCGGAAGATGCCGGGGAAGGCCAAGGCGTTGTTGATCTGGTTGGGGAAATCCGATCGGCCCGTGGCCACGATGAGCGCGCCCGCGGCCTTGGCCTCGTCCGGCATGATCTCGGGCGTGGGGTTGGCCAGGGCGAAGACGATCGGGTCCGTGCGCATGGTGCGCACGAGGTCACCGGAGAGCGCGCCCGCGACCGAAACGCCGACGAAGACGTCCGCATCCTTCACGGCATCGGCCAGCGTCCCGGTGATGCCGCGCGGGTTGGTGCGTCCGACGATGGCCTGCTTGCCCTCGGTGAGATCGGTCCGCCCTGCATGGATGACGCCTTTGCTGTCGCACAGCGTGAGGTCGGTGACCCCCGCGGCGAGCAGCATCTCCCCCACCGCGATGCCGGCCGCGCCCGCGCCGTTCATGACGACGCGTGCGTCGGCCATGGCCATGCCCTTCACCTTCAGCGCATTGATGAGCGCGGCGAGCACCACCGTGGCCGTGCCGTGCTGGTCGTCGTGGACCACCGGAATCTCCAGCTCCTCGCGCAACCGCCGCTCGATGTCGAAGCACTTGGGCGCGGCGATGTCCTCGAGGTTGATGCCGCCGAAGACCGGGGCGATCGCCTTGACCGTCGCGACGATCTCGTCCGGATCCTGGGTGGCCAGGCAGAGCGGGAACGCGTCGACGCCGGCCAACTCCTTGAAGAGCACGGCCTTGCCTTCCATCACCGGAAGGGCCGCCTCCGGCCCGAGGTTGCCGAGCCCCAGGATGGCCGAACCGTCCGAGACCACGGCCACCATGTTGCCGCGCGCCGTGTACTCCCAGACCTTCTCCTTGTCCTTGCCGATGGCCGTGGACACGGCGCCGACCCCCGGCGTGTAGACGCGGGAGAGCGCCTCACGGTCCTTGACCGGAAGCTTGCTGACGATCTCGATCTTGCCGCGATGCTTCTTGTGGAGCTCCAAGGATTCCTGGGCGATGTCAGGCATAGGTGTGGGGGCCTGGCGCCCCCTCCCCCTTCAGTGGATCACCGTACCGGTGAAGGTCCGGCCGGAGATCATGTCATCGAGGTTCTTGAGGTTCTGGCCGTTGGCGATGACCACGGTCAGGCCGAGCTTCTCGGCGTTCCTGCTGGCCACCGGATCGAAGGGCACGTGCGCGCCCGGATCCCAGCGGTTGCCGACCAGCTTGCGCAGCGCCTTCCAGCGCATCTCGCAGATCGGCACGGCGTCCTTGTGCGTGCGCGGGTCCTTGTCGTAGACGTAGTCGACGTTGGAGAGGTTGACGAGCATCTTGGCCCCCAGCGCGCGGGCCAGCAGCACCGCGTCCCAGTCCGTGGAGGCGCCGGGCTTCCAGCCGGCGGCCACGAGCACGGGGGTCTTCCAGCCGCGGGCGCCCTTGGGATCGGTGACCACGCGGCCGTGGGCCTCCTTGCCGAAGATGGTCCGCACCAGATGCGCGTTGAGCCGCGTGGCGTGGATGCCGATCCAGTCCAGCGCGTCGCGGGTCAGCTCGCCCAGCTCCTTGGCCACGGCCTGGTACTCACGCGCCGTCTTGCCGCCGCCGCAGATGAGCACGAAGCGCTTGCCGTCCTTGACGTGCTTCCGGACGAGCTTCCGGAACTCCTTGAGGAACGGGGTGTTGATGCCTTCCTTGGGCGCGATGAGCGATCCTCCGAGCGAGAGGATCAGGGTGTCGCGGTTCATTCGCGCGACACGGCGCTCGCGAGGTACGAGACCGCCCAGATGACCAGCGCGCCCCAGAAGGCGGGCATGAACCCGTCGACCATGAAGCCGGGCACGAAGCGCGCCACAAGCCAGAAGAGCAACGCGTTGATGACGAAGGTGAAGAGCCCGAGGGTGAGCAGCGTGATGGGCAGCGTCAGGAGCACCAGGATCGGCCGCACGACGGCCAACAGCAGGCCGTAGACCAGGCCGACGATGAGCGCGGCGTAGAAATCGCGGACGGCGATCCCCGGGACGACGTTGGCCACGAGGATGACCGAGAGCGTGATGACGATCCAACGGACGATGAGCATCATAGGTCAGGCGTAAGGCCCTTCTTCGTCGGCCGGCCCGTCGTCATCGACGAGGTCGGCGAACTTGGCCTTGATGGCTTTGACGCGGTTCTCGACCTCGCCGAGCCGCCCCTTGAGGGTGCGGGCGAGCTCCAATCCGCGCTCGAACTTGGCGAGCCCCTCCTCGAGGTCGATCTCCTCCTTCTCGAACCAGGCAGTGATGGTCTCGAGCTCCTTGAAGGCCTGCTCGAGGTTCTGCTTCTTTTCGCTTTTCGCGGCCATAGCGGCACCACTGTACCTCCGCCGCCGCGCACGGGCAAGAGAAAAGGCGTCCGCTCAGGGACGCCGCTTGCAGAACCACGCCTTGGCCACCTCCGGCGGCGCGTAGCGCAGGACCTGCCTGATCCGGTCGCGCGCCTTGCCGCGACGGATCCAGGCCTCGAGCCGCTGTTCGCCGCAGACGGTGAGGTAGTGCGGGCCGAAGGCGCGCCCCGCGGGCAGCCCCCGATCCGCGTCGGTCGACCAGCGCCGGTAGAGATCGGTCAGCGCCTTCGCCGCATCGGGGAGCGTGCGCTTCTGGCGCGCCCGGCGGGTGAGCTGCCGCGTCGGGCGCCAGTACGTCCGGATGTCGCCGCCGAGACGCTTCTTGATGATCGTCTCGATCGAGAAGCCGAGCCGCTGGGTCACCCGGACGAAGGTCTTGTCGGCCTGCGTCAGGTAGCTCAACGACCAGGGCCGGCCCGCGTCCTTGAGGTGGACCTCCGTCCACCACCGCTTGAACAGCTCCTGCAGGCGGCCGGCGACCTTCTTCTCCGTCCAGTCCGTGTGCGGCCGGGCGGTCCAGGCCGCGCGGACGGCATCGCCCGCCCGCGCCAGGCCGGCGGCGAAGACGCCGTTGTTGCGGTTCTGGTCGTACGCCTGCCGCCGCTTGATGCGCACCAGATACGCCGGATTGAACGGCTTGCCGACCCTCCTGCCGTGGATGTCGTCCTCAAGCCAACGCCGATGCGCCCGCTCCAGCTCTTGGGCGACGAGCTCCGGCGTCCACTTCGTCCGTTTGCCCACTCACGCCTCCTTGTCCGCGAAGAGCGAACGCTGTTTGCCTATCACGCGTGAGACGACCTGTCCAGCCGCGACCGTCGTCGTGATCTCGGTGCCTTCGCGGACGTCGGCGGTGCGCAGGATCCTGCCGTCCGGCAGCGTGGTGATGGAATAGCCCCGCGTGAGCACGGCCTGCGGATCGAGGGAGCGCAACAGACGCTCCAGGGCGGCGGCGCGCTGGCCGGCCGCGGCGCGCCGGGCCGCGAGACGCGCGTCGACGCGGGCCACGGCCGCCCGGACGGCATGCGCGCGCCGATGGACGGCGGACTCGAAGCGCGCGCCGGAGAGCATGAAGCGGTGGACCGCCGCGAGCACGCCGCGGCTCTCGCGGCGCACGGCGGCGTCCATGCGGTCCACGGCCTCGGCCAAGCGCCGCTCGTCGTCGCCGAGCGCGCGCTCGACGGCGTGCAGGACGGCGCGCTCCTGAGCGGCGATGCCGGCGAGCACGTCGCGACGGTCCGGCACCAGCCGCTCGGCGGCGTTGGATGGCGTCGAGGCGCGGACGTCGGCGGCGAAGTCGGCGATGGTGTCGTCGCGCTCGTGGCCGACGCCGACGACGACCGGGACCTTGGACGAGAAGACGGCGCGGGCCACGGCCTCGTCGTTGAAGGCCGCGAGGTCCTCCATGGAGCCGCCGCCGCGGGTCAGCACCAGCACGTCGACGTCCGCGGCATGCGCGTTGAACCAGCGGAAGGCCCCGCAGATCTCGGAGACGGCGTCCTTGCCCTGCACGGCGACGTCGGCGAGCGCGATCTCCAGCCCGCCCCAGCGGTCGCCGAGGATGCGCAGGAAATCGGTGTAGGCGGCGGCACCGGACGAGGTGATCAGCCCGATGCGCTGCGGGAAGCGCGGCAGCGGCCTTTTGCGCTCCGGGGCGAAGAGCCCCTCGTCGGCGAGCGTCTTCTTGAGGAGCTCGAAGGCGCGTTTGAGCGCGCCTTCGCCGATGGGCTCCAGTCGGGTCACGTTGAACTTGAAGCTGCCGCTCGGGCCGTAGATGTTTGGGTAGCCGTAGAGGCGCACCTTCATCCCATCCTCGACCGGCGTCCCCAAGTTCCACTTGAACGCGAAACAGTCCAGGACCGACGACTCGTCCTTGACCTTGAAGTACGCCAACCGCTGCTTGGCGATGCTGAAGCCGGCCACCTCGCCCTCGATGGCCATCTGCTGCTCGTTCATGAACGAGCGGACGGCGTCGTTGAAGTAGGCGACGAACTCCGAGACCTGGAAGACGTGCATACCTACCGCTTCCTCTTGCGGAAGATCCGGCGCTTGGCGGTGAGGTAGCGCTTGTTGAAGCGGTTGGGACGGACGATGAGCGGCTCGCGGCGCACGGCCAAGCCCGCCGCACGCAGCTCGGCGAGCTTCTGCGGGTTGTTGGTGAGGAGCCGCAGCGACTTCACCCCGAGCTCCGCGAGGACGTCCGCGGCGGCGCCGTAGTGGCGCGCGTCGACGGGCAGCCCGAGCTGATGGTTGGCCTCGATGGTGTCGAAGCCCTCGTCCTGCAGGTGGTAGGCGCGGATCTTGTTGGCCAACCCGATGCCGCGGCCCTCCTGCCGCAGGTAGATGACGACCCCCTCGCCCTTCTTCTCGATGCGTTCCAGCGACTTCTGGAGCTGATCGTAGCAGTCGCAACGCTTGGAGCCGAAGACGTCGCCGGTCATGCACTCGCTCTGGATGCGCACCAGGACGTCCTTCTTGCCGGCGACGCGGCCTTTGACGAGCACGAGGTGCTCGGCCTCGGCGTCGGGATCGACCCAGGCCGCGACATGGAAATGGTGGAAACGCGTCGGTAGGTGCGCCCACTCGGTGAAGCCTTTCGCGATCTGCGGCGGATGGCCGTTGCCGTCGGTCTTCTTTTTCCTGGGCATAGTCAGCGCCGGACACTGTACCAGATGACCGTCATGTCGCCGAGCGTCTCCCGCTTGATGACGCGCAGCGTCGGCCGACGGGCGTCCGCGAATCCCTGGCCGTCGACGAGGGTCGGGCTCTGCATGCCGCCGATGACGATCGGCGCGATGGCCGTACGGATCCCGTCCACCAGCCCGGCCGCGAGCATGGCCGCGTTGAGCGTGCCGCCTCCTTCGAGCAGCAGCCGCCGGATGCCATGCTGCGCGCCGAGGATGCGCATGGCCTCCGCCAAGTCGACGCGCGGGCCGGGCGTGGCATAGACCGTGGCGATGCGCTGCAGACGGCCGAGGTCGGTGACCGGCGTGCGGAAGGTGGTGAAGACGATCTTCTCGCCCGTGCCCATGGTCAAGAAGCGCGAGCGCGGCGCGAGCTTGGCCACGTCGACGACCGCCACCTTGGCGGGCTGCGCCGGCAGGCCGCGGCGGCGGCGTTCGCGCTGCAGCGCGGCGGAGCGCACCACGAGCCGCGGGTCGTCGCGCACCACGGTGGTGCCGCCCACCAAGATGGCGTCGCTCTCGGCCCGCAGACGGTCCACCGCCGCGGCGTCCGGGACGTTGGAGAGCCGCACCGCGGTGTGGCGCGGCGAGCCGATCTTGCCGTCCGCGGACATGGCCGTCTTCATGAGCACGTACGGACGGCGGTTGGCGTAGCGCTCGCGCATCCGCTTGACGGACGCGGCATAGAGCCGCGTCAGACCCGGGACGTTCCCCTCCTCGGCGCGGATGCCGGCGGCGCGCAGCGTCTCGAGACCGCGGACGCGCGGATGCGGGTCGCGCAGGCCGAAGACCACGCGGGAGACGCCGGCATGGATGAGCGCGTGGCTGCAGGAACCGGTGTGCTTGCCCGGGAACCACGTGCACGGCTCGAGCGTCACGTACAACGTGGCGCCGGCGGCGCGTCGCCCGGCCTGGGCGAGCGCCTTGACCTCGGCATGCGGACCGCCTGCCTGGGTGTAGGCGCCGCGGCCGACGACCTGGCCGTCGCGCACCAGGACCGCCCCGGCCGGAGCGCCGAACGGCAAACGCCGCGCATGCGGCGCGGCCAAGCGGAGCGCTTCTTTCAGGAACGCGGCATCCTCCTTGCGCATGTCGGTATCAGTACGTCCAGGTCATGATACCAGTTTCCGCCTGCTTTTTCAGGCCCTACGCCTCCTGCTCCCAGGTCTCCAGCCCGCCGGTGAGCGAGCGGACATCGGTGTAGCCGGCCTCACGGAGCGCGGCGGCGGCGGCCCGCGAGCGGCGGCCCGTCCGGCAGTACAGCACCAGCGGCGCGTCTTTGCGCATGCCCGCGAGCTTCTGCTCGAGCTGGTCCATCGGGATGGGGATGGCCTTGGCGATCTTCCCCTCGGCCACCTCCTCGGGGTCGCGGACATCGACGAGGAAGCAGCCGTCGGACGCGAGCAGACGGCGCAGTTCCTGCGGGGAGATCTCGCTCATGCGGCCCTCGTGTCCTTTCGCTTGAGATATTCGATCTGGTCGGCGAGCCGCTGGTGCTTGCGTTCCGCGGCGACGACGGCGACCTTGGCCGCATTGACCTCGGCAGCGGCCGCGACCAACGCCTCCGTGTCGCTGACGGCTTCCTTCATCCGTTCCACGGCCGCTTCCATCCCGTCCTGCGCCGACGCCAGTGCCGCCGCGGCCTCGACCTCACGTGCGGAGAAGTAGTTCACGGCCGACTCCGTATTGCCCTTTTCGAGTTCGGCGATGGCCTCGTCCAACACGGCCGCCTCGATCCCGAGTTCCTCGATCCGGCGGTCGAGCGTCCGGAGACGCGCATTGCGCTCCGCCGCGGCCAGACCGCCGGCCGCGAGCTCCTCGGCCTCCTCCTCGAGCCCCTGGAGCTTCCCCTCGATCGCTTGCCGTTCCGCCGCGAGTTGCGCCTCCGGCGCGAAGGTGGCGTCCCTGGCATGACGCGCCTCGATGGCGCGCAGGGCGTCCGTGGCCGGGCGCTCGCGCGGCGGCTCCGGCGCTTCCTGGGCAGACCGCTCCGGCCGCTCCCCGTCCGGCGGTCCGATGCCGAGCTGCTCCCAATCGATGATCACCTTCTCTCCCATAGCCCAAGCGTCACTCCGGCTTCAGCGCCGATTCCGTGTAGACGTTGCGCGCGTTCCAGAGCATCCAGCCGTCGGTGCCGGGATGCGCTTCGGCGGCGTCGATCTGGGCGCGGACCATCGCCGGCGTGTAGTCGGCGCCGAGATCGAAGTCCTGGAGCCACGGACGGACGCCGCGGAACTCCGGCCGCACCGCGTCGATGATGGTCTGGCCGTCGGCCAGCGCGTCGGCCACCACCGGCCCGGGATGCGCCGCCGGATTGGCCAAGCCGAGATGCCCGCTCGGATAGTGCGAGGGGTAGACCATCGGCGAGACGAAATCGAGATGCGGCAGGAGCGGCGCCAGGCGCTGGCCGATGCCGAGGTCGTAGCCGTCCTCCACGCGGAAGGTGTAGCCGAAGAGGTCCGCGGACAGCGGGATTCCCTGCCCGCGCAGGCGCTCCGCCATCCATGCGAAGAACCGCGCCAAGGCCTCGGGCTTGGGCTCCGCGCCGTCCCACGAGGGGTAGACGATCGTCGTCAGGTTGCCGTCGGAGGCGAAACGCACGTAATCCAGCTGGATCTCGTCGAAGCCGGCCGCGAAGGCCTCCTCGGCCAGGACGGCGTTGTACTCCCAGACCCCCTCCGCGGTCGGATCGAGCCAGCGGATGCCGCGGTTGTCGCGCCAGAGCCCTCCGCCGCGGCGCTGCAAGGCCAGCTCCGGATGGCGGTCGGCGAACCAGGAATCCTGGAAGACCGGCAGCCGCGCGATGAGGTACAGCCCGTGCGCGTGCCCGGCATCGGCGACGGACGCCAACGCGCCCATCGTGGCCTTCTCGCGGTTGACGTCCCGGTACCGGGGGTCGGCGATGCGGAAGCCCGGTGCGCCGCTGTCATCCTTGAGGTCGACCACCAGCGCGTTGATCTCGGTGCGGTCGGCGATGCCGAGGATGCCCTCGAGCGCATCGCCGCCGGCGGTGGCCGTGGTCACGTAGAGCGCCTTGACGCGCGCGGGCTTGGCGACGTGCCTTGCGGTCTCCGCGGCCGCGGCCTCCGGCTCGGCCGCGGTCGGCCGGGTCTCGGGCGGGGCGTCCGCCTGGCCCTCGGTACGCAGCTGCACGGCCACGAGCAGGACGACGCCC
Source organism: uncultured Gammaproteobacteria bacterium (assembly GCA_964648865.1). Taxonomy (GTDB): domain Bacteria; phylum Patescibacteriota; class Patescibacteriia; order 2-12-FULL-57-11; family 2-12-FULL-57-11; genus SCUL01. Next base: position 16,403 of record CAZYLV010000008.1, on the reverse strand, counting down.
AGCAGCAGGAGCAACGCCAGCAGCGCCGCGAGACCGGGGTGATACGTGGGACGACCGACCATAGCGTCAACCCAGGAAAAGGAGATGCGCCAGGCCGCCGAGCAGCATGGCGTAGAGTCCTGTGGCCATGAGGAGCTCGGCCCAGACGAAGCCGCCCTCCCGCCGCCCGAAGAGGCCCAGCCCGACCAGCGGCAGCACGCCGCCGCCGACGACGACGTAGTACCCGAGCGCGTAGGAGGCCAGCGACGTCACGTCCCAGGGAAGACCGGGCAAGAACGGCGCCGCGGCGACGTACGCCCCGCCGAAGAGCGTGCTCATCAACAGGTGCACGGCCACGGACCACCACAGCACGGCGCCCGGCGAGAGCCTGGCGCCCCAAAACGTCTTGACGTCCATGAGCAGCGGCAGGTTCTTCCCGTGGTGGACGGTCTCGGCCACGAAGGCGGGCACGCTCAAGACCAGACCGATGACGAACCCGGAGAACATGGCCTCGAAGACGGTCATACCGCCATCGTGGCACGTCTAGGGATGGACGACAATCATCACCCGACGCCCGCCCAGCACGTCACCGCCGTTCCAATCGTGGATGGCGTCCATCAGCCGGGCGACGGGATAGAGGTAGTCGGCGCCGCGGCGCGTGCCCGGGTCGTTGGTCACGAAATCCGTGGCCGTATACCCCTTGATGACCAGCATGTGGTAGTCCGGGCCGCCGTTGCGGAAGTTGGGGTTCAGGAGCGCCTTGCCGTACGCCGGGACGATGACCGGGCGGCCGGCGGCGATGTGGCGCTTGATCTGCTCGGCCGTGGGATCCTCGACGAGCTCGACGCGGTCCCAGCCGAAGTACTCGCGCAGCATGACGGCCGTCTCCTCGGCGGTCGTGTCCAGGTCGTAGCCGAAGCGCCGATCCTCCCAGACGAAGGCCTTGTCGAGCTCCTCCTTCATCTCGTCCTGCGTCTCGAAGCGCTGCTTGGTGTAGTAGTAGTGGACCATCAGCGCCGAAGCCTCCTCACAGGCGTCCTCGTAGGAGCCGGTCCAGTCGGCGAAGGGCGCCTGGACCATCCAGGGGACGTCCAGGTTGTAGGACCCGGGCAACGCCGGAGGCGCCGCGGGAGCCGGACCCTCGTCTCCAGGCGGGGAGGCTGGCGGGGATGCCTGCTCGGCGGCGGCCCGCGTCTCCTCGAGCGGCACCGCCGCGGGCACGGCCGGCTTGCGCGCCTCGTACCAGGCGTTGCGCAGCGGGCCGCGGCCGATGTACGCCAAGGTCGCCAATCCGGCGAGTGCCGCGACGGCGACCGGCAGGAACAGTTGTCCTTTGCCGCGTCCAGGGCGCATAACCGACGGAGACTAGCGGATTCCGGGCGACGGAGCAAGACGTGCGGGTCAACGCGCGTCCTCGACGGTCACGGAGGTCATGACGTCGCCACGCCGGATGCCCTCGACCACCTCCATGCCGGAGGCCACCTGTCCGAAGATGGTGTAATTGGGCGGCAGCGTCCGGCCGGGCACGTTCCAATCCTCGAGCATGATGAAGAACTGCGAGCCGTTGGTGTCCGGGCCCGCGTTGGCCATGGCCACGGTGCCCTTGAGGTACGGCCGCGTCACCGGCTCGTCGCGGAAGCGCCAGGGCGGACCCCCGGTGCCGTTGCCGTCCGGGTCGCCGCCTTGGATGACGAAGCCCGGCTCGACGCGGTGGAAGGTCAGCCCGTCGTAGAACTTGTGCTGGGTCAGCCAAAGGAAGTTGGAGGCGGCGATGGGCGCTTCGTCGGCGTAGAGGTCGAAGACGATGTCGCCCTTGGCGGTGCTGATGCGGATGCGCTTGCCGCGGCGCTCTTCGGCCGGGAGCACGCCGGGGAATTCCGGGACGTTGGAGGTGGAAGGCATGGTGATGCGGTCAGCGGCCGAGGGCGGCGTCGCGGCCGTCGGCTGGGTGAATGGCGAATTGGTCGGCTGCGAAGTCGGAGCGCACGAGGCGCCGAGGAGAAGTAGCCCAATGGTCATTGCGAGCGGCAGCGAAGCAATCTTACAAGATTGCTTCGTCGCTCCGCTCCTCGCAATGACACCTGGTTTCCTCGGCATATCACTCGCGGGTATCTTCGAGCAGAACGACCGTCGCGGCTTCGGCGCTCCAACCGACGACGTTGACGAACGGGCCGTCCACGGAGGCGATGGTGCCGGTCTCGAGGTTGCGGTAGGCGTAGCGGCCGTCCAAGCTCGGATAGAGCGTCAGCAGGAACTTCCCGGGGACGTAGGCGATGATGGTCTCGCCCGGTGCGGCGTCGAGGGAGTGCGTGCCGATCTCCCGCCACTGCCCACCGGCCACCGGAACGGCAAAGATCCCGTCTCCCACGATGACGGCGACCTCGGTGCCGTCGAGCGAGATGGCGGCGTTCATCTCGGTCGCATCGTCAGCGTTGAAGGCATGGAGCACGCGGTCGCGACCGGTCGTGAAGTTGCGGGCGATGAGGCGGTTATTGTCACGATCAAAGAGAACCGCGGTGTTTCCATCCGGAGTTGGACCGACTACCCCAATACCATCGCCCGGGCCAGCAAACACACTCTCCTCATCAGGAACCCCGGCACAGCCTTCTGTCTCGACAAGACCGGTCTCTCGGCCGTTGGCGACATTCACACGATGAAGATGTTCGTGCCCGCACGGACCCTCACCGAGTCCGCCTTGATCTCTCCAAACGACGGTCTTTCCATCGTCGCTCAATGCGACCATGTCGACGCCAGAAAGGGCGTCGCTTCCCTGCCATGGGCCGAGCTCAACAGCGTCGCCACGGGCGGTGATCGGCAAGACGAATGCCTGAACGGTTTCGCCTAAGACCTCACGTTCTTCAGCGTTGACGGAATACGCCAGCCACTCCCCGTTGCTGCTGACGAGCAGGTCCACGATCGGCGCACGGCTCTTGAGCACCTGTGTCTCCGTCCCGGTCTTCAGCTCGCGGCGGACGATCGTGTCGCCCTTGGCTTGGTAGATGTACTGCCCGGCCACGGCCAGGATGGGATGCGCGTCGCGCTCGACGAGCGAAGCAGGCATCTCCTCCATCAAGCCGCTCTCGGTGGACACGGCCACGATACGTTGCCCCTGCTCCACCACCTCTTCCCGCTCCCCGAACATCTGGTCACGGACCTTTTGGAGTTCGCTCGAGAGGATCCCCAGCTCGCGGTCCTTGGCGGTGAGCTGCGCGGCAAGCTGTCCGACCTCGTCACGCATCAGGAAGACGGCAGACGAGAGCACGGCCAGCGCCAGGACCGCCAGGACGACGGCGCCCCAGATGGCCGAGTTCATGGCGATGCGCCCGAAGGAGACCGGGAAGTGCACGGTCTCCTCCGGCTCCTGCATGATGACGTCGAGGGCCGCGTGCTTGGCGGCGCGGACGGCTTTGCGCGATGGGCGCGAGGGTGTCTTGCGCGGCATTTGCCCTAGTATATCACAGCCCGGCCAGGAAATCCTTGAGTACCCTCGTGGCCAAGACGTCGTCCTCGTTGTACTCGACGATCTTCGTGAGCAGCGCGGCCTTCTTGGTCCGCCGCCACTCGTTGTACCACTCCACGGAGGCCCCGCCTGTGGCGCCTTTGGTGCGCCATCGGAAACCGAGGTACTTGGCCAAATCCTTGAGGGAGTAGAAGTGCACCGGGAAGAGCACGCTGCGTGCGGCGACTTTCTGCAGGTCGATCATCTCGCCGAAGCGCAGCAGCGCCTCCTTGGGGCTGCCGTGCCGCTCGGTGAGCTCGCGGACCACGGCATGCTCGTACATCCCGTAATGGTAGATGACGGCATCGGACGGCAGTTTTGCGATCCAGGCGCAGAACGCGCGCCAGACCTTGCCCTCGTCCTTGGGTTGGCGCACCAGGAATTTCCTGTACGCGGCTTTGCCCTTCTTCACCACGAGCGCGCCGTGCAGGTAGTGGACGTTGGGCTCGGCCAGCATGTCGGACTCGACGTCGTAATAGACCTCGACGGGCGCCTCAGGCAACCACGGCCGGTCGATGACGGCATGCGTGCCTTCCACGTAGCAGCGGGCGTGCGTCTTGAGCCGCTCCAGGCGGCCGAGCGGGATGTCGGCCTTCTTGCGGAGCGCGCCGAGCGGCGCCTCGGCCATGTCGTGGATGGTGCGGATCCCGGCAGCGCGCAGCTTGTCGTACTCCTCGCGGCGGATGCGGTAGACGAGGGAGAGGTCCTCACAGACCACGGCCTCCTCGCGGCATGCCTCGAACCACGGCGTCTGCTTGCAGGACGAGGAGAAGAACGGCGCAGGCTTCTCGCCGTCAAGGATCTTCTCGATCTCGGCGCGCGTGGCGTGGAACTCCTCGATGAGCGGCGCGATGGGGATGCCGACCTTCTCGCCGTGGGCGTTGATGATGTAGCCGTGCTTGGGACGCACGCCCTGGATGCGCTCCAGGATGAGCGCGTAGAAGACGAGCTGGAAGCGATGCTCGTCGCGGATCTCGGACGCCGCCTTGACGTCGACCGGCGCGTAGACGAACGGTCCGAGTTTGGAGCGGCCCGGCTCCGGTTCCAGGAAATCGGGCTTGCCGACCCACCCGTTGTCGATGAGCGTCCCCTGGTAGATGACCTTCCCTTTGCCCATCAGGTCGAGCGTGGCCTGCGCGGCTTCGTCCTGATCGTCGAGCCGGGGCGCTTCCACGACCTTCATCCCGGCCTTCTTGAGGATCTTCTTCTCGTGCTCGATGCCACGACGCCAGAGCATCTGGTCGAGGTCGGTGGGCGGGAGCTTCTGCTTGTCGTCGCCGTGCACGTCGAACCACAGCGCGAGCGGGCACGCCGTGTAGCGGTAGAAGTGTGTGGCGGTGAGCTTGGCCATATCACCGCTTGAGGAAGCGCACCGCCAAGGCCGTGGTGATAGGCACCGTCAGTACCAGGCCGATGGAGCCCACCAAGGTGCGGACGATCTCCGAGGCCACCAGCTCGTTGTTGACGACGTCGCGGAAGGTGAGGAACGGCGGCTGCTGGATGGAGAACAGCAGCAGGAGCGGCAGCGAGGCGCCGGCGTAGGCCAGGAAGAGCGTGTTGACCACGGCCGCGGTATGGTCGGTGCCGACCCGCATGGCGCGGCGGAAGAGCTCGCCGCGGGAAAGGCCGGGATTGGCGTCTACGAGCTCCTCGACCACCGCGGCCTGCGAGATGACGACATCGTCGAGCACGCCGATGGTGCCGACGATGGTCCCGGCCAGGAACAGCCCGGCCATGTTGAGACGCTCCGGCACGAGCTGGCTCAAGATGGCCGCCTCCTCGGTGCCGAAACCGGTGATGCGCGCCCAGGCCGAGAAGAGCCAGGCCAGGGCGCCGGTGAGCGCGAGCGACACCGCGACGCCGGCGATGGCCACCAGCGATTGCCGACCGGTGCCATGGGTCAACAGGATGCCGACGGCGACCGCACCGATGGCCACAGGCACGGTCACGAGCAGCGGATCGGCGCCCTTGAGCAGCGCGGGAAGGATGACCATGAACAACGCGGCCACCGAGAGGCCGAGCGCGACGAGCGCCCGGACCCCGCGCCAGCGGCCGACGACGACGACCGCGGCAACGAAGAGCAGCGCCATCCACAGCAGCCGGTCGTCGCGCACGTAATCCGTCACCCAAAAGACGTCCGTGCCGTCCGGATCCTTGGACCACCAGGCGATGACCTTGTCCCCTTCCCGGTACCGGGACTTAGCGATGGCGTCGATGACCGTGCCGTCGAAGGTCACGCGTCTGCCCACGAACGGACCCTCGAGGAGCTCCAGCTCGAGCTTCTGGACGAGGCTCTCGGTGCCGTCCGGCTGCTCCTCGACGCGCTCCTCGAGCACCTGCGTGACGCGGGCGCGGAAGAGCGTGTCCGGCACGTCGATGACGGACGGGTCGAGCTCCTGGGCCGCGGCGGCATGCGGCAGGAGGAGCAGTGCGGCGGCGATGAGGGCGAGGAGGCGCGGCATGACCCAAAGAATCTACCGGACGACGGCCTTCCCGTCGAGCCGCGACGGCCGGCGGCGGACGACCAGAAGCAATTTCGCCGACTCGATCAACAGGACCGAGCACACCGACAGGGCGATCGCGGCCAGCCAATGCGCCGGGGCGAGCGGCACGGTCGAGAACGGTCCTCGCATCGCGGGGATGAAGATGGGGACGCCGATGAGCGCGATGGACACGAACGCGCCCAGGTTGAGCCAACGGTTGGAGAACATCCCTCGGCGGAGCGCGGCGGAGCGTACCTTGCGGACGACGAACACCATGAAGACGCTCTGCAGCGAGAGGACGACCAGCAGGATGGTGCGGGTCACGGCGATGTCGCCCGTCCAGCGGAGGAACGCCACGTACGCCGGGAGCGTGATGCCGCCGAGGATCGCGGCGATGGCCACCATCCACCAACGGTAGCGGCGGCTGAAGAACGGCATGCCGCGACGGCGCGGCGGGTCCCGCAGCACCGAGACCTCGCCGGCCTCCAGCGCCAGACCGATGTTGAGGAACCCCGATTCGACGACATTGACCCACAGGATCTGCGGCGTGGTCAGCGGCAGCGGCAGCGCCATGAGCAGCGCCCCGATGATCAGGATGACCTCGCAGAAGTCGTTGCCGATCATGTAGACCGAGGCCTTGCGCAGGTTCTGGAAGGCGAACCGTCCCTCCTCGATGCTGCGCAGTATGGTGCGGAAGTTGTCGTCGAGCAGGACGAGGTCCGAAGCCTCCTTGGCGACGTCGGTGCCCGAGCCGAGCGCGATGCCGATCTCCGCCGCGTTGAGCGCCGGTGCGTCGTTGACGCCGTCGCCGGTGACGGCCACCGTCTCGCCCATCTTCTGCAGGAGACGGACGATGCGCAGCTTCTGCGCCGGAGTGACGCGCGCCACCACGGAGAGCGTCGGCAGGGCGGCGCGCAAGGCGTCGTCGGACATGCGTTCCAAGGTCGACCCCTCGAGCACCGCCTTGCCGCGTGTGGGCATGCCTACGGAGCGGGCCACGGCCTCGGCCGTGATGCGATGGTCACCGGTGAGCATGATGACGCGCATCCCGGCATGCGCCGCGCCGGCGAGGAGCGCTTGGGTCTCCGGCCGCACCGGGTCCTGGAGCAGGAAGATGCCGAGCACGGTCAGTCCGCGCACGTCCTCCGGCATCGGGGCACGGCCGCGCGGCGGCGGCGCCACGCACACGGCCAATCCGCGCATGCCCATGTCCAGCGCGGCGAGCATCGGCTCGGTGAGGCGCGCGTGACGTTCCGCCGTGAGCGCCACGTCGCGGCCCTGCTCGCGGACGTGCGTGGCGCGCTGCAGCAGGATCTCGGGGGCGCCGCGTACCACCATGCGGCCGCCGACCACCGCGGCCGCGAACTTGTAGCTGGAGTCGAACGGCAACTCCGCGGTCACTTTGCCCTTGGCGGCGCGCGCCAGCGGATCGGTGCCGGCCTGTGCGGCCGCCAGGAGCAGCGCCGTCTCCGTGGCGCTGCCGCGGGTCCGCCATTGCGGGTGCGGATCGGCCGGGTTCTCGACGGTCACGCCCAGCCCGTCCGTGGCCGCCAGGACGGCCTCTTTGGCGTCGGCGGTGAGCGGCAAGCCGTTGAAGTCGTGCTCCCCTCCCAGGGTCAGGAGGCCCCGAGCGCGCATCCGCCCCTCGGTGATGGTGCCGGTCTTGTCGATGCAGATGACGCTCGCGGCGCCGAGCGACTCCACGGCGGCCATGCGGCGGACCAGCGATCCTGCCTTGAGGATACGACGCATGGCCACGGTCAGGATGATGGTGATCGCCGGCAGGAGCCCCTCCGGGATGGACGAGGCGATGAGCGCCACGACGACGATGAAGGCCTCGACCGGCGCCGAACCGCGGAAGAGCAGCAGCCCGAAGACGCCGACGCCGACCACGGCGAGCACGAGCGTGAGCCAACGCGCCAGGCGCTCGAGCTTCTCCTGGAGCGGGGTGCGCGGCTCGCGCGTGGCGTGCGTCAGCGTGACGATGTGCCCCAGCTCGGTCGCCGAGCCGGTGGCCACGACCAGCGCGCGGGCCGTCCCGGTATCGACGGTCGTGCCGAGGTAGACCATGTCCGTGCGATCGGCCATGGCCGTGGTCTCCGGCAACGTGTCGACGGTCTTGCGCACCGGATCGGACTCCCCGGTGAGCGGCGCCTCGCCGACGCTGCACTCGGTGGCCACGGTGATGCGCGCGTCGGCCGCGACCTTCATGCCCGGCTTGAGCACCAGCACGTCCCCTGGGACCACGTCGGCGGAGGAGATCTCGATCTCGCGGCCAGCGCGCAGCACGCGCGCACGGTAATCGAGCAGGGCCAGGATCTTCTCGACGGCCTGATTGGCCTTATATTCCTGGATGACCGCGAAACCGATGTTGAGGACGATGACCACGCCGAGCACCCCGGCGTCGACATAGTGCGCCACGGCCAGGGAGACGGCCGCCGCCAAGATGAGCACGATGGCGATGGGGTTGGAGAGGTTCTCCAGCAGGATGCGGCCGACCCCATGCTTCTTGGCGCGGGGCAGCGTGTTGGGTCCGTGCTCCGCCAGCCGGCGCTCCGCCTCCGCAGGCGAGAGGCCGCGGGAGGGATCCACCCCCAAGGACTCCGCCGCCTCGGCGGCGGAGAGGGCGTGCCAATGTGGGGTGGCCGGCGCGGCGGATTTCTCGGGCATGTCCTCCATGGATCGTGGTCACTCTTGACGGACGGTCGCTTCCATTCTATAGTGCACCCCTGAGTCCTGCCAGGACGCGCATCCGGCGCGCCACGCAGGCGGCTCCGCTCATTCATCCCCTATGTCTGGACGGTAACATCCGTCCGCCTATGGATTTGGACCTCGCGTCCTTACGCCTCGGCATCGCGCTGCTCATCCTGGTCGGGATCATGACGATCCCTTTCTTCCTGGAGAGCCGTGGCTGATGCCTCGCCCCTTGTTCGGGGACCCGGAGAGATGCCCGAACTCGGGGCCTTGTTGTTTCTCGACATCCCCATCCCGCGGTGATATCCTCCTTGTGTAGGCACCTATGGCAGACTTCGACGCCCGTCGCTGCGAGCAGTGCGGCGAAATCCACGACGACGACCATGAGGAATCGCTCAACGAGGGCGAACACCTCGGGAAAGTCGCGGAGGAGGCATTCTTCGACCTGGTGCGGGAACGCGTCCGCGAGCGGCTGCGCATCTCCAACGGCGCGGAGATCGAACGTGCGGCCGAGATCGCGCTCGAGGCCATGAAGCTGCTCTGGCGCGAGGACATGCGCGGCAGCCGCGACGACTCCGCCTGGGAGACGCTCCACCTCAAGGCCCTGGCCATCTGGAAGCATCCCGGCAGCAAGACCTGAACCGAAGAAAGACCCCCGGCACGTCCGGGGGTCTTGCTCATTCGCGGAACAGCTCGGGCATCATCTGGCCGATGTCGTCGATCTTCTCGATGCGTTTGCCGTAGGTGCTGTTGCGCACGAAGACGAAAAGCGCCATGCCCGCAAGCGCCGCGAAGAGCAGCAGGACGACGGCGAGCAGCGTGAAGAGACGGTTCCCCTCGAGGCGCATATCAGCCGGCGAACCGCCCCATGAGCACGGCCACGTACACGATGTACGCGCCCACCAAGGCCGCGCCTTCGCACCGGTCAATCTCCCGCTTGCGCCGGCCGAGCCACATGACCACGCCGAGCGTCGCCAGCGCGCCAAGATGGGCCACGAGATCGACGTTGAAGGTCGCGGCCCACGGCACGGGAGCGGCCAAGGCCACGGCGCCCAGGATGAGGAGCGTATTGAAGATGTTGGCGCCGATGATGTTTCCCACGGCGATGTCGGCCTCGCGGCGCCAGGCGGCCACGAGCGTCGTGGCCAGCTCCGGCAGCGAGGTGCCGAGGGCGGCGACGGTCAATCCGAGCAGCTCCTCCGGGACGCGCAGGGCCGTCCCGAGCGCCAACGCGCCGCGGACGAAGAGCAGCGCCCCGATCCACAGGGCGAACAGCGAGATGCCGACCTCGAGGAAGGCCTTCGGCAAGGAGTGCTGGCCCAGCATCGAGACCTTATAGGCGTGGCGGAAGCGGAAATGCTGGATGAGGCGCACGCCGTCCATCCCCTTCTCGAGCAGCAGGGCGTAGAGGAAGACGCCGAAGAGCAGGAGCAGGATGGCGCCGTCGCGGGGCGTGAGTTGGTTCGGCAGGATGAGGCTGAACCAGCGGTCGTTGGCCAATGTCAGCACGAGGATCGTCCCCGCCGCGAGGATGGGCAGGTCGCGGGCGACGGTCGAACGCGGGATGACCACCGGTCCCGCCACGGCCGCGACGCCGAGGATGAGGAGCGCGTTGGCGATGTTGGAACCCAGGACGTTGCCGACGGCGAGGTACGGCGCCCCAGCGAGCGCCGCGCTGAGCGAGAGGAAGAACTCCGGGGCCGTGGTGCCGAAGGAGACGACGGTGAGCCCCACGATGACGGCGGGGATGCGGAACCGCAGGGCGATGGCCGAGCCGCCATGGACCAGGAACCGGGCGCCCTGGAAGAGGAACACGCCCCCGGCGACGATGAGCAACGCGGCAAAAAACATGCCCCCAGTATATCACGGGGGCATGCGGCGGCGGTCAGAGGGAGACGACCTGCTCCCACGGCAACTCGGCTTTGCCGAAGTGCCCGTAGGCCGCGGTCTGGCGGTAGATGGGGCGGCGCAGGCCGAGGCGTTCGATGATGGCCTGCGGGCGGAAGTCGAAGTGGGCGCGTACCACGGCGGAGAGGTCCGTGCCGTCGCCGCCCTTGGCCTCGAGCATCATCGGCTCGGCGCGGCCTATGGCGTAGGCCACGGAGACCAGCGCGTTCTTGGCGTGGCCGTTGGCGACCAGCGACTTGGCGGCGAACCGGCACATGTAGGCGGCCGAGCGGTCCACCTTGGTGGGATCCTTGCCCGAGAAGGCTCCTCCGCCGTGCGGGAGCAGCCCGCCATAGGTATCGACCATGAGCTTGCGGCCCGTCAGCCCCGTGTCGGCCGTGAAGCCGCCGAGGACGAAGCGGCCCGTGGGATTGACCAATACCTCGACGCCCGAGAGGTCGCCGACGACCGGCAGGATGACGTGCTCGCGCACCAGCATCTCGATCTCGTCCTCGGCCATGTCGGCGTCGTGTTGGGTCGAGACGAGCACCGAGCGCAGGCGCTTGCCCTCCATGGTCACCTGGGCCTTACCGTCGGGCCGGAGCCACGCGAAGGCCGGGTCGTGGCGGCGCAGCTCCGCCAGGCGCTTGGTGAGGGCATGGGAGAGGACCACCGGCTTGGGCAGCAGTTCCGGCGTCTCGGCCGTGGCGTAGCCGTACATGATGCCCTGGTCCCCTGCCCCGCCGGTGTCCACGCCCTGGGCGATGTCCGGCGACTGCTTGGCCACGTGCACCAGCACGTCGATGTCCTCCGTGTAGCCGACGTCGGCATAGACCTTGCGGGCCACGCGCTCCACGTCGACCTCGCCCGCGGAGGTCACCTCCCCGCCGACGATGACCACGCCGTGGCAGCCGAAGGCCTCCACGGCCACGCGGCTCATGGGGTCGCGACTGATGTAGGCGTCGAGCACGGCGTCCGAGATCTGGTCGCAGACCTTGTCCGGATGCCCCTCGGTGACGGATTCCACGGTCTTCCACATACGGGCAGGAGGTTAGCAAGGGCGACGGAAGCGGTCAAAAAGAAAAAGGCGCCCGCTTGCGCGTGCGCTACTTGTCGGTCAGCGTGACGCTGACGATGTCGCCGTCGTGGGTGGTGATGCCGACGATGTCGCCGATCTCCACCCTGCTCCAGAAGAGCATGTCCATGATGTGGCCATCGGCCGTGCTATAGTAGCGACGCTCGATCGGCACCTCTCCACGCTCCGGGACCTGGACCGTCGCGCGGAAGGAGGGTCTGACGACCCAACTTCCGGCGAAGTTCGTACCCACGGACTGTCGGAGCTCGATGCGTGTCACGACCCCTTCGGCATAGGGATGTTCCGCCGTGCCGCCGGTCCGGCAGAGCGCCAGCCGGGACAGGAGCCACGCCTCGTCGAGGCGCGTGGGCCGATCGACGACGGCCGGAGCGCGCACCGTGCGCAGGTGCGCCTCCGCCGTGGTGATGCCGGCCGTGATGCCGGCGAGCCGCTCCTCGGCCTCGCCGACCTGGCTCTGGAGCGTCTCGCGGAGCGCCCGCAGGCCGTCGATCTCGCTGCGCAGGGTCGCGGCCTCACGCTGCCGTGCCTCATGTGCCGCGCGCAGGCCGTCGATCTGCAGCTGCAGCCGGTCCGCCTCATCGTGCGCTCTCGTCGCCTCCCTGCCGGCGACATGATAGGTCAAGACAGCGACGAGGAAGACGATGGCCACGACCACGAAGCAGGTCATCCGGACCTTGTTGAGGGTGTCCGGGTCGAGCGCCGCGCGCTCCTCGAGCTCCTTGTTCTCCTTCTCGAGCTGCCGGACGCGCGCCTTGGCCGCATCCAACTCGTCACGATAACTCAACGTGCACCTCCTCGAGGCGACGCTAGCCGATGTGCGGCCGCCCGTCAACCCTCACCGGCAATCGTCGAGGGTAACGGCGACCTCCACCGCCCGACCGTCGGGGACGGTGCAGGTGGCGGCCAGCGCGCCGGACCACTCCGGCCTGCGGCGACGCTCGCTCTCCTGCGGCAGGATGCGGAAGCGGGTGGTGCCGCGGGTGAGCGTGTTGGCCATCTGCGGACAGGTGAGGGGATGCTCGAGACGCCGCTCGTCGCGGTAGCTCAGGGAGAGCGCGGCGTCCGGGACCGGTCCGCTGGGGATGACGAGGTCTTGCCGCGTGTCGCGCAGGACGAGGGCGCGATCCTCCAGGGCGAAGCCCTCCCGGGGATCCTCGTCCCGCAGCGGGATGATGACGTCGCCGATGAGGTTCTGGCAGCCGAAGGGCACCATGCGGGTCTCCGTCCCGCCGGAGAGGATGACGCTGCCGTCGGCCTCCGGCGTGCTTACGAGCGCGGCCACGACGGCCACCAGCAGGAAGAACACCGGGATCGCGGCCAGCAGCAGGCAGCCTTGGCAGCCGGTGACGCGGATCCGCCGAGGTCGGCCCGGCTGCGGCGCGCCGACGGGTCGGGGCGTCGGCAGCGGGGTCGGGGTCGGGGTCGGCAACGGTGCGGGGTTCTGCATAGGCCTCGAGGATGCTATACTGCGGGGGTCATGAACAGGAACTCCTGGATCGCCGTCGGGCTCATCGTCGTGGTCGGCCTTGCCGTCTTCGGGATGTTCTGGTCGCTGCCGCGGCACGACGACTACTTGTCCCAGGAACGACGGGCACCGCTCGCGGACGAGACGCTCCCCTGACCCGCTTGTCATCCTGAACGGAGTGAAGGATCCTTCCGGCGACCACTCGAGCATCCGCCCGAGTGCCCACCGGAAGGATTTTTCGCTTTGCTCAAAATGACACTAGCGCGCGGGCGGCGTGAAGACCTCCAGCGTATCGCTGACCGACAGCCCGGGCTTCCCGCCCCCGCCGACGACGTGGATCTTGCCGTCGACGGCCGCCGCGCCCAAGCCATGCCGGGACGTCGGCATGGGCGTGGCGCTGCGCCACGTGCCGGTGCGCACGTCGTAGCCGTCGACCTCGTGGTAGGTGCGGGTCAGGCCCTCGCCGCCGAAGATCCAGACGGTGTCCTCCACCGCCGCGGCGGCGATCCCACCGCGCGGCCGCGGCATCTCCGCGGCCTCGGTCCAGACGTCGGCCCGCGGATCGTAGACGCTGACCGTGTCACGGTTGCGCAGCAGCGATCCCTGCCGCCCACCGAAGACGTAGAGCCTTCCGCCGACCGTCGCGGCGGCCAGATGGTCGCGCGGGTCCGGCATCGGTCTCCTCTCTTTCCAGACCCCGGCCGCGGGATCGAGCAGGTAGAGCTTGCCGGAGAGCCCGGCGGAGTCCATGCCGCCCACGACGTACAGGTCGCCGGCGACCTCCGCGGCCGCGGCGGCGCCCAGCCCGTCCGGCAACGGCGGCAGCGCGGCCCAGGTCCCGGTCACCGGATCGAAGGCGAAGGCCTCCGGCAACGGGACGAAACGGGCGCCGGAGAACCCGCCGATGGCATAGAGCACGCCTCCCCCCTCGGCCACGGCCACGTGATGCGCGGCACGCGGCAAGGGCGGCAGGCGCTCCCAAGCGCCGATCGCCGGATCGTAGCGCTCGACCGTGGCCACGGTGCGTCCCACTCCGTCGAAGCCGCCGACGACGTAGAGCATGCCGTCCACCGCGGCCGCGCCGACCTCGGTGCGGGCGGTCGGCATGGGCGGCGCGCCCTCCCACATCCCCTCCTCAGGCGTCCCCGCCGGCAACGGCACCCCGCGGAAGAACCGCTCCGTCTCCACGCCGCGCACGTACCAGGCGTAGAGCCCGAGCACCGAGAGCACCAACACGAAGAACACCGTCAGACGGCGCAGCGCGTAGGGGCTCTGGTCGATCCTCATAGCTCGGAGACGTCGGAGAGGTAGCCGCGCTTCTTGGGCGTCCTGGCCAACGGCTCGCCTTCGGCGTCCAGCTCGATGGCCTCTTCCTCGACCGCGTCGCCGTCACCGCCGTCGTCGACGTCGGCCGTGCGGACGGCGATGCGTTCGACCGCATCGTGCGGGATCTCGTCGAGGAACGGCGACGGCCGCATCACGGTGAGCATATCATAGCCCGCCACCGCGGGGTACGAGAGCAGCAGCTGGCGGCGCGCGCGCGTCACGGCCACGTAGAAGAGCCGCCGCTCCTCCTCGATGCCGTTCTCTTCCTCATAGCTGCGCGGGTGCGGGAAGCCCTGGTCCGTGAGATGCATGACGAAGACCACGTCCCACTCGAGCCCCTTGGACTGGTGGACCGTGGACAGCACGATGCGGTCCTCATCCTTCCTGTCCTTGCCGCGGTCCGCGCCGTAATCCTCCTTGAGGGCGATGTCCGTGAGGAAGGCCTCCACGTCCTTGGCCTTCTCGGCGAAGACCGCGAACTGCTCGAGGTCCTCGAGGCGGTCGCGCCAGTTGTCGTACTCCCCTTCCAGGTGATCGCGGTAGCCGCCCTTGAGCAGCGCGCGGATGGCCTCGGACGGGCGCGTCTCCTTGCCGATGTCGCGCAGGATGGCCGAGGCCTCCTCCCAGCCGACGCGCGACTTGGGCGTCAGCAGGTCCTCGACCTGCAGCGTCGCCACCTTCTCGAGCGCATCCAGCCGCATGGTGCGGTCGGCGATACGCCCGGCCGTGGCCGGACCGATGCCCGGGAACATGGAGAGGATCCGCATCCAGGCGATCTGGTCGCGCGGGTTCTGGATGAGCTTGAGGAAGGCCACGGCGTCCTTGATGTGCCCGCGCTCGAAGAACTTCATCCCGCCGCGGTAATCGTAGGCGATGCCGCGACGCACCAGCTCCAGCTCGAGCTGCTGGGAGTGGTGCGTGGCACGGAAGAGCACGCACATCTCCGTGAGCGGCACGCCCTCGCGCTCCAGCGCCCCGACCATGCTGGCGATGAACGCCGCCTCCTCCTCGGCGGTGCCGGTGGGCGCGACCAGCGGTTTGGCGAAGGGCTTCTTCACGGCCTTGAGCTCCTTGGGGAACTGCTTGGCGTTGTTGGCGATGACCTCGTTGGCGACGTGCAGGATCTCGGGCGTGGAGCGGTAGTTGGTGACGAGCCGGAAGGTCTTGGCGCCGGGATAGCGCTCCGGAAAGGACAGGATGTTGTCGATGGTCGCGCCGCGGAAGGCGTAGATGGACTGGGCGTCGTCGCCGACCACAAGCAGGTTGCGGTGCGCGCCCACGAGCTTGTCGACGATGTCGCCCTGCAGCGCGTTGGTGTCCTGGTACTCGTCCACCAGCACGTAGCGGAACTGGCTGCTGATGCGCTCGCGGACCTCGGGATGGGCGGTGAGCAGCTCCAACCACAGGGTGAGCAGGTCGTCGAAGTCCGCGGCGTTGGCCTGGACCTTCTTGCGGGCGTAGATGCGGGCGATCTCTTCGACCTGCTCGGCGAACGTCGTCCACGAGGGGTACTTGAGATCGAGCGCCTCGGCGACGGCGCGGCGCGTGTTGCGGGAAAAGGAGATGGCGTCGCCGAGGACGGCGGCCGAAGGGATGCGCTTGGCGCTGCCCTCCACGAAGAGGTCCTTGGCGGCGAGCTTGAGCAGGTCGCGACTGTCCTCCTGGTCGAGGATGGTGAAGTTGGGCTGCAACCCCACCTTCTGCCCGTATTGGCGGAGCATGCGGCTTCCTACGGCATGGAAGGTGCCGGCCACGAGGCCCCGCGGCATCCGCCCCATGAGCTGTCCGATACGGTCGGCCATCTCCTTGGCCGCCTTGTTGGTGAACGTCAGCAGCAGGATCTCGGACGGCGGCACGCCGCGCTCCAGGAGGTAGGCCACGCGGTAGGTGACGGTACGCGTCTTGCCGGAACCGGCGCCGGCCAGGACCAGGCACGGCCCGTCGCCGTGCAGCAGCACGTCGAGCTGCTCTGCG
>CAZYLV010000007.1:50453-53187 GCA_964648865.1 uncultured Gammaproteobacteria bacterium | reverse complement strand
CTGGAGATCATCGTCGACCGCATGAAGCGCGAGTTCAAGGTCGAGGCCAACGTCGGCAAGCCGCAGGTGGCCTACAAGGAAGCCATCACCAAGGAAGCCGAAGGCGAGGGCAAGTACGTGCGTCAGACCGGCGGCCACGGCCAGTACGGCCACTGCTGGCTGCGCATCGCCCCGCAGGCCGAGAAGGGCACCGGCTTCACCTTCGAGGACGACACCAAGGGCGGCGTCATCCCCAAGGAGTTCATCGGCCCGATCGAGAAGGGCGCCAAGGAAGCCGCGACCCGCGGCGTCTTGGCCGGTTATCCCATCATCGACGTCAGCGTGGCCGTCTTCGACGGTTCCTACCACGACGTCGACTCCTCGGAAGCCGCCTTCAAGCTGGCCGCGTCCTTCGCCTTCCAGGAGGCCTTCAAGAAGGCCGGCCCGGTGCTGCTCGAGCCCGTCTTCAAGGTCGAGGTCATCACCCCGGAGAACTTCATGGGCGACGTCATCGGCGACCTCAACGCCAAGCGCGGGCAGATCAACGAGATGGTCGACCGCCCGGGAGGCATCAAGGTCATCCGCGCCGCGGTGCCGCTGGCCGAGCTCTTCGGCTACGCCACCCAGCTGCGCTCGATGAGCCAGGGCCGCGCCAGCTACGCCATGGAGTTCGCGAGCTACGAGCCCGTGCCGCCGAACGTGGCCCAGACGGTCATCGAGGGACGTGCCGCCACGGCCACGGCACGGCGTTGAGCATATGCGGAGCGACCTCTTGGAGCGGCTGATGCGGATCGTGGCGCGGACAGGGGAGCGGCACGTCCTCGTCGACGCCTCCCTGCCGGAGCCCCTCGTGGTCCTTCCGCTCGCAGCCTACGAAGGCCTGCTGTCCGGAGAGGGTCCGGCCCCGGCCGCCCGGCAGGAGCCATTACCGGAGCCTCCGCCGGCCATGGCCGCGCCTGCGGCCTGGGATCCCCCGGTGGTCGCGACCGCTCCGGAGCCGGAAAACGCGCTCAACGAAGAGGAAAAGTTCTACCTGGAGCCCATCGACTGACCCACTTGACAGGCGACTCTTGCATCCCCCCGCGACCCGTGCTATATTCCCAAGCGATTTTCTAAGACGTGACCTATGGCAGACAAGTTCGAACGCACTAAACCGCACGTCAACGTCGGCACCATCGGCCACGTCGACCACGGCAAGACGACCCTCACCGCCGCCATCCTGACGGTGTTGGGGGCCCATGGCATGACCGCCCAGAAGAAGGGCGTCGAGGACCTGGACAAGGCCCCCGAGTCGCGCACCCGCGGCATCACCATCGCCACGGCGCACTGCGAGTACGAGTCCGAGAAGCGCCACTACGCGCACGTCGACTGCCCCGGGCACGCCGATTACGTCAAGAACATGATCACCGGTGCCGCCCAGATGGACGGCGCGATCCTGGTCGTGTCCGCCGCCGACGGCCCGATGCCGCAGACCCGCGAGCATATCCTGTTGGCCCGCCAGGTCGGCGTGCCGTCGATCGTGGTCTTCCTCAACAAGGTCGACATGGTGGACGACAAGGAGCTCATCGACCTGGTCGAGGAAGAGGTCCGCGACCTGCTCAAGAAGTACGAGTTCCCGGGCGACACCACCCCCATCATCCGCGGCTCGGCGCTCAAGGCGCTCGAGAACCCGTCGGACGCCGAGGCTTCCAAGCCGATCCTCGACCTCATCAAGACGCTCGACGAGTACATCCCCGAACCGGTGCGCGAGACGGACAAGCCGTTCCTCATGCCGGTCGAGGACGTCTTCTCCATCGAGGGTCGCGGCACGGTCGTCACCGGCCGTATCGAGCGCGGCATCGTCAAGATCAACGAGGAAGTCGAGATCGTCGGCCTGGGTGAGACCCGCAAGACGGTCGTCACCGGCGTTGAGATGTTCAACAAGCAGCTCGACGAGGGCCGCGCGGGCGACAATGCCGGCCTGCTGCTGCGTGGCACCAAGAAGGAAGAGGTCGAGCGCGGCATGGTGCTCGCCAAGCCCGGTTCGGTGAAGCCGCACTCCGAGTTCGAGGCCGAGGTCTACACCCTGACCAAGGAGGAAGGCGGCCGCCACAAGCCGTTCTTCAACGGCTACAAGCCGCAGTTCTACGTCCGCACGACCGACGTGACCGGCGAGATCACCCTGCCCCAGGGCACGGAGATGGTCATGCCGGGCGACACGGTGAACCTCACCGTCAAGCTCATTACCCCGGTCGCCATGGAGGAGAAGATGCGCTTCGCGATCCGCGAGGGCGGCCGCACCGTCGGCGCCGGCGTGGTCACGAAGATCATCAAGTAACCGCGCGCGAATCGCATGAGTGCGCTCGCCAAAAAGCCTGCGGCGAAGGGCAAGGAGGACGAGAAGCAGCGGATCCGCATCAAGATTCGGGCCTACGACCACAAGATCATCGACCAGTCCGCCCGGACCATCATCGATACCGCGCAGCGCTCCGGCGCCTCGGTCATCGGTCCGATCCCGCTGCCGACCGAGAAGAAGAAGTTCACGGTCAACCGCTCCACCTTCGTCCATAAGGACGCGCGCGAGCAGTACGAAGTGCGTACCTCGAAACGGCTCGTGGACATCATCGATCCCACGCCGCGCACCATCGACGCCCTGATGAACCTCAACCTTCCTGCGGGCGTCGACGTCGAAATCAAGATGTAAATCCCGGCAGCCTGGTCGGGGGCCCCCCCCCCCCCCCCCCCCACCCGGGGCGGGGGGGGGGCCCCCCGGCCC
>CAZYLV010000007.1:0-50443 GCA_964648865.1 uncultured Gammaproteobacteria bacterium | reverse complement strand
GGGTTCGAGCTCAAAAACATGTTTTAACCCCGGCCCCCTGGGCGGCCCCCCCCCCCCCCCTCACCCCCGGGGGGGGCGGGGGAGCCGACAGAGGCGCCATCACCTCGGACGACCACCGTGTCGTGCTGGTACCCTCCGTGGGTAGACCCGGCAACGATGGGCGGCCGAGCGCAGCGAGGTCCCGTCATTGAAACCCGCCACCTCCGCAGCATCCCCATCGTGAGGAGCAGCGGCTAGAAGTTTTCGCACGGCCTTTTCCCGGACGGGGAACGGCGATGCGAGGGCTTCTGGTTTTTCTTTCCGCCAGATACGGATCTTATGAAGTTCATCGTCGGCCGCAAAATCGAGATGACGCAGCACTTCCGGCCGGACGGCACCGTCGTCCCGGTCACGTTGGTGTCGGTCGAGCCCAACGTCGTCACCGCCGTGCGCACCCCGGAGAAGGACGGCTACGTCGCCGTGCAGGTGGGTGTGGGCCGTTCGCGCCGCGTCCGGAAGCCGCAGGTCGGGCACACCAAGGCGCTCGGCCGCAGCTTCGCCACGTTCCGCGAGTTCCGCGTCGAGGATGCCGCCGGCATCGCGCCGGGGCAGGTCATCGACGCCTCGGCCTTCCAGCCGGGCGACGAGGTCTCCGTGGTCGGCACATCCAAGGGCCGCGGCTTCCAGGGCGTGGTCAAGCGCCACGGCTTCGCCGGCCACCCGTCGACCCACGGCCACAAGGACCAGCTGCGCATGCCGGGTTCGATCGGCTCCAAGCGCCAGGGTCCGGTCGCTCCGGGCAAGCGCATGGCCGGCCGCATGGGCGGCACGCGCGTCACGGTCCATGGTCTCGAGGTCGTCTCGGTGGACGCCGCGGCAGGTACGATCGCCCTTTCCGGCGCGGTCCCCGGCGCGCGCGGATCGCTGCTGCTCCTCTCGGGCCCCGGCGCCCTGACGTTCGCCGTCGCGCAGACGCCTGCGACGGAGACCGCTCCGGCGGAAGCCGCGACCCCCGCGCCCGAGGCCGCCCCTGAGCAGGCCGCCGCGCCGCAGTCCTGATCCCTATGCTGAAAGTCCCGCTCTACAACATGGAAGGGAAGAAAGTCGGCGAGCAGCAGCTCTCGGCGACGGTCTTCGGCGTCGCCGTCAAACCGGCCGTGCTCCATGAGGCCGCGGTGGCCCACGCCGCCAACGCGCGTCAGGTCGTCGCCCACACCAAGACGCGCGGCGAGGTCCGTGGCGGCGGCAAGAAACCCTGGAAGCAGAAGGGCACCGGCCGCGCCCGCCATGGCTCCACCCGTTCGCCGATCTGGAAGGGCGGCGGCGTGACCTTCGGCCCGCGCGCCGACCGCAACCCGGGCAAGAAACTCAACCGCAAGGTCAAACAGTTGGCCGTGCGCATGGCCCTGACCGACAAGGTCAAGCATGAGCGCCTCGTGGTGCTCGAGGCGCTGGCCGCGACCGATTTCAAGACCAAGGCCATGGCCACGATGCTCGCCGCGTTGCCCGTGGGCCGCAAGGTGCTCGTGGCCCTGCCGACGCGCGACGAGAAGGTGGTCAAGTCGCTGGCCAACCTCCCGCGCGTGACCTCGGTCAACGTCGGCAACCTCAACATCGCCGCCCTCCTGGCGCACGACACGGTGGTCACCACGGCCGCCGGCACGACGCGCATGGAGGAGCTCTTCGGTTGATCCTATGGCCGCTTTCCTCGACAAGTTCAAGTTCGGCAAGAAGCCGCCGACCGGCGAGGCCGCCAAGAAGGCCTCGGCCAAGGCACCCGCCAAGAAGGATGCCCCGGCTCCGACCGGCGACCGCGATACGGGCATCGCCACCCGCGTCCTCCTCCACCCCCATGTCACCGAGAAGGCGGCGCGCATCTCCGGCACCCGCCAGTACGTCTTCGTGGTGCACCCGCGCGCCACGAAGATCCAGGTGAAGGAAGCGCTCTTCCGCCTCTACGGCGTGCGCCCGGCCTCGGTCAACATCGTCCGCGTCAAGGGCAAGCAGGTCCGCTTCGGCCGCACGCTCGGCCGCCAGAAGGACTGGAAGAAGGCCGTGGTGACCCTCGCCCCGGGCGCGTCGCTTTCCATCTACGAAGGGGTCTGACGTATGCCGATCAAATCCTTCAAACCCACCACGCCCGGCCGCCGCTTCGCTTCGGTTGACGCCTACGCGGACGTCACCAAGACGGAGCCCGAGAAGGCGCTCATCGTCATCAAGAAGCGCACCGGCGGGCGCAACAACCAGGGCAAGATCACCGTCCGCCACCGCGGCGGCGGCGCCCGGCGCTACATCCGCATCGTGGACTTCTGCCGCGACAAGTTCGGCGTGCCCGCCACGGTCGAGGCCATCGAGTACGACCCGGCGCGCGGCGCCCGGCTGGCGCTGCTCGTCTACCGCGACGGTGAGCGACGCTACATGGTGGCGCCCCAGGGCGTGGCCGTGGGCCAGACGGTCGTCTCCTCCAAGACCCGCGTCGACATCCAGCCCGGCAACCGCATGCCGCTGTCCGAGGTCCCGGTCGGCATGCTCGTCCATGACGTGGAAGTCAACCCCGGTCAGGGCGGCAAGCTGGCTCGCGGGGCCGGCGTCGGCATCCAGCTCATGGCCGTCGAGGGCGACCACGCCACGCTCAAGCTCCCCTCGGGCGAGATGCGCAAGGTGCCCAAGGGCTGCATGGCCACCATCGGCACGGTCGGCAACCCGGACCACCGCTTGGTGCGCCTGGGCAAGGCCGGCCGCATGCGCCACCGCGGCATCCGCCCGACGGTCCGCGGCAAGGTCATGAACCCGGTCGACCACCCGCACGGCGGCGGCGAGGGCAAGCACCCCATCGGCATGAAGTACGCCAAGACCAAGTGGGGCAAGCACGCCCTCGGCGTGAAGACGCGCCGCGCCAAGAAGTGGAGTTCCAAGATGATCGTGAAGCGCCGTAAGGCCTCCTGACGCCTATGTCCCGTTCGCTCAAGAAAGGGATCTGGATCGATCCCAAGCTGCTGGCCAAGGTCGAGAAGGCCAAACCCGGCGACAAGTCCATCCGGACCTGGTCGCGCGATTCGACGATCGTCGCCGAGATGGTGGGCCTGACCATCAACGTGCACAACGGCAAGGTCCACGTGCCGGTGTACGTCGTCGAGAACATGGTCGGCCACAAGCTCGGCGAGTTCGCGCCGTCGCGCAAGTTCGTGCGCCATGGCGGCAAGATGCAGAAGGACATGGAGGCCGCCGCTGCCGCGCCCAAGCCGGCCGCTCCGGAAGCGAAGAAATAAGCGCGTATGGACGTCCACGCCAAACTCCGCTATCTCCGGATGTCGCCCCGCAAGGTGCGGCTCATCATCGACGTCATCCGCGGCATGAAGGCCGAGGAGGCCGAGACGCGGCTGACCTTCCTGCCGAAGGCGGCCGCCTATCCGGTGCTCAAGCTCCTGCGCTCCGCGATGGCCAACGCCGAGCATAACTTCAAGCTGTCCCGCGCCGACCTCTGGGTGAAGACCGTCATGGCCGACGGGGGACCGACGCTCCACCGCTGGCAGCCGCGGGCCATGGGCCGCGCCACGCCCATCCGCAAGCGCACGACGCATGTGACGCTGGTGCTCTCCGACGAGAAGCCGGCGGCCAAGCCCGCCAAGCGCGGCATCAAGAAGGCCGTCGCCGCCCCGACGGGGACGCCGGAGGCCAAGAAGCCCGCCGCCCGGAAGCCGGCGGCCAAGAAACCGACCGCCAAGAAGGCGGCCGCTACCGCCTGATCCTATGGGCCAGAAAGTGCATCCCAAAGCGTTCCGCATCGGCACCGTCCTGGGCTGGCATTCGCGTTGGTTCGCCAAGCGCCAGCAGGTCCCGGCGTTGCTGCGCGAGGACATCCAGATGCGGACCTTCCTCGAGGGCCATCTTAAGGATGCCGCCGTCGACCGCATCGACATCGAGCGCACGGCCAACGCCATCACGGTGGTCCTGCAGACCGCCAAGCCCGGCCTCATCATCGGACGCTCCGGCACCGGCGCCGAGGAACTCAAGAAGAAGCTGCGTGAGCGGTTCTTCCCCGGTCGCAAGGTGACGCTCAACCTCAACATCATGGAAGTCTCGCGCCCGGGTCTCTCCGCGCCCATCGTCATGCAGGGCATGGTCGGAGAGCTGGAGCGCCGCCTGCCGTTCCGCCGCGTGCTCAAGGGCACGGCGGAGCGCGTGGAGAAGGCGGGGGCCAAGGGCGTGAAGCTCGAGGTCTCCGGCCGCCTCAACGGCGCCGAGATCGCCCGCACCGAGACGCTCAGCCGCGGCAGCGTGCCGCTGCAGAACCTGCGCGCCGACATCGACTACGCGCAGGGCGTGGCCCGCACCACGGCCGGCGCCATCGGCGTCTAGGTCTGGATCTACCGCGGCGAGGTCTTCGAGAAGAAGGACAAGGCCACGGCCAAAGCCGCCTGATATGTTCGTCCCGAAGAAGGTCAAATACCGCAAGCAGCACAAGCTCGGTGCCGCCATGCACAAGCCCGCGACCCAGAAGACCTCGGTCTCCTACGGGTCGGTGGGGCTCAAGGCCCTTGAGGGCGGGTGGATCACCTCCCGCCAGATCGAGGCTGCCCGCCGGACCATCGCGCGGACGCTCAAGAAGGGCGGCAAGATGTGGATCCGCATCTTCCCGGACAAGTCGGTGACCGCCCACGGCAACGAGAACACCATGGGCGGCGGCAAGGGGGCGGTGGACTACTACGTGGCCATCGTCCGTCCGGGCACCGTGCTCTTCGAGATGGACGGCGTCGGGCCGGACGTCTGGAAGGAGGCGCTCACCCAGGCCGGCTACAAGCTGCCGGTGACGACGCGCATCGTGACGCGCCGCTGATCGGACACCTATGGACATGAAGGAACTCACCACGCTTTCCCCGGCCGACCGCGCCAAGGCCCTCGCGCACGCGCGCGAGCGGCTGCGCCGGCTGCGGTTCGAGGCCGCGCAGGGGACGCTCACCAAGGTCCGCGAGATCCGCGCGGCCCGGCAGACCGTCGCGCGGCTCCTGACCCTGACGGCCAAGGAGACGCGTGCCGCGGCGCGCTAACGCCATCCCTATGCAGACGCAGACCACCACCCAGACCAGGCGTCGCCGTCTCACCGGCACGGTCGTCTCCACCAAGATGCAGAAGACGATCGTCGTCCGCGTGGAGCGCACCAAGGTGCACCCGGTGTACCGCAAGCGCTACAAGCAGAGCCGAAAGTATAAGGTCCACGACGAGACCGGCGCCGCCAAGATCGGCGACACGGTCGTCTTCGAGGAGTGCCGGCCGTTGTCCAAGGACAAGCGCTGGCGCCTCGTGGGCAGCTCCGTCACGGCCTGACCCGTATGGTGCAACACCGTTCCCAACTCGCCGTCGCCGACAACAGCGGCGCCAAGCTGCTCCAGGTGATCCGCGTGCTCGGCGGCTATAAGAAGCGCTACGCCGGCATCGCCGACATCGTGACCTGCGTGGTCAAGGAGGCCGTGCCGCGCGCGACGGTCAAGAAGAGCGAGGTCGTGCATGCCGTCATCGTCCGCACCCGCAAGGAGACGCGGCGCAAGGACGGCTCGTACATCCGCTTCGACGAGAACGCCGCCGTGGTCGTGGACAAGAAGACCAAGGAGCCCCGGGGTACGCGCATCTTCGGGCCGGTGGCGCGCGAGCTGCGCGCGGCCGGGTTCTCGAAGATCGTCTCGTTGGCGCCCGAAGTGCTGTAACCCGTATGCAGAAGATCAAGACCGGAGACCGCGTCATGGTGATCGCGGGCAAGGACAAAGGAAAGACGGGGAAAGTGCTGCAGGTCTTCCCGGCTCTCGGGAAGGTCGTGGTTGAGGGCGTCAACATCGGGACCAAGTTCCTCAAGGCGCGGCAGGCCGGCCAGAAGGGCCAGAAGGTCCAGTACCCGGCGCCGCTGCACCTCTCCAACGTCATGCACATCGACCCCAAGACCCAGAAGCCGACCCGTGTGCGCATCGTCCGCGGCCAGGACGGCAAGGCCTCGCGCGTCGCGGCCAAGTCCGGGGAACCCATCGCCTGACCTATGTCGCTGCTTTCCGAACACTACAAGAAGGCGGTCGTCCCCGAGCTCAAGAAGCAGTTCGGCTACGCCAACGTGCACGAGGTGCCGCGCCTCGAGAAGGTCGTGCTGAACGTCGGCATTCCGGCGGCCTCCAAGGACGCCAAGCTCCCCGAGACGGTCGAGCAGGTGCTGCGCCGCATCAGCGGCCAGCAGCCCGTGAAGACGCTGGCCAAGAAGTCCATCTCCAACTTCAAGATCCGCAAGGGGATGGTCGTGGGCATGACGGTCACCTTGCGCGGCAAGCGCATGGAGGCCTTCGTGGAGAAGCTCGTCCACGTCACGCTGCCCCGCGTCCGCGACTTCCGCGGGCTGTCCCCCAAGGGGCTCGACGGGCGCGGCAACCTGGCCATCGGCTTCAAGGAGTTCATCGCCTTCCCGGAGATCCGTCCGGACGAGGTCGAGCGGCTCCATGGGCTGGAGCTCGTCATCGTGACGACGGCCAAGACCCGGGACGAGGGCTATGCCCTGCTCAAGCTCCTCGGGTTCCCATTCAAGGAAACGAACTAACTATGGCTACGGAAGCTCAAATCGCGAAGTCCAAGCGCGCCCCCAAGTTCACCACGCGGGCGGTGCGCCGGTGCTGGCGGTGCGGCCGCAAGCGCGGCTACATGCGCGCCTTCGAGCTGTGCCGCATCTGCTTCCGCGAGCTGGCCAACCGGGGCGAGATCCCGGGCGTCCGCAAATCCAGCTGGTGACGCCCGGCGATATCCGTCCCATCGACTATGATGACCGATCCCATCGCTGACATGCTGAGCCGGATCCGGAACGCGGCCAAGGTCCGCAAGCCGGACCTGAGCGTCCCGTACTCCGGGATGAAACTCGCCATCGCCAAGATCCTCGCCGCCGAGGGCTTCCTTGACGGTGTCGAGGTCGCGGGCGACGGCGCCAAGAAGCAGCTCCGTCTGGCGCTCAAGTACGACGGCCGCGACGCCGTCATCCACGGCCTGACCCGCGTCTCCACGCCGGGCCGTCGGATCTACGTGGGGTACCGCGACATCCCGCGGGTGCGCTCCGGCTACGGCATCTCCATCCTCTCCACGCCGAGCGGGCTCATGACCGGCCACGAGGCGCGCAAGCGCAAAGTGGGCGGCGAGCTGCTCTGCGAGGTCTTCTGATCCCACGGTTATGTCCCGCATCGGAAAACTGCCCATCCCCATCCCGCAGGGCGTCGAGGTCCGCCTCGACGGCAGGCTCGTGCGCGTCAAGGGGCCCAAGGGCGAGCTCGTCCGCGAGCTGCATCCGCACGTCACCGCGGCCGTCGCCGACGGCAAAGTGACCGTGACCGTGGCCGATCCGGAGGCCGCCGACCGCGCGCTCTGGGGCCTCTTCCGCCAGCTCATCGCCAACATGGTCGAGGGCGTCGCCAAGGGGTTCGAGAAGAAGCTCGAGGTCGTGGGCGTCGGCTATAAGGTGTCCGGCTCCGGCTCCAAGCTGACCCTCGACGTCGGCTACTCGCACGAGGTGCCGGTGGACCTGCCTACCGGCGTGACCGCGACGGTCGAGAAGAACACCGTCACGCTCTCGGGCGCCGATAAGGAGCTTGTCGGCGAGACGGCCGCCCGCATCCGCGCCATCCGCAAGCCCGAGCCGTACCTCGGCAAGGGCATCAAGTACGTCGACGAACACATCCGCCGCAAGGCCGGCAAGGCCGCCAAGGCGGGCTCCGCGGCTAAGTGATCCGCACGCCTATGCGTCTCAGCAACCCCAACAAGCAGAAGCAGGCGCGCCACCTCCGCCGTAAGGCGCGCATCCGCGCCCGCGTCGCAGGGACGGCCGAGCGGCCGCGCCTCGCCGTGTTCCGCAGCCTGGCCCACATCAGCGCCCAGCTCATCGACGACGCCACGGGGCGGACGCTCGCCATGGCCGGCGACGCCGACCTCGCCAAGAAGGTCACGGCGGCCGAGGGCCTGGCCGGCAAGGCCGCCAAGGCCTACGCCGTCGGCATGCTGCTCGCCGAGCGCGCCAAGAAGGCGGGCGTCGGCGTGGTGGTCTTCGATCGCGGCGGCCATCGCTATCACGGCCGCATCAAAGCCCTCGCCGACGGCGCGCGCGCCGGAGGCCTGACGTTCTGACCTATGGAAAAGAAGATGCCACAGCGCGGCGGCGGCCGCGGTCCGCGCGGCCCTCGGGGTCCCCGGGGCCCGCGTCGGGACGAGACGCCCCGCGAATTCGACAGCCGGACGCTTGAGCTCGCCCGCGTCACCCGCGTGACCAAGGGCGGCAAGCGCATGCGCTTCCGCGCGCTCGTCATCGTCGGCGACAAGAAGGGTCGCGTGGGCTTTGCGCTCTCCAAGGGCGCGGACGTGGCCATGGCCGTGGACAAGGCCGGCCGCAAGGCGCAGAAGCGGGTCATCACCATCCCGCTCAAGAACGAGACCATCCCGCACGCCGTCCACGCCAAGTTCGCGGCGGCCAAGGTGCTGCTGAAGCCCGCCCCCAAGGGCACCGGCATCAAGGCCGGCGGCGCGGTGCGCGCGGTGCTCGAGATCGCCGGAGTCCCGAACGTCGTCTCCAAGGTGCTCGGATCGGGCAACAAGATCAACAACGTCAAGGCGACCGTCAAGGCCCTCTCCGAACTCACGAGCGCCCGCCGTGTCCGGCCGGCCAAGGCGGCCTGAGCGACCCGCATATGCACGGACTCCACACCCTCAAACCCGCGCCCGGCTCCAAGAAGCGCCGCAAGCGCGTCGGCCGCGGCAACGCCTCCGGCCACGGCACCTACTCGACCCGCGGCATGAAAGGCCAGCGGGCGCGTTCCGGCGGCCGCAAGAAGCTCAAGCGGCTCGGCATGAAGCGCATCATCCAGGCGCTGCCCAAGCTCGGCGGCTTCACGAGCCGCGCCATCCGCCCGGCCGAGGTCGCGCTCGCCGACGTCGACCGCGCCTTCCAGGCGGGGGAGACGGTCAGCCTCAAGACCCTCAAGAAGAAAGGCCTCGTCGCGCCGTCGGCCCGGTTCGTGAAGGTACTGGCCCCGGCCGCGCTCAAGAAGCCCCTGACCTTCGCGGCCGAGGTGCGTTTCACCGGTCCCGCCCGCGCCGCCGCCGAGAAGGCCGGCGCCACCTTCGCTCCGGCTGAGAAGTCGGCCGACAAGGGCACGAAGAAGAAGGCGTCCTGACCCTATGGCCGCGCAGCTCCGCAAGATGTGGACGATCCCGGAGGTCCGCAACGGCCTCCTGACGATCGTCGGCGCGCTGCTGTTGTACCGCGTGCTCGCCCACATTTCGCTCCCGGGCGTCGACGCCGAGCAGCTGCGCCTGTTCTTCCAGTCCAACCAGGTGCTGGGGCTGCTGTCGCTGTTCTCCGGCGGCGCCATCGAGAACTTCTCGGTGGTCTCGCTCGGGGTGGGCCCCTACATCACCGCGTCCATCGTCTTCCAGCTGTTGGCCATGGTCGTCCCGCGTCTCGAGGAGATCCAGAAGGACGGCGAGGCCGGCCGCGCGCGCATCAACCAGTGGACGCGCTACCTGACGGTGCCCTTGGCCATGCTCAACGCCGTCGGCATCCTGACCCTGCTGCGCCAGTCCTCGCCGTTCCTGCTCGCGGACCTCAGCCTCTTCGGTTGGGTCACGACGGTGCTCACCATGACCGCCGGTTCCGTCTTCCTGATGTGGCTCGGCGAGATCATCTCCGAGAAGAAGATGGGCAACGGCATCTCGCTGCTCATCTTCGCCAACATCGTCGCCGGCTTGCCCACCCAGGCCCAGCAGCTGCTCGTGACCTACGAGAGCTCGCAGCTCGTCACCGTGGCGCTCATCGCCGCCGTGGCGGTGGCCACCGTGGTGGGCGTGGTCTTCGTCACCGAGGGGCAGCGGAACGTGCCCGTCTCCTACGCCAAGCAGGTCCGCGGCGCGCGGCTCTTCGGCGGCTCCAGCACGCACCTGCCGCTGCGCGTCAACATGGCCGGCGTCATCCCTATCATCTTCGCCATCTCGGTCGTGCTCATGCCGCCGGTCATCGCGCAGTTCTTCGCGACCGCCAAGTCGGCCTGGATCAAGCAGGCCGCCGAATGGGTCATCATCACCTTCCAGAACCAGGCGGTCTACGCGGCGCTCTACTTCCTGTTGGTCGTCGGCTTCACGTACTTCTACACGGCCGTCGTCTTCAAGCCGGAGCAGATCGCCGAGAACCTGCAGAAGCAGGGCGGCTTCGTCCCGGGCATCCGGCCGGGGCAGGCCACGGCGCAGTACCTGCAGTCGGTGGTCACGCGCATCACGTTGGCCGGCGCGCTCTTCCTGGGTCTCGTGGCGGTGCTGCCGCTCGTGCTCCAGCAGGCCACCGGCAATCCGGCGCTGCTCGTCGGCGGCACGTCGCTGCTCATCGTCGTCTCGGTGGTCATCGAGGTGGTCAAGCAGATCCAGGTGCAGGTCCAGATGCACGATTACGAAGGGGTTTGAAGGCGCCGGATTCCTCGGCTCCCGCCTCCGTGCTAGAGTGGTCCGGGCAGAGCGCCCGGATTTCTCTTTCATGAAGCGTCCGCAGACCATCGTCATCCTCGGCGTCCAGGGGTCCGGCAAGGGCACGCAGGCCGAGCTCCTCGCCACGCGACTGCGCATACCGACTTTTTCCGTCGGCGCGCTGTTCCGCGAGGAGATCGCCCGGCGCAGCCAGTTCGGCCGTCTCGCCGCGCCGTTCGTCACGGCGGGCGAGCTGGTGCCCGACGACGTGGCCAACGCCTTCGCCCGGCTGGTGCTGATGCGCCGCGAGGGCAAGGGCGTCATCCTCGACGGCTATCCGCGTTCCTTGCCGCAGGCCCAGGCGCTCGCCGCCATGCGTCCGCCGACGGTGGTCGTCGACGTCCGGCTCTCGGACCGCGAGGCGCTCTCGCGGCTCACCGGCCGCCGCGTCTGCCGCCGCTGCGGCGCGCTTTGGCACGTGCGCTTCCGTCCGTCGCCAAAGGGCACGCGTTGCGGCCGCTGCGGCGCTCCGCTCATGACCCGCCCCGACGACCGCCCGGACACCATCCGCAAGCGGCTCGCCGTCTACCACCGTTTCACCGACCCTGTCCTCTCGTATTATCGCCGCCGCGGCCTGCTGGCGAGCGTCGACGGCGCCCGCCCCATCACGGCGGTCGCCAAGGACGTCGCCGCGGCTGTCCGACGCCATCCCGCATGAACACGATGATCAAGACCCCGGAGGAGATCGCGGTGCTGCGCGAGGGCGGCGCCTTGCTTGCCCGTGCCCTGCGCGAGACGGCCGCGGCCGTTCGTGTCGGCATCACCACGGAAGAGCTCGACGCCATCGCCACCCGCGTGCTGCGCGAGGGCGGCGGCGAGCCGTCCTTCCTCGGCTACAAGACCCGCGCGAGCGACCGGCCGTACCCGACCACGCTCTGCACGTCCATCAACCATGAGGTGGTCCACGCGCCCGCCGTGCCTGGCCGCGTCCTCAACGAGGGCGACGTCGTGGGCATCGACATCGGCGTGCGGTACCTCGGCTACTGCACGGACATGGCCGTGACGGTGGCCGTGGGTGAGGTCCCCAAGCCGGTCCGCAAGCTCGTCCAGGTGACGCGCGAGGCCCTCTTCCGCGGGCTGGAGCAGCTCCAGCCGGGGAACCTCATCTCGGACATCGGCGCGGCCGTGCAGCGGCATGTGGAGAAGAACGGCCTCGGCGTGGTGCGCGACCTGGTGGGACACGGCGTCGGCAAGAAGGTCCACGAGGACCCGCGCATCCCCAATTATTTCGACCCGCATCTCAAGCCGGTGCGCATCCGGCCGGGCATGGTGCTGTGCATCGAGCCCATGGTGACGCTCGGGGCGTACCATGTGGAGACGCTCGAGGACGGTTGGACCATCGTCACCACGGACGCCTCGCCGGCCGCGCACTTCGAGGTCACGGCCGTGGTCACTGAGCGCAGCCACGAGATCATCACGCCGCTGCCGCTATGAGGGCGCTGGGCGTGGACTGGGGCGAGCGGCGCATCGGCGTGGCGTTGGGCGACGTCGAGACCGGCATCGCCAGCCCCCTGCGGACGATCATCAACGGCGGCGACGCCGCGGCCGCCGCGGCCATCGCCCGCATCGCGGTGCAGGAGGGGGCCGAGGCCATCGTCATCGGTTACCCCAAGACGCTCAAGGGCGAGGCGGCCCGCATGGCCCACCGCATCGATGAGTTCGCCGCCGAGCTGCGCGACGCGACAGACGCCGTCATCGCGCTCGAGGACGAGCGCCTCTCCTCGCAGCTCGCCGACCGCCAGCGCCAGGCCGGCGCCTCCGCCGGACGCGACGCCCTGGCTGCCGCGGCGGTGCTCGAGACCTGGCTCACCAAGCAACCGTGATATGGCCCTGGCGTATCGCACGCCGGGGTTCGTGCTGTCCTATCGCCCGGTGCGCGAGCACGACCGGCTGTATCAGGTCCTGACCCCCGGGCGAGGCAAGCTGGAGCTCCTGGCCCGCGGCAGCCGCAAGGTGACGAGCAAGCTGGCGGGGTCGCTCGAACCCGGGCGTCTGCTCGCGGTCGAGGCGGTCAGCGGCCGGCAGTTCGACCACCTGACCGGTGCCGAGCGGCTCGTCGATTTCGCGGCGCTGCGTGAGGACACCGCGGCCCGTCTCGTGGCGCTGGGTCTCTCGGCCTTCGTCGACGCCGCGTTGCGCCCGGGCGCGCCGGAGCCGCGGCTCTTCGCCTTGCTGCACGAGCTCTACGCCGCCGCGGCGCTGCCGCGGGACGCGCAGGGGGCGCTGCTCCTGCGCGACGCCTTCCTCTGGAAGTGCGCGGACGTCCTCGGCGTCGCTCCCGATCTCTCGCGCTGCATCCGTTGCGCATCGCCGGATCCCGACGCCGTCCTCTGCGGATCGCTCGGCGGCGCGCTCTGCGGGCGTTGCGCCGCGCCGCCGGACGCCGTGTCCATCAGCCGCCCGGTGCTGGGCCTGCTGCGTGCCGCCCATGCGTTGCCGCTCGCCGCCGTCGCCGCCCACGCGGCCGCCCCCACGGAGGCCCGCATCGCGCACCGCGCCGCCGGTGCCTACCTGCTTTTCCAGCTCTCGGCCGGCATGTCGCCGCACGTCCTGATGCGGCTCTTTTCCGACATCCGACCTCAGCGCTGAGCGCACCGCGCCGCCTTGCGTTCCCACAGGCCCCGCCGTACCATGGGGAGGCTTGAAAAGGGAGCTCTATGGCGGAAATGCTGGTCTCCGGCGTGGGCGGCAAGGTGGGGGAGGTCGTCCAACTCAAGGGATGGGTCCATAACTTCCGGTCCTCCGGGAGCATTTTCTTTTTGCAGCTGCGCGACGGCACCGGCCGCATCCAAGTGGTCTACTCCAAGGCCGAGGTGCCTGCGACGGTCTGGGAGGCGCTCCAGACCCTGACCATCGAGTCGTCCGTCGTGGTCGACGGTACGGTCAAGGCCGAGCCGCGCGCGCCGTCTGGGTTCGAGCTCCAGGGCAGCGGGGTGAACGTCGTCTCGATCGCCGCCGAGTACCCCATCGGGAAGAAGGACCACGGTCCCGACTTCCTGCTCAACCATCGCCACCTCTGGATCCGCTCGGCGCGGCAGGAAGCCATCCTCCGCATCCGTGATGAGATCGCCTTTTCGCTCCGTGAGTTCTTCCATGAGCGCGGCTTCGTCAACACGGACTCGCCGATCTTCACGCCGAACGCCGTCGAGGGCACGACCGATCTCTTCGAGGTGAAGTACTTCGACGACAAGGCCTACCTCTCGCAGTCCGGTCAGCTCTACCTCGAGGCGACCTCGGCCGCGCTCCGGAAGACGTATTGCTTCGGCCCGACGTTCCGCTCCGAGAAATCGAAGACGCGCAGGCACCTCACCGAGTTCTGGATGCTCGAAGCCGAAGCGGCCTTCATGGAATGGGCGGAGAACATCCAGCTCCAGGAGGACATGCTGGTGCACCTGCTCAAGCGCGTCCTGCAGCGCCGCGCCGCGGATCTGAAGACGCTGGAGCGCGACACCACGACGCTCGAGACGTCGGCGCAGGGGAATTTCCCGCGCGTGCATTACAGGGATGCGGTGGCGCAACTTCAGAAGCTCGGCTCGGACATGAAGTTCGGCGACGATTTCGGCGCGGACGACGAGACGATGCTCACCAAACAGTACGACCGGCCGATCTTCATCCACCACTACCCGGCGGCCATCAAGGCCTTCTACATGAAGCCGGATCCCGCCGAGCCCGACGCCGTGCTCAACGACGACCTGCTCGCGCCCGAGGGTTACGGCGAGATCGTCGGCGGCAGCCAACGCATCGACGACCTGGCGCTCCTCGAGCGGCGCATCGCCGACCACGGGCTCCCGTCCGAAGCCTTCCAGTGGTACCTTGACGTGCGCCGTTACGGCAGCGTGCCGCATTCCGGCTTCGGCATCGGGCTGGAACGGACCGTGGCCTGGATCTGCGGCCTCGAGCATGTCCGTGAAACCATCCCGTTCCCGCGTCTCCTGAATCGCCTGACACCGTAACTATGCGTCTTTGGGTCACGGACATCGTCGAGAAGGTCGGGGAGACCGTCGAGGTCGCCGGCTGGGTGCACGCCCGCCGCGACATGGGCAAGCTGATCTTCATCGACCTGCGGGACAGGAGCGGGCTGTTGCAGGTGGTCTTCACCCCGGACAAGAAGGAGCTGCTCGCCCAGGCAGGCGAGCTCCGGCCGGAGTTCGTGGTGCGCATCACCGGCACGGTCAACGCCCGGCCGGCCAAGCAGGTCAACGCGGAGATCGCCACCGGCACGGTGGAGCTGGAAGCCCTCGATCTCGAGATCCTCAGCCGTGCCAAGACGCCGCCCTTCGAGGTCGATAAGGACACCAAGGCGGTGAGCGAGGAGCTGCGCCTGAAGTACCGCTACCTCGACCTGCGCAGCGCCCGCATGCTCAGGAACCTCACGCTGCGCGACGCGCTGCAGGCGTTCTGCCGCTCGTGGCTGCGCGAGCGCGGCTTCCTCGAGGTCGAGACGCCGTACCTGACCCGCGGCACGCCGGAAGGCGCCCGTGAGTTCCTGGTCCCCAGCCGTCTGCATCCGGGCACGGCCTACGCCTTGCCGCAGAGCCCGCAGCAGTTCAAGCAGTTGCTCATGGTCGGCGGTATCGAACGCTATTTCCAGTTCGCCCGCTGTTTCCGCGACGAGGACCAGCGCGGCGACCGTCAACCGGAGTTCACGCAGCTCGATCTGGAGATGAGCTTCGTGGCGCAGGAGGACGTCATGCGCCTCAACGAGGAGCTCCTGATCGCGCTGGTCGGTGCGCTCGCGCCGGAGAAGCGCATCCAGCAGGTACCGTTCCCGCGGCTGAGCTACGCCGAAGCCATGTCGACGTACGGCACCGACCGGCCCGACCTGCGCGAGGACAAGGACGACCCTGACCTGCTGGCCTTCTGCTGGATCGTCGACTTCCCGTTCTTCGAGAAGAACGATGCGGGCGGTTGGACGTTCACGCACAACCCCTTCAGCGCCGCCAAGCCCGAGCATCGGGAATGGCTCATGGCCAAGGAGCGGGTGGGGGAGATCCTGACGACGCAGTACGACGTGGTCCTGAACGGCTTCGAGATCGGCGGCGGCTCCATCCGCAACCACGAGCCGGAAGCGCTGCGCCGGGTCTTCGAGGTCATGGGCATGCCTGAGGCCGAGATCGACGCCCAGTTCGGCCACATGTTCGAGGCCTTCGGCTACGGCGCGCCGCCGCACGGCGGCATCGCCTGGGGTTTCGACAGGCTCCTGATGGTCATGGCAGGGGAGCCCAACATCCGAGAGGTCATCCCCATCCCCAAGACCGGCGACGCCCGCGACCTGATGATGGACGCGCCCGCGCCGGTGCCAAAGCAGGCGCTCGACGATGTCCACATCCGCTTCACGAAGTAGGTCCCTTTCGTCCCTCCAGAAGCGGCTCCTTCTGAGCGCTTTGTCGGCCAAAAACGGCAGACGTTCCGCTGTTTCCGGCCACCAGACGCGCGTCGTGACCAAGGCCTTGGAGCGTCTCATCGCTCGTGGTTTGGCCACCGGCTACGGCGTGAAGACGGCGAAAAAGTGGTATATTACGAGCATCCGGCTCACCCCGGCCGGCCGCCGCGAGGCGCGACGGCTGCGCGGGGAACAGCAGCGCCTGCCGCTGCGCCCCTAACGCCACGCTTATGTCCGCGAGGAAGAAGTCCGCCAAGAAGCCCGCGAAGAAGAAAGCCGCCGCGCCGAAGATCCCCAAAGCCGTCATGGCGGCCTTGCAAGGCGGCAAGGTGCCGTTCGAGATCGTCACGCACCGCAAGGTCTACACCGCCTACGACTTGGCGCAGACCATGGGTGAGGATCTCACGCGTATCGCAAAGACGCTGCTGCTGTCCGTGGATCTGCCCGAACTCAAGATCAAGGGGCAGAAGGTCGTCCTGGTGCTGCCGGCCTCCTACAAGGCCGACTTCGCCAAGATCAAGAAGCAGCTCAAGGCCGCCCGCGTCTCCCTGGCGCCGGAGAAGGTCATCGCCGCGCTGGGGATCGAGCCCGGGACCCAGCCGCCGTTCGCCGCGGTCTACGGTGATGCCTTGGTGCTCATGGACAAGGCGCTCCTGACCGCCCGCGACGCCGTCTTCCGCGCCGGCTCTCTCACGGACTCCGTGCGGATGAAAGTCAAGGACTTCGCCAAGGCCGAGGAGGCGCGTCTGGGCAGCTACGGCACCAAGAGCGGCATCAAGCTCCAGCGCCGCCCGGCGCCGAAGAAGAAGGCCAAGAAGAAAGCCGCCCCTCGACGCGGCTCGGGGAAATCCCGCAAGAAGAAGCGCGCCTGATCATGGCCTACACGGTCAAGCTCGAACGCTTCGAAGGTCCCCTGGACCTGCTCCTCCAGCTCATCGAGCGGGAGGAGCTTCCGATTTCCGAC
This sequence comes from uncultured Gammaproteobacteria bacterium, assembly GCA_964648865.1. GTDB lineage: Bacteria > Patescibacteriota > Patescibacteriia > 2-12-FULL-57-11 > 2-12-FULL-57-11 > SCUL01. The sequence continues at coordinate 33,599 of CAZYLV010000007.1, read as the reverse complement.
GTGGCGTTGGCCGAAGTCACCGACCAGTACGTCGAACATCTCGAGCACGCTTCGGTCCCGGCGGAGGAGCTTGCCGACTTCCTGGTGGTCGCGGCGAAGCTGCTGTACATCAAGTCCAAGATCCTGTTGCCGACGGTGCCGCTCGGCCTGGAGGAAGAGGGCATCTCCCTCGAGGAGCAGCTGCGCATGTACAAGGAATACCTCGAAGCCGCCAAGGGCATCGAGGAGCGGCTCCGGAGCCGACGCTTCAGCTTCGCCCGACAGAAGCCGCCGCTGCAGAGAGGCGTCTTCGCCGCGCCCGCGGGCGTCACGCCGCAGAAGCTCGGCCAGGTCTTCCGCGAGGTGCTCCAGGCGCTTGAACCGGTGGTCCGCCTGCCGAAGACGGCCATCGCCCGGGCCGTCTCCATCGAGGAGCGCATCGCGCACCTCAAGGAGCTGCTCGCCGCGCACAAGAGCGTCAGCTTCGGCACGTACCTGCGCAGCGCACAGAGCCGGACGGACGTGGTGGTGAGCTTCCTGGCGCTCCTCGAGCTCATCAAACAGCGGTCCGTCCGCGTCAATCAGGACGAGCTTTTCAGCGAGCTGGTCATCGAGCCGGGGGAGCAGCCCATCGGCGCCCTGATGAACGTCACCTCCCTATGAACCCGTTGTCCGTCCAGGTCGAGGCCTTGCTCTTCGCTTCAAGCAAGCCGTTCACCGTGGCCAAGCTGGCCGACCTCACCGGCGCCAAGAAGAAGGAGGTCCAGGAGGCCCTCGCGGAGGTCGCGGCCGCGCATGCCGCGCGCGCCGGCGGCACGCGCGTGCTCGTGAACGGCGACGAGGCCCAGATGGTCACCGCGCCTGCCGCGGCCGAGACCGTCGCCGCCTTCCTCAAGGACGAGACGACCGGCGAGTTGACCCGTCCGTCGCTCGAGACCCTGACCATCATCGCGTACCGCGGTCCGGTGACGAAGCCGGAGATCGAGCAGGTCCGCGGCGTCAACTGCTCGCTCATCCTGCGCAACCTGATGATGCGCGGGTTGGTGGAAGCCGCGGAGGACAAGCGCCTGCTCCAGACCACCTACCGCATCAGCATGGAGTTCCTCCGCCACCTGGGTCTCGCCGACGTGCGGGAGCTGCCGGAGTACGAGCGTCTCAACGCCCACCCGACGCTGCGCGGCGTCGCCGGGCATGAGGCGGCGGATGCGCCGCAGACGCAGGGCGTATGAGCGCGGTGGCCGTCATCCTCCAATTGCTGGCCGTCCTGGCCTGGCCGCACCTCCTCACCGCGCCGGCGCCCGCGCCGACCGGCGGCTTGCCCGCTGCCGCCGCGTCCGCGCCCGCCGCGCCGACCAAGGTGCGCCCCGAGTCGCTTGGCGTGGTCGTGACCGCCAAGAGCGCGTTGGTGGCCGACGCCGCGAGCGGGACCCTGCTCTTCGAGAAGGCCGCGCGCGAACCCCATGCCGTGGCCTCGCTCACCAAACTGATGACCGCGCTGGTGGTGCTCGAGGAGCGCGTCCCGTTCGACCAGGAGGTCACGGTCATGGCCGATGACCGTCGCGGCGGCAGCATCGAATGGTTCGTGCCCGGCGAGATCGTCACCGTCGGCGACCTGTGGCACGCCGCGCTCATCGGCTCCTCCAATACCGCGACGGTCGCCTTGGCGCGCGCCACCGGGCTCTCCGACGCGGCCTTCACCGAGCGGATGAACGCCAAGGCGCGTTCGCTCGGGATGCAGGGCGCGGCCTTCACCGAGCCGACCGGCCTGGATGAGGCCAACCGCGCCACGGCCGAGGACGTCCTGCTGCTGGTGCGCGCGGCATTCGCCATGGATCCCATCCGGCAGGCCGTCGTCCAGGAGGAGTACGAGGTCGTCCCCAAGAATCCCAAGAACCGCAAGCGCCGCATCATCGGCTCCACGGACCGGCTCCTGGGCAGTTTCCTCGACCAGGAGCCCTACGCCATCCGCGGCGGCAAGACCGGCTCGCTCGGCGACGCCGTGGGCTACCACCTCGCGCTTTCCGTGGCGCACGAGCGCACCAACCAGGTGTATGTGGTCGTGCTCGGCAGCGCCACGCCCACGACGCGCTTCGCCGACGCCAAGGCCCTGGCGCTGTGGGCCTTCGAGACCTACGCCTGGCCGACACGGACCGCACGACGTTGAGGGAACGAAAACCGCCCCGTCATCCGACGGGGCGGTTTTTTCCGGTCAGATGCGCGTCTGGAGGACGAAGAGGATGGCCAGCTGGTACATCACGCCGACGCCGAAGGAGACGTCGCGGTAGCGGTTGACGAACAGGTTGTGGAAGTAGAAGTGGATGCCGTGGAAGCGCGCCAGCAGCTTGGTGTTGGTGACCTCGAAGATGCCCACCAACAGGTCCGGCAGCAGGCCGCCGACGATACCCATGGCGACGTTGATGCCGCTGTCGAACAGCCGCGCCTGGGCGATGGCCACCACGAGGTAGGCGGTGACGATCGCGTCGATCATGGTGTAGCTGAGCGCCAGCTTCACCTTGTTGCCGCGCTTGTAGTCCTTGTAGAGGTTCGCGTCGCCGTGCGGGACGATGTCCAGAAGGAAATGCGAGACGAAGGACAGGATGAAGGCCGAGACGGGGTCCGGCGCGGCGCGGCCGATGAGGGCGCCGACGGTGGCGTGGGTGGCGAGGAACATAGGAATGCAGGGTCCAGTATACGGAGGGATCGAGAAGTTGGCAACGGGCGGTGTGGACTGGTCAAACGGGGCGAATTGGTGCGAAAATGGGCGGGCTATGAGCCTCATGAGCCGTCACGAGATCAGCGAGCGGGCTATCGCTTTCGCCAAGCGTTTTGAAGGCGAAACCTCGGAGCGCGGCGAGGCGCAGACCTTTTGGAATGAGTTTCTTGGCGTCTTCGGAGTGGATCGAAAACGCGTCGCGCGATTTGAGTTGAACAAGCAGCGTCTCGGCAAGAAGCACGGCTTCGTGGACATGTTCTGGCCGGGGAAGCTGATCGTCGAGCACAAGTCCGAGGGCGAGGACCTGGATAGCGCGGCGCTGCAGGCGGAGGACTACTTCGTCTCCCTGAAGGAGCGTGAGCATCCGCGCTACATCATCGTTTCCGACTTCGCGCGCATCAGGCTGTACGATTTGGAGAAGTCGGGCGATGAGCGGCAGTTCGAGTGTACGCTGAAGGAGCTGCCGAAGAAGGTCGGCAAGTTCCTGTTCATCGCGGGGTATGACGAGGTGAAGCCGCGTGACGAAGACCCGGTCAACAAGAGCGCAGTCAAAGCCGTACAGCGGCTCTATGAAAAGCTTGCCGCCAACAATTACGAGGATCATGCGCTGAAGCTGATTCTTGTCCGGCTTGTCTACTGCTTCTTCGCGGACGATACGCTGATTTGGGAGCCCGACAGGTTCCGCTACTATCTCGACAACTTCACGGCGGAGGATGGGTCTGATGTCGGGCCCAAGCTGGAGCAGATTTTCCAGCTCCTCAACACGCCCAAGGAAAAACGCCAGTCCACGTTGAGTGAGGATTTCGCGTTCTTGCCGTTCGTGGACGGCCACCTGTTCGCCGAACGCCTGCCGTTACCTGCATTCGACGCCAAGATGCGCGAAGTGCTCCTCGACTGCGCCGGGTACGATTGGAGCAAAGTCTCGCCAGCCATCTTCGGGTCCATGTTCCAGAGCATCATGGACAAGAAGGCGCGGCACGACCTGGGCGCGCACTACACGTCCGAAAAGAACATCCTCAAGGTCGTGGATAGTTTGTTCCTCGACGACCTCAAGGCCGAATTCGAAGACATCAAGGGCAACAAGCGGCGGCTCCAGGACTTCCAGGGCAAACTCGCCTCGCTGCACTTCCTCGACCCGGCCTGCGGTTGTGGGAACTTCTTGGTCGTTGCATACCGGGAGTTGCGGTGGCTGGAACTGGAAGTCATCAAGCTGCTCCACAAGGAAGGGCAGGGTCGCATGTTGAATCTCGCCTCGCTCTCTAAGGTCAACGTGGACCAGATGGCCGGCATCGAGATTGAGGAATTCCCGGCCAAGATCGCGGAGATGGCGTTGTGGGTCACGGACCACCAGATGAACCGCATGCTCGGCGACCATTATGGGCAGTACGTCTCGCGTCTCCCGCTTACGACATCGCCGAATATCCGCCGGGGGAATGCGCTTCGCATGGATTGGGAGGAACTCGTGCCGAAGGAGAAGCTCAGCTTCATCCTCGGTAATCCTCCCTACCTTGGCTCCAAGGTCATGGAAAAGGAGCAGAAGGAGGACATGGCCTACGTCTTTGGTGAGCATGGCGGATTCGGGAACCTCGATTATGTCGCAGCCTGGTACAAAAAAGCCGCTGACCTGATCGTGGGCACCGGGATTGAATGTGCCTTCGTATCCACCAACTCCATCACGCAAGGGGAGCAGGTCGGTTTGCTTTGGAAGCCGCTCCTCGAACGGGACATTTCCATAAACTTCGCGCACCGGACCTTCAAGTGGACGAATGAGGCGTTGGGAAAAGCGGCAGTGTTCTGTGTCATCATCGGTTTCTCGGCGCAGGACCGAAAGGACAAGTTCATCTACGACTATGAAACGCCGATTTCGGAGCCGCATCGGCTCCCGGTGAAACACATCAATCCGTATCTAGTGGACGCGCCGGATATAGTCGTTTCTTCACGGAGCAAGCCGTTGTGTGACGTTCCGGAAATCGGAATCGGCAATCAGCCAATCGATGACGGCAATTATCTCTTTACGCCTAAGGAAAAAGAAGAATTCCTGGAGAAGGAGCCTGGCGCGAAGAAATATTTCCGACGCTGGCTCGGTGCGGACGAGTTTATCAATGGTTGGGAACGGTGGTGTCTTTGGCTGGGCGATGCTCCACCCGATGAGCTGCGCCGAATGCCATACGCACTAGAACGGATTGGTGCCGTGAAGCGGTTCCGTTCATCTAGTAAGCGCGGTTCCACGCTGAAGCTATCTGAAACGCCGACGCGTTTTCAAGTTGAGAACTTTCCTTCTGCGAATTACCTGTTAATCCCCAGCGTATCGTCTGAAAGTCGACGATACATTCCCATTGGGTTTCTTGATCCTTCAACGTTCGCAAGCAATCTTGTACTTATTGTTCCCGACGCTACCCTCTACCACTTCGGCATTCTGCAAAGTGAGATGCACATGGCGTGGATGCGTGCGGTATGTGGGCGTCTTGAAAGTCGATATCGTTACTCCAAGGACATCGTCTACAACAACTTCCCGTGGCCGGAAGAGGCGAGTGTCGCCAACAAGAGGGCGGTCGAGGAAGCCGCGCAGGCGGTGCTGGAGGCACGGGCGAAGTTCCCGAAGTCCTCGCTTGCCGACCTCTACGATCCCAACACCATGCCGCCGGCACTCCTTGCCGCGCATAAGGCGCTGGATCGGGCCGTGGACAAGTGCTACGGCCGCAAGAAGTTCGAGACGGAGATGGAGCGGGTGCAGTTCTTGTTTGAGCGGTATCGGGAGTTGGTTTCGCGTCAGTCATCGATGTCTTCCGCCGCGAAAAAAAGAAAGAAATCCTGAGGATTTGGTAGCCACGCGGGATGATGGTAGACTGTTCGTAATGCGTAAAACGCTCGGAAAAATCAAGAAAGCGCTTGGCAGGAAGCGGCTTGACCCCACCAAGCCGGCGGACCGTCGTGAGCTGGTGCACCAGGCGGTGCGCCGTACAGTTGCCGAGTACGGCGAAGCATTGAAACGCCTCGGTTCGGAGTAGTCATGCAGCACCTCACGCTCGAGGACATCCGCGAAGTTTGCTACGAGTACGCAAAGGCTCATCTCACTCACGATGAGCCTCTTCCGTCTTTCGACCAACGGTTCCCGAACAAGTTGGAGTCCGCCCTCGCCGCGCCAAGAGTTTCGGTCGGCGGTCAGCCTGCATATGCGACGCTTCCTGAGCAGGCCGCAGTGTTGTTTTATGAAATGATCAAGCAGCACCCGTTCTTGAACGGAAACAAGCGCATTGCCTGCGTTTCCATGATGGCGTACCTCGCGCTAAATCGGAAATGGATGGAGGTCTCGTGGCGCGCGCTGTACGACATTGCTGTCCTTGTCGCCGATTCGTCGGTTGAAAATCGCGAAGGGATGAGGAAGTTGCTGTCCGATTTCATCGCGAACGCCCTCCAGGACGCGGAATAAAAAACGGCGTCTTTCGACGCCGCCGTGGCGTGGCCAGGCACGCTTGTCAGCGTACCGCGCTCACGCCGTTCCCGAAGATCGCGAGCCCGCCCTCGCCGCCGTGCAGCACGTCGATGCGCCGCTCGGGGTGGGGCATGAGCCCGCAGACCTCTCCGGTCTTGTCGCAGATTCCCGCGATGGGGCTGCCGTTGGGGCTCGTCGGGTAGTCCGCCGTGCCCTCGGCCGTCCCGTACGTCGCCATCACCCGCCATCGCTCGGGCTGGGGACCGACGAGCCGGCCCTCTCCGTGCGCCACGGGCATGGTGACCGTGAGGCCGTCGAGGCCGCGCGTCCACAGGCAATCGCCCGGATCGCGCAACACGACGCGCGTCTCGCTCCAGTGCTCGAAGCGTCCCGAGATGTTGACGTCGAGCAGCGCCGTCGGCTCGCCGATCGGGCCGTCGCCGGGCAGGAGCCCCGCGGCGACCAGGATCTGGAAGCCGTTGCACACCCCGAGCATCGGGATGCGCTTCTCGCGCGCCGCGGCGAGCTGGTCGCCGAAGCGGCGCACCAGATCGAAGGCCGCGACGCGTCCGCTGCCGAAGTGGTCCCCGAAGCTGAAGCCGCCCGGGAACGCGAGGATGTCGCAGTCGGTGAGCGTCCGGCGGCCGTCGATCAGCTCCTTGATGAGCACGATCGTGGCGGTCGCGCCGACACGCTCGAAGGCCCGCGCCATCTCCTTGTGGCAGTTCGTCCCGGGGAACCACAGGACGAAGACGATCGGCTTGCTCATCGCACCACCTCCGTGAAGGTCTTGCTCCACCCCTCGGTGAGCCGCGCGAGCGGCGCATCGAAGAGGTCGGTGTCCGCGCCACGGGTGCGGACGCGGATGGTCGGCTCGTCGGTGACGATGCCGATCTCCTCGGCCTCGCCGCCCTCCTGGAGGAAGCGCCGCCAGCCGTCGTCGCCCGCAGCGAGGACGATGGCCCCGTTCCACTCGCTGAAGAACAGCTGCGTCGGATCTTCGTCCGGCGACTGGATGCGGCAGCCGAGGCCGTCGCTGCCCAGCGCCATCTCGAAGAGCCGGCGGATGAGTCCGCCCTGCGCGACCACGGAGCGGCTCTGCGGCGGACACCCTCCGCAGAGCATCTTGCCGTAGCGGTCGAGTCCGGTGCGGAAGGCGGCGAGGTTCAGCAGAGGCAGCACGTCGCTGCCGCCATGGGCGGCCAGGTACACGGAGCCGCCCAGCCCGTTCCGGACGAGTCCGGGACGGAACAGGACGATCCGGTCGCCCGGCTTCTGGAAGGGCTTGGGGATGACGAGACCGGCATCGTGTATCCGCCCGAGCGCGGCCACGGTGAGGGTCAGCGGTGCGTCGATGCGCCGGCCGTCCTTGGTGACGAACGTCCCGCTCGAGCTGTCCTTGCCCGAGATGACCGGCATGCCCAGCGTGCGCGACGCGTCGGCGTAGCCTTGCACGAGCTGGCGCAGACGCCAGGCGTTCTCGGGCGAGTCGGTGACCCGCGGCGTATAGACGTTGACGTTGCAGCAGATGTCGTCCGGCGAGAAGCCGGCCGCCACCAGCCGCGCCATGGCCTGCGCCATGAGGAGCCGACCGCATTCGTAGGGATCGACGTCCGCATAGCGCTGGCTCGTGGCCACGGCGAGTCCCGCACCGGCGCGCTCGCCGGGGACGGGCGTGAAGACCGCGAGCTCGTCCGGCATGTTCTGCCGGACGCCGCCGATGTACGGCAGCACGGTGTTTCCCTGGACCGTCTGGTCGTAGCGGTGCGCCGCGGCCGACTGGTCCGAGAGCTCGTAGTGCGCGAGGTGAGCGACCACCGTCTCCACCCAGGCCTCGGGTGAGGCAGGCGGCGCGGGCAGGCGCGTCTCGACGGGCGGTCGCCGTGCATCGGCCACGACGATCGCCGGCAACGGACCATCGGAGCCGAGGATCGCGTACGGCAGATCGGCGACGACGGTCTCACCGTACGTCGCGAGGAATCGCCCGGTGCCGGTGAAGGTCCCGAGCGCCGCGTACGGCACGCCGTAGTCGCTGAGGATGCGCTCTGCATCCGCGAGCCTCTCCGGCGGCACGGCGATGACCCCGCGCTCCTGGCTCTCCGAGAGCAGGATCTGCCAGGGGAGCATCGTGGCGCACTTGAGCGGCACCCGGGCCAGGTCGATGGTGACCCCGGTGGGGTTGCCCATCTCGCCGACCGCGGAGGCCAGCCCCGCCGCGCCGCAGTCCGTGCAGGCACGGATGCAGTCCGCGTCGCGCAGCGCGGGGATCGCCTCCATGAAGACGCGCTCCTCGATCGGCATGCCGATCTGGACGTGCGCGGCGTCCACGGTCGCGGTCTCGCTGGTCATGGTGGCCGAGCTGACGGTGGCGCCGTGCAAGCCGTCGTTGCCGGTCTCCCCGCCGAGGAGCAGCACGATGTCGCCGGGCTGAGGCGCGCCCTTGCGGGCGCGCGAGGCGGGCAGCACGCCGACCGAGTGGCCGAGCGCGAAGCCCTTCCAGTTGTCCGCGTGCGCGAGGTACTCCGACCAGGCCATGGGGATGCCCATGGGATTGGTGTAGTCGTGGGTGCCGCGGATGGACTCCCGCACCACGACCTCCGGGTGGAAGGCGCCTTCCGGGACCTCCTCCCAAGCGATGCGCGGGTCGACCGTGGCCATCACCGTCGTCCCGGCGAAGGGCCAGGCGCCCTGTCCGGTGAAGATGATGTCGCGGATGACGCCGCCGTGCTTGGTCATGACGCCGCCGTACGGGGCGCCGCCGAAGGTCGGGGAGATGTGGGTCTCGCCCTTGATGCAGAGCGCCCAGTCGCCGGAGAAGCGCATCACGCCCGAGTTGTCGACGAAGGCGGAGAGCACCAGCGGGTGGCGCATCTCCTCCGTCGTCGTGCGCAGCGTCTGGAGCAGGCCCAGCGCCTTCCACGTGGAGTGGTTGCAGTGGTCGCTCCAGGCCGCAGCCAGCATCTCGAGCTCGGCGTCGCGCGCAGGACGGTCCGCCTCGCGGAAGAATTCCTGGATGCCCGCCAGCTGCTCGTCCGAGAGGAAGAGCCGGCGCGTCCGCGAGATCTCCCGAAGCCGCATCGGTTCCATGGACGCGATGTCGATCTCCTCGACGCCGCCGCTTGCGCCCTGCGGCACGAGCGTATCCCAGGGACGGTCAGCCCGAAGCACGGTCTGCACCTGCTTGTTCATGAGGTGCCGCGAGACGATCTCGTCCGCGATGGCGGACGAATCGACCGCGGCGAACTGGTAGCGCGTCGCGAGCCGCACCCAGAGGATGCCGTCCGCGCCCGCCGCTTCCGCGGCGTGCAGGAACGATGCCATCTCAGGGTCCGTCATGGCGCGCGTGTAGCTCACCTCGATGATGGACCCGTGGTCGGGACCGAGCGGGCCGAGCAGCGAGTGCCCGGCGACCATGGCCACCGGGCTGGCCAGGAGCGGCTCCAGCGGGGCGAGGTCGTTCCGGTTGCGTCCGGGCGCCTCGACGCGCACGACCCGCTCGATGCGCAGGTCGCTGAGCGGGTAGCCGGCGCGCCGCAGGCGCTCCAGCAGGTGCAGGGCCTCGGGGTCGACCCCGGGTCGCAGGACGTACCAGGAATGGATCATCAGGATCTCCTGTCGCGTGTTGTCAATGAGACCTCCGGCACCCTGCCGGAAGCGCGGGCACCTTAGCAGATGGGGAAGCGGGCGCAAAACGGGCCCTGCCGCTTGACGGAAGTCGCCCCGCCTGGTACAGTCCGACCACGTTTTTCCGCTTGTCGCGGGGTAGAGCAGTCCGGCAGCTCGCCAGGCCCATAACCTGGAGGTCGCGGGTTCAAATCCCGCCCCCGCAACCAAAAGCCGCCCACTTCGGTGGGCGGCTTTTCGCTGTCCCGTCACTTCTTCATCCGCTGCACGGACCACGGCGTCGCGAGCAGCACGGCAACCGCGCCGAGCAGGTCGAGGGCCAGGTCGCCCATGGTATCGGCCAGTCCGCCCTGCGCAGGGACCGTCGTTCCGAGGGCATCGACGGCGAACTCGTAGAACTCCCAGAAGATGCCGACGAGCCCGACGACGCCGATGACCGTGAGCGCCAAGAACCACGGTGGCGGCAGCGGGGAGAGGATGCCGCGGCGCACCAGGATGCGCCCGAGGACGAGCGCGGCCACGGCGATGGAGGCGCCGCCCAAGAAATGCATGAGCATGTCGAAGGCGTGGTAGGGAGTCAGGAAGACGACCCGCAGCACATGGACGGTCAGCACGAAGACCGGCGCGGCGAGGACGGCGAGCGTGTCGCGGACGGTGCGGGTAAGGGTGGACATAGGAAGGGAAGTGTAGCAGAAGCGTGTTAGGATGGAAGGCATCTATGGGGGAAACGCGCTTGCCGAGGAACGTCGTCGTCGTGGCGCTGGTGGCGCTGGCCTCCGGCTTCGGTCAAGACCTGGTCGCGCCGGCCTTGCCCGGATTCCTCCTGGCGCTCGGAGCGACGCGTGCAGACATCGGTCTGGTGGACGGGCTGCTCAACGGGGCGACGGCCTTGTTCCGTCTCGTCTCCGGCGTGCTGTCCGACCGTCTCCGCAACCGCAAGGGATTGATCTTCCTGGGCTACGCGTTGTCTTCCGTGGCGCGACCGCTCTTGGCCTTCGCCGGCAGCGTCCCGGCCGTCATCGCCTTGCGTGTCGCCGACGGCATCGGCAAGGGGACCAAGGATGCCCCACGTGACGCGTTGGTCGCCGACTCGTCCGTCGACATCCGCGGCAAGGCCTTCGGGTTCCATCGGCTGGTGGATACGGCGGGCTCCGTCTTCGGGCCGCTGGCAGCCTCGGCGATCCTGCTGTCCTTCTCCCCGACGTTGCAGGGCTACCGCATCATCTTCGTCTTGGCGGCGATCCCGGGGATCGTCGCGCTCGCGCTCATCCTGCTCGGCATCCGCGAACCGCGGCGCACGGGTGCGGCCGTCTCCGCGGCCGCACGGCCGTTCCCGGTATCCTATTGGATGTTCCTCGCCGGCAGCACCGTCGCCATGCTGACCCGCGCCAACGACGCGCTGGTGCTGGTGCGCGCGGCCGAGGCCGGCATCCCACCGGCATGGATTCCGGCGGTCTTCGGCGGGTTCACCCTGCTCTATGCGCTGCTGTCCTACCCCATCGGCGTCTGGAGCGACCGGATCGGCCGCCTGCCGTTCCTCGTCGGCGGTTGGGCCACGCTCGCCGTGGCCGAGGCCGGGTTCGCCTTGGTCGGTTCCGTCCCGGCGGTGCTCGGCGTCTTCCTGCTATACGGGCTTTTCTACGCGTTGACCGAAGGGTCGGGGCGCGCGCTCATCGCCGATCTCATCCCCGTCGCGTCGCGCGGGACGGCCTACGCCCTGTTCCATGCCGTCACCGGGGGCGCGCTCATCCTCGGCGGCTTCGGCATCGGGAGGATTTGGGACGCGGTTTCGCTGCAGGCGGCCTTTGGTGTGGCCGCCGCCGGTTCCGCAATCGGAGCGCTCGTCCTGGCCCCGCTCCTGTTCCGCACAACAAAACAGCCCACCTAGTGGTGGACTGTTTTGGTAGCGGGGGGCGGAATCGAACCGCCGACCTAGGGCTTATGAGTCCCTCGCTCTAACCGACTGAGCTACCCCGCCATACTTCTTTTTTGGTGCCGGGAGAGGGAATCGGTTCGCTGCCGCGAACCCGGGGCGTTCTCGACGTGCCATTCAAGGCACGTCTCGAGTCGCCCGTTCGATTCCTTCGCTTGTGTTGGTGCCGGGAGAGGGAATCGAACCCTCATGAGGTTGCCCTCGCGGGATTTTGAGTCCCGTGCGTCTGCCAGTTCCGCCATCCCGGCAGGCCAGTCGGCACTGCGGAAGCAGGCATGACGATACACGCTCCGGACCCGATTGTCAAAGCCTTCCGGGCTGCGGTATGCTGTGCCCGATATGGCGCAGGTCTACGCGGTGGTCAACCAGAAGGGCGGGGTCGGCAAGACCACCACGGCGGTCAACCTCGGCGCGTACTTGGCCGCGCTGGGGAAGTTCGTCCTCCTCGTCGACCTCGACCCGCAGGCCAACGCCACCTCGGCGCTCGGCGTCGACCATCGCCAGGTCGAGCGCGGCATCTACGAGGCGCTCTGCGGCGCGGCGCGGGTCCAGGACGTCGTCGTCGAGACGCGCACGCCGGGCTACCGGCTCGCGCCCGCGACCGGCGCGCTGGCCGGGGCCAACGTCGAGCTGGTCGGCATGGACCGCCGCGAGTGGCGGCTCTACGACGCGCTGCTCGAGGTGCGCGGCGCGTACGACTACATCCTCATCGACTGCCCGCCGTCGCTCGGGCTCCTCACCGTCAACGGCTTGGTCGCCGGCGACCAGGTGCTGATTCCGGTGCAGGCCGAGTACTTCGCGCTCGAGGGTCTCGGTCAGCTGCTCGAGACCGTCGGCCTGGTGCGGCAGCACATCAAGCCCGACCTCTCGGTGCTCGGCGCCGTGCTCACCATGTACGACAAGCGCAACACCCTCTCGGACGCCGTGATGCGCGACCTGTACCAGTACTTCCCGGACCGCATCTTCCGCACCACCATCCCGCGCAACGTGCGTCTCGCGGAGGCGCCGTCGCACGGACGCAGCATCCTTGAGTACGACCCGGCCTCGACCGGCGCCAAGGCCTACGAGCGCCTGGCCCGCGAGATCGCCGGCTTGCCCGCCTGAGACTATGCCCGCACCCCGAGGACTCGGTCGCGGCCTGGGCTCGTTGATCCCCCAGCAGCCGCACCCCGCCCCGCCGCCCGAGACGCCGTCCGCCCCGCCCGCAGCCGCTCCGGCGACGGGCGTGCTGCGCGTGCCCATCGAGGAGGTCCGCCCCAACCCCCAGCAGCCCCGTGAGCACTTCGCCCACCGTGATCTGGACGAGCTCATCGCCTCCATCAAGCGCCACGGGATCCTCCAGCCGCTGGTCGTGACGCATGTGCCGGGCGACGGGTACGAGCTCATCGCCGGCGAGCGGCGCCTGCGCGCGGCGCGCATGGCGGGGCTCGCCGAGGTGCCGGTCATCGTGCGCAGCGCCGAGGAGCAGGACAAGCTGGAGTTGGCCCTCGTCGAGAACATCCAGCGTGCCGACCTCAACCCCATCGAGGAGGCACGCGCCTACCGCAAGCTCATCGAGGACTACGACCTCACCCAGGAGCAGGTGGCCGAGCAGCTCGGCAAGAGCCGGCCGCAGGTGGCCAACACGCTGCGCCTCCTGGAGCTGCCGGAGGCCATCCAGTCGGCGGTGCGCGAGGGGCGCGTCCCGACCACCGCGGCCCGCGCCTTGCTCTCGCTGGAGAGCGCCGACGAGCAGCTGGCGTTCTGGAAGCGTCTGCAGGACGGCGGCATGACGGTGCGCGAGGTCGAACAGGAGGTGCGCGAGGCCAAGGGCGCGCCGCGCCTCAAGGATCCCAACCTCGCCGCCGCGGAAGAGCGGCTGCGCACGGCCCTCGGCACCAAGGTCGACATCCAAAAACGCGGCCAGAACGGCCGCATCAGCATCGCCTTTTTCTCGGACGAGGAGCTCGAGGCGCTCCTGCGGCGCCTCGCGTCCGCCTGATCAGGTCTTCTCGCGCTTGGGCTTCTTGCCCTGCGGCATCGTCGGCAGGAGCGAGAGCAGCCAGTCCGTCGGTGACTTGAGCTCGGCCTTGATCTTGTTCTTGGCGTTGTGCGTCTTCACGAACTTCAACCAGTCGCCCGACGGGCGGCTGCGTTTCTTGTCGGTGACGATCTCCACCACGTCGCCGCTCTTGAGCGGGTGGGAGATGGCCACCTGCTCGTCGTTGACCCGCGCGCCGACGCAGTGGTTGCCGACCTCGGTGTGGATGGCGTAGGCGAAGTCCACCGGGGTCGCGTCCTCCGGGAGGTCGAGCACGTCGCCCTGCGGCGTGAAGACGAAGATGCGGTTGGTGAAGATGTCGACCTTGAGCGACTCGAGGCGCTGCAGGAACTGCTTGTGGTCGGCGATGTCCTTCTGGACGCGGCTGAATTCCTTGACCCAAGCGAGCTGCTTGTGGTGCGGGCGCTTGGAACGCTTGCCGTCCTCGGCGTACTGCCAATGCGCGGCGACGCCGTATTCGTTGGCCTCGTGCATCTCCTCGGTGCGGATCTGGATCTCGATGATCTCGCCCTCGTCGGCGAAGACCGTGGTGTGCAGCGATTGGTACCCGTTGGGCTTGGGCTGGGCGACGTAGTCCTTGATGCGTCCCTTGAGCGGCTTCCAGCGCGCATGGATGACGCCGAGCGCCGCGTAGCAGTCGGCGACGGAACGTACGATGGCGCGGACCGCGAGCAGGTCATGGATCTTGGCGATGTCACCGCCGTGGCGCAGCAGCTTCTTGTGGAGCGAGTAGACGTGCTTGCGGCGTCCGTGCACGCCGACCACGTCGACGCCGGCGGCCTCGAGCTGCGTGCGGACTGCGCGGGCCAGCCGGTCCACGTAGCCCTCATGCTGCTTGACATGCGTCTCGATGAACCCGGCGGCCCGCGCGTAGGCCTCGGGGTCGACGTAGCGGAAGGCGGCGTCCTCGAGCCGGCCGCGGATGTCACCCATGCCGAGGCGGTTGGCAATGGGCGCGTAGATCTCCAGCGACTCCAATGCGACGCGCTTGCGTTTGGGCGCCGGCACCACGTCGAGGGTCTCCAGGTTGTGCAGGCGGTCGGCGAACTTGATGAAGATGACGCGGACGTCCTCGGCCATGACGAGGAACATCTTGCGGAGGTTCTCGACGTAGCGTTCCACGCCGCGGTATTTGACCTTGCCGACTTTGGTGATGCCGTTGACCAGCCCGGCGATGTCGTCGCCGAAGGCCGCGCGGACCTCGTCGATGGTCACGGCGGTGTCTTCCGGCACGTCGTGGAGCAGTCCGGCCGCCACGACCGTGGGCGAGAGCTTCATCTCCGCCAGGATGACGGCCGTGGCCAGGGGGTGGGTGATGTAGAGCTCGCCGTTGAGGCGTTTCTGCTCGCCGTGGGCGCGCGCGGCGAACGCATGGGCCCGTCGCACCAGTGCGATGGCCTTGTCGTCGCAATAGTCGCCGACGAGCGTCAGCAGACGCTCCAGCGTGCGGGTTTTGGTGCTCTCCGCGGCCATACCGGTCCACGATACGCCCGCGCCGCCATGCCAGGCAAGGAGGCTTGACGGCGCCGGTCGCCGTCTGTACGCTTGCCGAAACTCGGATATCCCGAGCCGTTCTTCGACAGAAGACAGGAGACGAGGCATGCCCCATCCGGGCAGGGAATGGAGGCGGATATGGCATCCGCGACGCTCCAGCCTGTCCCGATCCGGGCGGTGCTGGTGGACGTGCACGGGACGTTGGTCACCCCGCGGCACATGGGCAAGACGGACCACTTGGCCCAAGTCATCCTCAAGGTGACGGGCCATCGCGTCGACGGCAAGAAGGCGCGTCGGGCGACCAACGCCATCCGACGCGAGCTCAACGCCAGCCGGCCGGAGGAGTACCTCAACAGCGACCCGTACTGGGTCGAGGCAAACCGCGAGACGATGCTGCGGGCCTTCCGCATCGAGATCACCGACGAGCAGGCGGTGGAGATCCATCGCCGGCTGGTGTGGGGCGACTTCAAGATGCACCCCAAGCGGCGGACCTTCGTGCAGTGGCTGCTGAAGACCAAGTTCGGCAAGACGCCGCACGTCGTCGTCGCCAGCAACTCGCAGGAGGCGTCGGTGCGGCGGACCTTGGAGGCCGAGGGCGTCGCGGGGCTGTTCCGCGAGGTCTTCACCTCGGAGAGGTTGCGCGTCAGCAAGCCGGCGCCGTCCTTCTGGACCAAGGTCCTGAAGGGCGTCGGCGTGCATCCGCAGGAGGCGCTCATGGTCGGCAACTCGCTGCTCAACGACGCCGTGGCGGCCCGCAACGGCATCCACACGGTGCTCATCCTCGACCGGTTCGACGCCGCCGAGGACAAGCAGCGGACGCGCTCGCTCCTCGACGAGCAGGCGGCCGCGAGCGGCGGGGACGTACGCGTCTTCGCTTCGGAGCACCTGCAGCGCGTCCGCGAATTCATCATGAGGAACTTCGTGGCGGCGACCTGACGGACGGACGTGTCCGTCTCTTTTTTTTCGGAAAACGAAGAGGCCGCTCAGGCGGCCTCTTTCTCGTAGCCGCACTCCTTGTTGGAGCAGCGGATTTTGCCTTTGGCGCCGAAGACCAGCATCTGTCCGCAGGTCGGGCACTTCTCGCCCGTCGGCTTGGACCAGTAGGCCTGGTCGCACTTGGGGTAACGGTCGCAGGCGTAGAAGACCTTGCCGCGCCGCGAGCGCTTCTCGACGATCTCGCCTTCGCCGCACTTGGGGCAGGTCACGCCCGTGCCCTTGTGGAGCGGTTTCTTCCCTTCACACTCCGGGGCGCCGGTGCAGCGCAGGTACTTGCCGAAGCGGCCCTCGCGCACCTCCATGGGCTTGCCGCAGAGCTGGCATTTCTCGTCCGTCGTCTCCGGCGCGATCTCGTTGCCCTCCTCGTCCTTGTCGTAGGGCTTGGTGTTGCGGCATTCCGGGAACCCGGTGCAGGCATAGAACTTCCCGAACCTGCCGGTCTTGATGACCATCGGTTTGCCGCACTTCTCGCAGACGCGGTCGGTGGGCTCGTCGGCCACGGCCTTCTTGATGATCTCCTTCTCCTTTCGGGCAAGGAGCGCCGCGTACGGCCTGTAGAAGGCGTCGATGGTCGGCGCCCAGGCCGTGCCGCCCTCGGCGACCCCATCCAGCCGCTCCTCCATCTGCGCGGTGAAGGCGGTGTCGACGATCTCCGGGAAGTGCTCGACGAGCAGGTCCGTGACGGCGAAGGCGATGTCGGTGGGCTTGAGCCGGCGGTTGTCGACGCGCTCCACGTAGCCGCGTTCGGTGATGGTGGCGATGGTCGGGGCGTACGTCGAAGGGCGGCCGATGCCGTGTTCCTCGAGCGCCTTCACGAGCGACGCATCCGAGTAGCGCGCCGGCGGCTCCGTGAAGTGCTGCTTCGGCTCGATGGATCCGGCCGTGGGCGTCTCGCCTTGCTGGATGTCGGGCAGCAGGGTGTCCTTCTGGCTCTCCGGCGTGAGGGCCAGGAAGCCGTCGAAGGAGACGACCGAACCGGTGGCGCGCAGCGTGTAGCCGCCGCCCGCGGCGACGTCGACGGTCGTGGCCTGGAGTTCCGCGTCCGGCATCTGGGATGCCACGGCGCGACGCCAGATGAGGTCGTAGAGCTTCCACTGCTGGTCGCTCAGGAAGTCCTTGACGGCATCGGGCGTCCGCTCGGCGACCGTCGGGCGGATCGCCTCGTGGGCCTCCTGCGCGCCTTTGCTTTTGGTGACGTAGGTGCGCGGGGCGGCTGCGGCGTGGCGGGCGCCGTGCGCGCCGGCAATCCACGCTTTTGCGGCGTCGGTGAAGGTCTGCGACAGCGAGGTCGAGTCCGTGCGCATGTAGGTGATGAGACCGACCTCGCCCTCGGCGCCGAGCCGCAGACCCTCATAGAGCTGCTGGGCCAGCATCATGGTCTGCTTGGCCGAGAAGCCGAGCTTGCGGTTGGCGTCCTGCTGGAGCGTCGAGGTGGTGTAGGGCGCGCTCGGCGACTTCCTGACCTGCTTGCGCTCCACGGAAGCCACGGTGAGCGGCGCGGAGCGCACCGCGGCGACGGCGGCCTCGGCCGCTGCCTGGTCCGGAAGCGCGAATTTGTCGAGGCTCGCGCCGTCCTTGGCATGCAGGCGCGCCGGAAAGGTCTCGCCGCCCGCGGTCCTCAGCAGCGCCTCGACCGTCCAGTACTCGCGCGGCTGGAAGGCCTGGATCTCGCGTTCACGCTCGACGATGAGGCGCACCGCGACGGACTGCACGCGTCCGGCCGAGAGTCCCTTGGCGACCTTCTTCCAGAGGAAGGGGGAGAGTGTGTAACCCACGAGCCGGTCCAGGATGCGACGGGCCTGCTGTGCGTCGACCAGATGCCTGTTGATGGTCCGGGGATGGGCCAGGGCTTCCGTGATGGCCGACGCGGTGATCTCGTGGAACGAGATGCGTCCGATCTTCTCCTCCGGCAGCCCGAAGAGCTCGGCGAGGTGCCAGGAGATGGCCTCGCCCTCGCGGTCTTCGTCGGTGGCGAACCAGACATGGTCCGCTTTGGCCGCGGCCTTCTTGAGCTCGGAGACCTTCTTGCGTTTGGCGGTGGGGATCACGTAGCGCGGCAGGTAGCCGTGCTCGACGTCGATGCCCAGTTCGCTCTTCGGGAGGTCGCGCACGTGCCCGAAGGAGGAGAGCACGGTGAAGCCGCTCCCGAGGAAGCGGCCGATGGTCTTGGCCTTGGTCGGCGACTCGACGATGACGAGCGCGCTGCCCTTGGCCGCGGTCTTTTTGGGCGCTTTCGGCATGCTTCGGATGATACGTCCGCAGATACTACTTATTAAAGCTCGAGCCGTCAACCCAGGCTCTCAGAGACGGTACAGCTGCCCGCCAAGGGAACGCACCTGGCCGCGCAGCTCGAGGCGCAGCAGGGCCGCGGAAACCGCGGCTGCCGTGAGCCGCGTGGCCCGGACGATGGCGTCGACGTGGATGGGGTCGCGCCCCAGCGCCTGGAGCACGGCCGCCTCCTCGGGGGACGTGGGGACGACGGTCGGCGTCGCGGCGGTCCGGGAGGCGATCCCGAGCGGCTCCAGGATGTCGGCCGGCGAGCGCACCGGACGTGCGCCCTCGGCGATGAGCAGGTTGGGCCCCTGGGCGCTCTCGCGGAAGATGTCGCCGGGCACCGCAAAGACCTCGCGCCCCTGGTCGAGCGCATGCTTGGCGGTGATGAGGGTACCGGACTTGATGCCGGCCTCGATGACCACCGTGGCGAGACAGAGCCCCGACAGGATCCGGTTGCGGACCGGGAAGTGGTAGTTGCGGACCTCGGTCCCGGGCGGATACTCGGAGAGCAGGGCGCCACCTGCCGCGAGCACGGCGTGCGCCAGCCGGCGATGGCTGCCCGGGTACAGGTCCCCGTCCGCGAGCCCGCAGCCCAGCACGGCGGCCGTCTTGCCGCCGCTCGCGAGCGCCAGCCGGTGCGCCTCGCCGTCGATGCCGAGCGCCATGCCGGAGATCACCGTCACCCCCGCGGCGGCCATGGCCGGGACGAGCTCGGCCAAGACGGCCCTCCCGTACGGCGTCATCTTGCGGGTGCCGACGACGGCGACGCACGGCGCGAAGAGGCACGAAAGATCGCCGCGGACGTGGAGCGTCCGCGGCGCGTCGGCGATCTGGTGCAGGAGGGGCGGGTACGCCGCGTCCTCCCGGGTGAGGAGGCGGATGGGGTCAGGGACCGTCATGGGGCGCAGGAGCGTCCTCCGCGAGCGCCTGGCGGGCGCGTTGCGCGTGCCCGGCGAGGAGTTCGGCGAGCGCCGCGGCCACGCGGTCGAGCACCGGCGCGAGCGCGGCGCGCTCGTCGGCGCCGAAGCGGCCGAGCACGAAGTCCGCGCCGTCGCCGTACGGGCGTTCGGGCCGGACGCCGATGCGGATGCGCGGGACGGCCTTGGTGCCGAGGTGCGCGATGACCGAGGCCACGCCGTTGTGCCCGGCCGCGCCGGAGTCCATGGAGAGCCGCGCCGTGCCGAGCGGGAGGTCGAGCTCGTCGTGGACGACGATGACGTCCGCGGGGGACAGCTTGTAGAAGGACACGAGGGCGGCCGCGGCCTCTCCGGAGAGGTTCATCATGGTCTGCGGCTTGACGAGCAGCACGTCGCCGCGCTCATGCCGGAGCCGGAGCACCTCGGCCTTCCTCTTCTTGTCCATGGTCCACCCGGCGGCCGCCTCCGGCCACAGCGCGGCGAACCTGTCAAGGGCCAACCAGCCCGCGTTGTGGCGGGTCTCGGCGTACTCGGCGCCCGGGTTGCCCAATCCGATGACGAGGCGCATGGCTAGGGGGTCAGGTCCACGGCCTTGGCCAGGATGCGTACCGGCGAGCCCGAGAAGTCCCATGCTTCGCGCAGCCGTCGCTCGATGAAGCGCAGGTAGGCCTCGGGCACCATGTTCTCCTTGCGTTTGGCCTTGATGGCCAAGACGAAGGTCGGCGGCTCGATGCGTGTCTGGCGCATGCGGTAGATGTACGGGTGACGCACTCCGCCGTGCTTCTTCTCGTGGGCGATCATCTTGCGGAAGAAGGCGTCCAGCTTGGGTTCGGGGACACGCTCCCGCCAGTGGCCGCGTGCCGTGACGGCTGCGGAGAAGAGCGCCTCGACCTTGTCGCCGGTCTGGGCGGAGATGATGCGCAGGAGCGACCAGTCGAGCTGGCGCAGGTCGTGTTCGCGCAGCTCGCGCTCGCGCTCGAAGAGGCTCTGGGCGGTCTTGTGCGGCACGAGGTCCCACTTGTTGCCGACGATGACGCAGGCCTTGCCGGCTTCGGCGATGAGCCCGGCGAGGTGGCGGTCCTGCGCCCCGACGCCTTCGGTGAGGTCGATGACGAAGAAGACCACGTCGGCACGCTCGATGGCGGCCAGCGACTTGCGCACGCCGGCCTTCTCGATCCCCGGGCCGATCTTGGCGCGCTTGCGGATGCCGGCGGTGTCCACGAGCAGGAAGGGTCGGCCCTCGTAGAGCACCATCGTGTCCTGCGGCTCGCGCGTCGTGCCGGCGACCGGCGAGACGATCATGCGGTCCTCGCCGACGAGCGCGTTGACGAGGGTCGATTTGCCGACGTTGGGCTTGCCGACGATGGCGATGCGCACCGGATCCTCGTGCTCCTCGCCGCTGCGTTCGGCGAGCGCGGCCACGATGCGGTCCAAGAGGTCGCCGACGCCGCTGCCGTTGGTGCCGGAGACCGGCTGGGCGGCGCCGTGCCCGAGGGCCTCCCAACGCCCCTCGGCCATGCGGGCGCGGTCGCGGGGGTTGTCGGCCTTGTTGGCGGCCAGGATGACCGGCTTCTTGGCGGCCTGGAGTTCCTTGGCCAGCGTGCGGTCGTCCGGCAGCGGGCCGGTCTCGGCATCGACCACGAAGAGGATGAGGTCGGCCTCCTCCATGGCGCGTTTGGCCTGGCGCGTGACGTCGCGCTCGATCTCGTCCTTGGCGCGCACGTCCAAGCCGCCGGTGTCGACCAGCGTCAGGACGCGTCCGGCCCAGCGGCAGGTGCCGTAGGAGCGGTCGCGCGTCGTGCCGGCCACCGAAGAGACGATCGACTTGTCCTCCTCGATCATCTTGTTGAAGAGGGTGGACTTGCCGACGTTGGTGCGGCCGACGAGCGCCACGACCGGCGGACGGACCGGCTTGCGGACGCCGCGGAAGGGCTTATGGTGCGGGGAGTGCGGCGACAGATGTGGTGCCGAGAATGATGAGGAAATCGACGTTCGTGGCGCGTGGATCGGGGGAGCGGACGCTGATGCCCTCAGGCACGTCCGGAGAGGACAGCCACTCGGGCAGGGTGACGGCGGCCTCGGCGCCGAGCGCGGCGCGCAGCTCGCGCAGCGCCTCGGGATGCCGGCCGCCGGTGCGGTCGAAGATGACGGTACGCTCGTAGTTCTGCTTGTCGGCGTTGCCCACCGCGGCCACGGCGTACCCCCGGGCCGTGAGCGTGTCCGAGACGCGCGAGGCGAGTCCCGCGACGCGCGTGCCGTTCTGGATCTCCACGCGCACCGGGGCCGCGGGCACGAACCCGTCGTCGACCGCGGCGCTCGGGGCGGCGGCGAAGATGCCGTCGACCGCGGCGGCCAACTGCCCGTAGTCGTTGCCGCGCGGCACGAGCACGTAGGCGCCCTCGACGTTGGCCGGCACCAGCAGGCCGCTCGGCCCGTCGTCGATGACGAGATGGGCGAGCGCGTCCTGATCGAAGTCCCGGGCCATCTCGGCGAAGCGCAGCATCTCCCAGGGTTCGATGTTGGTGGCCACGGAGGTGCGCAGCAGCTCGAGCACGGCGGCGACCTTCTTGGGGTTGGCCAAGGTCTCGTGCGAGAGCACCGTGTCCTTGAGCGCCGTCAGGATCTTCTGCTGGCGGGCGCTGCGGGCGAAGTCCGAGCCCTCGCCGTTGGAACCGTGGCGGCTGCGCGCGAAGATGAGCGCCGTCTCGCCGTCCATGCGTTGCGTCCCGGCGCGGAAGGAGACCGTCCGGTATTCGTCGTCTGGCGCGGGGTATTGGGCGTCCGTGAAGCCGCGTTCGACGTCCACGGTGATGCCGCCGAGATCGTCGACGAGCTTGACGAAGCCGCGGAAGTCGACACGCAGCCAGTAGGCGATGTCGATGCCGAGCGTCTTGCCGAGGACCTGCGCGGCCACCGGACCGCCGGTGCCGGGTTCGTCGTTCTCGGGCAGGGCGTTGGCGTGGTTGGCCTTGCGCCAGCCGTAGCCGGGGATCTCCACGAGCAGGTCGCGCGGCACGGAGACGAGCGCCGCCTGTCTGGTGCTCGGCTTGAACGACAGGACGATGATGGTGTCGGTCAGGAGCGGGCCGTCGTGCCCCCAGCCGCCCATGCCCAAGAGCAGGATATTGACGCGGTCGTCGTGCTCGCCCTCGAGCGGCCGCTCCGCCGAGGCCACCAGGCGGCCGACGCGCGAGATGATCGCGAGCGGGCCGGGCAGCTCGACCTCGCCGAGCGCCTCGGTCGGTGCGCCCACGCCCGAAGCCGCGGTCAGCGTGAGCGCCATGGAGACGACCAGCGCGATGAGCATGTTGCGCACGAGGCGCCGACGTGCGGACCGCTTGGGGTCGGTCGTGAGGGGGTCGAGCAGGTTCACTTTGGGCGCCTCGTCCATAGCGGAATCGTCTGCAGTATATCGGAACCGATCGGCATCTCAAAGCAAAACGCCGTCCTCAGGACAGCGGTTCGCTCTGGTGGACGTTGCTGGGATCGAACCAGCGACCTCACCGATGTGAACGGTGCGCTCTAACCAGCTGAGCTAAACGTCCGTGCGGGTCCGAATGTAGCACGAGGAAGGGGGCTTGACAAGCGTCGCCCGTTGGGTTCGCCGACCCGGATTGGTACGATACGGGCGATATGACGCGGGGGGACCGCATCCTGAAGAAGTTGGAGGAGCATGATGTCCAGTTTGCCCGTATCGGCAAGAAACTCGAGCAGCACGACGACGAGTTTGCCCGTATCGGCAAGAGACTGGAGGAACACGATCGTCGTTTTGTCGACCATGGAAGACAGCTCGATGTCCTCTTCGGCAAGGTTGACGGGATCGAGGCGAAGCTCGATGCCTGCGCCACAAAAGTCGAACTCCAGGAGTTGCGACAAGAGATGTTGACGCACCACGACGAGGTCATGGTGATCCTGCGCCGTCTGGACCAGGAACGGATCGTCACCAACGTGCGCTTCGAACGCATCGAGCAGAAGATCGGCTTGGCTTGACTTTTTACATAAAAACGGGCAAGACGCGCCGTTTGACAAGGGCCGTTTTTAGAGGCAATATGGGGCCTATGTCCGAGCCCGTCTTCCTGCCCCGACCCAAGTCCCCGGCGGCCGTCGTCGGCTCCTACGTGGCGGAGATCCTGCGCGTCGTCATCATCGCCGGCGCCATCGTCTTTTTGGTCCGCTACTTCCTCATCCAGCCGTTCTCGGTGCGCGGCGCGTCGATGGAGCCCAACTTCTACGACCACGAGTACCTGATCATCGACGAGCTCTCCTACCGCCTGCGCCCGCCGGAGCGCGGCGAGATCATCGTCTTCCGCTACCCCAACGACCCGCGGCAGTTCTTCATCAAGCGTGTCATCGGCCTGCCGGGGGAGACGGTCGCCGTCACCGGCGGCAAGGTCTACGTGCAGAAGGCCGGCGATCCGGAACCGCTGCTGCTCGACGAGTCGGCCTACCTCGGCAGCCTGCCCACCCCCGGCGAGAAGACGGTAACGCTGGGCACAGACGAGTACTTCGTGATGGGCGACAACCGGCCGTCATCGCTCGACTCGCGCGGCTTCGGTCCGGTGCGGCTCGACCAGGTCACCGGCCGCGTCTGGCTGCGGGGGCTGCCGCTCGACAAGATTTCCCGCTTCTCGACGCCTTCTTATACAGAATAGGTCGCCGTCCGCTATGCCCACCAAGAAACCGGCCAAGAAGCCCGCCGTCAAGCCCGCCAAGAAGCCGACGCCCAAGACGGTGCCCGCCGCCGTCGCGCCTGCGCCGGCCGTGAAGAAGCGTTCCGTGCATACGCCGCAGACGCCCCGGGGCATGAAGGACATCCTGCCGTCCGAGGCCCGCTATTGGCGTGCGGTGCGCACCGTCGGCGAGCGGCTCGCCGCGGCCTTCGGCTTCGATTGGATCGAGACGCCCATCGTCGAGGAGACGGCGCTCTTCGTGCGCGGGGTGGGCAAGCAGACGGACATCGTCGAGAAGGAGATGTTCAGCTTCGTGGACCAGGGCGGCGACGAGCTTGCCTTGCGCCCCGAGGCCACGGCGGCCATCGCCCGCGCCTACATCAACCACGGCATGCTCAACCTGCCGCAGCCGGTGAAGCTCTCCTATCACGGCCCGATGTTCCGCCATGAGCGGCCGCAGGCCGGGCGCTACCGGCAGTTCCACCAGTTCGGCTTCGAGACCATCGGGGAGCAGAAGCCGGTCGTCGACGCCGAGCTCATCATCTGCGTGCACCGCTTCTTCGCAGACCTCGGCCTGACGGTCGAGATCGAGGTCAACTCCATCGGCACGCCCGCCGACCGAGAGCAGTACCGCGAGAAGCTGGTGGGCTATTACCGTCAGCACCGCAGCGCGCTCTGCGAGAACTGCAAGGTGCGTCTCACCAAGAACCCGCTGCGGCTCCTGGACTGCAAGGAAGAAGGCTGCGAGCCGCTCAAGGCGGGGGCCCCGCAGATCGTGGACACGCTTTCCGAGGACAGCAAGAACCACTTCATGAAGGTCCTCGAGTACCTCGACGACGCCGAGGTGCCCTACGTGCTCAATCCCTACCTGGTCCGCGGGCTCGACTACTACACGCACACCGTGTTCGAGGCCTTCTTCCCGGCGCGGGAGGGGACGGGCCGCGCCTCGGTGGCCGGCGGCGGCCGCTACGACGGGCTGATCGAGCTGCTCGGCGGCCGGCCCACCCCGGGCGCGGGCTTCGCCATCGGGCTGGAGCGCGCCATCCTGGAGATGAAGGACCGCGGCATCCAGCCGCTCGACGAGTACCGTCCGGCGGTCTTCCTGGCACAGCTCGGCGAGCCGGCCAAGCGCAAGGCCTTCCGGATCTTCGACGACCTGAGGCGCGCCGGCGTGCCCGCCTCGGTGTCCTTCTCCAAGGACGCCCTCAAGGCACAGATGGAGATCGCCAACCGGCTCGGGGTCAAGTACACGCTCCTCCTCGGCCAGAAGGAGGTCCTCGACGGCACCATCATCATCCGCGACATGGAGGCCGGTATCCAGGAGATCGTCGACGCCGCCAAGGTCACCGGGGAGATCGTCAAGAAGCTCTCGGTGCGCGGCATCGTCCCGTTGACCCCCGCCATGGAGCGTGCTACCCTCCCGGAAGAATCTTCAAGAAAGGAAGGTGATACCTCTGGTGGAAGTCAAACGGAAGAAGGGTGAAAGCTTCGAGAGCCTCCTGCGCCGTTTCAGCCGGCGCGTCCAGCAGAGCGGCAAGGTGCTCCAGGCCAAGAAGATCCGCTTCTATGCCCCGCCGCAGAGCAAGCTCGCCGTGCGCCGCAGCGCCCTGCACCGCTCGGCCGCCCGTGAGAAACTCGAGTATCTGCTGCGCTCCGGGAAGATGAAGGAAGAGGAGCTCGTGGGCCGCGGCCGCAAACGCCGCCGTCCGTAACCGTTCTCGCATGGGCCTCATCGAGACCATCGACGACGACCTCAAGCTGGCGATGAAATCGCGCGACGCATCCGCGGTGGAAACACTTCGGATGCTTCGTGCTACAATGAAGAACGCCCAGATCGACAAGCGGCGCCCGCTGACCGACGAGGACGTGTCGGCGCTCATCCGGACGACGCTCAAGCAGCTCAAGGACGCGGCCGAGCAGTATGCGGCGGGCGGCCGCCAGGACCTCGTGGCCAAGGCCGACGTCGAGGCGGCGCTGCTCAAGAAGTACCTGCCCGCGGCGCTGCCCGAGGCGGAGCTCCAGGCCATCGTCGCCGCCGCGGTGGCGGAGATCGGCAAGGACCCCAAGCTGTTCGGCAAGGTCATGGGCGCGGTCATGAAGGAGGTGGCCGGCCGCGCCGATGGGGCAGCCGTCCAGGCCGCGGTGAAAGCGGCGCTCGAGACCTGATACGATAATAATAAGGAGGACCTGACGGCGCGGTCTGCGCCGGATCGACCCCGAGACCATGCATCGCCGGTTCGATCATCGCACGTTCCGAGGACTGCTCCTGGCGGCATTGCTGCTGGGGGCGGTCCTCGTGTGCGTTCCGGCGGACGCGCTGGCCGCCACGGCCGACCTGGGGTTGACGCCGGAGGTCGGCGAGGAGCTCGGCCTCGGGACGACCGACATCCGCATCACGGTGGCCCGCATCATCCGGACCTTCATCGGCCTGCTCGGCATCATCGCCGTTGTCCTCATCATGTACGGAGGCTTCCTGTGGATGACGGCCGCCGGCAACGACGAGCAGATCGACAAGGCCCGCCGCATCCTGACCCAGGCCGTCATCGGCCTGGCCATCATCCTGTCGTCCTTCGCCATCGCACAGTTCGTCATCAACCGGCTGCTGGAAGCCACGCTCGGCGGCGGCGGGGGAGGCGGGGGAGGCGGCGGCGGGGGAGGCGGGGGGAGCATCCCGCTGTCCGGCTCGCTCGGTGCCGGCATCATCGAGAGCCACTACCCGACGCGCGGCCAGACGGACGTCCCGCGCAACGCCCGCGTCATCGTGACGTTCAAGGAGCCGATGCAGATCGCCTCCTTCGTGGCGGGCTACGACGACCGGGGCACGCCCGACGACCTCTCGGACGACTACCCCGGCGGCGGCGCTCCCACGGATCTCGTCGCGGAGAACGTCCGCATCTTCGCGGCTTCGGCCGGCGAGGGATCGGCGCTCGCAGGCGACCAGGTGCGCGTCTCCTTTACGGCGGACCGGCGGACTTTCGTCTTCATCCCGCCGCTCCTGGGATCGCCCTCGGCCGACACCGTCTATCAGGTGCGGCTGGGCTCGGGCATCCGCAAGGAGGACGGCGACGCCGCCTTCAGCGGCATCTTCTCCGGCGGCTACCTCTGGGATTTCACCGTCGGGACGTTCATCGACGCCACGCCGCCGACGGTCGAGAGCGTCATCCCGTTCCGCGACTCCCGCAACCCGCGCAACACCGTGGTGCAGGTCAACTTCTCCGAGGCCATGGATCCGACATCCGTCTCGGGCGACCTGCCCGGCTTCACCAACGTCCGCATCGAGGCGGGCGGCGCCGTGGTGCCCGGCTCGGTCTCCATCGGCAACCGGTACCGGACCATCGAGTTCGTGACGCGCGACCTGTGCGGCACCAACTCCTGCGGCGGCGACGTCTACTGCCTGCCGGCCTCCGCCGCCGTGTCCGCGGCGGTGCGCGCCGCGGCCTTGGGCGACGCCCCCCCGGCCGCCGACCCCACCCGCTACCCGGCGGACGGCGCCACCGACGCCTCGGGCAACTCGCTCGACGGCGACGGCGACGGCACGGCGGAAGGGCCCGGTCCGGACGACTACGCCTGGGACTTCACCACGACCGACGAGATCGACCTCAGCCCGCCGCTCGTCGAGGGGCTGGAGCCGGCGTTCGACGAGGGACGCGTGCCCTTCGACGCACCGGTGCGCGTGCTCTTCTCCAAGCTGATGCGGCTGACGACCTTCACCAGCACCGCGCTGCCGCTCACGGAAGCGCCGGAGCCCAGCCCGCCGGACGAACCCATCTGCTATTCCTGGCGCGGCGAGCACACCGACGCCGGGGGAGCCGCGGCCACCAGCACCCTGCCCGAGAAGTCGGCTGCCGTCATGAACCACTGCCTCTTCCTGCCGGATACGAGCTACGTGCCGCGCGTCGGCTCCGGCGTCCAGGACATCCGCCAGAACTGCTTCTATCCGGCCGCCGCCGCGCCCGTGCTGGGCCGCTGTTCGCCCGGAGACGCCTATTGCTGCAATGGCGTGCCCTCGGCCACCGGCTGCGTCGTCAACCCCGTGACCGGCGCCGTGACCCCCGCGCCCTGATATGCGCCGCGCCGCCGTCTCCAGCCTCATCGTGGTCGCGCTCCTGGCCGGAGCGCTGTTCGCCGCGCCGGCGCTGGCCCAGGTCAACGTCGGGCTGACGCCGGAGGTCGGCGAGGCGCTCGGCCTCGGGACGACGGACATCCGCATCACCGTCGCCCGCATCATCCGCAATTTCATCGGACTGCTCAGCATCATCGCCGTGGTCCTCATCATGTACGGCGGCTTCCTGTGGATGACGGCCGCCGGCAACGACGAGCGCATCGACAAGGCCCGCCGCGTCATCACCGCCGCGGTCATCGGCTTGGCCATCGTGCTGTCGTCCTTCGCCATCGCCCAGTTCGTGCTCTCCCGGCTCGTCGATGCCACCGGAGCGGGCGGCCTCGGCCCGGTCGGCGGCGGAGGCGGCGGGGGCGGGGGGTTGGGAGGCGGCGGAGGCAGCGGCGCGACCTTCACGGTGCGCGGCTTCAGCCCCACCGGTGCGGTGCCCATCCGCAACGTCACGGCGCGCGCCATCTTCAACCAGAACGTCGATGCCGGCACGGTCGACGGCAACGTCCGCGTGACCTTGCCCGACGGCACGCCCGTCGACGGCACCTACACCACGAGCGGCAGCGCCGTGGAGTTCGTGCCGACCGCGACCTGTCCGCCGCCCAACGAGGACCGCCGCTGCTTCGACGCCGACGCCGACTTCCGCATCGAGGTCGGCGGGGGCCTGCGTTCGGTCTCCGGGCTGCGGCTCACGTGCGCGCTCTCGGGAGACGACTGCCGCGCCACGTTCCGCACCGGCAGCATCGTGGACGCCGCGGCGCCCAGCCTGGCAGAAGTCCTCTATCCGGACGACGGACAATCCGTCTTCGAGGGCGATCTCGTGCCGGTGCAGGTGCGCGCCGTGGACGATGCCGGCATCTCGTCCATCGACGTGACCGTCGACGGCGGCTCCATCGGCCGCAGCGTCCCGGCGGGCCTGGAAGCCGATTTCACCGGCGTCGTGGACTGGGACACCGCCGCGTCGCCGCTCGGCAGCCGGCGCATCGCCGGCACGGCGTACGATTTGGACGCCAACAGCCTTCCCGTGGACGGCATCGGCGTGATGCTGCGCCCGGCGCACTGCGGCAGCGGCGTGCAGGACGCCGACGAGACCGGCGTCGACTGCGGCGGTTCCTGCGGCTCCTGCGGGGGCGGCTCCTGCAGCGGCGGCGGGGATTGCTCCTCCGGCGTCTGTCGGGCCGGGACCTGCGCGGACGTGCCGGTCATCGAAGGGATGAGCCCGCGCGACGGCGGACCCGGCACGATCGTCACCCTTTCCGGCCGCGCTTTCGGCAGCCCCGGCAGCGTGCTCTTCCTGGGCGGACCCGGCGCCGCCGACGACGTCGTCGCCTCGACCTGCGACGCCGCGGCGTGGACCGCCACCGAGATCACCGTCACCGTGCCGACCGGCGCCGTCACCGGCCCGGTGCGGGTCATCACCGCCGGCGGGGAGCAGGACGATACCGACGACGCCCGCGGCCCGGTGCTCGGCGCCTTCACCGTCAACACGGCGGTGCGGCCGGGCATCTGCCGCGTCGAGCCCGCCCGCGGCCGCTCCGGCGACGGCTTCACCCTCGTCGGTTCGGGCTTCGGCGACGCCGGCGGCCCGGCCGACGCCATCCTCTTCACCGTGGGCGGCACGGATTCCGCCGCGCCCACCCCGGCCGCCGACGCCTGGAACCCCACCGACATCCGCAGCACGGTGCCGACGCTCTCGGTGACCGTGGAGCGGCGCGGCGAAGTCCGCGTGCGGGTGGGCGGCGTGGAATCCAACCGCAAGGCCTTCGCCGTCCTGCCTGCCGAGGCCGGCACCCTGCCGCGCATCGACGCCATCGACCCCGGCAGCGGGCCCGTCACGGAGTACGTCACCTTGCGCGGCAGCGCCTTCGGCACGCGCGTCGGCCGGGTGCTCTTCCAGCTGCCGGACGGCACGACCGCCGACGCGGCCGTCGACTTCCCTGCGGTCTGCGGCGACCGCTATTGGACGGACACCGCGGTGACCGTCAAGGTCCCCGCCTTCTACCGCGGCGGCGCCACGGGCCGCACCCCGGTGCAGCTCTCCGCCCATGACGTGACGCTCGAGCGCGCCGACGGGGCCCGTTCCAACAGCGTGGCCTTCACGGTCACCGGCGACGTGCCGCGTCCCGGCCTGTGCGCACTGGTGCCGGACAACGGCCCGGCCGACACCCGCGTGCGGCTGCTGGGCGAGCGCTTCGGCTCCACGCCGGGCGCGGTGACCTTCTTCGACGCCCAGGCCGCGACGGTCGACGGTCCGTGGAGCGACACCGAGGTCCAGAACGCCCGGGCCCCGGTGGGCGCGGCCAGCGGTCCGGTGACGGTCACCGGGCTGGGCTCCTCGCCCTCCAACGGCCTGCCGTTCGCCTTGGGCATGTGCACGGACGACGCCTCCTGCGGACCGGGCCGCCAATGCTGCGCCGACGGCACCTGCCGCTTGGACTGCTCGGCCCGCGCGCCCGAGGGCGCCTTCCTGTGGCGCTTCTCGACCGGCGACATCCCGGTGCTGCCGCGCGTCGTGGAGGACGCCGCCTGCATCGGCACCACCCAGAGTCCCTCGCCGTTCCGTGCCACGCGCGACGCGTGCGTCAACGCCATCGTCTCGGCGCGCTTCACGGCGGAGATGGATCCGGCCAGCTTCGGCGGGGCGGTCGAGGTCGCTGCCTGCGGCGTGGGGGAGACCTTCGAGGACGGGTCCTGCGCCGGCACGGCCGCCGGACGCGTCGAGGTGACGCGCGAGTCGGTCGTCGTCGGCGCGACGACGCGGTACACCAGCCGCATGACCTTCACGCCGTCCGCCGCGTTCGACGGCGGCACCTGGTATCGCGTCACCCTGGTGTCATCCGAGGCGCGCGGCATCCGCAGCGTCGAGGGCATCGCGCTCGACGGCGACCGCGACGAGGTCGCGGGCGGCGACTACGTCTACGCCTTCCGCACCCGCCCCGCGACGGAACCCTGCGGCGTGGACCATGTCGAGGTCAGCCCGAGCCGCTTCATCGCCACGCAGGAAGGGGAGGACGTCGACTACCGCGCCGATCCGACCGCGGCCAACTGCAACCTGCTGGCCTGTACCGGCTACGCCTGGGAGTGGACGCATGCCCTTTCCGGCGGCGGCGACGCCACGCCCTTCGCCTCGCTGGCCGACGACCCCGCCGACCCGTCGCCGCCCAACTCCTGCCGCTACGTGGCCACGGCGCTCTCGGAGACCGACCCCGCCGATCCGGTGCGCGTGCGCGCCGCCATCCCGGCGGAAGGCAAGAGCGACGAGGGCATCCTGGACATCAACTACCTCGACCCGCGCGTCACCGAGCATGGGCCGATGTGCGAGGCGGCCTGCATCAACGCCGAGGTGCACGGCTCCTTCAACGTGGCCATGGATCCGGCCTCGCTCACCGCCGCGACGGTGCGCATCCTGACCTGCCGCAACGAGTCCTGCCGCAGCTTCGTGGAGGCCACGGGCGTGCCGGGTTACGGCCTGCGCCTGCAGACGCGCACCTCGCCCGTCACCGGCCGTACCGAGACGGTGGGCTTCGTGCTGGAGCCGGTCGGCGCGGCGTCGTTGCGCGCCGGCACCTGGTACCGGGTCATCGTCAGCGGCGGTGCCGCCGGCGTGCGTTCCCGCTCCGGCGCGCCGCTTTCCGCCGCCAACTACGGGGACGGCTTTTCCTGGACTTTCCGCACCAAGGACGACACCACGCCCTGCGACGTGGCCGCGGTCGGCGTCAGCCCGTCGCGGGCCAGCGTCCAGGTGCTCGGCGACGTGGCGCACTATGACGTCATCGCCCGCGGCGCCCCGGACGACTGCGACGTCGACGGTCAGCGGCTGGACGCCGCCGACTACACTTGGGACTGGAGCGCGGCCAACGACGACGCCACGCGCGCCGCCGGGGTGACCGCGGACGTGGCGACCATCGATTTCGTGACGACCCCGGGCAGCGCGCCGTCGGGCAAGGACCTGCTGCCGCTCGTGGGGAACGCCTATTGCACCAACGCCTGCCTGCTGTCCGGTTCGGTCGGCAGCCTCTCGGTCTGCGGCAATGCCCGCGTCGAGCGGGGCGAGGACTGCGACGACGGCAACGTGGCCTCCGGCGACGGCTGCTCGGACCGCTGTCTCCATGAGGGCACGGTGGCGCCGACCTGCGGCAACGGCACGGTCGACTCCGGCGAGGACTGCGACGACGGGAATACGATCAACGGCGACGGCTGCTCCGCGGAGTGCCTCAACGAGGGCTCGGCTTCCGGCGCCGCGATCTGCGGCAACGGGGATCTCGGTGACGGCGAGGACTGCGACGACGGGAACGGCGCCTCCGGCGACGGCTGCTCCGCGGAGTGCCTCAACGAGGGCTCCGTGCCCGGGCCGGTCTCGGTTTGCGGCAACGGGGTCGTCGAATCCGGGGAGACCTGCGACGACGGCAACCTGCGCGAGGGCGACGGCTGCTCGGACTACTGCCTGGCGGAAGGCAATACGACGCGCTGCGCGGCGGGCGTCGCCGGGGCCGCGGACTGCTGCGGCAACGGCATCGTCGAGGATGCGCGCTTCGAGACCTGCGACGACGGCAACGGCGTCTCCGGCGACGGCTGCTCGGACCGTTGCGTCTCGGAAGGGTCCAACGCCCGCTACGGCTTCAGCTTCGCCGCGGCCGCCTATTGCGGCACGGACGCGCCGCCGGAGGCGCCGGCCGAGCAGTGCGAGTTCCCCGGACCGACCGACGGCAACCTCGATCCGGACGGCTACCTGCGCGGCGCGGCCGGCGGCACCAGCGTGGTGCGCGCCGCCACGCGCAACCGCGCCGGCGACGTCGTGGCCGGGACGGCCGCCTTCACCATGGACTGCTCCTGCACGCTCGACAGCGAGTGCGCGGCCTTCGTGCCCGGCGGCAGCGCCGCCACGGTGGGCTGCGGCACGGGCGGCTGCTGCGCGCCGCGTCCGCGGCTCCAGCCGCCGTTCACCCCGGCCGACGGCAGCACCGACGTCTGCCGCAACGCGCTCATCGCCGCGGATTTCACGATGCGCATGGACAGCGGCTCGCTCATCGGCAACGTCCTGCTGGCGGAGCGCCTGGCGGGCGGGGGGCCGTGCCCGGCCGGCCGCGAGCTGCCGGGCATCGCCGGATTCTGCGTGAGCAGCTCGACGGTCGGTATCGTCGACATCCAGAAGACGATCGCCGGCGGCGGGTTGGTGACCGAGCTGCGCATCGAGCCGCGCGAACCGCTCGCGCCGAACACGGAATACCGGGTCATCGTCAAGGGCGACCCGCGCGTCGACGACGCCGAGCGCGTCGGCGTGCGCTCCGTGGACGGCGTGCCGATGAACGGCGACGCCTACTGTAGCTTCACCACCGGCGCCGAGATCTGCACGCTCGTTGTCGTCGGCGTCGACCCGCGGACCTTTCTCTTCAGCACCGCGCAGAACGACAGCC
>CAZYLV010000006.1:0-61212 GCA_964648865.1 uncultured Gammaproteobacteria bacterium | reverse complement strand
ACCTCGGAGATGTCGCCCACCCCGAGCCCGTCCACGAAGACGTAGTCCGAGACGACCTTGGTGTCCGTGAGCCGGCCCTTGCCCGCCACGAACTCCATGACCTGCCCGTTGTCCGCCACGAAGACGTTCTCCTTGGGGATGCCCATCATGGCGGCGACCTTGGCGTTCTCCCGCAGCAGGAAGTGGTTGCCCTCGATGGGGATGTAGTACTTGGGCTTGAGGAGGAGCAGCATCAGCTTGATGTCCTCCTTCATGGCGTGACCGCCCGCGTGGACGTCCATCATCTGGTAATGGATGACCTCCGCGCCCTTGCGGTAGAGCGTGTCCTTGAGGCGCTGCACGGTGCGCTCGTTGCCCGGGATGATGGACGAGGAGAAGATGACCGTGTCCCCCGGCTGGATGCGCACCGAGCGGTGGTCGTCGTTGGCGATGCGCATCAGCGAGGCGCGCTCTTCGCCCTGGGCGCCGGTGCAGACCACCACGACCTTGTCCTTGGGGAAATCGTTGATCTGGGCGATGTCGATGAGCGTGCCCGGCTTGATGTTGATGTACTTGAGGACCCGCGCGATCTCGACGTTGGTCTTCATGGAATAGCCGTCGAGCGCGACCTTCTTGCCGAGGTCCTGGGCGATGTCGAAGATCTGCCGGACGCGGCCGAGGAGCGACGCGAAGGTGCCGACGATGACGCGGCCCTCGGCCTTCTCGAGGATCAGGCGCAGCGTGTTGGCGATCTCCCGTTCCGAGATCTGATGTCCGGAATGCGCGGCGTTGGTGGAGTCGCCCATGAGCGCCAGCACGCCGCGGGCGCCGAGCGAGGCCAACTTGATGAAGTCGGCCGGCGGCGCGCCGACGGGCGTGTAGTCGAACTTCCAGTCGCCGGTGTGGATCAGCGTGCCGACCGGGGTATGCACGACCACGGCCACGGCGTCCGGGATGGAGTGGTTGATGTGCACGAACTCGATCTGGAAATTGCCGAGCACGAGCCGGTCGTCGATGCGCACCTCGCGGATGTTGATCTTGGCGCCCTCGAAGTCCTCCTGGCGCTTGCGGATGATGCCGGCCGTCATCGGCAGGCCGAAGACCGGCGGATTGCCGATGCGCGGCACGATGTGGGGGATGCCGCCGATGTGGTCGTAGTGGCCGTGGGTGACGATGACGCCGCGGATGTTCTTCTCCTTGCCGCGGACGTAGGACATGTTGGGGATGATGTAGTCCACCCCGGGCTGGTCCTCCTCGGGGAACTGCAGCCCCATGTCGATGAAGATGATGTCGTTCTCGTATTCGACCAGCGTGCAGTTGCGGCCGACCTCCTCGAGGCCGCCGAGCACGATGACCTTGAGCTTCTTGCCGTCGGCCGCCGTGAACTCCTTCACGGTCTGGGCCTGGGGCCGCGCTGCGCCTTGCTGCGGACCGCGGCCGCGGCCGCGGAAGTGGCGGCCGCGCGGGCGGCCGGCATGCGCCGAATCACGCCGGGGGGCGGACGGCGACGGGTTCGTCTGGGGTGTCATGTGTGTGGATAGGGACGTCCCGGATACCGTGGACGGCGCAGGCGATACGCAGGCCGGCGTCTCCGTGCGGACGGACGTCACGAATAATCAATGGAGGGTCTCCGAAAGGACCTTTCGGAGAGCGTCCGCTGATTACGGAAAGAACGGGCCGAGCTCGGCTCGGCGGGCGCCGGCGGAGGGGCCGGACGCAGGAATCATCGTGGCCAGTATGCCAGATTTTGCGGCGTCTGTCAAATCCTCTGGTGGCCGATAATACAATCAGCGCGAACCGAATTTGGAGAGCGGGCGAGCAAAATATGACTGCAAAAATTTTGTTAAAAATTTTTGCAACACACTCGCCGCGCGGATGCGGGGGCGGGCGGCGCATTCCCTCCCCTTGAACCCCTTCCTGCGCCGCCCGAAAAAATCCGCGCGGCGAGAGGAGTGTTTGCCCCGACGAATTGGGGCGGGCGCACCAAGTGTAATAAAGGTCGAAAAGTAAAAAAATTGTATCACAGTTCTTTGAAAAATGAAAGAGCCGGCGGTACTTTTCGATTTCTCGAATTTCCCACCGGCCGTATGTTGTCCTCCTTCTCGCTTGTGGAAGTGAATCATCCCTTGTTCCTACCACGCGTGTGAAGAAGCCGCGGGGGTGGAGCCGTCCGAAACGCCTCCTCAAATGTGATTTCATGCCTCCTGGAGTATTGGTAGAGGTAGATTCCATCCGAGTTGCAGATGGCCTCACCGTTCGGACCCCGACGGTAAGAGCGCTCTACGTTGCTGCACCAGGACATGGCGCACATCTCCGGCGTGTTGGGAGCTGCGACGATACCCTTGATGGCATACTTCGCGAGTTCCTTCCAGTCCCTGGCTTTGTAGCGAGGACGCTGTCCGAGCACCTTGAGGTAGGAACGGCACTTACCGCATGCATGAACGCCGTCGCTCACCTCGGAGGACTCGTCAGGGACGAATTCACCGTTGCACCACGGCAGGCAACACCGAACCGTTTTCGGCGGATCGGGCCGCCAGTGCTTCGGCTTCATCTCCCTGAATGCTTCCTCGATCGAAACTCCCTTCTTCACCGAGTGCTCCCATGCCAACTGGTAGCAAGGATTGCACACGTGCAGGAGGCCGATGGTCCGACGCACGTTCGGACCGGCATTCTCCGGCAATTCCACATCGCACCCCTCTCTCGCACACGTTGTCTCGATACGAGGCAAGGGACGCTTGGGAAGCGGCGCACCTTCACGCACGATCTGTTCCATCGGCTTGTTGATCTTCTTCGAGAGCTCCCAGATGCGCTGGTAGCAACCACGACAGAGTTCAACGCCGTTGATTCTCCGAGGAGCCTTACCTGCGGCGCTTGCCGTCAGGTTTGCGCACCCGGGAGCGCCACAGATTTTTCCCATTTGGACCTCCTTATTTCTTCTCGTTGTCCTGCAGGAACTTCACCATCTTCTCGCCCTGCTTCTTCTGCACCACGATCTTGCCGTTCTCGATGGTGGCAATGACGAGGCTTTCCGGCTGGGCGGCGAAGACGAGTTGAAGTGCCGGGTGCCGGAAGAGCATGAGCAGGCACGACATCACGCCGAGGATCGCTCCTTTGACGCGGTTCTCGTGCGACCACTCGACGCCTGGCTGGGGCTCGTTGCCTTCCGCGAAAAGATCGCAGAGCATGACGAGCTTGTTCTGTTCGCTGGGAACGACTTCCGAGAGGTGCACCATGAGACCGGCCAGTTTGTCGGCGAGCATGATGTAAGCACCAGGGTTGTTGAAGGTGCTCCTGGATGATCCGACGAAGTCCATCACAGGCTGGTTGCCGACACGCGTGCAGTCCACGATGACACCCGGCTGGAAGCCGAGCAGTTGGTGGAGCTGATCGTGAATGTCTTTCGCTGTCAGGGTCATCGTTTCCTCCTTCTTGTTCAGTTGGTAAAGAGCCGAAAACTCATCCAAACCTAACCCAGGTTGGACTCATTATTTAAGCAAAATTCCTAGCGTATGTCAATAGCAACCCGCCAAAATCAAAGGGAGTTCCATAAACCCGCGCCGCGCACGGGCGGGCTGGGGCAAGGCGCGGGAAAAACAAAAAAGAACGATTCGGATCGTTCAATCGGTGGCGCGCCCGCCCCAATTCGTCGGGGCAAACACTCCTCTCGCCGCGCGGATTTTTTCGGGCGGCGCAGGAAGGGGTTCAAGGGGAGGGAATGCGCCGCCCGCCCCCGCATCCGCGCGGCGAGTGTGTTGCAAAAATTTTTAACAAAATTTTTGCAGTCATATTTTGCTCGCCCGCTCTCCAAATTCGGTTCGCGCTGATTGTATTATCGGCCACCAAACAGGAAATGTCAAATTTTTCGGCGGCGGCGAACTGGCTGGCTCGTCCCGCCGCCCCTCGGGGCGAGCCAGAAATTCAGCGACAAAATCGTACGGCGACACAAAATCCCAGTCCGCACATTTGCCCGCAATGCGGCGGTTCGCAATCGCGAAGCGATTGATGAGCAAAGCTCATTCCAATTTTTCTCACCAATTATTCCGCCTTCGGCGGAATCGAGGCGATTTTTTCCCCCTCGCCGAACATTAATCATTATTCCACGCCAAAATTTATGAATAATCCAATACCACAACCTACAAAATACTTTCTCTACATCCGCAAAAGCACGGATGAGGAAGACCGCCAAGTGTTAAGTTTGGAAGCGCAACTGCATGAGGCAAAAGAGTTTGCCGAACGCGAGGGACTTGAGGTGATCGATACCTTCATTGAAAAGCAAACTGCCAAAGTCCCAGGGCGAGAAGTGTTTAACGCCCTGCTCGATAAAATTGAGGGCGGTCTTCCTCATCAAATTGGTATTCTGGCGTGGAACCCGGACAGATTGTCCAGAAATTCAGTTGATGGCGGAAGGATCATTTACCTACTGGATACTGGGAAATTGGCAGGTCTAAAATTTCCTACCTTCGCATTTGAGAATACGCCATCAGGCAAGTTCTTTTTATCCATTGCTCTCTCTAACGCGAAATATTACGTGGACAATCTGTCCGAAAATGTTCGGCGAGGGAATCGCGCCAAACTGCGGCGAGGCGAATGGCCCGGACAAAAACCGCTGGGCTATGTATATGACCACCGACTGCGGAATATTGTGCCAGAACCAAAAGAAGCCAAAGCAGTGCAGAAGGTTTTTGAGGAGTTTGCGACTGGCAATCATGGGCTTACCAGCATTGCCCATCGCCTCGCCGAGTTTGGCGTGAAAAGCGAAACAGGGAAACCGCGTTCCAATTCTGCCATGTATCACATCCTCACCAATGAACTCTACATCGGCATTATGCGCTGGAAAGACGAGCCGTTTGAAGGCAAATACCAGCCGCTCATCTCAAAGCAATTATTTGCGCGGGCGCAGGAAGTGTTGAAAGAACGAGGCAAACCGCGCAAGAGCAGACAAAAGCATGATTTTCCTTTTTGCGGACTGTTTCACTGCACTTGCGGCGCAATGTTCACGGCGCAGTTTGCGCGAGGAAATGGCGGACTGTATAGATACTACCGCTGTACCAGAAAGCAAGGCCATTGCGCCGCACCCTACATCCAAGAACAAGAGCTTGCGCGGCAGATGGTAGAGAAAGCGCAAACAATTGCTTTGCCCGCTGATTGGGCGAGCGAAATGTTGGTATATTTGGAAGATGAAGAAAAGAAGCAGGCCCAATCAGCGGACGCTTTTGTCCAAGAGGTAAATCAGAAAATGACTGTGGTGCAGGAAAAGCTGGACAAACTGCTTGAGGGTTATCTTGACGGCTTTATTGACGAAGATACCTACAAGCGCAAAAAAGAAGAACTGGTGGAACAAAAAATCACCCTGAAAGGTGAGAAAATGACTCTTGGACAAAAGCGGATGAGCGGCTGGATCGAACCAACGCGGGACTTCGTAAATACCTTGATTCAAGCGGGAAAAATCGCCTCGGCGAAATCTCTCATGGAGATTTCGCAATTGGTGAGAAAAATTGGAACGAACCGCCGCATTGCGGGCAAATGTGCGGACTGGGATTTTGTGTCGCCGTACGATTTTGTCGCTGAATTTCTGGCTCGCCCCGAGGGGCGGCGGGACGAGCCAGCCAGTTCGCCGCCGCCGAAAAATTTGACATTTCCTGTTTGGTGGGCGAGGCGGGAGTCGAACCCGCATGAGCTTGCGCCCGCTAGCTCCTGAAGCTAGTGCGTCTGCCAGTTCCGCCACTCGCCCGTAGGTCCGCTGTTGTACCACGCCCCGCCCTTCCAGACAACCCCCACTGACGGCGGGCGCGCGGCCTGAGGGGCTCGCGCAGGCCGACCACCGTGTCGGCCGAGCGCAGCGGACGTCCGCTGCGGCAGCGCGGACGGACCGCGGCCCCGAAGGGCGCGCGCCCGTCGTCGCCTACCTCCACCCTTTGCGCGTCTTGATGTACCAATCGCTGACCCCCGCGAAGCGGTCCGCCGGCACGGCCACCTCGTCGGCATGGATGCCTTTGACCGCGGCGGTGACGAAGTACGGATACAACGGCCGATAGAGGAAGACGGCGGCGTATTCCTTGGACAACAGCGTCGCGAACTGCGTGTAGAGCGCGCCGCGCAGCTCCGGGTCCTGCTCGGTGCGGGCCTCCTCGAGCAGGGCGTCGGCGTTGCGGTTGGCGTAGAGCGCCAGGTTGAGGCCGCCTTCCGCGGCCTGCGAACTGTGCCAGAACGGGAAGGGGTCCGGATCCTTGCCGAGGATCTGGCCGTAGAGCAGCACGTCGTAGGCGTGCGGGCGGAGCACCTCGCGCTGCAGGCGCGCCGCGGGCACCTCCTCCACCGTGACGCCGACCCCGAGCGCGCGCCAGGCCTCGGCCACGCGCGCGGCGGCGAGGCTCGTCTCCTCGGCCTGCACGGTGACGAGCGTGACCGACAAGCTGGTCGTGGCCGTGACGCGGCCGCGGCTGTCCTTGGCGAGCTTGGCCCGCTGCGTCTCGCCCTCGGGCAGCGTCCATCCGGCCTCGTCGAGCAGCGCCGCGGCGCGCGCCGGGTCCAGCGCCGGGCGGGGCGGCGTGGAGGTGACGCCGGCGAAACCCGCGAAGACCGGACCGTCGACGAGCTCCCCGGCGCCGGCCAGGACCTCGCGGATGAGCAGCTCGCGGTCGATGCCGAGGGTCAGGGCCTCGCGCACCTTGGCGTCCTTGAGCGGTTCGGCGCGCTTCTGGTTGAAGAACAACGCCGTGTACTGCGGCAGCGCCAATTGGTACTCGCGGGCGTCGAGCCGGCCGCGGAGACGCTCGCGCAGCGTCGCCGGCGGGAAGCCCAGGCCGTCGATCTGCCGGAGGCGGAAGGCCTCGGCGGCGGACTCGAAGTCGGGATAGAAGCGGAACGCCAGCCGTCCGACGAACGGCGGCGACGTGGCCTCGGCGAAACGCTCCAGGGTATAGCTGCGGATGGCGCCGTCCTTGTCGCGGGCGAAGGCCTTGAAGCGGTACGGCCCGCTGCCGACCGGCTTATGGTTGAACTCGGCGAGGTGCGCGGTCTGCGGCGGGATGTCGCGCCAGAGGTGCGCGGGCAGGATGCCCACGGTCAGCGCGGTCAGGAACGGCGCGTAGGGCTCGGTGAGCGTGAAGGTCACCGTGCGCTCGTCCGCCGCGGCCACGGTCACCCCGCGGAAGGTCGGCGCGTAGGGGCTCTTGTAGGACGGATTCTTGATGGCCTCGAACGTGAACAGCACGTCATCTGCGGTCAACGCGATCCCGTCGTGGAAGCGCAGGCCGCCGCGGAGCTGCGCAGTCACCGTCTTGCCGTCCTCGCTGACCTCGACGGTCTCCGCAAGGTCGGGGACGACAGTGCCTTCGGGCGTCATGCGCATCAGCCCGCTGTAGACCAGCCGCGTCAGGTCGAGGTCGACCTCGTTGGCGCCGGCGTAGAGCGGATTGATGTAGGTCGGCGCGCCGACGACGCCCTCGATGTACTCGCCGCCGCGTGCCGGCACCGAGACGACGTGCTCCTGCCAGACGCGCACGCCCATGACGCCGAGCGAGACGGCGATGACGGCGATGAGCCCCAGCGCGACGCGGCGCTCGACGGGGCCGAGCACGGCGCGCAGGTACCGCAACTGACGCCACGTGGGCACGCGGCGCGCCGAGAGCCGGCTCAAGAGCCGTCTGTTGAGGTCGTCGCGCGCGCCCGACGGTGCGGGACGGCGCGGCCGGAAGCGATCGGTCAAAGCCACACGGGAAGGGCGCGATCAGGAGAGGATCGCGCTGGCGAGAGCCGTGCCGAAGAAGAGGATGGACAGGATGACGGTGGCGCGGAAGAGCACCTGCTCGACGCCACGCTTGGTGCGGAAGACATTGCCCTCGCCGCCGAAGGCCGCGCCCAAGCCCGCGCCGCGGGCCTGCAGCAGGACCGCGCCGGTGAGCAGCACGGAGAGCACGATCAGCACTACGGAAAAGACGGTCTGCATCATAGGGGAACCCCCCGACGCTACCATGACCCGACGCACGGGTCAATGTTATACTGCTCGGGACTATGGACGACGCGACGCCGCAAGCCAGCACTCCGCGCGGACGCCATCCGCTGGCCATCGTCGGCATGGCGATCGCCGCCATCGTGGCGGTGCTCCTGTTGCTGTTCCTGTGGCGCGTGTTCTTCTATTACCGGCTGCTGACGAGCGGCGCCGCCGTGTCCCTCCCCCAATACACCGAACGGCTGACGCTGGGCAACGTCCGCGAGACGCCGAGCGCGCCGGTCGCCGACGTCGCCACGGCCGACGACCCGACCATCGGCCCGGCCGAGGCGACGGTGACCATCGTGGAGTTCGCCGACTTCGAATGCCCCTACTCGCGGGAGGCCTTCACCTCCGTGCGCCAGGTGCTCTCGGAATTCCCGGGACAGGTGCGCCTCGTCTACCGCGACTTCCCGCTCGA
Organism: uncultured Gammaproteobacteria bacterium; assembly: GCA_964648865.1. GTDB lineage: Bacteria > Patescibacteriota > Patescibacteriia > 2-12-FULL-57-11 > 2-12-FULL-57-11 > SCUL01. The sequence continues at coordinate 52,822 of CAZYLV010000006.1, read as the reverse complement.
CGCCATCCACACGCGGGCCCGCGCCGCGGCGCGCGCCGCCAACTGCGCGGCCGCGCAGGGCAAGTTCCACCAGATGCACGACAAGCTCTACCAGAACGCCACGGCGCTGCGCGACCACGACCTGCGCTTCTACGCGCAGCAGATCGGACTGGATGCCGCGGCCTTCGAGGGCTGCATGGCGGACGCCGCCACCGGCACGGAAATCGACCGCGACATCACGGACGGCATCGCCGCCGGGGTGCGCGGCACGCCGACCTTCTTCATCAACGGCGCACGCGTCGAAGGCGCCATCCCCTACCCGGCCCTGCGCGACCTCGTCGCGCAGCTCATCCAAGGCGCCTGAGCTATGCGGCACCTCATCGTGTTCCTCGCGGCCGTCCTCCTGCTCGCGCCCGCGCCCGTCTGGGCGCGACCGTGCAGCGAGGTGGGCGGCGTCGTGACCTTCGGCGTGGAGCCGGCGGAAATCGAGGTCGGCGGTTCGAGCCTCTTCCGGCTGCGCTACCGCTGGAACGAGACCTGCGAGGGCGGCACGACGCTGCGCTTCGAGGTCCACAACACCGTCGGCAGCACGGACACCATCGTCCGGGAACGCGAACGGCCGTTGACGACCGACCTGCGCGACGTCACCGACGACACCTTCGACTTCCGGGAGACCGCGGTGCGGGAGCCGGGCGCCAACAATTTCTACGCCCGCATCCTCCTCGACGGCCGGCAGATCACGCAGAGCTCCGTGGTCACGGTGACCGCCACCGGCGGCACGGCGCCGACCGGCGGCCCGGCGACTTCGGGAGGCGAAGCGCCGCCTCCGCCGCAGGTCGGCCCCGTGGACCTTTCGGTCGCCATCGGCGGCCTGGTCCGCGCCGAGACCATCGCCCAGTACATCGCGGCCGTCTACAACTGGGCCATCGGCGTGGCCGTGACGCTCTCCATGGTCATGGTCGTCGTCGGCGGCTTCCAGTACCTCGTGGCCCGCGGCAACGCCTCGGCCATCGGCGTCGCCAAGAGCCGCATCACCAACGCCATCGTGGGGCTTGTGTTGGCGCTCGGCTCCTACACCATCCTCAACACCATCAATCCGCAGCTCGTGCAGCTGCGGAACCTGACCATCCCGCCCATCCAGCGCGCTGAGGCGTTGACCAACCGCTGCGAGGACCTCGACCGCTCGCAGTTCAACGTGTCACCGGCGACCGGCCGCTGCGGCGAGGACGGCACGGTCACGGCACGAGGCGACACGCAGGTGGCCACGCCGACGTGCACCTGGGGGGTCTGCAGCCGGCCGGAAGAGACCTGCATCCGCCGCGGCAGCGCCGGCTGGGGATGCGTGCAATGCGGCAGCGTCACGGACAACGAGCTGGGCGCGTGGGGCCTGGCCGAGAGCGATGAGGCCTGCGACCGGTTCACGCCGCCCGACCGCGGTGACGCCCATAACACCTGCATCCTCTCCGAGGGCGGCGAATTCGACATCGGCAACGACGTCTGCGCGCTCGTCCACGTGAACTGCGCGACGGGCGGCGAGGACGGAGGGCGCGTCGACCGCTGCGGGGAGTACGACGCCGCCCTCATCGTCACCCACGGCGACGAGGACATCCGACTCGAGGCCTTCGGCCATGGCAACGACCGGGACCAGGAGCGCTTCGGCGAATTCTGCCAGATGAACCCGTGCGGCGTCTCCGGCGGCTGCCACGGCGTCCGCAACGTCGGCACCTTCGGCTCGACATTCGCCGGCGACGCCTGGGACTGCATGGAAGGCCCGGCCCCCTCCGGCGGCGGTTCCTGACGGGCCACCCCGGCACACTTGCCAACGGCGCACGGCGCATGTATGCTGCCGTGCGATTGTTTTTGGCCGTCTCGCCCATGCCCGCTTCCGCACCCCGCAACGCACGCAACGAGGCCATCGTGGTGCGCGGTGCGCGCGTCCATAATCTCAAGAACGTCTCGGTGGACATCCCCAAGGGGGCGCTGGTGGTGATCACCGGACTGTCCGGCTCCGGCAAGTCCTCGTTGGCCTTCGACACCATCTTCGCCGAGGGACAGCGCCGCTACATGGAGTCGCTCTCCTCCTACGCCCGGCAGTTCCTGGAGCTGCAGAGCCGCCCGGACGTCGACGAGATCACCGGCCTCTCCCCGACCATCGCCATCGACCAGCGCACCGTCTCCCAGAACCCGCGCTCCACGGTCGGCACCATCACCGAGATCTACGACCACCTGCGGCTGCTCTTCGCACGGACGGGCACGCCGCACTGCCCGCAGTGCGGGACGCCTGCCGTGCGCCAGAGCCAGGACGAGATCACCGACGTCATCCGCGCGGCCGGCGACAAGGCCGACGCGCTGGTCTTCGCGCCGATCGTGCGCGACGCCCGCGGCGAGCACCGTCATGCGCTCGCCGAGCTCGAGAAGGCCGGCTACAAGGAGGTACGGCTCGACGGCGAATTCATCCCCATCGAGGAGGCCCTCGACCGCCGCCTCGACAAGCAGAAGAAGCACACCATCGCGGTCCTCACGCTGCGCCTGCCTCGCGGCAGCGCCACCAAGCCCGAAGAGATCAAGAAGGCCGTGACCAAAGGGCTCGACCTCGGCAACGGGCTGCTCATCCTCTCGCGTACCGGCAGCGAGGACCAGCTGCTCTCCGAGGAGTACGCCTGCCGGACCTGCGGCCGCTCGCTACCTCCGCTCGAGCCGCGGCTCTTCTCCTTCAACAGCCCGCACGGCGCCTGCGCCGAGTGCTCAGGCCTCGGCTCGACGCTCAAGGTCGAACCCTCGCTCGTCATCCCCAATCCGCGGTTGACCATCGCCCAGGGCGCCATCAAGCCCTGGACGCGCATCGCCGGCAACCAGTCGGCGCAGATCGAACTGCTCAGGGCCGTCGGCGCCGCGCACGGCTTCTCCGTGGACGAACCGGCCGGCGACCTCACTCCCGCCGCGCTCAAGACGGTGCTCTACGGCACCGGCGAGGAGGAGTACGCGGTCGGCGCCAAGACGCTGACGTACGAAGGCGTGATCCCGGGGTTGGAACAGAAGTTCAAAGAGACGGATTCGGATTACCTGCGGAAGGAGATCGAGAGCTACATGCGCGTCCTGGAGTGCCCGTCCTGCGCGGGCAAGCGCCTCAAGCCGGAGGCGCTCGCGGTGCGCATCGGCCCCTTCGGCATCGCCGACCTGGTGTCCTTGCCCGTGACCGACGTGACGCCGCTCTTCGCGGAGAAGAACGGCAACGGCAAGGGCAACGGCACCAAGAAGAACGGCGCCGCCCCGACCATCGCCGGGCTTCTGGACGAGGAGCAGATGCGCATCGCCAAGCAGATGCTCAAGGAGATCCGCATCCGTCTGGCGCACCTGCTCGACGTCGGCGTCGGGTACCTGACCCTCGACCGCGCCGCGACGACCCTCTCCGGCGGCGAGGCGCAGCGCGTGCGCCTGGCCACCCAGCTCGGTACCCAACTCTCCGGCGTCATCTACATCCTGGACGAGCCGTCCATCGGGCTGCACGGCCGCGACAACGAGAAGCTCATCACGACCATGAAGGAGCTGCGCGACGGCGGCAACACGGTCATCGTCGTGGAGCATGACGAGGCCATCATCCGCGCCGCCGACTGGGTCATCGACGTCGGGCCGGGCGCCGGGGAATACGGCGGCGAGATCATCGCCCAGGGCACGCCGGCCGCCATCGCCAAGGATCCCGAATCCATCACCGGCGCATACCTCTCGGGCAAGAAGCGCATCCCCGCGCCGAAGAACGTCCGCAAAGGCACCGGGAAATCGCTGACGGTGAAGGGCGCGTCCGAGTTCAACCTCAAGGCCATCGACGTGACCTTCCCGCTCGGCAAGCTCATCTGCGTGGCCGGCGTCTCCGGCTCGGGCAAGTCGACGCTGGTCATCGACATCCTGGCCCGGGCGCTCAGCGCCGAGTACGCCGGGGCCAAGGCCGTGCCCGGCGCGCACAAGAGCATCAAGGGCATCGACCATCTCGACAAGGTCATCGCCATCGACCAGACGCCCATCGGCCGCACGCCGCGTTCCAACCCCGCCACCTACACGGGCGTCTTCACCGCCATCCGCGACCTCTTCACGGAGACGCAGGAGGCACGGCTGCGCAAGTACGACGCCGGCAAGTTCAGCTTCAACGTCAAAGGCGGCGGGCGCTGCGAGGCCTGCGCCGGGGAGGGCTATGTCGAGATCGACATGCAGTTCATGCCGGACGTCTACATGGAGTGCAAGGAGTGCCACGGCAAGCGGTACAACGCCGAGGCGCTGGAGATCCACTACAAGGGCAAGAACATCGCCGACGTCCTGGAGATGACCGTGGCCGAGGCCAAGACCTTCTTCGCCGACCAGCCGGGCATCGCCGACAAGCTCGGACTGCTCACCGAGGTGGGGCTCGGCTACATCCGCCTCGGCCAGCCGGCCACGACGCTCTCCGGCGGCGAGGCCCAGCGCGTGAAGTTGGCCACCGAGCTCAGCCGCCGCGCGACCGGACGGACGCTCTACATCCTGGATGAGCCGACCACGGGCCTGCACTTCGAGGACATCGGCAAGCTGCTCGGCGTGCTGCATGAGCTCGTCAACAAGGGCAACACGGTGCTGATCATCGAGCACAACCTGGAGGTCCTCCGCGCCGCCGATTGGGTCATCGACATGGGACCAGAAGGCGGGGCGCGAGGCGGCGAGGTCATCGCCGAGGGCACGCCGGCCGAGATCGCCAAACAGAAGAGGTCCATCACCGGCCAACTGCTCAAGGAGGTGCTCTGACCCTACCGAAATATGCTATCCTTCTGGGGATAGCATATTTCCTTTTCGCTATGCCCCGTCCGAGTCTCCGCTTCCTGCCGCTGATCGTCCTCGCCCTGGCTCTCCTGCCCGCCGGCGCGCACGCCCAGAGCCAGACCACGACCTTCACGGCGACCGCCGACACCTACGTGCACGCAGGCTACCCGGCCGACGCCTTCGGCGGCCAGGACCTGCTGTTCGTCGTGCTCGGCACGCCACCGAACCGCAGCCGGTTGCTGGTGGACTTCGACCTCTCCTCGCTGGCCGGCGGGACCATCGAGTCCGCGACCCTGCGGCTGCAGATGTACCAGAGCGGCACGGCATCCGTCCCCGCCTACCTCTCTCGGATCGAAGAGACCTGGAGCGAAGCGGGCGCGAGTTGGGACACCCGTCCATCCACGACCTCGACCTTGCCGCAGGCCCAGATCACCAAGAGCACGCCGACCCTGGCCTTCGACGTGACCGCGCTCATCGCCGAGGCGGCCGCCGAACCGTCCACGTTCCACGGCATCGCGTTGGCATCCCGGGAGACCGGCGCAGCCTTCACCTATGCCTTCGCCAGCCGGGAGCGGCAGGCCGGCGCGCCGACGCTGGAGGTCACCTACACCCCGGCGGCTGACGTCCTCGGGCCGTCCGTCTCCGACCTGACTGTCGGCGAGATCGGCCTGACCAGCGCGGTCCTGACGCTCACCACCGACGAGGACGCCGACGTGACCGTGGACTTCGGCCTCGACGACACCTACGGCCGCAGCGTCTCCTCGACCTCCACCGCGCGCGCGCATCGCCTGACGCTGTTCCCCTTGGCCTCGAGCTCGACCTACCACTACCGCGTCCGCGCACGGGACGCCGTCGGCAACGAGTCGACCACGCCGGACGGCACCTTCACGACGCCAGAATCCACGACCGTCTTCCCCGCGGGGACGCTGGTCAAGATCCCGGATGACCGCAATCCGGAGACGGGCGCCGACAGCGCCGTCTACTACGTCGGTTCGGACGGCAAGCGGCATCCCTTCCCTAACGTCCGGGTCTACCACTCCTGGTACGCCGACTTCTCGAGCGTCCAGACCATCACCATCGCCCAGATGGCGGCCATCCCGCTCGGCGCCAACGTGCGCATCCGTCCGGGGACGCGGCTGCTCAAGTTCGAGACGGTGCCCACGGTCTACGCCATCGCCCGGGGCGGCATCCTCCACGCCATCGCCAGCGAGGAGATCGCCTCCGCCCTCTTCGGAAGCGAGTGGGCGACGCTCGTCGACGACATCACCGACGTGCTGTTCGGCAACTATCTCGTCGGCGGGACGATCGCGACGGCTGCGGACTACGACCCCGCGGCCGAACGCGACGCCTCAGCGACCATCGACCAGGACCAGGGCCGCTGACGCGGCCCTTCGCGTATGCGTGCCGCGCTGCTGCGCCGTTCCCTGCTGGTCGCGCTGCTGCTGCTGGCCGCCGGCGCGTGCCTGCCCTCCTCGGCCGCGGCCGCCGAGGGGCAGATCCGCGTCCACGTCCGCGACGACTTCGGCAACCCCATCCTCGGCGGGACGGTGGTCTACAGCTGCGGCAGCGGTGAACAGAGCGTGACCGACGAGAGCGCCGACGACCTCGACGCCACCGACGGCACCATCCTCATCACGCCGGCCGTGGCCGCATCCTGCGACATCGCCGACGACCTGGTGGTGCGCGTCGAGAACCTCGCGGGCGCCGGGTACCTCAACTGGCTCGAGCAGACCTTCTACGACACGGCGCGCGAGAACACCTTCATCGCGACGGTTCGCTTCACCGTGATGGTCCGCCTCACCGACGAGTTCAGCGAGGCACAACTCGCCGCTCCGGACGCGGCAGGGACCTTCACCGACGGGACGACGGTCGCGGGGGTGCGCTCGCCCGACAACACGAAGCTGGGGTTCCCGGTGCCGATCGGCAGCAGCGACGGCTCGATTACCGTGACCGGTCTCGGCAGCCTGGGATATCTCAACACCACGCACGCCGACATCACCGTCCCGAGCGCGGGCGACCAGGCGCAGCGCACATACAACTCCCGCAACCAATTCAGCGTGCTCGTGCTCGGCCGGGACCAATTCGGCCAGGAACTGATCGGCAGCGGCGGCAGCGCCCTCTTCCAGTCCGGCGCGCAGATCGCCTGCCCCAACCAGACCGGCACCAACCTCTACGGCTGCCCGGTTCCGGTCGGCGCTGGCGCCTCGACCGTCCGGGTCACCCGTCCCGGCTACGTGGACTACGTGACCGGCGCGGCCGCCCCGCCCGCCGCGGCGACCGGCGTGCAGACCGCGGTCCTCACCGGCCACCTCTTCGCGGTACGGGTGCTCGGCATCGCCGACGAGTTCGGCGGCACCATCACCCCGACCTCGACCCCGGACATCGATCCCCCGTTCCTGGCGAGCGGCACCGACATCCTCGGCATGCGCAGGTCCGGCAACGAGTGGTATATCGTCGCCACGCCGGGTTCGGCGCAACTCACCGCGCAGGTCAACGGCTACGCCAACGCCGCGGTACGCGTGGACATCTCGGCCGTCGGCCAGGCCACCGTCGACTACGACGGTCCGACCGGCAGCACCTGGGGTGCCGCGGTCGACGGCCCGCCGCTCGAGGCCGGCATGTACGTCACGGTCTTCGACGCCGCGGGCGTCCCGGTCCCGGAGGCCAGCGTCGGCATCTATACGGCCGAGACGTACGGCACGGCTTTGGCAAACGACCTGCGCACCGCCGGCCTGACGGACGCCAGCAGGCTCACCGGCACCGACGGCACGGCCAAATTCGCCCTGCCGACCGGCCGCTACTGGGTGCGGATCGTCAAGGGCGGACTGGTCTCCTGGGGCAGCGCCGCCGACCCCAAGGCCATCGGTTACATCGAGAGCGGCGGGCCGTACCGCTATGTCCTGCGCGTCGACGCCGAGGGTCCGACCGGCGCGTTGGCCGGGCGCGCCTCCGGCCAGGCGGCAGTCTCGGCCGAGCGCTCGACCATCGTCGCCGTGCCCGGAGCGGTGGCCGCGGACGGGGTCGCGGCCGTCACCGTCACCGTAACGGCCCGGGACGCCGCCGGCAACCCGCTCAACGGACGCGGCGTCTCCGTGGCATCGAGCCGCGGCGCGCTTGACGCCTGGAGCGCCACCGTCGGCACGACGGACGCGAGCGGCGCGGCCGTCTTCACGCTGCGCTCCACCGCGCCAGGCGCCGCGACCCTGACCGCGACGATCGACGGCACGCCGCTGACGGGCGGCATCACCGTGAGCTTCACGACTGGCGGGAGCGGCGGCCTGGCCTACGCGCCGGGGACGCTGCTCAAGCTGGCCTGCCCCGCCGCACCGGACGCCTTCCACCGCTGCCGCGCCGTCTACCACTACGGCGCCGACGGCAAGCGCCACGCCTTCCCGAACGAAAAGACCTACCGCTCCTGGTTCGCGGACTTCTCCGGCGTCATCACCTTGGATGAGGCGTCGCTCGCGGCCATCCCGCTGGGGGCCAACGTCCGCTACCGTCCGGGGGTGCGGCTCGTCAAGGTGCCGAGCGTGCCGTCGGTCTACGCGCTGGAGCGCGGCGTGCTGCGCGCGCTCGCGGGCGAGGCCGTGGCCGCCGGGCTCTACGGCAGCGCCTGGGCGACGCAGATCGACGACCTCAACGAGAGCACCTTCGGCGACTACGCGGTCGGGTCGCCCATCGCCGCGACCGGCGACTACTCGCCCCCCGCAGCCCGTGACGGCACCACGACCATCGAACAGGACTTCGGACGCTAAGCAAAACCGCCCCAACTGGGGCGGTTTTCGTTTCAGCTCGCGAGCGCCGTCTCCTTGAGGCGCTTCTTGGAGGTCCGCAGGTAGCCGAGCTTGGCGCGGCGCACCTTGGCCTGCTTGAGCGGCACGATCTTGGCGATCATCGGGGAACGCACCGGGAAGATGCGCTCGACGCCGACGCCGTGGGAAACCTTGCGTACGGTGAAGCTCTTGGATGCGCCGGCGCCGCGGATGCCGAGGATCATGCCCTCGAACACCTGGATGCGCTCCTTCTCCTCGCCCTTGGCGGTGGGCTCGACGATGCGGGTGTGCACCGCCACCGTCATGCCGGGCTTGAGGTCGGGGGTTTTCGTCTGCTCGTCAGCCATACGGGAGGTGAGGAATGCCGGAAGGATAGCCGAGGCCGCGCCGGGCGTCAAGCGCCCCGGGGGAGGGCCGCGAGGATGGCCGCGAGCGTCTCCTCCGGCGTCTTCCGGCTGGTGTCGACGACCAGGTCGTAGACGGAGCGATCGGCGAAATCGATGCCGTAGAGCGCGCGGTAGCGCGCGGCGTCGCTGGCCACACGCCGCTCGAGCGTGTCGCGGACGTGGGCGACGTCCGCGTACTCCGGTTCGTCGCCGCGGTCCGCACCGCGCTTGCCGGCGAAGATGCGCTCGGCCGCGACCTGCGGATCGACGTCGAGGAAGACCTTGACGCTCCGGGGGATGAAGTGCCAGGAGATGCGCCCGTCGATGACGAGATCGTCTTCCGTCTCGCCCAGCCTCTTCTGGTAGTCGTCGACGGCGGCGTCGGTGTTCTCCGGAAGCGCGTTGAACTCGTCGATGGTCAGGCCCCGCTCGAGCGCAGCCTTGCCGCGCAGGTCACCCATCGAGAAGAAGCGGTAGCCGAGGCGTGCGGCGAGCATCTTGGCGACGGTGCTCTTGCCGGAACCGGGCAGGCCGGAGACGGTCACGATCATACGCCCCGATGGTGGTACTTCCGGCGCAGGACGTCAAGCATCGCCGCGAGATCGTCCGGCAGGGGGCTCACAAAGGTGCGTTCCACGCCCGACGGATCGGTGAAGCGCAGCTCGGCGGCGTGCAGGAAGGGACGCCCGAGCGCGAGCGAGGTCTTCTTGCGCATCGGGTAGAGCGTGTCGCCGACGATGGGGTGCCCGATGGCGAAGAGATGGGCGCGGATCTGGTGCGTGCGGCCCGTGAGGATGCGGACGGACAGCAGCGCGGCGTTGGGGAAGCGGTCCCGCACCTCGTAGCGCGTGACGGCCGCCTTGCCTTCCTGGCCTTCGGGACGGGCGGCCATGCGGGCGTAGCGCGTGGAGCGGCCGATCTTGAGCCGGATCTCCCCGGACTCCTCGGCCGGCACGCCGTGCACCAGCGCCGTGTAGACCTTGGTCACCCGCTGCCGGGCGAAGAGGTCCGTGAAGTGGGCATACCCCGCAGGCGTGCGCGCCACGACGAGGAGCCCCGAGACGTCGCGATCGAGCCGATGCACGATGCCGGGGCGTCCCGGCTCGCCCGCCGCGGCGGCCTCCGGATAACGCGCCAGGACGGCGTCGGTCAGCAGCGCGCCGCGCACCCCCGGGCCGTCGTGGACCACCACGCCCGCCGGCTTCTCGATGACGGCGTAGTCCTCGTCCTCATGGACGACGGCGAGCGGCGGCGCGGCCGGCCGTGTCGCGGTCACGACGACGTGACCGAGGAAGGCCAGCTCCTGCCCTTCGGAGACGAGCGCGTGCGCGGCGACGCGCCTGCCCGCGAGGAGCACCTCCCCGCGGTCGATGGCCTCGCGGGCCTTGCTGCGCGAGGGGAAGTGTCCGGCCTTGGTCAGGTAGACGTCGAGCCGCTGGCCCGTCCCCCACCCCTCGACGCGCACCTCACTGCCCGCCATAGGTCCGGATCACCCACTTGAGCGCCTGCGCCGCCGTCCGCACCGCACCCGAGAGCTGCGCCTCACGCAGCGAGCCGAGGACCTGCCCGACCTTCGGTCCGGCGGCGATGTGGAGCGCCCGCATGACCTCGTCGCCGCGCAGGAGCGGCGGCGGGAGCCGGCCCTTGCCCGCGCGCGCGCCGGCCACCTCGGCGATGCGCTTCTTCATGGCGCGATAGGCGCCGAGCAGCGGGCGGCCCGTGTCGCTGATGGTCGAGGCGCCGTCGGCGTACATGAGCTTGCACAGCAAATCGGCGGCCTTGGGATCGCGGAAGAAATGCCTTTCGACGGTCGTCGCCGCCATCTCCTTGGGGTTCCCGTGGACGGCGATGAGGTGGTGACGGACGGCCGCAGCCACACGTGCGCGGTCGACGTCGACGCCGGGGGCCTTGTAGCTCGCGAGCGCCAGACGGTCGATGATGGCCGCGGCGAGCTCGGCGCCCTTCACGTCGTGGCCAGGGAAGGTGATGCGCGCCACCTTGTCGCGGGCCGGCGTCAGCTGGCAGGGCGGCTTGCCGATGTCGTGCAGGAACACGGCGAGGGCCGTCTCGACGTCCCAGCCGGACGGGAACTCGCGGCGGAATGCGGACGTCTCGAGCGTCTCGAGGGCCAGCAGCGCGTGCCGCCAGACGTCGCCTTCGCTGTGGTAATTCCTGGGTTGACGGCACCCCTTCATGGCGATGGCCTCCGGCATGAGCCCGTCGAGCGCACCGGCCTTGTCCCAGAGCCGGATCGCCGCGGCCGGACGCGCGGCCAGGGATTTGAGGAGCTCCTTGGCCACGAGTTCGCGGGCCACGACCGGTCGGCCGTCACGCTCGGCCACGAGCTGCGGCACGTGGCGCTTGAGCGCCGCCCAGGTGGAGGGCACGACGGTCGCCTCGAGCTCCACGGCGAACCGCAGGGCACGGAGGACGCGCGTGGCGTCCTCGCGGAAGCGCTCGTCGGCGTCGCGGACCGCGCGGATGCGCCGCGCCGAGAGGTCGGCCATGCCTTTCCACGGGTCGACGAGACGCCCGGCGGTGAGCGACCAGGCCATGGCGTTGACGGTGAAATCGCGCCGCCCGAGGTCGTCGGCGATCGGCAGGTCGGCCCGGCTCTTGACGATGACGTCGCGGTACCCGCCCGTGCCCATCGGGGCCTCGGTACGCGGCAGGGCGATGTCGACCTCCTCCGTCCCGCCGGTCGGCCGGAACTTCCAGACGCCGAACGTCCGTCCGACGTAGTGGACGCGGCCGCGGGTCTTCAGGAAACGCTCAAGCGCGGTGCCCGGCACGCCGCGCACCACGAGGTCAAGATCCTTGCGGCCGTCGCGGCCGAGCAGCGCGTCGCGCACCGCGCCGCCGACGACGTAGATCTCGCCCGCCGGGAAGCGCGCGGCGAAAGGCGCAAGGAGCGCCCGCTCGAGCGCCGGCGTGATCCAGCGGGCCAGGAGACGCGCGGTGGGCTTCATGCCCCTATGCTATCACGTCGGGCGCGGCCGCCGGGCGCCGACGGCGCCTCAGCCACTCCCAGGCCGGCGGCAGGAAGGAGGTGGCCACGATGCCGAGGATGACGTACTCGAAGTTCTCCCGCACCCAAGGGACATTGCCGAACCAGTACCCGCCCCAGGTGAAGAGCGTCACCCAGATGAAGGCGCCGAGGATGTTGTACGTGGCGAAGGTGGCGTACGGCATGCGTCCGATGCCCGCGACGAACGGGGCGAAGGTGCGGATGACGGGCATGAAGCGCGCGAGCACGATGGTCTTTGCGCCATGCTTGGCGAAGAAGCCCCGCGTCTTCTCGAGGTGCTCCTGCTTGATCCAGCGTCCGTTGGCGTATCCGGCGATGGCCGCGCCGAAACGCTGACCGATCCAGTAGTTGACGCCGTCGCCGAGGATGGCCGCGGCCAAGAGCAGCACGTAGACCAACCAGACGTCGAGGGTGCCGAGCGCGGCGATGCTGCCGACCGCGAAGATGAGCGAGTCGCCCGGCAGGAACGGCGTCACGACGAGACCGGTCTCGGCGAAGACGATCGCGAAGAGGATGACGTACGTCCACGGCCCGACGGCGACGATCACCGTGTTGAGGTGCTCGTCGATGTGCAGGAAGACGTCGAGCGCGGTGCCCAAGATGTCCATAGAATCCTGCCGGACGATACCACGCGCGGTCTGCGCTGTCATCATTGACCGGAGCCGGGTTTTCCTGTATCTTCCGGGGGTTCGCGGGCTGTGGCGCAGTCGGTAGCGCGCGTGCTTTGGGAGCACGAGGTCGTGGGTTCAAGTCCCACCAGCCCGACCATTAAGGAACGCCATGCTCCCCTTTTTCCTGTCCCTCCCGCTCGGCCTCGCGCTGCTCGTCTTCGGCGCCAACTGGCTCGTGGACGGCGCGTCGGCGCTCGCCAAGCGTCTCGGCGTCTCTGCGCTGGTCATCGGCCTGACCATCGTCGCCTTCGGCACGTCCGCGCCGGAACTCATCGTCAACCTCTTCGCGAGCGCCGGGGGCAACAGCGACATCGCCATCGGCAACGTGCTCGGCTCGAACATCGCCAACGTCCTGCTCATCCTCGGTATCGCCGCGTCCATCTTCCCGCTCGCCGTGACCAAAGGCACGGTCTGGAAGGAGATACCGCTGGGCCTCTTGGCCGTGCTGCTGCTGGCTGTCATGATGCAGGACGCGGCCATCGACGGCGCCGCTTCCTCCGCCTTGACCCGCATCGACGGGCTGGTGCTGATCGCTTTCTTCATCATCTTCCTCTACTACACCTTCGGGATCGGCAAGGTGGAGGGTGGCGATGGGGACGTCCGCGCCGTGCCGCTCCCGCTGGCGTCGCTCCTCGTCGTAGGCGGACTCGTCGGGCTCGGATTCGGCGGCAAGCTCGTGGTCGACGCCGCCGTCTCGATGGCCGGGGCGCTCGGGGTGAGCGAAGCCGTCATCGGGTTGACCATCGTCGCCGTCGGCACGTCGCTGCCGGAGCTCGTGACATCGGCCGTCGCCGCCGCCAAGAGGAACGTCGACATCGCGGTGGGCAACGTGGTCGGATCCAACATCTTCAACGTCTTCTGGATCCTGGGGCTCAGCGCGACCGTCCGGCCGTTGCCGGCCTCACCGACGCTCGGCCGCGACCTGGCTGTGGCCATCGGAGCGATGCTCCTGCTGTTCCTGGCCATGTTCGTCGGCCGCCGGCACACGCTTGAACGCTGGCAGGGATTCGGGTTCACGGCGCTCTACGCCGCGTACGTCGTCTTCCTGGTCATCCAGGAGACGATGCGCTGATCCGCGCGGGCATCGTATAACGGCCATTACCACAGGTTTCCAACCTGTTGACGCGGGTTCGACTCCCGCTGCCCGCTCCAAAACGCTCCGTCGCATGACGGGGCGTTTTGCCTACAAAAAAGAGACCGCTCACTTCGCGACGCCCTGGTGCGTCAGGCGGAGGAAGAAGGTCTCGAGCGCATCGTGCAGCTGCGCCGGGGTGGCGAAGTCGCACAACGTGATGCGCGGGTCGTCCTCGATGATCGGCAGCAGCGGCAACTGCATGACGTCACGCCGTAGGCAGAGCACCGGGGTGCCGCGCGCCGCGGCCCGGCCGATGAGGATGCCGAGCTGGACGCAGGGCACCGTCACTTCGGCCACCACGCAATCGACCTCGTTGACCTGCCTCACCAACTGGGCGGCGCGGGTCCGGATCTCCGCCTGCGCCTGCCGGATACGGCTGACGCGCCGTTCCAGTTTGCCGGTGATGAAAGTCGTCGGGGTCTCGTCACGCCTCCGACCGGCGACCTCGACGGCGCCGGGATGGTCGGAGCCTGGGACGATCGCGTAGGAACCGCTGGTCTTCTGCCGCTCCACCGACCCTCTCCTGCGGAGCAGATCGGTGATGTCGCTGTGCCGTTCGCCGTTCTCGTCCGCCGTGATGGCGGAGAGGAAGAGGATCCTTGGACGCGCCATGCGCACCTCCGCCACAAGGATATACGAAAAGACGGCCACCGATAAGGTGACCGTCTTTTCTGGTGCCGGGGGTCAGAATTGAACTGACGACGCCAGCCTCTTCAGGGCTGCGCTCTACCACTGAGCTACCCCGGCGCTGGTGGGCGGCAGAGGAGTCGAACCTCTGACCTTCACAATGTCAATGTGACGCTCTAACCAACTGAGCTAGCCGCCCAAAGCAGGGACACGATAGCCGAGATGCGGACGCCTGTAAAGCCTCAGGCCGCGGGCAACAGCCGGCCCACGGCGACGCCGATGAGGATGGCCGCGCCGCCGATGACGAGCATTTCCAGCCCGTGGCGCGCGACCGACATCCGGAAGAGCCGCGCCCCGAGCGCGCCGAGCAGGAACAGGGCCAGCAGCGAGGCGGCGACGGACGTCGGGAAGGCGAGCGCCGGCGGCAGCGCCAGGTACGGCGCGAGCGGGATGAATCCCGAGACGAAATAGGAGACGAACATCACCAGGCTGCCGACGACCGCCTGGCGCACCGGCAGCTCGGCGCGACGGGTGAACTCCTGCGCGTTCTGCTCCGAGAGGTAGCTTCCCACCCCCATGGAAAAGGCCTCCACGAAGATGAGCACCACGCCGGTCAGCAAGATGGTGCGCTGCGGCACGCCGGCGATGGCCACGCCAGAGAGCAGGCCGACCGTCGAGACCAGGGAGTCCTCGACGCCGAAGATGAAATTGCGCAGGTAAGGCTGGGAGCGGAAGAGGCGAAGCATAGGAGGTTCCCGACATCGGTCGGCCTGGGTGGATTCGAACCACCAACCAGTCGTGTATAAGACGACCGCTCTGCCGTTGAGCTACAGGCCGACCGAGTCCGCGAACCGGCCTACCGTATCTTCCCCTGCCGCAGCGCTTTGGCCGCCTGCTCGGGGAAGACCGGATTCAAGTACATCTCGGCGTCGAGTTCAAGCCCCGCCGGGACGGTCAACCGAGGCGTGATGCGCAGCGCCAACTGTTCGCGACGGGTCCCGACCAGCTGGTGGCAGCTGACGTTGAAGGCCTTGTCGTGCCGTTCGAGGGTCCGCGCCACGGACCGCAGCAGGTCACCCATGGCGGCGCTCTCCGCCGGGCGCAGCTCGGTCAGGTTGTCGACGGCGCGCAGCGGCACGATCCAGGTCTCGTAGAGGAAGCGGCTGACCGGCGGGCAGAAGGCGAGCACCCCGCCGCGTGCGGCGACCGCCGACGCGGAGCGGCGCAGGCGCCGTGCCAGGGCGAGCGTGGGGTGGACACGATGGCGCGCCGCGCGCCGCGCCTCGGCCGTCAGCCACGGCGGGACGAAGGCCGTGGCGTAGAGCTGGCTGTGCGGATGGCCGATGGACGCCCCGGATGCCTGGCCATGGCTGCGGAAGGCGACGATGTAGCCGATCCGCGCATCCTGCATGTGGTGGGCGGTCCGCTCGGCCCACAGGTCGATGAGCTCGCGGACGCGGGCCGGCGCCATGCGCCCGAGCGTCATGTCCGGGTCGCGGCCTTCGACGATCAGGTCCTGATGGCCGTAGGCCTGTCCCGCGTCCGGCGTGAAGGACGGATAGCGGTTGGCGACCACCCGGAACCGCCAATCGGGATCCGTGCCACGCTGCGCGAAGACCGTCTCGCGCCCTTCGACCGAACGCAGGAAATCGCGCTTGCCGGCGGCGCTGTGGCCCATGGGCCGCTTGCCGCGGCGCGGCGAGAAGATCGCCGTCCGGCCGGACAGCGGATCGACGACGATGCGTACGGCGTCCCGTCCCTTCATGCTCCCAGTGTACCACCCGTCAACCGACGGGGTTACCCCCTGCGCGGCGGGCGAGCGCGGCCGTGGCGTACCCGGCGTAGGCGATGGCCAACGCGTCGGCGGCGTCGTCCGGCCGGGGGATCTCGGTCAGGCCGAAGAGCGTCTTGACCATCTGCTGCACCTGGCGCTTGTCGGCCGCGCCGTAGCCGGTGACCGCGAGCTTGACCGCGTTGGGCGTATGCTCGACCACCATGAGGCCTGCCTCGGCGGCCGCCGCGAGCGCCACGCCGCGGGCCTGGGCCACGACGATGGCCGTCTTGACGTTCTTCTGGAAGAGCAGCTTCTCGATGGAGAGCACCGTCGGCGCGTGGAGCGCGGTCAGCCGACGGACCTCGGCGTGGATGAGGCGCAGCCGTTCCTCGACCGCGCCGCCGCGCGCCGTGGTGAAGCAGCCGTAGCCGATGGCCCGCGGCGTGCCGCGCTCCTCGGTGGTCACGGCCCAGCCGAGCCGCTCGAGTCCGGGATCGATGCCGAGCACGACCATACTCAGTCCCAGGTCGCGTTGGTCGCCACGCGCTGCACGTCGTCATCGTCGTCCAGCGCCTCGACGAGGGCGGAGAACTGCGCGGCTGCCTCTCCCGCGAGCGCCGCCTGTTCCTTGGGGATCCACGCGACCTCCGCCGCCTCCGGCACCCACCCGTTGGCCACCACGGCCGCACGGACACGCTCCAGGCCTTCCGGCGCGGTGAAGACCGTCGTCCCCTCGTCGTCGGCCTCGACGTCCGTGGCGCCCAAGTCGATGAGCGCGAGCTGGAAATCGTCGCCGCTGCCGGATGCGGCAGGCAACCGCAGCACGCCGCGCCGTTCGAACCGCCAAGCCACGCTGCCGGCCAGGGTGCCGCCGTGCTTGGAGAAGATGTGGCGGACGTTGGCCACCGTGCGGTTCGGGTTGTCGGTGAGCGCCTCGACGATGACCGCCGCGCCGCCCGGTCCGAACCCTTCATACGTGGCCTCCTTCATCTGCTCGGCGGCGTCCGCGCCGCTGCCGCGGGCGATGGCCCGCTCGATGTTGTCGTTGGGGACGTTGGCGGCGCGGGCCGCGTCCACGGCCATCCGCAGCTGGAAATTCGTGGCCGGGTCGGCGCCGCGACGCGCCGCCACGGCGATGGCGCGGGCGTGCTTGGTGAAGACCGAGGCGCGCTTGGCGTCGGCTGCGCCCTTGTAGTTCTTCACTTTGGCCCACTTGGAGTGCTTCGCCATAGCGCCACTATCCTAACAGGCGCAACCGCTCCCTGTAAGTCGACCCCCTCCGTGGCGTACAGTAGGGATGAACCTTCCGCCTATGCCCCGCATCCTCGTCCCTCTCGCGCTGGCCATCGTCGGCGTGACCGTCATCGTCGGCCTGACCCAACTCGCGCCCCGCACGGCCCAGCCGCCCGACGGCGCGCAGGTGGCGACGCGCATGGGCTTCGGCAGGATCCCGGCCTTCACCGGCGGGGAACCCTCCGGCGACGCCGTATCGACGCTGGCTCTCGGCAGCCGCGCCGCCGAGAGCGCCGCTCCGACGGTCGGTGTGCCGGCGCCCGCCCCGACGGCCCCTCCGACCGACGCGATGATGGTCGGAGAGCCCACGATCGGCGGCGGCGCGCCTGGCTCCGCGGGCATCGCCGTGGCGACGCCCGACACGGTCGCTCCGGACGCCGGGCTGATCCGCCCGGTGCCGCCGGAGGAATACCTGCCGCCGCGCGTCGTCTCCACCTGGGAGGGCGCGACCTTGCCGGAGATCCCGGGCGAGCTCCCGGTCTTCCGGGCGGCCCGCCGCAGCTTCGGCGATGCGGCGCGCGCCATCGCCGGCGGGCTGGGGCTGCGCCTGCCCGGCGACCTCACGCTCATGAACGTTGCGGTGCGCGGCGGCGGCGACGGCAAGTCCGTCTTCAGCTTCGACGGCACGGGCGGCGTCTTCTCGTGGTACACCGAGCGTGCCTGGACCGACCAGCCGACCGACGAAGCCCCGGCCGAGATCGACGACGCCGGCGGCATCCGCATCGCCAATGCATACCTCCGTGAGCTGGGCATCGACCTTTCCCGCTACGGCACGCCGAGCGTCCTGCGCTACGACGACCCGTGCGGCCGCGGCATGCCCTGCATCCTCGAAGGCCGCGACGCGGGCGGAACCGCATCCTCCGCGCCTGCGCCCGCCATGGATGCGCCCGTATCGTCGGTGGGTACGCCGGCCGCGGACGTCGCCCCCGCCATCTGGCCAGGCCCCGGGTACTGGCCCTCGGTCACGGTCCGCTACCCGGTACTCCTCGACGGCCGTCCGACGCTCGAGTGGGACGGCACGGACGGCGGCGCCGTCACCGTGCAGGTCTCCGCGCGCGACCGTCGCGCCGAGAGCGGCTCGGTCCTGCTCGTCGACGACCTGGAGCGCTCGCTCTACCCCACGCAGTCCGCCGACGCCATCCGCGACGGCGCGCTGCGCGGCGGCATCAACCCCTGGGGCTGGGACGGCGGCATCTTCACGCCCGAGGAGGAAGCGAAGCGCCCGGTGGTGCGCATCCGGCTGACGGAGGCGCGGCTCGGCTATCTGCAGAAATACGCAGACATCGACGGCACGCCGGCCTCCTACTTCATCCCGGTCGTGTCCTTCCGCGGCACCGTCACCGACCAGTCCGGCAACAGCTATCCGCACGCCGTCATCGTCCCGGCGCTCGACCCCGAGGCCTTCGCCGTCGAGGAACCGCAGCCGATTCCCCTCGGCAAACCGGTGCCGGACATCCTCCTGCCGTCGGCGACGGAAGCGGCGCCCGCCCCGGCCCGTTGACAGCCGACGCCGGGCCGCGGAAGATGCGGTCGGAGGGACGAATGGCCGAATTCCTGCTTGTCCGCCACTGCCTGACCGACTGGAACGTCGCCGGTCGGACCCAGGGACGTACGGACATCCCGCTCAACGCCGAAGGCCGCGCGCAGGCGCGGGTCCTGGCGGAGACCTTGACGACGCTCTTGGCCCCGCCGCTGCGGCTCGGCGGCATCGTCAGCTCGCCGCTGGCGCGGGCCCGGGAGACCGCCGCGATCATCGCCGCGTTCTTCGGCATCGTCCCGATCGTCGACGGGCGTCTGGCCGAGTGCGGCTTCGGCTCCCTCGAGGGCCTGACGCAAGCCGAGATCGAGGAACGCCTCGGCGGCCCGATGCCGGACCACGACGAGCCATACGACTTCCGTCCTTTCGGCGGCGAGGACCGCGAGACCGTCATCGCGCGGCACGTGGCGGCGCTCGGCGACCACGCCGGGAGCGGCGCGCGCATCCTTCTCGTCGGGCATGGCCGCGGCTTCAACACCCTGCTGGCCCACCTCGACGAGCCGACGTTGCGCGAACGCGGCGACTTCCGGGAGTTGACCTATCCGTAGCCGTCCGCACTGACCGGGCGGCCTTTTTTCTTGCTACAATCCGCGCATATGCCCAAGCACATCGCCATCCTCGGGGCCGGCAACATGGGCACGGCGCTCGCGGTGGGTGCCGCGCGCCACGCACCGGTGATCCTCTGGTCGATCGAGCCGGACGTCGTCGCCGCCATCGCCAAGAAGCGCGAGAACACCAAGTACCTGGCCGGCGTGCGGCTGGCGCGGAACGTCGGCGCCACCGGCAGTCTCGCGGAGGCCGTGCGCGGCGCGCGGCTCGTGGTCGTGGCCGTGCCCTCCCATGTGGTCGAGGGCGTCGCGCGGGAGATGGCGCCGCTGCTCGGCGCCGGCGCGCTCGTGCTGAACGTCGCAAAGGGCGTGGATGAGGCCTCGCTCGCGCCCATGGTCGACGTCATCGAGGACGAGCTGCGCCCGACGCATCGACGGCTCCTGGCGACGCTCTCCGGTCCGTCCATCGCCACGGAGTTCGCCGCCGGGCAGCCGACCGTGGTCAACGTCGCCAGCCGCACGCTCACCGTCGCCACGCGCGTGGCCCGGCTTTTGGAGACGCCGACTTTCCGCCTGCGGCCGACCACCGACGTCGTCGGCACGGCGCTCGGGGGGACGCTCAAGAACGTCTACGCGCTGGCGCTCGGCATGTGCGACGGCGCCAAACTCGGCGCCAACACCAAGGCCGCGCTCCTGACCCTGGCCGTGGAGGAGATGAACCGCATCATGCGCGCCATGGGCGCCCGCTCGACCGACGCCGTCCACGGCTTCGCGGGGCTCGGCGACCTCTTCGTCACCGGCACGTCGGCGCACAGCCGCAACCGCAGCTTCGGCGAGGAGATCTGCCTCGATCCGGCGTGCCGCATCAAGATGCGCGATCCCAGCCAGACCATCGAGGGGGTCCGCGCCACGCGGGCCATCGCTCCGTTCGCCCGACGCAAGAAGATCGATGCGCCGGTGCTCTTCCTCGTGGACCGCGTGCTCTTCCGCGACGCCGACCCGGCGACGGAGATCCGCCGGGCCATCGCCCGGGTTTGACGGCCGTCCCGGGCCCGCTACACTGGCCGAGATACCCTTCACCCGCCTTATGGACACTCCCTCCGCCACCCCCACGCCCACCAGCGCCCCGTCTCCGACGCCGCCGAGCGGCGGCTCCGGAAAGAAGCTGCTCCTGATCCTGCTCGCGGTGCTGGCCGGGCTGGCGCTCCTCAGCGTCATCGGCGGATGGATCGCCGCCAAGGCCGTGGGCTTCGGCCTCAAGAAGGCCTTGGAGGCGGGAGGCGTGCAGATCGACGAGCGCGGCGGCGCCGTCACCCTGGGCGGCAAGGACGGCACCTCGATGCGGATCTCCGACGACGGGACGCTGACCTTCACGGACAACCGGGGCAACACCGCGACGGTGCGCACCGAGGAGGGCAAGCTCCCCGCCGACTTCTCCACGGCCTTCCCCGTCCACGGGAGCCTCAGCGCGGTCGGCGGCGCGGTCACGCGCACCCCCAAGGGCGACCTCAACACCGCGACCTGGAAGAGCACGGCCACGGTCGCCGAACTCGACGCCTGGTACCGTCGCGAGCTCCCTGCCAAAGGCTGGACCATCGGCCAGGCGTTCGGCGGGACGTCCGCCGAGGGCAGCATCATGTCGTTCACCCGCGGCGATGGGGACGACGAGGAGGGCGGCCAGATGACCATCCAGGTCGACGACGGCACGGTCTACGTGCACGTCCTGTTCACGGCCAGCCGCTGAGCGGACACGACGCCGCCCCGTCAGTGACGGGGCGGTTTTCGGTCGTCGCTCGTGTCCATGCCCTGAGCGAGGAGCAGCAGGGCCTGCTCGCGGCTGGCGGCATCGGCCGCCGCGCGCAGCACGTGCGAGGCCTCGGCGAGCTCGCGCGCGGCGTGGGACAGGAGCCGCTCCCTGCGCAGGAGGATGAGCGCTTTGGCGGCGTGGAACAGGAGGATCGCGACGGCCACGGCGATGGCGCCGTAGACGGCCTGTTCCCAGGTGATCTCCGGCAGCCGCGAGGCCTGCTCGAGGACCTGCGGTGCCGGCAGGAGACGCTCGATCTGGCTGCCGATGTCGATGAAGGGAATCTCGATGGCACCGAGCTGCCGACGCATCTCGAGGTAGGCCTGGGAGAAGCTCCGACCGAAGACCAGGACCGCGAGCAAGGAGAGCGCCGAAAAGCCGCCGACGGCCGCTTCCTTGGTCACGGTGGCGGGATGCACGCGGGCCAGCTTTTCCGTCTCCTGGGAGGCGGCGCGCAGCTCGTCGAGCGCCGTGGCGTGGCTCCGGCAGAGCGCGGCGTGCGGCGCGTCGGTCAGCGTCAGGAGGGCGACGCGCGCCTGCGCGAGGTGGTGATAGGTGGAGCGCATACCCGGCCATGATAGCGCAGGTCGGTACGTCTGTCGTCGCTCTTGTGCTACACTCTGTAGTAGCTCGACCATTCATCCCCAGCCTATGCGGTTTCTCCCACTTGCCCTGGCGGCATTGCTCATCGGCGCAGGTTGCGCTCCCACGACCCCGACGCTGCCTACGGAGCCGCCGGCACCCGCCACGGACGAGGCCATGATGGGGCAGGACGGCGATGCGACGGAAACGCCTGAGCCGCAAGAGGCCGCGCAAGCCCCGGCGCCGTTCTACATCTCCTATACCACGGGAGAATACCAAAAGGCGCTCGCCGAGAAGCGGCCGATCGTCCTCTACTTCTGGGCCTCGTGGTGCCCCATCTGCCGCGCCGACGAACCGCTCATCAAGGCGCGCATCGAGGGCTCGGGCCTGCCCATCGCCGGATTCCGGGTGGACTTCGACGTTCAGGACGACCTCAAGCGGCAGTTCCTGATCCCCTACCAGCACACCACGGTGATGCTGGGCACGGACGGCGCGGAGTCCACGCGCTTCACCGGACCGGTGGACGAGGCCACCTTCCTGGCGGCCTTGCGGAAGGCCGCGGGCGCCCGCTGATATGGCGCTGTTCTTCCTGGCCATCGCCGCGGGGTTCCTGACCATCATCGCGCCCTGCATCCTCCCGGTGCTGCCGATCCTCTTCGGCACGAGCGGGACGGCATCGCGCACCCGGCCGCTCTTCATCGTCCTCGGTTTCATCGCCTCCTTCTCGCTGTTCGGGGCGTTCTTCGCCACGGCGGGATCGTTCCTCGGCATCACCAATGACGCCCTGCGGATGGTGGCCGTGGTGATCCTCGGGCTGTTCGGGCTGGCGCTCATCTTTGAGAGGCCCTACCAACTGCTCACGGCGCGCGTAGCCGCCCTCTTCCAGCGCGCCGGCGCATCCGTCTCGGCGCTCGGCAAGGGGCGAGGCGAGACGCTCCAGGCGCTCCTCATCGGCGCATCGCTCGGGCTGGTCTGGACGCCGTGTGCCGGCCCGATCCTCGGGACCATCATCACGCTGGCCGTTCAGACCAAGGACCCCATCCTCACCGGCGCGCTGTTCGGCGCTTATGCGCTCGGTGCAGGCATCCCCATGCTCGGCATCGCCTACGGCGGGCAGTCGGTGCTGGCGCGGCTGCGGGCGATGGGAGCCAAGTCGCACCTCGTCAACCGCATGCTCGGCGTCCTGGTGCTGCTCACCGCCCTGGCCATCGCCACCGGATTCGACCGTGACGTGACCACATGGCTGCTCCAGTACCTCCCCGCGCCCTCCACCGTGCTCGGCCTATGACCACGCGCGCCAAACGCATCGCCGCAGTCGCACTCGCCGCCGCCATCCTGTTTTTCGGTGCCTTCCTGGTGCAGCGGCGCGCTCCGGACATCGCGCCGCTCTCCTCGCTGCCGGACAGCCGCGGCGACCGCGCCATGGTCAGCGGGGCGCTCGCCGCGGGGAGCCCCATCCCGGAGATCGCCGGCATCGCTGCCTGGCTCAACACCCCGGGCGGCCGCGCGCTCACGGCGGCGGACCTCCGGGGCAAGATCGTGCTCGTCGACTTCTGGACGTACTCCTGCATCAACTGCATCCGCACCCTCCCCTACCTCACGGCCTGGCACGACAAGTACGCCGACGACGGGCTCCTCATCCTCGGCGTGCATACGCCCGAGTTCGCCTTCGAGAAGGACCGCGCCAACGTGGAGCGGGCGCTCGAGAAATACGGCATCCGCTATCCCGTGGTCCAAGACAACGGCTACGCCACATGGAACGCCTTCGGCAACCGCTACTGGCCGGCCAAATACCTCTTCGACGCCGATGGGAAACTCGTCTTCACGCACTTCGGCGAAGGGCGATACGAGGAGACCGAAGCAAAGATCCGGGAGCTGCTCGCCGCCGCCGGCGCGGCCGTCACCGCGCCGATGACCGAGGAGGCCGGGGGACCGGAGTTCGGACGCATCGGCTCGCCTGAGACCTATCTCGGCTACGGCCGAGGCACGCGTTTCGGCAACACGGACATCGTCCCGGACCGCGAGCGCATCTACTTCGAGAGCATGACGCCCGCGCTCAACCGTGCCTACTTGGGCGGCACCTGGACGGTCGGAGAAGAATCCGCGCGCACGGGGTCGGCAGGAGCCACGCTGACCTTCCGCTTCAACGCCAAGCAGGTCCATCTCGTCATGGGGGCACCGGGACCCGTGCCGATGCGCGTGTACCACGACGGCAGATTGATCGCAGAAGACGTCGTCCAGGAGAAGGATCTCTATACGCTCCTCACGCAGACCGACTACGAAGAAGGCATCGTCAAGATCGAATTCCTCGATGCCGGCGTCGAGGTGTTCGCCTTCACCTTCGGCTAAGCGCCGGGGACCACCAGCATCGGCCAGGCCACGGCGACGGACGCCGCAAGCGGCGCCAGGACGACGAGCGCCCATGCCGCGGACGGCAATCGTTCCCGCAACCAGCCCCAGGAGAGCGTGGCCAGCAGCGGATAGGTGAAATAGATGAAATGCGCCTTGAGCACGCCGCGCTCGAGGTACGGCAGCCGCAGGTTGTTGACGAGAAGCGCCGCATACCCGCCCGCGAGCGTGAACAGGACGAACGCCGTCTGGGGATCCAGGCGGCGTTTGCGCGCCAGGTCCAGGAGATACCCGACGATACCGATCGCCCAGACCGCGGCGACAGCCAGCCCGACCCGATTGGATGCCAACAGGGCACGCCAGAGCGCCGGCGTCGTGTAGCGGCCGTTGCCGGTGAGCGTGCGTTCACCCTCCGGCAGGGCGTTGACCCGGTCCACGTTGCCGAAGAGGTTGTAGTAGTCGCCGAAGGAATCGGCGAGGAGCACGGCCGGACCGGAGGGGGGCATGCTGTACCAGTACGGGTAATCCGTGAGGATTCGGTTGTTCCAAGCGAAGATGTACCTCCACCCCGGCGAATCCCAGGGACGATACCGAGGCAGCGTTTCGTAGAGGTTGATGGAGGCGAGCGTCCCGAAGGTGCGCACCTTGTGGACCAGCCACGGGGCCTGGATGAGCGCGGTGAGCGTGAGCAAGACGGCGATGCGCGCGAGGAACCGCGTGTCGCGCGTCGTCAGGAAGCGCCAGGCCCAGACGAGGAGCGCGGCGAGGAGCGCGATGACCGTGGTGATCTTGGTGATGAGCGCGACGCCGAGCAGCGCGCCGAAGAGCACGACGCGCTTCGTCGGCACGTCCCGCTCCCCGAGCCGCCAACCCACGAAGGAGGCGATGGCCAAGAGGATGAGCGTCTGGGCGAGGAGCTCGTTGTTGACGTAGGCGGCGAGCTTCACGGCCGGGAACTGCACGGCGACGAGCGCCAGCACGGCGAGCGTCACGGCGCGGCTCCGGGTGAGGAGCCACGCCACGAGCGCAGCTGCGACAAAGAGCCCGAGCGAGAACAGCACGTTCGCCGCTTCCCACCAGTCGAGCCCGCCGAGACCGCCGAGCGCCCCGGCCTTGTGCCACAGCGCCACGAAGACGTAGTAGAGCGGCTCGTGCCAGGCCAGGTACGTCTCTTCCGGCACCGGCAGGCGCCCGGCGAGGACCGTCTCGACGTAGGCGATGTGCCCGCCGCCGTCGTCGGCCCACCAGGTGGTGTAGGCGAAAAGGTTGTTGAGCCGGATGCCGAGCCCGATGAGGACGATGGTCGCGGCGATGGCGTACGCGCCGAAGCGGCGCTGGGCGGCGGAAAGCGTCATCATGGGCGCATTGTACGGACGCGCCGGAAAAAGAAAAGCCGCACATGCGCGATGTGCGGCGGTCGCCTCAAGCGCCCTGCTCGGCCAGGAAGCCGCGGTAGGCGCGCTGGACGCGCACGAACTCCGCATCGGCGAGCTGACGGCCGAGGTAGGCCAGGACGATCTCGGGGCCGCCCTCCTCGAGCGTCAGCCGCAGCAGCTCCGGGTGTTGAGTGTCGAAGACCCAGGCCAGGTACTGCAGCATGTAGGTCTCGTAGCTGCGGCAGCGCTGTCGCTCCAGGGCCTCCCGACGCGCGAAGGTCTCGAGCAGCTCCGACGGATCGATGCGGCGCATCTCCGTCCCCCACAGCGGATCCTCCGCGCGGCGCTCCGGCCAATTGGCCGCGGCCTGCGCCGCCTTGAACGCGGCGTCCTCGGTGTAGCGCCGGGCGTGCTTGAAGCCGGCACGCTTGTCCAGGTCGCGCAGGAGCGTGGTGAACGCCCAGGCCGCGCGGTCGCCGCCGAGCTGCTCCAGCGTCGGCGTGACGCGGTCGGCATGGTGCTCGATGGCCACGAGCAACGTATCGAACCACGGCACGGCTGTGGGGAGGGCGAGCGTCATCGCACGGATGACGTCGACGCTATCACGGCCGTGATGCCAGGTCGGTCGGTGCAGGCCGAGCACCTGACGACGCGCCTCGACCAGCCGTCCGATGTCGTGGCTGTAGAGCAGGAAGCCGAGGATCTCCGCTCCGTCCTCACCCAAGCCGAGACGCTCAGCCAGCGCTGCGGCCTCCGCGGCGCTCTCACGGGCGTGGTCGATCTTCCCCTGGTTCCAGGCATGATCGGCTGGCAACCCCGTCGCCAGATGCTCGTAGGCCGTGGTCACGGCGCTCCCAGCGCGTGGCAGGACACTCCCGCTTTTTCGCATCACCAAGAGCCGCAAGACCTCAGGATATCTCTCGATGAAACTCTGCAATAGAACACCTCCTGCCCGGGTGATATACGAAAACCGCCGACGCGTCAAGCGTCGGCGGTTCCCTTCCGGACGTCTTAGGGCGTGACCGTGAACCCCTCCGGACGGACGTTCTCGGTGGGTGCGGTGACGGCGCTCTCGGCCGTGCGGTCGAAGTCCGAGGAGGAGACCACTTCCGCGCCGACCAGATAGTTGCCGAAGTGGATGTCCATGATGTCGTCGACGAGCGCGGCCCAGGCATCGCCGTAGAGCTCACGGGCCACGGCCTCGCTGGCGATGGCGCGCAGCACGCCGTAGCGGCCGACGACGTAGACGCGCGGGTCGGTCTCGAGCTTCACGAGACGGATGCCCGGGCGGTAGGTGACGTTGCCGGCGAGCGGCACGGCGGCCAGGTCCCGGTCGCTGACCACGACGACGGCGTTGAAGTCGGCATACCAGCTGCGGAAGACGCGCTCCGAGGGGAAGGCGTAGCGCTTGCCCTCGCGCACCAGGTAGACGCCGCGCGTCGAGGCGCCGCGCACGAGCCCGACCGCAGGCACGGGGCGCGTCTGGACGGCCGTCGGCTCTGCCGCGGCCGTCGTCGGCGCCTCGCCGCCCACGGAGAGCAGCCATTGGCCGACCCAGCCCTCGAGCCCCGTGGTGGTGCGGACCTTGTACCAGCCGTCGGTCTCGGCGATGATGGCGACCCGCGTGCCCACGGCGAGCGTCGTCTTGACCACCGAGCCCTCCATGCAGGCGACGTCGCGGACGCGCGCGCCGGTGGTCACGGTCGCGCCCCAGTCGCGCGCGTGGACCGGATCCGAGAAGCAATCCCCGGCCATCGCAGGGACGGCGGAGAGGATCATGCTGGACGCACCAAGGACGGCAGCCGCACGGACGAGAGGAGACATGCGCATAGGCGAAAGTTAGTTCTTGGGTTGGTACGGCGTTCCCGGCGGGGCATTACGCCGCGACGCGGCATGGACAAGATACCACGCCGCGAGCGCGGTGAGTCCGATGTCGTCGAGCCAGCCGAGCAGCGGCGCGATGTCGGGAACCAAGTCGGCAGGCCAGACGAGATACGCCAGGGCCGCAACGACGGCCGCCTTCGGTTTCCAGTCCGACCGCGGATCGCGCAGATACGCGGCGACGGCTCTCCAGTCGGGGACGAAGCGGACGGTGCGCATGGCGCCATTGTACGAGACGCTTCGGGGAAAAGAAAACCGGTACGCTCACGCGTCCGGCACTTCGTACCCCAACCGCTTGAGTAGGGCGTTCACCGCGGTAATCTCCGGTACGGCCGTGAGGCGAGGCGCCGCCGAGCGGTAGGGCATCGTCGCCTTCCGTCCTTCGATCTCCTGGAGCAGCCGCTGTTGGGCATGGTGGCGCCGCACCAACTCCCGCCACTCCGCTGCGGCCTCATCGAGCCGCCATTCGTGGAAGCGGATTTCTCCCTCGATGGCCTTCACCTGCATGTCACGCATCACACGGAAGTCGGCCTCGCTGCGGGCCTCGATGACGACCAGGCGTTTGCCATGCAGGCCCACGTGCGTCGCTCCTCGCTCACGCATCTGGGCGAGGTGGGCCTCGCTCACCAGATGCGGGAGCTTGGCCTTCGCATCAGCGATCTCCTGGGCGGACGAGCGGATGCGCCGGGCACACTCCTCAATCCGCCGCGCCAAGACGCGGTCTGGTCTGTTCCAGGCCTCGTAGGCCAAGGATACGAGCGCGAGCACGATTGCAGTGCCGACAATCAAGAATCCCATCACTCCTCCTCGCCGCGACCGTAGCCGAAGCGGAGACAGAAAACAAGACCGGGACCCTGAGGTCCCGGTCTTGCCGCTACGTCTCCTCCCCTTCCTTCTTGAGGTTCAGGCAGACGGAGTTGATGCAGTAGCGCTTGCCGCCTTTCTCCCGCGGTCCGTCGTCGAAGACGTGGCCCAGGTGCGCGCCGCAATTCTTGCAGCGCACTTCGGTGCGACGCATGCCACCGGAGAGGTCCTCGTGCAGCTCGATGTTCTTGAGGTTGGCGGGCTCGGTGAAGCTCGGCCAGCCGGTGCCGGAATCGAACTTGGTGTCCGAAGAGAAGAGTTCGGCGCCACAGACGGCGCAGGTGTACATGCCCTTCTCCTTACTGTCCCAATACTTGCCGGTGAACGGCGCCTCGGTACCGCCCTCGCGCGCCACGTGGCGGAGCTCCGGATCGAGCTCCTCGTCCTTTTTCATCTTCTCGTCATCCATAAGTCACTTCAGGAGATGGGCGAACTGCTTTTTGAGCTTCTCGAGCTTCGGCACGATGACCACCGAACAATACGGGTTCCCGGCGTTCTTCTCGAAGTACTTCTGGTGGTATTCCTCGGCCGTGTAGAAGCGGTCGAGCGGCGCGACCTCGGTGACGATCTTCCGGCCGGCGTACTCCCCGGCCTCGAGCTTCTCGACATACGCCTTGGCCGCCTGCGTCTGGGCGTCGTTCGTCGTGAAGACCGCCGAGCGGTACTGGGTGCCGACGTCGGCGCCCTGGCGGTTCATGGTCGTCGGATCGTGGGTGGCGAAGAAGACCTCGAGCAACGTCCCGTAGGAAACGACCTCCGGATCGAACTCCACCTGGACCACCTCGGCATGGCCGGTCGTGCCCATGCTCACCTGGTCGTACCCGGGATCGACCATCTTGCCGCCGGCATAGCCGGAGGTCACGGTCTCCACCCCGCGCAAGGCGCTGAAGATGGCTTCCGTGCACCAAAAGCACCCGCCGCCGAAGACCGCCGTCTCGCGTTTCCCTGGCATACGACCCTATCCTACCGGAAGGCGTCGGTCGGCGGAAGCGCTCACGCGAACCACTGGCGCTGCAGCCGGTCGTACTCCCCGCTCTCGACGAGCCGCAGCAGCGCGCGGTTGATCTTCTCGCGCCACGGGCTGCCCTCGGGCACGATCATGCCGTAGTCATGCTCCTCGAAGCGCGGTCCGACGGTGCGGAAGGTGCCGGTGCCGTGCTCCTTGACGTAGTGCTGGAGGATCGGCGCGTCGAAGACGAGCGCGTCGGCGTCGCCGCGCTCGAGCGTCGTGAGCGCCTCGCGCAGCGTCGAGGACGGCGCGGCCACCGCCTGGTACTTGTCGAGGACGGTCTCGGCGACGGTCTGGCCGACCGTGGCCACGCGCCGCCGCCGCAGGTCGCCGGCGTCCTGGATGGGCGAGCGCAGCCGCTCCAGCACCAAGAGCGAGTTGAGCTCGGCGATGAGCAGGGCGAAGACGGCGTAGCCGATGACGATGGTCAGGACGCCGATGATCCGCCCGACCAGGGTGACCGGCGCGAAGTCGCCGTACCCCACGGTGCTGATGGTGACGACCGTGTACCAGACGGCGTCGCCGATGCCGGTCAGATAGTCCGTCGAGAAAGCCCCCTTGCCGCGCTCGACGAACCACACGGCGTGGCTGATCGCGGCCACGAAGCCGCCGAGCCAGAGCATGACTCGCCGATGGTCCGGCGCTTCTCCACGAGCAGAGTGCCGAGCGCACGCAGGATCCGGAAACGGCCGACGGACCGTACCAGGATGGCCAGGCCGGAACTGTACGTGGCGTGGGTGAAATCGACCTCACGCTCGCGGGCCTCGGTCTTGGAGATGCCGGCGAAGGCCACGTCGAGCGTGCCGGCGCGGACCCGCGAGAGCAGCTCGCTGAGCGTGTGGCGAGAGAAGCGGCTGGCGACGCCCAACTCGCGCGCGACGGCCTCCCAGAGCGCCGCCTCAAAGCCGACCAGCCGCGTCCCCCTCTTGGAGACGAACGGCGGGAAGTCGGCATAGCCGACGCGCAAGGTCCTCCTCGGCATAACGGTCGTCGCCAGTATACAGCAAACAGAGAAAAGCGCCCCTCGACGAGGGACGCTTTTCTCTGGGGTGGCCAACGGGAATCGAACCCGTAATAGCAGGACCACAACCTGCTGTGATAACCGTTTCACCATGGCCACCATACAGCCCCGCCGAGGCGGGGCTGGGACGCGCTCTTATGCCGGTTCCGGCTCGGCGCCGAGGTCCATGCCGGAGATCTCCATCTCTTCCTCTTCATCCTCCTCTTCCTCGTCGTCCTCGTATTCCTCGTCTTCCTCCTCGTCGGCCGGGCCGGCGGCCTCCTTGTCGAGGAACGTGGTGACGTTTGCCACGAACTCCTCGGTCACCTCGCCCTCGGCGAGGAGCAGGTCGAGCACGGCCTTCACGAGCGCGCGCTCGTTGCCGTAGGCCGAGGTCTCTTCGCGGATGAAGGAGACGAACCCCTCGATGTCCTCCTGGTCGATGTACTCGGGGAGCATGTCGACCACCCGCTGGGCCCGATCGCGGAGCTCGTCGTCTTCGGCGACGCCCGCATCGGAGAAGATCTCATCCAAGGATGCTTCCGCTTCTTCACGCATACGTGCAAAATCTGTTCGCGGCTTTTCTTCTGTGTAGGCCGATGGCATGAGATATACCGCGCTGCCCGCGGTGCGTCAAGGGGACAGCCCGGGGACAAATCGCGGTTGCAAAAACGTCCGTCCTGCGGTACCCAAGATGCATATGCGCACCTCCCTCCCTGCGGCCATCGCCGCCCTGCTGCTCATCGGCGCCGGCTGCGGCGCCGCTCCTGAGACGCCTGCCGCCGATGCGCCGGGCGCCAACGCACCAGTGAGCGCCAATCGACCGCCGGTGAACGCGCCGGTCACCGACGCCCCGCCGGCGACGCCGCCGAACCAGGGCGTCCGGGCACTGCCGGCAGCGGCCGGCGTCGACGCCACTTGGCAGACCTACGAAAACGAGGCGCTCGGGTTCACCTTCCAGGCGCCGACCCGCGGCCGCTACGCGCCGACGTGGGAGGTGACCTTCGTCGCCGAGGGCGACAGCGCCATCGTCGACGGCTGCTATCGCCAGGGCGCGAGCGAAGACCGCTCGCCGGAGCGTCTCTCCGCGAACGGGCTCACCTTCTGCCGCAGCTTCTTCCGCGAGGGCGCGGCCGGCAGCGTCTACATGACGCAACACGTCGTCACCAAGATGGGCCCGCGCTACGCGCACCTCGCCTTCACCAAGAAGGCCGCCAACGCGGGCATGCTGGATTGCGCCACGCCGCCGGCCAGCGGCCTGTCCGTCTCGAGCGAGGCCTGCGTGCCGTTCGATCTGGACGAGTTCGACGCACAGATCGAGATGATCATCGCCACGTTCCGGCTCGTGGAGAACCCGTAAGCGCAAAGAAAACACCCGCCTGCATGGCGGATGTTTTCTGGTGCCCCGGGCAGGAGTCGAACCTGCAACCTGACGGGTAGAAACCGTCTGCTCTATCCAATTGAGCTACCAGGGCGGACCCGCGAACTTACGCCGGAACCGTCGCTGCGTCAACCCTTCTTCCTGCGTCTGGAGTGGAAGGCCTTGTGGACCTCCTTGAGCTGCCGGTTGGTGACGTGCGTGTAGATCTGCGTCGTGGTGATGCTGGCGTGGCCGAGCAGCGTCTGCACCGAGCGGATGTCCGCGCCGTTCATGAGCAGGTCGGTGGCGAAGGTGTGGCGCAGGGAGTGCGGCGTGATCTGCTTGGGGATGCCGGCGGCGCGGCTGTAGCGCGCCACGATGCGCTCCACCGAGCGCGGGGTGAGCCCCTGCGCGTCCTCGCGGCCCTTGCGGGCCCGGTCGTGGGCCACGAAGAGGAACGGTGAGACGTCACGGCGACCGGCGAGATACTGCTTGATCCAGTACTTGGCCTGCTCGGACAGGAAGACGACGCGCAGCTTGCGTCCTTTGCCGCGCACCGTGAATTCGTCGCGCTCCAGGTTGACGTCCTCACGATTCAGGCCCGCGAGCTCGGAGACGCGCAAGCCGGTGGAGAACAGGAGCTCCAGGACGGCCTTGTCCCGCAGGCGGATGACGTCGGGCTTCTCGCCCGCCCCGCTGAGCGGAGCGGCCAAGAGGCGCTCGAGGTCCGTCGGCTCGAGGAACGCCACCATGCGCTCCGGCATCTTGCCGAGCTCGACCTTCTCGGCGGCCATGGTCCTGACGTCGCGCTTGGCCAAGTACTTGAGGAAGGCGCGCAGCGCGATGAGGTGGTAGTTCTGGGTGTTCTTCTTGAGCTCCTCTCCGCGGCCGTTCTCGACGCGGTTCAGCCACAGCCGGAACTCGCGCACCAGCTCGTCGTCGATGTCCCCCGGAGAGACGTCCTTGCCTTTGCGGCGACTGCGCGCCCAATCCAGGAAGCGCCCAAGATAGAACTGGTAGTTGGTGCGCGTACGCAACGAACGGTTCCGCTCGATCTCCAGGTGATCGAGGAACTGCTCGAGCAGGGTGCGGATGTCGCGGGAGGCCATAGGGTCGGGACAACGGATATTGTACGACATCGGCGAACGCTGGCGTAGGGGCGTATTGCGATACGCCCCAACCGGTTGACGCACGCGAGCATCCCTGCTATGCTGCGGCCGTTCATTCTTATAGGGCCGCCCGGCTCCGGCTGGAGCGTCCCCGGACACGCACATGCTCGACAAGGCAAAAAAGGAGAAGATCATCGAGAAGTTCAAGACCCACGCCAAGGATACGGGCTCCCCGCAGGTCCAGATCGCCATCCTCTCGGCGGAGATCGACGACCTCGCCGGCCACCTCAAGGAGCACAAGAAGGACCACAGCTCGCGTCGCGGCCTCCTCAAGAAGGTCGGCGAGCGGCATCGGCTCCTCAGGTACCTGGAGCGCGAGGACAGCAAGGCCCACGCCGAGCTGGCCGAGAAACTCAAGCTGAAGTAAGCGTTTTGCCGGGGGCGCTCTGCGCTCCCGTTGCGTTTTTCCCAACGAAGCGCGTTTTATGATCAAGCACCCCAGCCAGCGCGTCGGCGTGTTCATCGACGTGCAGAACATGTACTACTCGGCGCGCAACCTCCACGGCGCCAAGGCCAACTTCGGCGAGATCGTCCGCAAGTCCGTCGAGGGCCGCCAGCTCATCCGGGCCATCGCCTATGTGGTGCGCACCAAGACCGGCGAGGAGAAGCCGTTCTTCGAGGCGCTCTACCACGCCGGCATCGAGTACAAGGAAAAGGAGATCCAGGAGTTCGCCGGCGGCGCCAAGAAGGCCGACTGGGACGTGGGCATCGCCGTGGACGCCATCCGCGTGGCGGCGACGCTCGACGTCATCATCCTGGTCTCCGGCGACGGCGACTTCGTGCCGCTCGTCGAGTACCTGCGCAACCAGGGCAAGCAGGTCGAGGTCGTCTCCTTCCGCGAGTCCAGCTCGACCAAGCTCGTCGAGGCCGCGGACACCTACACCGACCTCTCGGCCGACAAGGACAGCTACCTCATCCGCGAGGGCGGCGGCCGGCGCCGCAGCGCCCGGAGCGAGGCCAAAGCGCCTCCGGACGAAGGCGAGGCCGCGGGCCACGGGGCCATCATCCGCGGCGGCAAGAAGATCCCGGTCTGACAACAAGTCCGGTAAGGGCGGGTCTGAGACCCGCCCCAACGGGCCTGACGTAACCAGATAATCACGGTCGTACGCAGACACGGAGATCTCGGAGATCTCACGTCTGCGCGCGACCAGAACGCGCACTATGCCATACTCGCAGACGCAGACCTTTGAGACGCAGTGGGGCGGCCGGACACTCAGCATCACCACCGGCAAGGTGGCCAAGCAGGCCAACGGCTCGTGCTTGGTCCGCTACGGGGACACGGTCGTGCTCGGCACGGCCACCATGGGCGGCCAGCGCCACGGCATCGACTTCTTCCCGCTCATGGTCGACTTCGAGGAGAAGCTCTACGCCGCCGGGAAGATCAAGAGCTCGCGCTTCATCAAGCGCGAGGGCCGGCCGACGGACGAGGCCATCGTCACGGGACGCATGATCGACCGCAGCATCCGCCCGCTCTTCGACGACCGCATCCGCAACGACGTCCAGGTGTGGACGACGGTGCTGTGCGCCGACCTCGAGAACGACTCGGACATCGTCGGGCTCATCGCCGCGTCGGCGGCGCTGACCGTCTCGGACATCCCCTGGAACGGTCCCATCGGCGGCATCCGCGTCGGCCGCATCAACGGCGAATGGGCCATCAATCCGACGTTCGAGGCAAAGGCCAAGAGCGACCTGGACCTCATCGTCGCCGGCACGGGCGAGCGCGTGCTGATGATCGAGGCCAACGCCCAGCAGGTCCCGGAGCAGGCCATGCTCCAGGCCATCGCCTTCGGCCAGAAACACCTGCGCGAGGTCACCGCCTTCCTGGACGACATCCGCGCCAAGGCCGGCAAGCGCAAGGCCACGGCCGAGGAGATCATCGGCGCGGAGAAGCTCGCGGCGCAGGAAGCGCTGGCCGCCGCGCGCAAGGAAGCCCGCGAGTGGCTGATGCCCAAGATCCGCGAGGCGCTCTTCACCGGTCCGCTCGTCACCAAGGGCGAGCGCGCCGATGCCGTGGATGCGCTCGGCGACATCCTGACCAAACATCTCACCGAGCAGGGCTGGGACGCCGCGCAGATCGAGGCGGCGACCGACGCCATCGACGGCTGGGTGGAGGCCGAAGTCTCCCGCGCCATCCTTGAGGAGGACAAGCGCGTCGACGGCCGCGCGCTCACGGACGTCCGTCCCCTCTCGGTCGAGGTCGGCATGCTCCCGCGCACCCACGGCTCGGCGCTCTTCGCCCGCGGCGAGACGCAGGTGCTCTCCGTGGTGACGCTGGGCTCCCCCGGCGACGAGCAGACCATGGACGGCATGGAGGACGTCGGCAAGAAGCGCTACATGCACCACTACGACTTCCCGGCCTACTCCGTGGGCGAGACCGGCCCCAACCGCGGGCCCGGCCGCCGCGAGATCGGCCACGGCGCGCTCGCCGAACGGGCGCTCCTGCCGGTCGTCCCGCAGGACAAGGAGACCTTCCCCTACGCCGTGCGCGTGGTCTCCGAGGTGCTGGGCTCCAACGGCTCCAGCTCGCAGGCCAGCGTCTGCGGCTCCTCGCTCGCGCTCATGGACGCCGGCGTCCCCATCGCCGCGCAGGTCGCGGGCGTGGCCATGGGCCTCGCCTCGGTCCCGGACATGTCGCAGTGGAAGGTGCTGACCGACCTGCAGGACCTCGAGGACGGCAAAGGCGGCATGGACTTCAAGATCGCCGGCACGCGGAACGGCATCACGGCCATCCAGCTCGACACCAAGACCATCGGGCTCTCTCCGGACATCGTGGAGCGGACGCTCGCCCAGGCGCGGGAGTGCCGCATGCAGGTGCTCGACGCCATGGACACGGTCATCGCCACGCCGCGGCCGGACTTCTCGCCGTACGCGCCGCGCATCGTCTCCTTCATGATCAACCCGGAGCTGATCCGCAACGTCATCGGCCCGGGCGGCAAGCAGATCAACGAGATCATCGACGCCACCGGCGTGCAGATCGACATCGAGGACTCGGGGCTCGTGATGGTGACCTCCAAGAACGCCGAGGCCATGCAACGCGCCGTGGACTGGGTCAAGGAGCTGACGCGCGAAGTGAAGGTCGGCGAGATCTTCAAGGGCACCGTGACGCGCATCATGGGCTTCGGCGCCTTCGTCGAGATCCTGCCCAAGCAGGAAGGGCTCGTGCATATCAGCGAGCTCGCCGAGGGCCGCGTGGAGCGCGTCGAGGACGTGGTCAAGCCGGGCCAGGAAGTGGAGGTCAAGGTCGTGGAAATAGACTCCATGGGCCGCATCAACCTCTCCATCCGCCAGGCCAAGGACCCGAGCGCGCCTCCCGAGGCGCCCAAGCGCCCGCCTGCCCGCGGCGGCAACGGCGGCGGACGCCCGCCCTTCCGCGGCGGACGCTGAAGATGACCGACAGACACCCGGCGCACGCCGGGTGTCTTCGTACGGAAGACGCGACGGGTCCGTGCGCGCGAGGAGGCCGTGCATCCATTGACACTCCGCCCGGGATGCCGTAGAAACCGGCCACGCCCCGTCATGCGACAGGGCAGGGAGGCGACGTGATCGAGTACCGATTCCTTCTGGGCCGGAACGAGCTGCGTGACGGCGACATCGCCTCGCTGAACGCATTGCTCCACGTGCTGACGCGGCGCGAGGTCCGCACGGACCACCAAGCGGTGGCGCAGCTGCTCTTTCGGGCGCAGCTCATCGTCGCCCGGGACATCACGACGGAGGGCAAAGCGCCGATCGTCGGCATGGGGACCATGAACCTGGTCACCACGCTCTCCGAGAGCTACGGCTACATCGACGACGTGGCCGTGCTCCCGAGCCACGAAGGACGCGGTGTCGCGACGGAGATCACCGGCCGACTGATCGAACAGGGCCGCAACCTCGGGCTCGCCTACGTCGAGCTCTCGAGCGCCTCGCACCGCGCGGCGGCCAACCACATCTACCGCGACAAGCTCCGCGGGACGCTCCGGGACACCAATGTCTACCGCTGGGTGTTCTGGGAGCCGGACAAGGCTGGGTGATATCCCCGGCTTTTTTCTTTGCTCGACGGGCCGTACACTACGCCTGCCATGCGCCGTTTTTGGGCCCAATTCCCATTTTCCGATGAGCCACGCCGCTTTTCCGCGGTCCTGGCTGTGGCGTCACTGGTCCTCGGCATCGGCATCGCCATCGGCATCCGATACTCGCCTATCCCCGCGCTTTCCGGTCCCCTCCCCACCGGGGCGCTCCTGACCCTTGCCGTCCCCGCCGAGCGGCCGCTCGCGACAGCGAGCGTAGCCCTGGCCCGACAGTTTCCTCAGGAATCCCAGGCCCTGCTGCGCTTTACCGAGACCAATCCTGACCTGGCAACGGCGCTGGTCGGCGAAGGGACGGCGATGCTGACCCTGTTCCCGACCACGACAACCGGCGCGGCACGCTTCCTTCTCGAGCTTCCGACTCCGGGGCCGCGCGGAGCCGTCCTGACGGCATTGGCCCGGACCGCCCCTGTCGGCCGGACGCTGCATCTCCCCGACAAGAGCGCGACGGAGGAGCTTATCGAAGATCCGGCGGCCGTGGCGGCACGCCTGGAGCGCGTCGCAGGCACGGACTGGCTCGTGCTGCCGATCGCCGAGCAAGACGTGGCTTTCCGATCCGACGAGAGCAGCTTCGCTTTCCTGAGCTTTTCCCCTCAGGATGTCGTGAACCAGGGGACAGTACCGGCCTCCCGAAGCGCCTGCCTCGAGGGATTTCCGATCATTCTTCCCGCCAAACTCCCTCCCCGATGGTCGCTGGTCCGTAGCCTCCCTCTCACCATTCCGGCACTGCTCCCCACCAGGTCCGCATCCGTGACGCTCGATGAAGTGCCTATTTTCCTTGAGAACTTCTGCAATTCCCCACGGAAGTGACACCTTTTCCAGCACTTATCCCCAGATTGGAGCCGTCATCCACAGAGTTATACACAGTCCAGACTCCAACCGAGCGAATCGACTCAACCAGTTGGGGATATCGCTGATAATCTGCTCAACAAAGCACGATTGACAGGTGAACACTTTTTTGGTACGATGTGTACGTACCCTAAACAAGGTACCGTCGCTCCTTCCACATCCCGCGTGTCCAACAGAGAGATGTTCCTCATCCGGAGGGGCGTATTTCTCTCTCCTCTACTGCTCTCCCTTCCTTTGACACAAAAACAAAAGGAAAAGCAGTGTGGCTTCCTCTCATCATGGGTCCAGGGTTTCGCCTGGCCCGAGAGGTCGAACAGCCCTAGAGCGGTTGAGGAGATGGACCTGGCACCGCACAGCTTGTGGCGTTACTCCCCAAGGAAATCGGTTCTCCGCAGAGGACCGCTTCCCCCGGGGAGTAATCCCCGGCGCGGCGCCGCGAGGCGCAGCGAGGCACATACATACACATGCATGGCCTGCAGCTTGCGCCTCTTCTTTTTTTGCTATCGACCTGCTACAGTTTTCCAAACCGCAGCGCTTTTCTGGCCTTTTTCGGTCACCGCTATGGATAAGACCACTCTCGCCCAAATCAAGGAGAAGCTGCAGGCCGAGAAGACCCAGCTCGAAGGGCAGCTGGCGGCCTTCGCTCACCGCAACCCGCACAACGCGCAGGATTACGACGCCGAATTCCCGCAGATCGGCGACAAGGAGGACGAGAACGCCGCCGAGGTCGAGACCTACTCCACGAACCTGACACTGGAGCGTACCCTGGAGTCGGCGCTGCGCGACGTGAACAAGACACTGGAGCGCATCGAGAAGGGCACCTACGGCGTCTGCAAATACTGCGGCAAGGACATCGACGCGAAGCGCCTCCTGGCGCGCCCGACCTCCTCGGCCTGCGTCGAGTGCAAGAAGCGCCTGACCCAGGAGGCCTGAGCATGCGCCGCGCGCTCCTCTGGCTCCTGCCCGCGGCTGCGCTGCTGGCCGACCAGGGATGCAAATGGGCCAGCCGACACCTCCTGCCGCCGCAGGGGGTGTCTCTCGTTCCAGGCCTCCTGGCCTTGGAGCCCTACCAGAACCCCGGCGTCGCCTTCGGCATCCCGGTGCCCGGCATCGTGTTGACGCTCGGCAGCCTGTTGCTTGCCCTGGGCTTCGGTGCCTATGCCGCCCGCCGCGACAGTCTGCCTGCCGCGCTCGTGGCCGCTGGCGGGCTGTCCAACGCCATCGATCGCCTGACCTTCGGCGTGACTTTCGACTACGTCCGACTCGGGCCGTGGTCGCTCGTGAACCTCGCCGACGGCCTGATCGTCGCCGGACTTGCGCGCTTGATGCTTTTTCACCGTACAATAGCGTCGAATCAGCATTAACCCGCTGCGCCTTATGGAAAAGAATCGCCTGCTCTGGTGGGGCATCGCCGCCATCGCCGTCGTCGGCATCATCTGGTTCGTGGCCACGAAGCGCGCCGAAACCCCGGCGCCTGCCGCGAACGCCCCGGCGGCCGCGCCTGCCGCGAATCCGGACCTCACCGGTGACGTGACCATCGGCTCCATCCTGCCGCTCACCGGCGACGCCGCCTCCTACGGCCTCCCCATCCAAAAGGCCCTGAACCTTGCGGTCGACGAGATCAACGCCGCCAACGGGGTCGGCGGCAAGCGGCTGGTGGTGGCCGTGGAGGACGGCATGTGCGACCCCAAGGAGGCCGCGACCGCCGGCCAGAAGCTCATCAACGTCACCGGCGTGAAGATCGTGCTCGGCGGCGTCTGCTCGGGCGAGACGTCCGGGTTCCTCGGCACGGCCAACGAGAAACAGGTCGTGGCCATCTCCCCGTCCGCGACCTCGCCGGACCTCTCGGCCGGCGGCGACGACTACTTCTTCCGGTTCGCCCCCTCGGACGCCCTGGCCGGCAAGGTCGCCGCGACCTACGCCCGCGAGACGCTCGGCAAGACGCGTGCCGCGGTCATCTCCGAGACCACGGACTACGCCCAGGGCCTGCGCCGCGTCTTCACCGAGGAGTTCCGGAGGCTCGGCGGCACGGTGGTCGTGGACGAGACCTACAACAAGGGGCAGACCGACTTCCGCACCCAGGCGCTGAAGATCAAGAACGCCGACGTCGATGTCGTCTACCTCGTGCCGCAGGGCGACGCACCCGGCATCGCCGCGGCCAAGGCGCTCAAGGACCAGCAGGTCGGCGCGGCGGTGCTGACCGCCGAGATCCTCATCGGACCCAAGCTCGTGGCCGAAAACGCCGAGGCCCTCGACGGCATCATCGGCTTCGAGGCGCATTTCGACGAGACCACCGAGCGCGCCAGCCGGTTCGCGGAGAAATACCGCGCCCGCTACGGCGAGGACCTGGCCTATCCCTTCTTCATGGCCAACATGTACTCCATGGTCTACCTGGCCAAGGACCTCATCGAGGCCCACGGCGCGGACGGCGCCGCCATGCAGCGCACGCTCTCCTCGCTCACCGAGTGGGACGGCGGCGCGCTTGCCGACGTGACGCTCGACCGCAACGGCGACGTCGCCTGGCGGAGCTACGCCATCAAGGAGGCGCGCGGCGGCGAGGTGACGCGCAAGGAGATCTACACGCTCGACTAGCCTGCCCGAAAAACCGCCCCACGAGGGCGGTTTTTCCATGTCCGGACGCGTGCTACGATGCCGACGGTATGGACGTGATCCTCCCGTTGCTCTCCAACGTCCTCATCCCCGGCACGCTGTTCGCCCTCGTGGCTGCCGGCTTCTCCCTGATCTACGCCGTGACGCGCGTCATCCACGTCGCCCACGGCGGCGTCACGGTCGCCGCGGGCTACGTCTTCTGGTTCTGCTGGAGCGCGCTCGACCTGCCCGCGCTCTTGGCGGCGGCCGTCGCGGTCGCCGCGGCCGTGGCCCTCGGGGTCGGGATGAACGTCGCGGTCTACGAGCGCCTCCGCGGCCGACGCGCCGTCTCCGCTGCCGGCATCCTCATCGCCACGCTCTCCCTGCTGCTGATCGTCCAGAACGCCCTGACGGCGCTCTTCGGCGCCGGCACGGTGCCATTGGCCGCGCTCCAAGGCCGGACGCGCGACGTCCTGGGCGTCATCCTCACGACGCACGAGCTGCGCATCCTGGCGATCGGTCCGGCAGCCTTGGCGGCGCTCGCCCTGTGGCTCTCCCGCAGCCGCACCGGCACGGCGCTGCGCGCCGTCGCCGACCACGAGACCGTGGCCGAGGTCGTGGGCATCGACAGCCGCCGCATGCGCACCATGGCCTTCGCGCTGGGTTCGGCGCTGGCCGGGCTGGCCGGCGTGCTCCTGTCGATCGAGTATAACCTGGAGCCGGGCATGGGGGTCAGCGTGGCCCTGCGCATGTTCTTCCGGGCCGTGCTCGGCGGCATCGGCTCCATCGGCGGCGCGGTCGTCGGCTCGCTCGTCACCGAGACCGGCGTGGCGCTGACCGCCTGGTACGTGAACAGCGCCTGGACGGACCTGGCATCCTTCCTGCTGACCTTCGCGGTGCTCACCGTCCGTCCGCAGGGGCTCTTCGGCGCCCGACGCCGCAGCATCTAGCATGGCCGCCTACCTCACCCATCTGGCGTCGCTCTTCGCCGTCTTCGGCCTGGCGGCGTTGGGGTTGACCCTGCTCATCGGCAACAGCGGCATCGTGCACTTGGGCTACATGGGACTCATGGCGCTGGGCGCCTACGCCGTCGCCATCCTGACGACCGTCCACGGCTGGAGCTTCCCGGCCGCCCTGGCGCTCGGCGTGGCGCTCGCCGGCGCAGCCAACGTGCTGCTGGCCCTTCTCTCCCGACGGCTCACGGGCGACGCGCTGGCCGTGGTGCTGTTCGGCTTCAACTTCGCCGTCTGGTCGCTGGGATTCAACCTCACCGATCTCACGCGTGGCGCGCTGGGCATCCCGGACATCCCCCGTCCGGAGCTGCTGCGCGAGGACACGGCGCTCGCGGCCGCCTGCGTCGTGGCGTTCCTCACGGCCGCGGCGCTCGTCCGGCGCATCGGCCGCTCGCCGTTCGGCCTGGTGCTTGCCGCCCGTCGCGACGACGAGCTCCATGCCCGGGTGCTCGGCAAACGGACGCTGCGAGCCACGCTCGTGGCGATGGCGCTCGCCGGTGCCCTGGCCGCGGCGGCCGGCGGCCTCTATGCGCTCCTCATCCGCTTCGTCGACCCCAATTCCTTCTTCCTCCACCAGCTGGTCTTCCTCCTGTCGATCGTCTTCGTCGGCGGCATCGGCTCGGTGCGCGGGGCGCTCGCCGGCGCCCTCCTCATGACGCTCCTGCCCGAACTCGTGGACGCGCTGGTGACGCTGCCGTCGGCCGCGGTCGGCGCGGTCCGCGGCATGGTCTTCTCGGCGCTGCTCTTGGCCGTCATGCTGGTGCGGCCCAAGGGCCTCTTCGGCACCGTCGAGCTGCCGTCCTCCTATGCTGAGCACGACTGACCTCTCCGTGTCCTTCGGCGGCAACCGCGCCGTGGACGGCGTCTCGCTGCGCGTCCCGGCCGGACGCATCACCGCGCTCATCGGCCCCAACGGCGCCGGCAAGACGACGCTCTTCAACCTGCTCTCGGGCACGCTTTCCGCCGACCGCGGGACGGTGGCCCTCGACGGGCAGGACGTCACCCGGCTCCCTGCCGAGGCGCGCGCCCGCCGCGGCATCTCGCGCACCTTCCAGCTGGCCCGCCCCTTCCGGAACCTGACGCTCGGCGAGCACCTGCGGCTCGCGGCCGACGACCGCGACGACGGTCCGGGCGCGCTGTGCGCGGCGCCGCGCCCGGCCGCCGCGGCCGAGGAGACGCTGGCGCTCGTCGGGCTGGACCGTCCGCTCACGACCCCGGCCGCCGACCTCTCCTACGGGCAATCCAAACTGCTGGCCTTGGCCATGGCGCTGCTGCATCCGCATGCGATCCTGCTCCTCGACGAGCCGGTGGCCGGGGTCAACCCGGCGCTGCGCGAGGCCGTCGCGGCGCTGCTGCGGACCTTGCGCGACCGCGGCGAGACCATGCTCGTCATCGAGCATGACATGGACTTCGTGATGCCCTTGGCAGACCAGGTCGTGGTCCTGGACCAGGGGCGCGTGCTCGCCGCCGGCGCGCCCGATGCGGTCCGCGCGGACCCGGCGGTGCTGGCCGCCTATCTCGGCGCCCAACTCTGATATGGCCGACGCCCTCCTCACCTGCACGGGACTGACCGCCGGCTACGGCCGCTCCGAGGTCATCCGCGACGTCTCGCTGGCCGTGGCCCCGGGCGAGACGGTCTGCCTGCTGGGGCCAAACGGCGCCGGCAAGAGCACCGTCCTCAGGGCCATCGCCAAGACCGCCGACGTCCACCGCGGCAGCGTCTCCTTCCGCGGCCGGGACATCACGGCGCTCCACACCCATGAACTGCTGGAGCTGGGCATCGCCTACGTCCCGCAGGGGCGCATCAACTTCCCGTCGCTCTCGGTGCGCGAAAACCTCGAGATGGGCGGATTCCTGCTCGACCATCGCCTCTCGCGCGACGAGAACGTGGCTTTCGTCCTTGAGCGCTTCCCGGCGCTGCGCCCCAAGCTCGCGGCGGCGGCCGCCTCGCTCTCCGGCGGCGAGGGACAGATGTTGGCCATCGCCCGGGCGCTGGTGATGCGGCCGTCGCTGCTGCTCCTCGACGAGCCGTCGCTGGGGCTCGCCCCGCAGACGGCACATGACATCTTCCGGACGCTCGCGGCCATGGTCACGGAGGGGATGACGCTCATGGTCGTCGAGCAGAACGTGCGCCTGGCGCTCACCATCGCCCGCCGCGGCTACCTGCTCGTCGGCGGACGCCTCGCCTTTTCGGGCACGGCGCAGGAGCTCCAGGATCCGGAGCGCATGCGCCGGCTGTACCTGGGCGCCTGATATGGATCTCCACGACCCGGAGATCGCCTCCGATCTCGGGCATGTCCTGCTCGTCTTGACGGGCGTCGCGCTGCTGCGCCTCGTCGTGTATCTTTGGGTGGATCGGCCGCGCCGCGAGCGGCGCAGGCGTGAGGAACGATTCAAAGACATCCTGAGTCGCCATGTCCGGACATCACGCGGGGCCGTACCGCAAGCTGCGCACCCTCCAAGGGCTGGGGACGCTCGTCGCCGTCCTGCTGTTGACGCTCGTCCTCCCGGAGATCCTGCCGGACGCGCAGACGACTGAGGCGCCGCGGCCCTCGGGCTGGCGGGTGACGGAGGTCGTCGACGGCGACACGATCGACGTCGTGGGGCCGGACGGCGAGGCGCGCGTGCGGCTCATCGGCATCAACACGCCGGAGACCGTGGATCCACGCCGGCCGGTCCAATGCTTCGGCAAGGAGGCCTCGGCGTACGCCAAGGAGCTGCTGGCCGGCCAGGAGGTGCGTCTCGAAGCCGACCCCTCCCAGGACGACCGCGACCGCTACGGACGGCTGCTGCGCTTCGTCTTCCTCGCCGACGGCCGCTTCGCCAACCTCCTGATGGTCTCCGAAGGCTACGCCTACGAGTACACATACGAGCGGGCGTACCGCTACCAGAAGGAGTTCCGCGAGGCGCAGCGGCAGGCGCAGGAGGCCGACAGAGGCCTGTGGAGCCCTGAGACCTGCAACGGCCAAAAATGAGAAACGCCCCGTCGGATGACGGGGCGTTTCCGTGCCAGGCGTTTCAGCGACGGACCTCGATGGCCTCGATGCTGCCGAAGTCGCCGGAGGTCTTCACCAGACCGACGCCGCGCACCCACCACTCAAAGACCTCGCTCGTCTGCGGCGGGACCGAGACCGGACCCAAGGACATCGCGCCGGTGGTCTGCAGCGCCCGGACCTTGGCGGCCCGGAAGCTGCCGGCCGGCGTGGTCACCTCCTCATCGGCGACCACCTCACGTACGGCCGTGAGCGTGACGGTGACCTGCCGATCCATGCCCGGCGGCAGCGCGCCGGCCATGGCCCCGCCGAACTCGACCTGGCTCTCCCAAGACGATTCCCAACGCGTCCCGACGGCCAAGGTCTCCGGCAGGAAGACGCCGGACACCTTGGTGACGCGAGAGGTGAGTTCGGCGCCGCCCAGCGCCGCGGAGAGGTCGAGCACGCCGT
This sequence comes from uncultured Gammaproteobacteria bacterium, assembly GCA_964648865.1. Taxonomy (GTDB): domain Bacteria; phylum Patescibacteriota; class Patescibacteriia; order 2-12-FULL-57-11; family 2-12-FULL-57-11; genus SCUL01. Next base: position 7,934 of record CAZYLV010000006.1, on the reverse strand, counting down.
CGGCGCGCAGCTCCCCGCCGTCGCAGCGCACGCGCTGGGTGACCGTGAGGTCGCCCTCGAAATCATAACTCGCTGTGAAGCCGTCGCGCGTCCGTTCGGTGACCGTCATGGTGTAGGTCGAGGGACCGCCGCTGGCGGCGTCGGCGATACGGTAGGTGATGAGGTGGCCTTCGCCGCTCGGGAAGTACGGATGGTCGCACTCGTTGCCGCCGCCGGACGAGACCGACGCCGGGCTCCCGCCGGTCGGGCCAGGGGCCGCCGCCGGGCCGCAACCGGCACCGAGCAGGACGAGCGCGAGCGCCAACGCGCCTGACTTCTCCACGAGGTTCCGCATAGCCGATGGTTCAAGCGTTACGGTCGGAGTGTAACACCCGGCAGGGGCGGCCATCAAAAAAGCCGCCCCGTCATGCGACGGGAGCGGCTTTTCCTCCTGAGCGCCTCAGCGCAGGCCGATGAGGATGCCGATGGCGATCGCCTCGAGCACCGCGATCACCGACACCACGATGAGGATGGCGGCCAGGACGCCACTCGTGAATTCGTTGCGTGCGTTGGCCATACTGTATTAATGAGAACCGTCCATAGTATATCACATCTCCCCGCGCGGGTCTTGACAAGGCGCTCCGGCCGTGGCTGCGGTACGCTCAAGCCATGTCCACCCGCATCTGGAGCGCGACGCTCGTCGGCATCGACGCCCTGCCGGTCGCCGTCGAAGCCGACATCAGCCAAGGCTTGCCGCATTTCGCGGTGGTCGGCCTGCCTGACGCCTCGGTACAGGAAGCCCGCGAGCGCGTCCGGGCCGCGCTGCGCAATTGCGGGTTGGGCTTCCCGCGGACGCGCCTCACGGTGAACCTGGCTCCGGCCGACCTGCGCAAGGAGGGCTCAGGGTTCGACTTGCCGATCGCCGTGGCCCTGCTCGAGGCCTCCGGTGCGCTCTCGGCCGTGCGCGGCGACGAGCGGCCGCTGTTCGTCGGTGAGCTGGCGCTCGACGGCGCGCTGCGCCCGGTGCCCGGCGCCCTGGCCGTGGCGCGCTTGGCCGCGGCGGAGGGCTTCCGTCCCATCTACCTGTCGCCCGCGGACGCGGTCCAGGCCGCGCTTGTCGACGGGGTCGATGCCGTCGGCGTGCCGGACCTGCGCGCGCTGGCCGCGCATCTCACCGGCGAGACCCCGCTGCCGCGGGCGGCGGCATCGCCTCCGCCGGAGATGCGCGGCGCGCCGGAGCACGATTTCGCGCTCATCCGCGGCCAGGAGCACGCCAAGCGGGCGCTCGAGATCGCCGCCTCGGGCGGACACAACGTGCTCCTCGCCGGACCGCCGGGCTCCGGCAAGACGCTCCTGGCCCGCGCGCTGCCCGGCATCCTGCCGGCGCTCGGCCGGGCCGAGGCGCTCGAGGTCACCCAGATCCACGGCGTGGCTGGCGCGCTCGGCGAGCGCGCGCTCTTGGCCGAGCGGCCCTTCCGCGCCCCGCACCACTCGGCGAGCGGCGTGGCGCTCATCGGCGGCGGCTCCGCCCCCAAGCCCGGCGAGGTCTCCTTGGCGCACCGCGGCGTGCTCTTCCTCGACGAGCTTCCGGAATTCGGTCGCGCGGCGCTCGAGGCGCTGCGCCAGCCGCTCGAGGACGGCTTCGTGACCGTGGCCCGCGCCGCCGGCTCGGTCCGCTTCCCGGCGCGTTTCACGCTCGTCGCCGCCCGGAACCCCTGCCCCTGCGGCTACGCCGGGGACAGCTCCGGCCGCTGCGACTGTCCTCCGCAGAGCGTCGATCGCTACCGCCGCAAGGTCAGCGGACCGCTCCTCGACCGCATCGACCTGCACGTCGAGGTGCCGCGCATGCCGGTGGAGAAGCTCGCCGCCGAGGGCGACGCCGAGCCCACGGCCGCCATCCGGACGCGCGTGGAGACGGCCCGCGCCATCCAGGAGCGGCGGCTGGCCGGGACGCGCGCCGCGGTGAACGCCGAGATGACGACGCGGCTGCTGCGCGAGCACTGCGCCCTCGACGCGCCGGGCAAGGCGCTGCTTTCGGCCGCGGTGGAGCGGCTCACGCTCTCGGCACGCGCCTGGAGCAGGGTCCTCAAGGTGGCACGGACCATCGCCGACCTCGCAGGCGAGGGACGCATCGCCGCCGCCCACGTGGCCGAGGCGCTCCAGTATCGCTTGCGGTCGGAATGATCCTTGACACCCGCAGCAGAGTTGCCATACTCAAACCAGGAGAAAGGAGCAGGCGTTGCAGAATCCCATACCGTACAAGGACTTCGCCGACTCGACCCTCACGTGCCCATCATGCAGGGCACGGCATACGGTCCACGATGGCGATGTCCCGTGCATCCGATTCTTGGGATACCTAGGCTTCGGCATGTTCGCGAATTGGGCCGAGCTCTCGCTTCCCTGTAGCGCTTGTGGCGCGGAGATCCGCTTCGAGGTGAACCATGCCGCCGAAATCAGCATCCCGAGGATGCTCCTCTGCAGGGGATGTCGGCACTACTTCGATCACGGCCTGACCGAAGCGGAGGTCCGGACCCTGGTCAGGTCGACGCAAAGCCGGACCATCGCCTGCCCACACTGCGGGACGGAGGGCCGCTTCGACTTCCCGGGGTGTCTCGGGGCGAACGCCGTGTTCTACACCTGACTCGCGCGCGCCCTCCGCCCATCGGGCGGCTTTTTTATAAAAAGAGGGCGCATGATCGCGCCCTAACCCTTGGCCTCGTTACGGCCCGGCACCGCCGGGATGCGGATGCCGTACCGTCCGAGCACGCGGGCCATGGCCTCGGCGCCGCGCAGCCAGGCGGCCGCCTCGGCCTCGGAGCCGTAGCCGTCCTCCCAGAGGCCCTCGCCGTGCTCGATGGTCAGCACGAACCCGTGGATGGGCGGGTCGCGCCGGAGCACCTCCCGCGACGCCGTGACCGTGACCCGCTCGTCTTCTTTCTCCGTCATCGCGTCCTCCTCAGTTGCCGTAACGCTTGGTGGACCCTAGCTCGCGCGATGCACGACGTCAACGCTACAATGCCGGCATGGCCGACCTCCTGGATCCGCGCCACGAGGCGCTCGTCGAACACCTCTTCCGCCGCGCCGAAGCGTTGTTCGGCTTTTCCGGCTTCGAATTGAAGCCCTTGCGTCGCCGCTCGCGCGGCCGCGGCACGTTCCACTACCTGCGGCTCGGCTACACCACGCCCGGCGAGAAGAGCATGACCGTGGACCTGTACACGCCGCGGACCATGAAGCCCCGACGCACCGACGCCATCCTGCGCGTCATCGCCCATGAGTTCGCCCATCACCAGGAACCGCCACGGCGCGTGCGCCAGTGGTTCCGGCTCGTCTGGATGGTGCATCATCCGCGCTTCTGGATGCGCTACAAGGCGAACGTCGCGCTCATGACGCGCGACGCGGTGCTCGGGCAGTACTTCTCGAAATGAAAAACGACCCCTTCAGGACGCGTCCGTCCGGAAGAGATCGATGATGTGCAGCGCCAGGGACGCCCCGGCGAGCGCCGCGGCGATGTCCAGCAACGGCAACCCTACGGAGACGAGGTCCGGCGTGCGGGTGAGGACGAAGCCGGCCCCGAACGCCATGACGACCGTCTTCAGCTTGCCGAAGCCGTTTGCGCGGGCCGTCCTGCCGAAGCGCCGCTTGAGCGGGCGGACCGCGGTCAGGGCGATGTCGAGCCCCAGCAACAGCACGGCGACCCGCACCCCGACGAGCGGGAGGAGCGCGAGCCAGACGATGCCGTGCAGGAAGAGCTTGTCGACCGTGGCGTCGAGCATGGCGCCGGTCTCGCTCGTGATGCCGCGATGGCGCGCGAGCGGCCCGTCGAGGGCATCGAGCAGCATCGCCGGCAGGTAGATCCCCCAGCCCGCCACGAGCGGATGTTCCGCCTGGAGCGCCAGGATGGGCAGGACCAGGGTGCCGCGCAGGACGGTGATCCTGTTTGGCGTCACCCAGGAGGGCAGCCGCGCCGTGAGCGGCCGCAAGAACCGATCGATGGAAGCCATCACGTCCCTCCTCGGCCGGAGCATACATCGCGGCAGGAAAAAGGCAACGCCCCCTTGACGATTCCCCAGTTTTTGGGCACGTTCGGAGGGAAGGAGGTCGTTCCTTGGCACGAACCAAGAAGAAGGCGGCGAAGGGGCGACCCTTCGAACCGCATCCCGACGATCCGGGACGCAAGCCGTTCCGCATCGTCGACCTGTGGCTGCTGCGCGACAAGATGATCCTGGCCCACGGCGGCTCGAGACCGGTCCACGAGGGGCATCTGCTCTTCAAGGCCAGCCTCTTCCGGCCGTTCGACCGGGGCCATCCGCGCGACGGCGACCAGGGCATCGGCCGCTCGTACTGGGGCCACAGCGCCGCGGCGGCGCTGGGCTTCTGCCTGCGGAAGCTCCGCGGCATGGAGGATTGGCCGACCGGCCGCTACCTGGCGCTGGAGTACGAGACCTGGCTCGAGCAGACCCGCAGCAAGGAGCTCGACGCGACGGTCTTCCCGGACCTGCCCGCGACGCGACCGGCCCAGGTCTCGGAGCCCACGCCGCCGGCCCAGCAGGAGCTGCCTGTCCCGGTGGACCCGCTGGCGCCGACAGACCCCGCACCGCCCCCGGAGCCGTTCCTCGAGGAGCAGCCCACCACGCGCATCCGCACGCCGCTTCCTCGGCCCGCGCGCCCCTCCGCGCGCGCCCGCCGACCGCGGACGCCCTCGGCGACGCTCTGGTTGCCGGGCCTGGCTCCGCCCGGATGACCAAGACCGACCCCGAAGGGTCGGCCTCAGACCGCACGGCGGTCTTTTTTCTTTCAGAACATCGGCTGGCCGAGGTCGCCGGTGACGTCACCGCCGGTCTTGGCCGGCAGCGCTCCGGATCCGGTGCTCGGCTTGAGCTTGGCCGACGCCGCGCCGGAGGCCGAACCGCCCGTCGCGCCGCCGGACGTCGTCCCGGCCGATGCGCCGGTGTCGGTGCCCGCTGCGGGCGCGGCGTTGACGTCGGTCGGCGCGTCGGTGCCGCCTTCCATCACCTCCGTGGTCTCGTCCGTCTTCGTGCCGGCAGTGCCCGCCGACTTGCCGCTGGTGTAGGCGACCCAGCCGACGATGCCGACGAGGAGCAGGAGCAGCACGACGATGGCGATGGTGCGGTTGCGCTGGTTCATATGGGGCATGTTACTTGAAGTGCCTACGCGCGCCGCAAGAAACGCTTACATCAACGGATCCACTGCAGCGGGTTGGTGAACTTGCCGTTGACGATGACCTCGAAGTGGAGGTGCGTGCCGGTGGAACGGCCGGTCGTCCCGACCATGGCGATGCTCTGCCCCTTGGTCACCTGGTCGCCGACGTTGACGAAGAGCTTGGAGGCGTGGCCGTAGCGGGTCTTGATGCCGCCGCCGTGGTCGATGTCGACGTAGATGCCGTAGCCGCCGGTGGTGCGGCCCCAGCCGGCGTGCGTGACGATGCCGCCGTCCGCCGCGTAGATGGGCGTGGTGTAGTCGCCGTCGATGTCGATGCCGGTGTGCCGCCAGCCGTAGTATTGGGTGATGATCCGCCAGGCCGTGGGCCAGACCATGCGGGCGGTGCCTTGCGCGGCGCTCGGGGCGGGAGCGGCCGTGGAGCGGTCCACGGTGAGGATCTGCCGGACGGACGCCACCTGGCGCGGCGGCGCGGCGGGCGCGACCGGCGTCGGCGGCGCGCCGCCCGGGACGATGAGCTTCTCCCCGATGCGCAGGTCGTCGGCCGAAGCCAGCTGGTTGGCGGAGACGATGTCGTCGGCCGGGACGGCGTAGCGCGCGGCGATGCGCTGGAGCGTGTCGCCGCTCTTCACGGTGTGCGCCAGGCCGGAGACCGGCAGGATGCGCAGCGACTGTCCGGGGCGGATGAGGTCGCGCGGGGAGAGGCCGTTCTCCCAGAGGATGGTGTTGATGGAGACGCCGAAACGCTTGGCGATGCCGGAGAGCGTATCGCCCTCGGCCACGACATAAGACTCGGTCTTCGTGCGGGTGCCGATCGGCGTGACGTCGGTGTCGGTCAGGGTCGGCTGGACCACGGCGAGACCGCCGCCGGCCGTCAGCAGGTCGGCATCTTCCGGCCCGATGTCGTCGAGGTCGAGACCGGCTTCCACGGCCAGCGGCTCGAAGTAGGAGATCGGACGCGTCACGGCGCCCACCGCGACTTCCTCGGTCAGCCCATAGTCCTCGCCGCGCACCAGCCGGAACAGCAGGCTCTGTTCCCCGAGATTCTCGGCGCGCACCTCACGGGCCCGCAACGAGACCGCTGAGGTGACCAGGGCGATGGCGATGATCAGCCCATGCGCCAGATAGCGGTTGGCCATCAGGAACATGAAGCGGTTCTTGGCCGGGGTGACGACACGGCGGACGGCACGCTTGAGGGCGTAGCCCACGGCGTAGAGCGGGACGAACCCGTACTTGAACAGGACGCGCCCGAGCCCGCGCAGCGGTGCGGCCAGGAACCGCAGCGTCTTGGGCAGCGGACCCTCGGGGGCGGTCAGTGCCGTCAGGACCCGGAGAGCGAAAGCGAGGGCGATTTGCGCGAGTCGATTCTTCACAGATTGGCTTAACAGGGCCAAAAAGGAATCATTATTCTCGAGGCAGCCGCTCAACCATAACAAGCCGTCCACGGAGGGTCAACCGGCGAGGGTCGCGGCCACCGGGGCGAAACGGAGGCGGTGGATCGGCGACGGACCGAGGCGACGAAGCGCCGCCGCGTGTTCCGGCGTCCCATACCCCTTATGTACCGCCAAACCGTAGCCGGGATACGTGGCGTCCGCCGCTGCGAGCAGGCGATCCCTCGTGACCTTGGCGACGATCGAGGCCGCGGCGATGGACTTCACCAGACGGTCGCCATGGACCGTCGGCTCCTGCGGGCAGGCGAGGCCCGGGATGCGGTAGTAATCCACGAGCACCACGTCCGGCCGTTCGCCGAAGGCCTCGACCGCCCTCTTGAGCGCCAAGAGATTGGCCTGCCGCAGCCCCAGCGCCTCGATCTCCTCCACCGTGGCCTCCCCGGTGGCGAAGCGCACGCCCCGCGTCGGGAACGACGCCAGCAACCGCTCGCGGGCAGCCGCGCCGATGCGCTTGGAATCGTCGATGCCCCCGAGACGGGAGGTGAGCGGCACGGACGCGGCCGCGGCCACGATGGGGCCCGCCCACGCGCCGGCGCCGGCTTCGTCCGCGCCGAGGACGAGGCGCGCACCGCGGGCGTACCAGTCGCGTTCCCTGTGGAAACCGGGTGTGGACATGCTGGGGAAGACGTTTGACACCTGGGGGCGCCGCTTCCTATGATGGATGGCGTTCTGCCCCTATTCCGGGCTTTTTCTTACGCCGCAGTATGAACCAATCGCTCGTCTTCGCGCTCGTCTCAGCGGTGCTGGCCATCGCCTACGGCCTCTACCTCACCCGCTCCATCATCGCCCTGCCTGCCGGCGAGGGCAAGATGATCGGCATCGCCAAGGCCATCCAGGAAGGTGCCATGGCCTACCTCAACCGCCAGTACAAGACGGTCTTCTGGATCGGCATCGTGCTGTTCGCGGTCATCGGCTTCCTGCTCGACTGGAAGATCGCCGCGGGCTTCGCGGTCGGCGCGGTGCTCTCGGCGCTGGCCGGCTACATCGGCATGCACGTGGCCGTGCGCGCCAACGTGCGCACCGCAGAGGCCGCCAAGAAGGGCATGGACGCGGCGCTCGGCGTGGCCGTCAAAGGCGGCGCGGTGACCGGACTCATGGTCGTGGGCCTCGGGCTCATGGGCGTCGCCGGCTTCTATGCGGCGACCAAGAACCTGCCGGCGCTGGTGGGCCTGGCCTTCGGCGCCTCGCTCATCTCGGTCTTCGCCCGGCTGGGCGGCGGCATCTTCACCAAGGCCGCGGACGTCGGCGCCGACATGGTCGGCAAGGTCGAGAAGGGCATCCCCGAGGACGACCCGCGCAACCCCGCGGTCATCGCGGACAACGTCG
>CAZYLV010000005.1:0-71367 GCA_964648865.1 uncultured Gammaproteobacteria bacterium | reverse complement strand
ACCCACGACCAATGGATTAACAGTCCACTGCTCTACCGCTGAGCTACCCCGGAATAGGCAAAGACGAGCACAAGGATACCCGGCCGCTTGTCGCCCGTCAATCGCTGGGAACCATAAAAAGAAAAGGCGCTTCCGCGCCTCAGCGCTTTTTGGCCGCCTCCTGCTCGATGCGCTCCAGGAACGCCGCAAGCGTGACCGGCTTGCCCTCGCGCTCCACGCGCTTCAGCGCCGCGGCGATGTGGCGCGGTTCGACGGTCTTCACGAGGCGCCTGCGGACCGCGCAGACCGACTCGTAGACCTCGCCGAGGGCGAAGGCCTGGTTCGGGTCCGCCCCCTTCCGGACACGGTCCTCGATTTCCGTCAGCGCCTCATTGATGCTTTGACTCACTGCCGATGCCCTCCTCGGCCATCCCTATCACGGCACGAGCGGCATGTCCATCGCCGCTCCTGGCCTTCGACTCCCGGCCGATGATACCATCCGCCCGAACCCCCACCCTCTTCCCTATGGCAAACACCCAGAAATCGCCAGTCCTCCAGCTCGTCGTGCTCATCCTCGGGTTGGCCGTGCTCGGCGGCGGCCTGGCGTGGTTCGCCTCCCAGGCGCCATCCGCGCCCGGACCCGCGCCTGCCGCCGACCGGCCCGTCGAGGCCGGGGGCGGCGAGACGGACGGGTTGATCGTGACCGCCAAGACCTTCACGGAAGAGACGCCGACGGTCGCCGTCGACGTCCGCTCCCCCCACGTCGAAGGCATCGCGGACTTCGAGGCGGCGGAGCTGCTGAACGGCGAGCTCGAGCACATCGCCATCTCCACCATGGGCGAATTCCAGGACGAGGTCGCGGAGACGGCCACGCCGGACCCGCTCGGCTCCAAGAGCACCATCGATATCACCTTCGAGGTGGACCATCTCTCCGAGCGCTTCATCAGCGTGCGCTACGACATCTCCGTCTACAGCGCCGGCGCGGCCCACCCCAACCTGTTCTACAAGACGCTGACCTGGGACATCGTCGGCGCATCGGAGGTCCGGCTGGCCGACCTCTTCCGCCCGGACGCCCCGTATCTCGAGCGGCTCTCCGCGCTGGCCATCGCCGACCTGGAGCGGCAATACGCGGCGTTCGGCGAGGGCCTTGAGGCGCTCTCCGCGGACATCCGCGCCGGCGCCGCGCCGCGCGAGGAGAGCTTCGGGGCCTGGACCATGTCGGCCGACGGCCTCTCGATCCACTTCGAGCCCTACCAGGTGGCGCCGTATGCCGCCGGTCCGCAGCACGTGACCCTTCCCTGGTCCCGACTCGCGGATATCCTCGCCGTCGACGGAATGGCGGCATTCGTCACCCCGTGACGCGAACGCAAAACGCCCCCGCTTGGCGGGGGCGTTTTTATCGGCTACGGCTGCATCTTCTTGCCGAAGCCCTCGATGGCCTTGAGCAGTTCCATCGGGACCGCGAAGACCACGGTGTTGGACTGGTCGGAAGAGATGTCGTTGATGGAGTTGAGGGTACGCAGATGCAGCGCGCCCGGCGCATGGGCCAGCGTCGCCGCCGCCTTGGCCAGGTTCTCGGAGGCGATGACTTCACCTTCCGAGTTGATGATCACGGCACGGCGTTCGCGCTCGGCCTCGGCCTGCTTGGCGATGGTCCGGACCATGCTCTCGGGCAGGTTGATGTCCTTGAGCTCGACGCCGGTGACTTCCACGCCCCACGTCACCGTGGTCTCGTCGACGATCTTCTCGATGCGCTGGCTCAACTCGCCGCGCTTGGAGAGCAGGTCGTCGAGCGGCACTTCGCCCACCACGTTGCGCATGGTCGTCTGTGCCAGCTGGAACACCGCGAAGTCCACGTTCTGCACGTCGATGTAGGCCTTCCGCGGATCGACCACCTTGAAGTAGATGACGGCGTTGACCTTGACCGAGATGTTGTCCTGGGTGATGGCGTCCTGGGGCGGGAGGTCGAGCGTCTTGAGGCGCATGTCGACCTTCTTGATGAACTGGAACACCGGGACGCGCAGGCGCCAGCCCGGCTCCTTGAGGCCGGTGACGCGGCCCATGGTGAACAGGAGGGCCTTCTCGTACTGGTTGACCTGGACGATCGAGACCAGTAGCAGGAAGACGACGGCGACGAGGAGATACCACATACGGGTTTCCTTAGAGGGTTTCCCCTACTTCATCAATAATCCTTGAGCTTTTCAACCCCCACGTGCTGCCGGATCTTATCGAGGGCCTTGGCCTCGATCTGGCGGATGCGCTCGCGGGTCACGTCGAACTCCTTGCCGACCTCCTCGAGCGTGTGCGAGACGCCGTCCGTGAGCCCGAAGCGCATCTCCAGGATCTTCTGCTCGCGCGGCGAGAGGTCCTTGATGATGTCGCGCACGTAGTCCTTGAGCAGCTGCAGCGCGGCGGCGCGGTCCGGGGTGACGTTCTTGACGTCCTCGATGAAGTCCTCGAGCGAGGAGTCCTCGTCGTCCTCGCCGACCGGCGTCTCCAGCGAGACCGTGTCCTGCGAGATCTTGATGATGTGGTGGATCTTGGCGATGTCCTCGCCCATCTCCGCTGCGATCTCCTCCGGCAGCGGCTCACGGCCGAGGTCCTGGATGAGCTGCCGCTCGATCTGCTGAAAGCGGTTGATGGTCTCGACCATGTGCACCGGGATGCGGATGGTGCGGCTCTGGTCCGCCAGCGCGCGGGTGATGGCCTGCCGGATCCACCAGGTGGCGTAGGTCGAGAACTTGTAGCCCTTGCGGTACTCGAACTTCTTGACGGCGCGGAACAGGCCGATGTTTCCCTCCTGGATGAGGTCCAGAAGCGACAGCGACTTGCCGACGAACTTCTTGGCGATGGACACGACGAGGCGCAGGTTGGCCTCGATCAGCCGGCGCTCGGCTTCCTTGTCGTTCCTCTCCTTCCGCTTGGCCAACGCGACCTCCTCGTCCTTGGTGAGCAGCGGGATCTTGCCGATCTCGCGCAGGTACATCTGGATGGAATCCTGCGAGAGCTCCGCGAAGTCGATGGCCTTCTTCTCGTCCTGGACGAGCCGGATCTTGCCGAGCGCCTCGGCGCGCTCCTTCTCGGAGCCGAGCACGCCCTCCTTCATCTCGATGACCTGGACCCCGGCGGCGTCGAGGCGGTCCACGGTCTCCTGGTAGAGCGGGATGTACTCTTCGAGGTCCTTGAAGACGTAGAGCATCTCCGCCTCGGTGACGAAGCCGCGGGCGCGCCCCTTCTTGATGAGCAGGTCGAGCTGCTCGCCGCTCGGCGGCGCGGCCTTGACGCGCGGCGCCTTGGCGGCCGGCTTCTTCTTGGCCGCGGCCTTGGCGGCCGGCTTCTTCTTGACGGTCGGCTTTTTGGCGGCGGGTCTCTTGGCGGGCTTCTTCGCCATAATGCGTGCAGGCCCCGCTTAGGTGGGGCTTTCGGAAATCAGGGCTTGGAACTGTCTCGTCAGCTCCCGGACGGCGTCGACGTCGCCTGCGGCCTCGGCGGAGGCAAGGAGGCCCTGGAGCCGCTCGCGCTCGGAGCGGACATGGGCCTGGCGGATGATGGCGGCGTAACGGCGCATCTCCTCGTCCGGACGGGTCTGCGTCTCAACGGACGCGCGTTCCCTGCGGAGGACGGCTCGGGCCAGCGCCTTGGCGATGGTCTCGGGCACCTCCGGGGCATGGGGGTCCGGTACGGGATGCTCGCCCGCAGTGTAGCGCACGATCATGGCCTTGTATAGCTCGGCAAGGTCGGGGTCCGGCAGCATCTCCGGAGCCACGGTCGCCATGCCGTCCTGCAGCCGGGCCGGCACGGCGACGAGCAGCCCGAGGAATTCCTCGGCCACCATGACGTCGCGGGTGGGCCTGGTGGCCGCCGCCGGTAGGGGCGGGCCAATGCGCCCGCCCGGCGCAGGGCGACCACGTTGGATCGCCCCGACCGGTTTCCCGCCCAATTGCCCGCGCAAGACGTCCTCCGGGACGTTCAGCCGCTGGGAGAGCTGCTGGAGCCAGTGGGTGCGCTCGATGGCGTCCGGGATGCGGCCGATGCGCGGCAGGAGCTGCTTGCCGATGGCCGCCTTGATCTCGGGACGCAGGAGGTCCGCGCCGTCGAAGGCACGCGCGAAGAACCAGTCCATGACGGGCATGGCCTGCTCCACGGCGCGCCGCCAGACCGCCGGATCCTTCTTGAGCACCTCGTCCGGGTCCTTTCCCGCGCCCTCCGGCACGCGGATGACCTTCACCTGGAACCCCTCGGCGACGGCCAGGTCGATCCCCTTTTCCGCGGCCCGGGCCCCGGCGGCATCGGCGTCGAAGGCGATGGCGATGTCCGTCGTGAACCGGCGGATGAGGTCGAGCTGCTGCTTGGTGAACGCGGTACCCGAAACGGCGATGGTGTCGGCGAACCCGGCCTGATGGCAGGCGATGACGTCCATGTTCCCCTCCACGACCACCACGCGCCCGGCCTTCTTGATCTCCTGCTTGGCGCGGTCGAGCCCGTAGAGCACGGCCGACTTGTCGTAGAGCGGCGTCTGCGGCGTGTTGATGTACTTGGGCTCGTTGGGGTCGTCCTTGAGGGTGCGTGCCGTGAAACCGACGACGGCGCCGTGGACGTCACGGATCGGGAACATCAACCGGTCGCGGAAACGGTCATACCCGCCGCGATCGCTGGGGAGCGCCAGACCGGCCTTGATGAGCTCGGCCACGCTGATGCCGCGCTTCCCCGCCAGCGTGATGAGCGTATCCCACCCCTCGGGCGCGTAGCCCAGGCGGAAGGCATCCCGCATCTCCGGTGAGACGCCGCGCGTGGCGACGTACGCTCGGGCGGCCTCGGCCTTGGCGCTGTCGCGCAGATACTTTTCGAAGACCTTGGTGGCGAACTCCACGACCTCGAAGAGCCGCATGCGCTCGCTGCGCTCCTTGGGGTTCCACTGGGCGAGCTGCACGCCGGTGCGCGAGGCAAGCAGCTTGAGCGCCTCCGGGAACTCCAGCCCCTCATGCTTCATCAGGAAGGAGAAGACGTCGCCGCCCTCCCCGCAGCCGAAGCAGTGCCACATCTGCCGCTCCTTGGACACGTAAAAGCTCGGCGTCTTCTCGTTGTGGAAGGGGCACCGGGCCTTCATGTTGGCCCCGCCGGCGCGGACCAACGGGAGGTATTCGCCGATGAACTCGACGATGTCGAGTCGGCGCTTGATTTCCTCGGATTCGCCGGGCATGCTAAACTAGCCGGCCTTGGGAACGAAGGCGGCCAAAAACTCGTGAGTCGGTGATTTGTCGCTTGTATCCTCTCTTGAGATGAATCCGACATTCAGATGTCGGAACATCGCCTCCGCCGCTCTGCGAAGCATCTCAGATTGGACTGTTCTGTCGGGCTCAGACCGCAAATAGTCGAGCAGTGTTTGAGCGACGTTTCTCCTGTGCCAATTCTGAGCGGCCAGGTTTAGTTCAATTCGATACTTCTTGTTCGCAAGCGCCATTCCATAAGCCAGTAGCGTCACGAGGGCGAACTTAATCAATCCGTATTCGGTAGTGAAGATGCTCCGATCACCGAATAAGAAGTATCCAAGGTTGCCGACAGCAAGCGTAATCAAGATACCGAAATAGACTCTTCGTGCCAAAAGAGCATTCGCCGCCTCTTTCTCGTGTCTTTCAGCCTGACTTTCAAAATTCTTAGCTAGGTAATTTGACGCCACCGTTCCAGACTGCAACTGAATTTGCTTATCCTTTTCTGAAAGGACATGAAGCTGGTCCTCGAGCTGTTGGAGAAGAGTGTTATACCGTTCGTCCTTGTCAAGTAGTGAGGCCTTAAGATCGCTTACATCCACTGCCTCTGCTGACTGAGCAACCTCTTGTCTCAGAGCACTCATCAGTGGCCTGAGTTCCGAAAATGTTTCATCCCAGAAACGCTCCACATCGTTCTGAATATCGTCGTGTACCTGCTTGGCGTTCGGGATCTCAACCGAAAAACCCTCAAGCCTATCGATGAAGCGCGTTACAAATTCCCTCGCGCGGCTATCGACTCTCTCTATCTCTCGCTTGGTAAAAAACTTCCTGTAGCGAAGGGTGTCGAATTTAGCGAAAAGGTCCCTGAGCTGTTGAAGCTGCGAGATGCTTTGATCGAAAGTAAGAGAAGCAAGGTTTTCCTTGTTTGCAAGAGCATCAATGTTGAAGGCCTTGATCCGACCGAGGAGTTCCTGATCCATAACTTCTAAAATACAAAAGTACGCTGACACGTCATTTCGCGTCAGTCAACAGGGGCATTTAGCGGATGGCGGCAATCAACTCGTCGAGGGACAGCCGGGACAAGGGGGTCTCGGGGGCCACGTCCGAGCCCGCCAACAGCAGCTTCTTGGAATGGTGCAGGAACCAGTGCGCATCCTCGTCCTTGGCCTCCAGGAAGGCGTGCGTCGCCGAGAGGTCGACGCCGCTCTCCGGCGTGGCACGGTATCCGCGGTAGCCGTTCTTGGGATGGACGTAGACGAGCAGCACGAAGCCGGCGCTGTAGGCGTAATCGTCCGCGCCGGAAGCATCGGTCGTGAGCCCCACACCCCGGCCCCAGGGCGTGTCGAACTCCACGCGTGTCCGCCAGTCGCGCTCCAGCAGCACGGCGTTGCGGTAGCGGATGAGCGCGTCCTCGCACAGCTCGACGCCGAAGCGGTGGAGCGCGAGCGAGTCCTTATCATGCCGCTCGTAATAGGCGTGGAGCTGCTCGGACGGAAGCCACGGCCCGTGCGCCACCATCTCGGCGGCGTCGTGCTCGCTGGTGTCGCCCCTGCGCACCCACTCGGTGAGCAGGTCGAGCGCGGCCGCTTCCAGCTCGTCAAGGTCGGCCGTCTCCTTGATGTGCTGCCAGACGAGGGTCGTCGCGGATTCGCCGACATTGCCCTTGTGCTCGTCGAACTGTCCGCGGCCGATGCCGACCATGAGCGTGTCCGCGTCGTCGTGCAGCGTCGTCGTCGCGGGAAGGAACTCCACGGCCGCATCCGCCCAGCCCGGCAGGTACTTCTGGATGAGCCAGATGCCGCAGATGTCGTCGAGATGAGGGCGCGGATGGGTCAGGAGGCGCTTCATAGGCCGAAGAGACGGGCGAACAATCCTTTGGGCGGCTGCGCCGACGGCGGTTGCGCGACGACCTTCGCGGCCAGGTCGCGCAACCGTTGCGCTTCGCGCTCCACGGCCGGACCCTCGTACTCGCCGCTGTGGGCGGAAAAGCCCTCGTAGGTGGGCTTCTTCTGGTCCAAGTGCAGTTTCACGGTGAGGCCGTCGGCCCCCTCCTCGACGTACGCGTGGAAGCGCGGGTAGAACTCCGGACCGAAGCGCTTGAACCAGGAGCGCTCGCTCGAACGGCGGTCCCGCAGCTCACCATACCCTGCCTTGCGCAGGAGCTGCTCGCCGGTCATGCCCGGGTTGTCGAAGCGGACGCGCATGGGTCCTCACGCCTCCTTCTTCCACCCTTCGACGCCGCCTTCGAGATGCTCGATGTCGTAGCCCTTCTGCTTGAGCTCGCGGGCGACGATCTCGCAGCGGCCGCCGGTCTTGCAGATGGCCACGATCTTCTTGTCCTTGGGCAGGTGCCCCTGCGCCGCCTCGACGAAGACCTTGCCCATCGGCATGTTCCGCGCGCCTGGAATCCTGTCGCCGGCGTCGAACTCGTCTGCCTCCCGGACGTCGAGGAGCAGCACCTCCTCGCCGTGTTCGAGCTTCTGCTTGAGGTCGGACGTCTTCATACCACGTGTCGGTTACTTCCCTTCATACGCCCGCCGCAGCGCGGACAGGTCGAACTTCTTCATGGGCAGGAAGGTATCATGTCGCGTAGCGGATGATGATGAACGAACCAAGGAAGACCAGCGCTCCCCCGAGGTAGAAGGCCATGTTGGGCACCGTCCGGAAGATGATGAAGCTGAACAGCACCACGAAGAACGGATAGGAGATCTCGATGATCGAGGCGCTGGCGGCGTCCAGGCTCTTGATGCTGGCCAGGATCAGGAAGCTGGCTAGCGTGGCCAACGCCGCCGACGCCACGATCAGGGCCAGGCTCCCCTTGCCGGAAGTCAGCAAGGTCTTGATGGAGCCGTCGTCGAAGGCCACGAACGGCAGCATGATGAAGGCCCCGAAGACCGAGGAGACGAACAGCAGCGCGAAGGGCGAGATCCCCTCGAGGATCTTCTGGTCGATGGCATAGACCAACCCCCAGGTGACAGCCGCGCCGACAGCATAAATGAATCCCAGCTCCATAGCTCCCTTTCAGCCTATCATACGAGAAGGGACCCCGCGAGGCGGAGTCCTTTCTGGCGGAGAGGGAGGGATTCTCACGCGCTCACTCCGTTCGCTTCACGCACCCCTCGGTGCGTGGGCACCGCCACGGGGGAGATGCTCTCCCCCGCCGCCCCTCTGTTCGAATCCCTGAACGAGAAAAGGACCCGACACTCGGATCCTTTTCTGGCGGAGAGGGAGGGATTCGAACCCTCGGTCCCTTGCGGGACACGCGCTTTCCAAGCGCGCGCACTAGACCGCTATGCGACCTCTCCAGGGCTGGGTTGTGCGGGGAAAGGATAGCCGACGCGGGAGCACGTGGCAAGTGTGCAGGGTGGACAGCCGCCCGACCGTGCGTTACGGTCCACCCTAAGGAGGTGACGATGTCCGACGATGCGCAAGAGGTGGCCGCCGCGTTCGTGGACCTGGCGCTCAACCATCGGCGCTGGGATGGCCACGTGGCCCTGGATGAGGCCGAGGTGCACGTGCTGCTGAGGACGGTGGTGGCCGCAGGATTCGAGGTCTCGGCGGTCGTGCCGGGACGGCTCCGCGGCCGCTACCGCGATCAGGACGGCAGCGCCACGGGCGAGACCTACGCCATCAACGGCCTGTGCCCGTACAAGGCGCTGGACGAGGACGGCAAGGACGACTACGCGGCGAGCACGTGGCTGGACCGCCTGCTGTGGCAGGTGATCAGCCCCGCCAATCGGTATGGCTGCGAGCAGCGGGGCGGGTACCGGGCCGTCGTCGCCGCGGAGATCGCCCGGAGCGTGCCGCTCACGCCGGTGCAGCTGACGCCCGAGGGCGACCTGCTGTGCGAGTACCCGCCGCGCGGCAGCGGGTTCGTGGACCACTCCCGGGACGACAAGGCGCTGACCACCTGCGTGGGCGTGCACAAGTACTGCAGCGGCTACATGGATCGGGTCCGCGCCACGGCGCGGCACGATGCCATCCTCTGCCGGAGCTGCGGCCTGCGGGTGCTCTTCCCGCGGACGGTGCAGACCTACGGCGAGCTGCGCGCGGCGCTGCGCTTCCCGGAGCAGCAGGCCGCGGAGTGAGCGGAGAGGCGTCCCCTCCCCGCTTTTTTCATGACAAAGACCGCTGCCGCTTCAACCCTTCTTCCTGGGACGCTTCGGTCCCTTTTTGACCGTCCGGACGAAGGTCAAGCTCATGCCGATCCAACGCCGTAGCGCCTGTTCGTCCGCGATGGCCGTCGGACCGACGAAGACGTAGCCGACAAACGGTTTGCCCGTGAAACGCATCTCGCGGACATGCCTTTCCTTGAGCGCCGCCGGGTAGGCCTCTGGCCCGATGCGCGCCATCAGATCGTCGCCGGAGACACCGACGAACATCTTGCCATCGACGAGAAACGCGATGCCGCCGAACATCTCCTTCTCTGTGATGCCGCGCTCGGACTCGAGCTCATCACGGATCCGGCCGGCCAGCGTCTGGTCGTACGCCATATCACCGCGCACTACGGTAGGCCTCGAAAATCATCGCATCCGTCATCAGTTCCACCGGCGCCTTGTCATCCGTCAGGATCATGCCGTGCGAGGGGTCGATGTCCGCCAAGTCGCTGAGCGTCTCGTCGTAGACCTGCTGCAGCTGCTCGGGGACGCGCGCCTTGGCGCCCTCCCAATCGATCTCGCGGTCCGAGGCCACGATGACCCGATTCCAGGAATTGGGGACGTGGTAGACGTCGATCTCCGGGAAGCTCGTGCCGATGGTCCGGACGATGCTGGTGAGCAGCGGCGAGGTGCGCAGCGGCGCGTTGACATTCGCCACGAGGATCCCGCCCGGGTTCAAGCGCTCCTTGGCCAGGGCGAAGAACTCCTGCGAGGCCAGGTGCGGCGGGATGTACAGCTGGTTGGCGTAGGCATCGACCAGGATCATGTCGTAGGTCCCGTCGGTGCGGCGCAGGAACGTCCGCGCGTCCTCGATGACGACGCGGAGCTGCTCCTCCGGGAGCCGGTCCAGCGAAAAGAAGCGGCGGCCGTACTCGACCACCGCGCCGTCGATCTCGACCCCCGTGACGTGGACCGCGCCCGGTGCGCGCGTCTCGATGATGCCGCGGGCGATGGCACCGGTGGCCAGCCCGAGGATGAGCACCTTGGGCTTCTCCGCAGGCGAGAGGTTGGGCAGCGGGAAGACGGTGTCCCAATAGCGCCCCGTGAACGGCGTGTCGGCGCGCTCCAAGCTCTGGACGGCAAGCCCCTCGTTGAAGCGCAGCTGGCGGAAGCCGCCCTGCTCGATGATCTGGATGTACTGGTACGGGCTCTCGGTCTCGGCCAGGGTGTGCTCGGCGGCGCGTACCGGCTGTTCGGCCAGCGGCGGGACGGCCAGCAGCACAAGCAGAGCCAGGAACCCGAACCGCCTGCCGAGCAGGCCGAAGAGCACCACCGCCAAGAGCAGCCCCGCGAAGAGCAGCACCGTGGCGCGGCTGCCGATGGTCGGGACCAGCAGGAAGGCCGGCAAGAAGGTGCCCACCAGCGAGCCGATGGTCGAGAGGGCGAAGACCCCTCCGGCGGTCTCCCCCGCTCCCCGATGGTCGCTCAGCAGCTTGATCAGGAACGGGCTGGTCATGCCCATCAGGAGGATGGGCAACGCGAAGAGGACCAAGAGCACGAGCAAAGAGCCGAGCGCGATGAGCAGCGCCCCGGCGGCGCCGATGAAGCGCGCCACGACGAAGCCTGAGAGCGGCGACACCAGGAACGGGATGGCTCCGGCCAGCGCCGCGGCGATGAGGAGCAGGAGGAGCAGCGTCTCGGCCTTGGGCGAACGCTCGGCGAGCTTGCCGCCCGCCCAATAGCCCACGGCCAGCGCCGCCATGATCATGCCGATGACGTTGGCCCAGACGAAGAGCGAGGTGCCGAAGTACGGCGCCACGAGCCGTGAGGCGGTCATCTCCACGGCCATGACGCACATCCCGGAGACGAACGCCACGACCCACAGGTACGGACGGGAGGGGGTCATGGACGCGAGAGCGGCAGCACGGAGAGCCGCTCGGCCGGGGTCATCGCGTCGAGGGCGATGGAGCGCGGCGCGGGATCGGCGCAGGCCAGCGCCAAGGCGCGGCAGACGGCCTCATGGGCAGGCGACGCCGCGGCCCAGGCCTGCACCCCGCCGAAGAGCGCCAGCGAGACCAGCGCCATGGCCGCGAAGGCCTTGAGCTTGCGGCCGAACTCGGAGACGAAGGCCTGCGCGGCGGTCGCCCCGTAGTCCTTGCGGATGGTCTCCACCAGTTTGCCGCACAGGCCTGCGAAGAAGTGGTCCACGGTCTCCCGGGTGCGGTAGACGTAGACGCCGTCCTCCATGCGGCGGCTGAGCATCCGCTTGGCGGCGAGCCGCGCCATGACCGTCATCACGGTGGTGTAGGCCACGCCATGCGAGGCCGACAGCCGTTCATGGACGTCGCGGACGGTCATCTCTCCCCCTTCCCAGAGGGTCCGCATGATGGCGCCTTCGAGTTCCCCGAAGAGCTTCATACGCCCCCATGATACTACACGCCGTCGGAGCTTGGCGAGACGCGCTTCCTGAGGCCCAAGACGGCCCGCACGATGAGCACGTCGCCGATGAGGAAAAAGACGATACAGGCGTATTGGGCCGGGGTCAGGCCCAGATACCGCGGGTCGCTGTTGGGCAGATCGGTGGCGCGCAGGAAATCCGTGAGGAAGCGCAGCAGGGCGTAGAGCTGGAGCGCCAGGCCGGTCGTCAACCCGGGGATGCGCCGCCCGAAGATACGGTGGAACGGGTAGACCACGGCGAAGACCAGCAGGCCGACGAGCCCGTCGATCATGCCGAGGTCGAAGCGCGCGCCGTCCGGGAACTGCACGCCGAAGGGCGAGTTGGTGAGCGTCCCGGGATGGTCGTGGATGAGGAAGCAACCGATGCGCCCGATGGCCCAGCCGAGCGGCAACGCCGCGAGCGTGGCGTCCGTGATGCGCAGGAGATCGGCCTTCTTGGCGCGCAAGTACGCCAGCCCTGCGAGCGCGCCGCCGAAGAAGCCGCCGAAGGAAGAGAGGCCGCCCTTCCAGACGGCGACGATCTCGGCCGGGTCCGCGGAGAAGTGATCCCAGTCGTAGAAGAAGACATGGCCGAGACGCGCGCCGACCACGGCGCCGAGCATCGCCCAAAAGGCCAGGTTCCACGCCAGCTCCGGACCATGCCCGTCCCGTTTGAGGATGCGCGCGAGCAGCCAGCTCGCCGTGAGCAGCCCGAGCGCGACGAACAGGCCCCACACCTGGATGGCGATGGGGCCGAGCGGGATGACGTGGAACGCGAAATACGGGATCATGCCGGTTTCTTGCGTGCCTCCAAGAAGGTGCCTGCAAGGAGGAGCGCGGAGACGACGAGCCCCATCTTGCCGAAGGCCGCGCCGCCGGGCAAGGCGCCGGGCTGCGCCAGGAGCAGCGCCGAGGCCAGCAGCGCGCCGGTGGCGACGATGGCCAGGACGCGCAGGTCGTTCTCCCGATCGAATTCCGCCAGCATGCTCTTGAGCTCCTCGAGGTCCAACCGCACCGACAGCCTCCCCTCCTCGACGCGCCGGAGCAACCCCTCGGTGCGCGCCGGGAGGTGGCTGAGCGAGCGTGCCGTCTCATAGGCCTCGTCGCGGAGGTCGGGCAGCCACAGGCGCGGATCGAGGCGGTCACGCTCCAGCCGCGCGAAGAGCGGGTCGAGCGCGGCCTCGATGTCGACCTTGGGGTCCAGCGTCCGGACGACGCCCTCGACGGTCAGGAGCGCCTTGGCGAGCAGTACCAGGTCCGTCGGGAAGCGGACGCCGTGGCGGCCGCCGGCGATGACGATACGGTAGAAGGCCGTGGGGATGCCCTTGCGCGCGGCGGGGCGGTAGATGACGGCGTCCAGGATGTCGCGGACCTCGCGCGCGAACCCGCGGACGTCGGCGCCCGGCGCGACGCGCGCCATGTCCAGGACATGCTTGACGTAGGCCTCGACGTCATGGCGCAAGTAGGCAAGGAACGCGGAGATGAGCTCCTCGCGCAGCCGACGCGGGAGCGAGCCCATGATGCCGAAGTCGAGCAGCGCCAGCCCGCCGCCCGCGGTCACGAGCATGTTGCCCGGGTGCGGATCGCCGTGGAAGAAACCGGTCACGAAGAACTGCCGGAGGAAACTCTCCATCACGAGCTGCGCGGTCTTGGGGCGGGAGACCTTCTTGCGCCGCAACGCGGCCACGTCGTCCACGCGGACGCCGGTCACTTCGTCCATGACCAGCACGTCCTCGCGGGTCAGCTCCCAGTACACCCGCGGCACGCGCATCCGCGGCTCGTCGGAAAAATCGGCACGGAACCGTTCGATGTGTCCGGCCTCGACCATGAAGTCGAGCTCACGTACCGTCCACTCCGAGAACTCGCGGGCGATGGCCGCGGGCTGGAACGGCCGCGCGGCAGGCACGTAGCGCTCGAGGAGACGCGCCAGGAGCGCCGCCAGGTGCAGGTCGCGGACGACCTCCTCCTTGATGCCGGGGCGGCGCACCTTGAGCACGACGGCCTTGCCGTCGGCGGTGACGGCCCGGTGGACCTGGGCCACGGAAGCGGACGCCAGCGGCGTCCGGGCGATGGACCGGAGACGCTTCTTCCACGGACCGCCCCAGCTGCGCTCCACGGCGGCCACGATCGCATCGTACGGCACCGGCGGCACCTTCTCCTGCAGCCCGACGAACTCGGCGGCCACGTCCTCACCCACCAGGTCCGGCCGCACGGAGAGCATCTGCCCGAGCTTGACGAACGTCGGCCCCAGCTCCTCGAAGGCCCCGCGCAGCCGCTTGGCGAGGGTCGGCAGCGAGAGCGGCGCGGGCTTGATCGCGCACACGAAGCGGCGCGGCACCGGCACCAAGCGGCATAGGTCGGCCTGCCGGAGCTGCTCCTCGAAACCCGCCTCGAAGAGAACCCGGACCACCTGGCGCAGGCGGCGGACGTCTTCTTTGGCCTCCCGGATGGTGGGGATGGGTGTCACGGGTCCTCCTTCTTCCCGTCAACGCTTCGGCGCGGTCCAGGTCACGCGCAGGGGCAGGTCGTCTTGGGAATAGGCGATGCGCAACACCCCGCCCTTCATGCTCCGGTCGAGGGTCTTGCCGAGCCGGACGGCCAGCTGGTTCTGCGTGGTGCGCACGACGATGGCGGCGCGGCTGGCGTCCACGGTGAGCACGCGCGCTTCCGGGTTGCGGTCGCGGGCCCGGGCGGCGAACCCGGCGATGGTCTGCAGCGCCTGGGGTCGGGCCGCCGCCGCCAGGCCGCGGATGGTCAGCTCCCCGGCCGCGGCACCCGGCATCCGCCCGCGCCGCTCGGCGGCGCATGAGGGACACGTCGCCGCGCGCGCCTGCCGCTGCAGGCCGCGCTGCGCGCCCGCCGGCACGAAGGTCCAGTGGCCCTTGAGGAAGAACGCGCCGCAGGAACCGCAGCGCACCAGCGGACGCTTCTTTGCTTCGTGTTCCCACCACTGCGCGGTGTGCTGGGGCATGCGCGACTTCGCCTTCTTGGCGGATGGCGCGGCGGCGGCGCGGCCGGTGGGGCGGCCGACCGCCGTGTTGATGCGTCGCTTGGGGTTGGGACCGGTGCGGATCATAGGTCAACCGAACAGGCGTGGGGTCAAGCCCGCGGGATGGGCGTGCTGGTAGGCTGCGGCGGCCGCCAAGAGCGTCGGCTCGGAGAGTGCCGGGCCGATGAGCTGGAGCCCCGCCGGCATGCCGTGCGCCAGGCCGCAGGGCACGGACACGGCAGGCAGGCCGGCGACGTTGACGGACACGGTGTAGACGTCGGCCAGGTACATGGTCAGCGGATCGGAGAACTTCTCGCCGAGCGGCCAGGCCACGGAGGGCGCCGTCGGCGTGGCGATGAGGTCGACCTGGGCGAAGGCCGCGTCGAAATCGCGCCGCACCAAGGTGCGCACCTGCTGGGCGCGGCGGTAGTAGGCGTCGTAATAGCCGGCGGAAAGCACGTAGGTCCCGACCAGGATCCGGCGTTTGACCTCGGGACCGAACAGCGCGCCGCGCGTCGCCGCGTAGGTCGCCATCAGGTCGTCGCCGGCGACGCGCTCGCCGTAGCGGACGCCGTCGTAACGGGCCATGTTGGAGGAGACCTCGGCCGGGACGAGCACGTAATAGGCCGCCAAGGCCTGCGGCGATGCCGGCAACGACACCTCGCGCACCTCCGCGCCCATCTCGCGCATGGCGGCGACGGCCTCCCGCACCCGCTTCTCGACCTCCGGGTCCAGACCCTCGCCGAAGCACTCCTTGGGGATGCCGATGCGCAGGCCCTCGAGCCCGACGCGCGACTCCCAACGGAAGGCCTCGGCGTCGAGGCTGGTGGCGTCCCTGGGGTCGGCTCCGGCGATGACGGAGAACAGCAGCGCCGCGTCTTCGGCGTTGCGCGTCAACGTCCCGACGGTGTCGAAGGAGCTGGCCATGGCCATCAGGCCGTAGCGCGAGACGCGCCCATAGGTGGGCTTGAGGCCGGTGACGCCGGTGAAGGCGGCGGGCTGGCGCACCGAGCCGCCGGTGTCCGAGCCGAGCGCCGCCGGGACCATGCCCGCGGCCACGGCCGCGGCCGAGCCGCCGGAGGAGCCGCCGGGGACGCGCTCCGTGTCCCAGGGATTGCGCGTCACGCCGAAGGCCGAATTCTCGGTGGACGACCCCATCGCGAACTCGTCCATGTTGGTGCGTCCGATGATGATGGCGCCCGCGGCGCGCAGCCGGTCCACGACCGTGGCGCTGTAGGCCGAGCGGTACCGGCGCAGCATCTTGGAGCCGGCCGAGGCGCCATGCCCCTCGTCGACGAAGACGTCCTTGATGGCGATGGGGATGCCGGCGAGCGCGCCCAATCCGCCGCCCGCGGCGCGGGCGGCGTCGACGAGCTTGGCGGCGTGCATGGCCTCGTCGGCGTAGACCTCGACGAAGGCGTTGACCGCGGGCTCGTGCCGCTCGATGCGCGCCATGGTCTCCGTCATCGCTTCGACGGCGGAGAGGCGCTTGGCGCGCAGGGCGTCCTGCAGTTCGGCGACGGTCATCGCGGCCATATCAGCCCTTCCGTTTGAGCGCGGCTTGCGCCTTGACGTACTCCCCGAGCCGCTCCGGCGCGGATGCCAAGAGCACGCGCCGCATCTCCGCGTCGCATTCCTCCGCGGCGTCCGGGCGCAACCGCTGTCCGAGGTCGGTCCCGCGGAAGGTCGGGTCGACCCCGGTCACGTCGACGCGCTGCAAGGACTCGACGTAACCGATGATGGCACCGAGCTGCTCGAGATACGTGCCCCGCTCCTCGGCGGCAAGCCTGAGCCGCGCCAAATCCGCCAGACGATCCAGTTCTTCTGCGGTCAGTTTCATGGACAAAAGTATAGCACGTCCGTAAGGTTCAGGCAGGGTTCTTTGACCCAGGAGGACGCATGAAGGCAGTGGTTTTCGGGGCCGGCAACATCGGCCGGGGCTTCATCGGCATGCTCTTGGCCGAGTCCGGCTACCGCGTGACGTTCGTCGACGTCAACGCGGAGACGGTCCGTAGGATCCAGGAGCTCGGATGCTATCCGGTGCGCATCATGGGCACCGGGTCGCTCGCGGAGCGGTGGGTGCGGGACGTCACGGCGCTCGAGGCTGCGGACCCGCAGGCGGCGGCAGCCGTCGCCGAGGCGCGGATCGTCGTGACGGCCGTGGGCAAGAACGCCCTGCCGGCCGTCTCCGGCGTCCTGCGCGCGGGCATCGCGCGGCGCAGCGACCCCGTGCCGGTGGTCGTCATCGCCTGCGAGAACATGCTCGGAAACTCGACGTACCTGCGCGGGCTCGTCGCCGGAGACGGCGCGGACCTGGCGGCCGTCTTCCCGGACTGCATGGTCGACCGCATCGTCCCCAACCGGACGCCCCGCTCGGGCGAGCATCCTCTTCTCGTGGCCGTCGAGGAGTACTGCCAGTGGACGGTCGACGCCGGGGCGCTGCGTTCCTCGCATCCCCGACCGCCGACCGTCGCGGGCCTGGAGTACACCGACGACCTCGACCGGACGCTCACGCAGAAGCTGTTCACGGTCAACATGGCCCACGCCATCGCCGCCTACTACGGGCACAAGCGCGGGCACGCCTACATCCATGAGGCGCTGCGTGATGAGACGATCCTGGCGCTGCTCGACGGCGCACTGCGGGAAGCCAGCCGTGCGCTCGTGGCCGGCTACGGAGTGGACGCGGAGGCGCAGCGGACGTACGTCGCCAAGACGCTCCAGCGCCTGGCCAATCCGGCGCTCGCAGACACCGTGCTGCGCGTCGGCCGCGACCCCAAGCGCAAGCTCGGGGCGCAGGACCGCCTGGTGCGTCCGGCGTTGGGCGCCATCGCCGACGGCATCACGCCCGCGCACCTGGCCACCGGCATCGCCGCCGCGCTGGCCTTCGACGCCCCGCAGGATCCGAGCGCCGGGGAGGTCAACATCGTGTTGCGCGGGCAGGGCTGGAAGGGCGCGCTCAACGCCTTCGCCGGCATCGAGCACGACCACGTGCTCGGCGAGCTGGTCCAGGCCGCCGGCCTCTACGCCTCGCTCTGAACGGTCGACGCCCCGTCAGGTGACGAGGCGTCTTTTTTATGCGCGTTGTCCCTCGAGCGTCTCGACCCGTTCTTCGAGTCGACGGTACGCATCCCGTAGGGCGGCGATCTCGGCATCGTGCCTGTTGAAGAGCACCAAGAAATCGTCGATCCTGCTGTAGCCCTTGCTGACGATATCCTCGACCTTCGACAGGCGCCGCTCCACACCGCCCATGCGATCGCTCAGGTCCACGACCGTGACAGCGATCTTGTCGACCGTCGAGATCAGTCTGTCCATTTTTTCCTCATCCGCTCCCATACGCATCCATACTATCAGGGTCTCGACCCGGGTCAAATCCCGATCAGTTTCCGGAATTCCTTTTCCCCGATCACCGACACCCCGAGTTTCTTGGCCTTCTCGAGCTTGGAGCCCGGCTTGTCGCCCACCACCACGTAGCTCGTCTTCTTGGTCACGGACTCCGAGGCGTCGCCGCCGAGGTAGCGGACTTTTTCCTTTGCCTCCTCGCGGCTCATCCCCTCCATCTCTCCGGTGAAGACGAAGCTCTTGTCGGCGAGCGGCTGGCCCTTGGCGCGCTTGGGCTCCTCGATCTCCACGCCGACCTCGAGCAGCCGGTCGACCATGGCCTGGTTGTGCTTCTCGGCGAACCACCCGTGGATGCTCCGGGCGACGATCGCGCCGATGTTCGGGACGGCGTTGAGCGTCTCGAGCGACGCGCCGCGCACCGCCTCGAGCGAGCGGAAACGCGCCGCGAGGTCCTCGGCCGTCTCCTCGCCGACGTGCGGGATGCCGAGCGAGCCGATGAACCGCGGCAGCGTGATGCGTTTGGCCGCGGCGATGGCGGCCACCAGGTTCTCCGCGGACTTCTCCGCGAAGCGGTCGAGCCCGACCAGCTCGTCCTTGGTGAGCGTGAAGAGGTCGGCCGGCTCCGAGACCAGCCCTTCCTGCTGGAGCCGCTCCAGGATCTTGGGGCCGAGGCCGTCGATGTCGAACCCGCCGACGAAATGGATGAGGCGCTCCGTCTTCTTTCCGGGGCACCTGGGGTTCACGCAACGGACGGCGACCTCGCCGTCCTTGCGCACCACCGGCTGGCCGCAGGCCGGGCAGGACTTGGGCACGCGCACCGGCTTCTCGCTCCCCGTCCGGAGCTTGGGCAGGATCTGGACGATCTTGGGGATGATGTCGCCGGCCTTCTCCAGGATGACCGTGTCCCCCACCTTCAGCCCGAGGCGCGCGATCTCGTCGGCGTTGTGCAGGGTGGCGTGGCGCACCGTGGTACCGGCCACGAAGACCGGATCCATGACCGCGAGCGGGGTGAGCACGCCGGTGCGGCCGATCTGCCAGCGGACCTCGCGCACCACGGTGGTGGCCTGCTCCGGCGGGAACTTGTAGGCCACGAGCCCGCGCGGCGTCTTGCCGACGACGCCCAGCTCACGGAAGGCGGCGTTGTCGTCGACCCGCACGACGATGCCGTCCAGCCAGTAGCCCAACGTCTCGCGCCGCTTGCGGACGCGCTCGTGGACGGTGTGGATCCCGGCGACGTCCCCGGCCGGGCCGCCCTCCGGGTTCACCGGGATGCCGAGCAGCCGCAGCAGGGCGAGCTCCGCGGCGTGCGTGGCGCAGCCGACGTCGGTGACGATGTCCCAGCCGAAGAACGAGAGCTTGCGGCCGGCGGTGACCGCGGGGTCGAGCTGACGCACGCTGCCGGCGGAGACGTTGCGTGGGTTGGCGAAAGGCTCGCCGCCCTCCTTGCGGACGCGGGCGTTGAGCCTCTCGAAATCCTTCTTCGTCATGTAGACCTCGCCGCGGACCTCAAAACGCCCCGGCGTCCCGTCACAGAAGGCGCGCAGCCGCTTGGCGTCGGTCTGCGGGAACTCCTGGAGGAAACGCGCGATCTCGGGATCCGTCGGCCGCCGCAACCGGAGCGGCACGGCCTCGATGGTCCGGACGTTGGCGGTCACGTCCTCACCCACCTTGCCGTCACCGCGCGTCGCCGCGGCCGCGAGCAGCCCGTCGCGGTAGACCACGGACATCGCCAGCCCGTCGATCTTGACCATGCAGAAGACGTCGAAACGTCCGACGCCCAGCAGCTTGGCGACGCGACCGTACCACTCGCCGAGCTCCCCCGGCGTGAAGACGTCCTCCATGGAGAGCATCGGGGTCTCGTGGGCGACCTTCTTGAATCCGGGCAACGCCTCGCCGCCGACGCGCTGCGTCGGCGAGTCGGGCGTGATCAGCTCGGGGTAGCGCTGCTCGAGCGTATAGAGCTCGTGCTTGAGCGAGTCGTGCGCGGCGTCGGAGATCGTCGAGGCGTCGAGCACGTGGTACTCGTAGCGGTACCGGTCGATCAGCGTGCGGAGTTTGGCGATGCGTCTCTTGGCTTCGTCGTGGGTCATATCAGGGACAGATCGGTGCGGCACCTCCCTTGGCGATCTCGCACTCCGAGAAGAGCACGAAGTCGAAGAGGCCGGAGAGCGTGGTCACGGTCGGCGCCACCACCTGGCTGGCTTGGCGCGTGCCACGGTACTCCCCGGTGGAGACGATGGCCACCCGATCCGGGAAGGCCGCGGGCGCGCCCCCGGCGTCGAGGGCGTCGATGCGCACGTCCGTGGCGTCGCAGCGCTCGGCACGGATGCGCAGGCGCGTCCCCTGGCTGCCGGGGTCGGTCAAGGTGTAGGTCACCGGGCCCGGGTGGCTGTAGCGGAAGGCCGCCAAGTCCGGACTCCAGCCGGTGCCGGGCGTGAAGCTGACGCTGGTGAGCTCCAGCACGCTCATGGCGCCGCAGGACGCGTCCCAGGAGATGCGCACCGACGCCACGCCGCCTGCGGGCGGCGTGGCGGCAGGGTCGTAGAGCACCAGCTCATGGACCGTATCCTGCGGGATGGTCGTGAAGATGGGCGCGGGCTCCTGGACGATCTCCCGCCGGTAGACCGCATCGTTCGGAAGGGTCTCCACGGCCGCCAGCTCGCGCGGGCTGCGCCCGAGCTTGCGGATCTCGTAAAGCGCGCGCTCGTTGCCGGACTCGGCGGCGGCCAGCGCCCCCTGCGCGGCGTCCGCGACGCGGGCCGCGCGCAGCTCGCGCAGCACCAGGGTGCCCACGGTCAGCCCGCCGAGCATGATGGTGGACAGCGCGAAGAGCGAGAGCAGAAGCACGTTGCCTCGGATGTCGGTGCTCCCTCGTCGCACGGCTCCTCGGGAAGACAAGAACCCGGGCCCGCCCTCCTGTCTTCCCGAGCGGAAGCGAGGGAGCCCCGATGCGATCTCCGGGAGATGCATGTCACCGCACATACCGTCTCGTGGTGACCGCGCTCTGCACGCGGACGGAGGCGCCGGTCGCGCCGCTGCCGGAGCGCAAGGCCAGATGGATCCAGGCCATCGGCTGCTCGTCCGAGGCATAGGGACCGCCCGCCGGCACGTCCGGGTCCGCGGCAGGCGTGATGACCACCTGGAAGCGCTCGACCGTGGCGCCGGGCGGAGTCAGCACCGCGACGACGCCGTCCTCCTCCACGAGCAGGCAGGGGCTCGAGTCCGGCGGGCAGGCGTCCGTGCTCAGCCGGTACGAGCGTGTGGTACCGTCCTCGGCGCGCAGGAGGAGCCGGTCGTCCGGCGTCTCCAGCGGGCCGCCTTCGGCGGGCTCGTAGCGCGCGTAGTCGATGCTCCCCTGCCGCAGGGAGCGTGTCATCTGGTCGAGGGAGGCGCGGGCCAGCGAGGCCAGTTCCTCGCGCCCCAGGATCTTGCGCTGGGCGCGGCTGGCGATGAGGAACATGTCGGTGATCGCCACCATGGCCGTGGCGAAGACGGCCACGACCACCACCAGCTCCATCAACGTGAATCCCCGCTCGCGCTCAGCGCCAGTCATACAGCTGTTGTTCCAGTTCCAAAGCATGGTCCCGGCCGGAGACGGTCCAGGTCACCTCGGCGCGCGCGTCGGTGCCCACCTCGACCTGCCCGGGCGGGCAGCTTTCGGCCTCGACCGCGGCGACGGTCGCGGCGTCGCCCTCGACCATGCAGATCGGCCAGAGGCGCACCAGCCGGCGGTAGGGCGTGGTCCGTGCCCCGACCGGAGCGCCGCCCGCGCCGTACTGGCGGTAGAACCCGTCCGGATCCTCGAAGACCGCGGCGGCGTCCTCGTCGATGGCGTCCGGAGCCGCGTCGAACGACCAGCCGCCGTCCTCGACGAGGATCCCGGTGCGGTCGCTGCCCGCGCCCAAGCGCTCGTTCCAGGCCCGACCCGCGCGCCAGGAACCGTCCCGCAGGTTGCGGGCGACCTCGAGCGACTCCCGCGCCAGGCCGGTGGCGACCACGCGCGTCTGGCTCTCGTTGGAGGCGTTGAGCGAGCCGGTGACGAGCGCCAGCGCGCCGGTGAGGCCGGACACGACGATGCCCAACGCGATGATCATCTCCAGCATCCCTTGACCGGAACTGTCATCCTGAGCGCAGCGAAGGATCCTGCCAGCGAATGCTCGGATGACACCCCAGCGATGGCCCGCGGGATTCTTCGGTCGCTTCGCTCCCTCGGAATGACAGTGCTGCGAAAAGCCCGTCATAGCGCCTCCTGTTCGATGCGCCGGCTGATGCGGTTATAGCGCAGCGCGCGGCGCGCGCCGGAGAGCAGCTGCTCCAGCGTCACCGAGAACTCCGTCGGCGCCTGCGTGCCGTTGATCCACACTTCCGGTCGCGGCGGCACGAAGACCACGTCGCCGCCCGAGGCCTGCGCACGGACGCCGGCCGACGGCGAGAGCCGCTCGCGCTCGAGCTCCTCCCCGACGGTGTAGGTGCGGCTGGCGTCGAGGTCGGCGAAGAGCACGGCCTCGGGGTCGCCCAGGCCGATGTGCACGCCATAGCCGCCGTCGGGCACGACGTCCGTGGCCGTGCCGCCGCCGCTGCAGCTGCGCCCGGCGCCGCACAGCGGGCCGCCGGGGCCGCCCGTGAGGCAGACGCAGGCCGTGACGCCTGAGGAGGCCCGCGCCTCGGCGTCACGGATGAGCGCCGCGAGGCGCGCCGCGCCGAGGCGCAGCTCGTCCCCCCGCTCGCCGACGCGGAAGTTCACCATGACGACCGCGGTGAGCACCGCGAAGATGCTCATCGAGACCAGCAGTTCGGCCAAGGTGAAGCCGCGCGCGCCGCGCCTCATAGCAACCCCTGGAAATACCACTCCAACACCGCCTGGCCCCAGAACAGCGCGACCAGCGTCGCCGCGGACAGGAAGGTCCCGAAGGCGATCTGGCTGCCGACGGCCTTGCGGCCGGTGGCCAGGAGCGCGCCGCCGACCACGCCGCCGGCAAGGTAGGCGAGGAACAGCGCCACGCCCAGGAGCGGCCAGCCGAGGAGCACGCCCATCAGCGCCCCGAGCCGGATGTCGCCGCCGCCGATCCACTTCCCGGCCGAGACCACGTACTGCGCGAGGAAGAACCCGCTGCCGACGAGGAAACCGACGGCCATGGACGACGCCGGGACGCCCAGCGCCAGGTTGATCGCCAGGAACGCGCCGATGGCCGGCAACGAGACCTGGTCGAGGATGTAGCCGAACCACAGGTCGTAGAGGAAGATCTGCTCGAGCACCAGGATGGCCAGCCAATCGCGCAGCAGCATCTTCCAGCCGGGCGCGAGGAAGGCCGCAGCGTCCCAGGCGGCCGCCGCCGGACCGAGCCGCACCCAGGCCGCGAGCACGAAGAGCCCCGCGGTGGCCAGCTCGATGAGCGGATAGCTCAGGCCGATGGGGCCGCGGCAGGAGCGGCAGCGGCCGCGCAGCAGCAGGTACGAGACCACCGGGATCAGGTCCAGCGGCGCCAGCGGATGCTTGCATCGCGGACAATGCGAACGGCCGCGCCACCAGCGTCCGCCGGTCGCCAGCCGCGAGATGAACGCCGTCATGGCGCTCCCGAAGGCCAATCCGAGGAGCGCGGAAAACACGAGGATCATGTCAGGAAGTATAGCGCTTTCTTGCAGTCTTTTCGAACGGCAGTGAGAAACCCCAAAGGCGATTACCTTTGGGGTTTCTCGTCGCTTCGCTCCTCGAAATGACGCTAGTTACAGGTCGTGCCGTCGGGCGAGGCGACGCAGACGATGGCCAGGTCGCCGTTGCCGTCACGGTGGTCCCCCACCGGCCGCTCCAGGCGGAAGGTGATGGCGTAGGAGCCGCACGGCGCGCCGCACGAGTAACGGTACACGCGGTCCGGGGCGATGTGCTGTGGATCGCGCGGCACGACGCCGAGGAAGACCTGCTCCCCTGCCGTGGGCGCGTCCTGGAACCCGGTGGCGTCAAGCACGCGCGCGCCGGCGTCGCCCAGCACGACGTCCTGGGCCGGATAGGCGTTCTGCCCGGCGTAGAACAGCTCCAGGGCGTTGGTCAGCTGCTTGACGTCACCGAGCCGCTTGGCGTCGCGCGCCTTGATGCGGGCGTCGTTGAGCGCCACGACCGCCATGGTCGAGAGCAGCCCGATGATGGCGACGACCACCAGGAGCTCGATGAGCGTGAATCCGCGTCGTTCCTTCATAAGCGAAAGCCCCGTCGCATGACGGGGCGTGTCGCTCTACAGACACCCGATGCCGTCCTGCGTGGCCGTGCAGGCGATGCGGTCGTCGGCGTTGGTGTCGCGGTACTGGCCGGTCGGCCCCTCCAGGTCGAAGGTGATGGAGTACTCCGTGGCCGACGTCCGGGCGTACTTGTACATGAAGTTCCCGGTGTTCTGCGGATCGCGCGGCATGAGCCCCATGTAGACCGGGTCGGTATCCCCGGCCGCGAAGCCGTCGCCGTCCAGCCGGGTCAGCTCGGTGCCGATGTCGTCCAGGCCGGCCGGATCCGGGTACGACTGGCTGTCCGAGTAGTACAGCTCGAGCGCCGTCTGGACCTGCTTGATGTCCGAGATGCGCTTGGCGTCGCGCGACTTCTCACGGGCGCTGTTGAGCGCCACCACGGCGAGCGTCGAGAGCAGCCCGATGATGGCGACGACCACCAGGAGCTCGATGAGCGTGAACCCTTTGCGTGCGTGGGTCATACGTCCTCCGTTGGTATGTGGATAAGAGATCTCCCTCAGTATATCACAACGAATTCGCTATGTTATACATGGGCAGGATGACCGCCGCCACCATGACGCCCACGGCCACGCCCATGACCACCATGATGAGCGGCTCGATGAGGGTCACCAGCGAGCCCACCAGGTTCTCGATCTCGCGGTTGTAGAAGTCGCCGAGGCGCCGCAGCACCTCCTGGAGCCGGCCGGTCTCCTCCCCCACCGCGAGCATCTGCGAGAGCATCGCCGGCACGGCGGCATTGCCGCTCATCACCGTGACGATGGAATTGCCGTCCTCGACCTCCTTCTGCGTGCGCAAGATGAGGTCCTTGTACGTGGCGTTGCCGACGACGTTGGCGGCGATCCCGAGCGCGGTCACCTCGTCCACGCCGCCGACCAGCAACGTCTCCATGCTGCGTGCGAAGCGCACCAGGGCGATGCGCTTGAACAGCCCGCCGAAGACGGGCATGCGGATCTTGAAGGCGTCCCACAGCGCGCGCCCGAGCGGCTGGCGCAGCGCCATGCGCGCGCCCACGGCCACGGCCGTCACGGCCAGGAGCACCAGCCACCAGTACGACCGGAAGAACGAGGACAACGCGATGAGGATGCGCGTGGAAAGCGGCAGCTCCGCGCCGGTCTCGGCCAGGACGTCGGTCAGTTTGGGGAGCACCCAGGTGACCATGATGAAACCGACGACGGACAGCCCGACGATGATGAACCCGGGGTACATCATGGCGCCGCGGATCTTCGCCGTCAGGTCGTAGTCCTTCTCCTCCTGGTCGGCGAGGTACTCCAGCACCTCGGCCAGGCGGCCTGAGGTCTCGCCGGAGCGGATCATGTTGACCATGAAATCCGAGAAGACGCGGTGCTGGCCCATGGCGTCCGAGAGCTTGGCGCCGGCCTCGACCTCGTCGGCCACGGCGATGACCACCTCGCGCAGCCGCGGGTTGACCGTCTGGCCGACCAGCGCACGCAAGGATTGCACCAGCGGCACGTTGGCCGAGACGAGCACCGAGAGCTGCCGCGAGAGGATGACGACGTCGCGCCGCGAGACGCGGCGCAGGCGCTCCAGGAGCGACTCCACCGTGGCTTCACGGACATGCGCGGTGATGGACGCGTCCAAGATGCCGCGCTCGGCGAGCGCGGACACGGCGAGGTCCTCGGTATCCGCGTTCACGACGCCGCGGACCTCCTGACCGGAGCGGTTGCGTCCGACGTAATCGTACAGCGGCATGGGCCGATCAACTCACGTGGGCGAGGATCTTGCGGACTTTGGAGACCGTGTCCGAAGGCACGAAGTGGGCCTTGATGAGATAGTCCACCGCGCCGCCTTTGAGGCCGCGCTGGACGTCCTCCTTTTGGCCCAAGTTGGTGAGGATGACCACCGGGATGGCCTTGGTCTTGGGGTCCTTCTTGAGCTCGTCGAGCACCTCGAACCCGTCCATCTTGGGCATCAGCACGTCGAGCAGGATGATGTTCGGCAGCTCCTTCCTGGCCGCCTTGAGGCCGGCCGCGCCGTCGCCGGCCGAGACCACGTCGAACCCTTCGAGCGAGAACTTGGTCGTGTAGATGCCCGCCAGGAATGCATCGTCCTCCACGATCAGCACCTTGGGCTTTTTCTTGTTGTTCTGTTGCGCCATAAGGTCGGCTTAGCCGGCATCTTCCTCCTCGCTGATGCGGAGCACCTCTTCCACCGTGGTGAACCCCGCCAAGGCCTTCAGGATAGCATCTTGCTTGAGGGAAATCATCCCCTGTCGCCGCGTCTCGGCCCGGATGTCCTCGAGCTTGAACCCGGCGCTGATGATGTTCTGCATGTCACGGCTGACCGGCATGATCTCGGCGCAGGCGATGCGGCCCTGGTAGCCGGAGTCGCCGCAGGTCTTGCAACCCTTGCCGTAGGAGAAGGTCAGCGGCCCGTCCGGCGTGATGCCCTCCGGCAGCAAGGCCGGCGGCACGGTCGCCAGCTCCTTGCGCAGCGCGGCGACGACCTCCTCCGGGACCTCCTGCGGTGCCTTGCAGTCCTGGCAGATGCGGCGCGCCAGGCGCTGGGCGACGCCGACGTTGAGCGTGGCGGCGATGAGGAACGGCTCGACCTGCATGTCCACGAGCCGCGGGATGATGCCGAAGACGTCGTTGGTATGGATGGTCGAGAAGATGAGGTGACCGGTGAGCGCCGCATGCACCGCGAGCTCGGCCGTCTCACGGTCGCGGATCTCGCCGACCATGATGACGTTGGGGTCCTGACGGAGCAAGGCGCGCAGCCCGGAGGCGAAGGTGTAGCCGATCTCCGGACGGATCTGCGACTGGTTGACGCCCTTGATGTAGTACTCGACCGGATCCTCCAGGGTCACGATGTTCCGGCCCTCGGAGTTGAGCATGTTGAGGATGGTGTAGAGCGTCGTCGATTTGCCGGAGCCGGTGGGGCCGGACACCAGGATCAGCCCATGCGGCTGTTGCACCTGCTTGGCCAGAAGGTCCACGTGCGCTTGCCGGTACCCGAGCTGCTCGAGCGTCGGCACGCCCACCGAGGTGTCCAGGATACGCATCACGACCTTCTCGTTGTCGACGACCGGGATGGTCGAGATGCGGAAGTCGATGACCTTGGAATCGAAGCTCTGGGTGATGCGGCCGTCCTGCGGCACGCGGGTCTCGTCCAGTTTGAGGTTGGCCAGCACCTTGATGCGCGAGACCACGGCGCCATGGATGTACGCCGGCAGGGTGAGCGAGGTGCGCAGCACGCCGTCGACGCGATAGCGGACGCGGGTCTGCTTGCCGTAGGGCTCGATGTGGATGTCCGAAGCGCCCTGCTCCACGGCGGCGCGCATCAGCACCGAGACCATGCGCGAGACCGGCGCGCCCTTGATGACCTCCTCGATGGTCCCGGCCGGCGCCTCCGCCCCGGGACGGCGCTCGGCCTTGCCGTACTTGCCTTTGGCCGCCTCGAGCGCCTTCTCCACTTCCTTGCCGTACTCCTCGTACTTGCGCAGCGCGGCCGAGAAGCTGTCGTTGGACATGACCGCGAACTGCGCGGTCAACCCTTTCTCCTCCAACAGGAAGGTGATGGCCTGGACGTGGGCGTACTCCTCCGGCTCGGCCAACGCCGCCGAGACGACCTTCCCGTCCACCGCGTAGACCGCGGCGCGGTGCCCCTCCGCCAGGTCGCGCGGCAAGAGCCGGATGACGTCCGGCGGGATCTCCTTGTCGCGCAGGTCGACGTACGGCAAGCCCAGGACCTCGGCGCGGGCCGTGGCCAGGGTCTCGTCGGCGATGCCGGCCTTGGCCAGGATGCGCACCTCGTCGGCGGGATGCTTGGCGATGTCCCGAGCGACCTGGGCGACTTGGGCGTCGGTGACGGCCTTGGCGCGCAACAGCGCGGCCAGGAGCGGCGTGGGTTGTGCGGGTGTCGCGGCGGGCATATCAGGGCGTCTCTGGCTGCGCGGACGCCGGGACGAACGGGTTGGTCCGGCCCTTGCGTACCGACTCCTGCGGCTGCGCCGGCGCGCGCAGCTCGCCGTAGCGGCCGTCGCGCAGCACGGCCGCGTCGATGGCCTCGGGGCGCCGCACGGCCGTGTCCGCAGGCAGGCCGGCGTCGCGCAGGAAGAACCACCACGTGGCGAAGGCGGCGACCCCGGCCACGCCGAGGCCGAGCACGATCATCGTCGGTCGGGAGATCTGTCCGGCAGCCATAGGTCAGCGCTTCAGCAGGTGGTAGGTCCGCAGGTTGAGCGTGTAGGACGTAGCGGACTGGAAGGCGATGGCCGTGACGTCCAACAGACGCAGGCTGGTCTCGACGTTGCGCAGCATCGCCTTGAGCTTGGGATAATCGCCGCCGGCCAAGGAGACGGCCACGTCCGTGGCGCCCACCGAGGGCAGGCCGGCCACGGCATCCTTGCGCGGCTGGGTGTCGATGGCCAGCAGCTGCAGCCCCGCCAAGCGGCTGAGCTCGTCGAGCGCGGTGATCAGCCCAGGCACGTCGGTCTCGGCCGGCAGGAACCGCTCGAGACGCTCGAGATCCTGACGGCCGATGGCCGTGTACTGGCGCTGCAAGGTCTCGAGTTCGGCCAGCCGGGCCTCCCGCTCGGCCAGCCGGGCACGCGCCGCCGCGACGTCGTAGCGGCCGCCGGAGGCCATGGCCGTGAGCACCGGATGGATCAGCCCGAAGTAGCCGCTCGCCAGGATGGCCAAAGCGACCACGACGGAAACGGCCTTCCCGTTACGGGCGATGGCGTCCGCGACGGTCGGCTTGCGGACGGCGGGCTTGGCCCGGGGCGTGACGGCGGTGGCGGGGAGGTCGGGCATACTATGGGGCGGTGCGCGGCGTGCCGGTGGCCGCGTCGGGGGTGAGCAGCGTCGGCGCCAGCGAGAGCGTCACGGAGAAGCGCACGCCGCGGACCTCGCCGTTGGGCGCGATGTCGGCGTTGATGGCGCTGGTCTCGACCGCGGTCACGGCCTGCGGCGCGGTCCGGAAGACGACGATCTGCTCGGCGGCGGCTGGGAAGCCGGCGGCCAGGGCGTCGAGGGTGACCGTGCCGACGGACTCGCTGCGCAGCTGCGTGAAGGTCACGGTCGGGATGGTGTTGCGCTCCAGCCACGTGAAGAACCCCGTCCAGCGCACATGGCGGTCGAGCAGCGTATCCAGCGCCGTCAGGCGGCGGCCGGCGTCACGCGCCTCGCCGAGCACGAGGTCGGCCTCACGGATGCGGGCGTCGGTCTGGGCGATGAGCGTGTCGACGCCGGCGATCTCCGCCTCGCGCGCACCGGCGGCGGCGCGGGCCGCGACGTAGCCGCCGAGCACGACGAGCACCGAGATGACGACGGTGATGATGACGCCGGCAAGGCCGACGCCGCGCTTGGCCGGTTGGGCCGCGCCCTCCTCCGGGATGAGGGAGACGCGCAACACATCGCCGCCGGGCGCCGCCGACGAGAACGCGGCGGCGACCTTCCCCTTCTTGGGGGCAGGCGGCGGAGGTGGCGGCGCGGCCACCCGCGGCGGAGGCGGAGGCGCGGGCTTCGGCGGCGGCGAGGTCCTCAGCGGCGCGGTCGCGGGCGGAGCCTTAGGCGTCGTCGCAGGCGTCGGCGCCGGGACGACGGGCTTGCCCACGGGCTTGGCGATGAGCGGTTTGGGCTTGCGGCGGAACAGGCGCGCGAAGACCCCCGGACCCTTGGCGGGCGTCGGGGCGGGAGGGGCAGGTACGGCCTTCTGCCTCCCGGGAACGTGGAACGCCATGTCCGGTTTGACCTTGGCACGCTTCTTGCGTTCCTCCTCTTCCTTTTTCTTGTACTCCTCCGGAAGGAGCGAAATCCCGTCAGCCATGCGAGCGACGGTAAGGATTACCCCCCGAGTATACCACGAAACCTCCTACTCGATGTCCCGCATCGCCAAGCCGACCGCGACGCTGAAGCGGGAACCGATCTGATCGAGCACGGGACGCAGGTCGAGCGGATAGATGACGCGCGCCCACGGGTCGCCGACATAGGCCTTGATCCCCATGGTGCTGCCGATGGTCTCGGCCAGGCGCGGGAAGAGCGCCGCGCCGCCGGTCAGCACGATCTTCTCGATCTGCCGAGGCGTCTCGTTCTGGCCGGCGTAGAGGTTGGAGGAGTAGCGCAGCTCGTTGAGGAGCATGGTCAACGCGCTGTCGAACATCTTGGGCAGCCCGGCGTCCGGCATGACGTCGGCCACGGCTTGGGCGTCCACCTTGAGCTGTTCGGCCTGCTGGAGCGGGATGCGCATCGTCTCGGACATGGCGCGGGAGAGCGTCAGCCCGCCGAGGTTGAGCGACCGTGAGAGGAACGGGATGCCGTTCTGGACGACGATGATGTTGGTGCGCAGCGCGCCCATGTCGATGAGCATGACGCTGCCGCGGTCGCGGCCCACCAACGAGCGGATGAGGGCGAAGGCCTCGGTCTCCAACGAGAGCAGCTGCAGCCCGGCCAGCTTGAAGACGTCGATGTACTTCTTGACGAGCGACTTGGCGGCGCCGGTGAGCAGGACGCGCGCGTAGTTCTGCTTCTTGCCGCCTTCACCCGGCGCGTCCGGGATGGGCGTGGTCTCGAGGATCATCTCCTCGAGCGGCAGCGGGATGAGCTTCTTGGCCTGCAGCTCGACGGCAGCGGAGAGCGCCTTGCCGGTGGCCGCGGGCACCGTGACCACGGACGAGAAGACCTGCGAGACGGGCAACCCCGAGATGACCTTGGGGGTCGCGGTCTTGGCACGCGCGCAGATCTCCTTGAGCAGGGCCGCGGCCTTCTCCGGCTGGTCGAGGAGATTCTCCCCGACCTTGCCGACGGCGTGCTCGGCGAAGCCGTAGGTCATCAGTCGCGCACGGCCCTTCTCGTTGATGAGCTCCACGACTTTGATGCCTCCGGCGCCGATGTCGACGCCGAGGTAACTCTGTTTTGCGGGTTTCCCGAAGAGTGCCATGAATGCTGGATGACGACTCAGTATAGCACGCTCAGCACTTCGAGCACATCGTGCAACGTGAGTAAATTATTGTTGCTGCACGCCCTCGTAGCCACCAATTTCGAGCAGTTCGTTAATGCTGTTCTCTATTTCAAGCTTAATTCGAGCGTACTCTCGCTGATGCTGTTCTTGTTGGGTCTTCCATCTGGCGTAATGAGCGCCTGCTTGAGCGTAGGCACCGGATGGAACATCAAACTGACCGTAATCTGATAACCATTCGACAACGAAGTCAGCGTCAGAAAAGATTGTTTGTGACAGTGCATCGAAGTCATCCAACCCCTTCCCAGCAATGGTAGCAAGTCGCCTCAAATCTTCTTGCTGTTGCTCAAGTTCTTGCGAGCGACCCAAAAAATACTGGCCAGCTGAACGTACGTTATCCAGCTCGCTAAGTAGTCTGAGATTCTCCGTCCTTACTACAGATATTTCCTGATTCAGATCATTGATTCTCTCTCCGGAATCAATCCAAAGAATCAGAAAAAGAATTAACATTACGCCGAGAATGGCGCTCATCACCTGCCAAATACGCTCGGAAGATTGCCGACTCTCCTGCGTTGTTCTTTTTTCCGTTTTCGTAATGATTGCCCCATTTTCATCAAAGCTCCCTTTCACAAAACCACCGTAGTAAACGAGAGAAAGAAACGGGAAAAAGACGAATCCAGCAAGCGCTGAACCGAGCGTCATTTGCCATCCGTATCGGCGTGCCCGTGCGAATGCCGCGTATGTAAGCGTATGCAGGACGATGCCAATAAAAGCAATCAGATAAGAGATATCCGAGTAGTCGGATGCGACAAGCGACCCTTCTTCGGCCATCTGTGCGAGAAAAGTGCCCACGATTCCACCCCCCAAAGCAATTCCAAAGCTTGTCCAATACAGTTTCTTAAATGTTGTTCGGTCGGCTTGCATACTACGATTGATTAGCACCCAAAAAACTGACTAGCGCGGCGCGACTTCCGTGAACGTCGGCAACGACCGCAGCACGTCCGCCATGCCCGGCGGCGGGTTGGCCACGGCCCGACCGTCGTAGATGATGCGTTCCGAGGGCGTGCCGGGGATGGCGGTGCCGCGCTGGAATTCGAACTGCTTGGCCAACATGATGCCGCGCACCGCCAGCGGCGTCGTGGCGCTCGCGCCGGTCAGCAGCGCCCCCTCCGTGTAATAGGTCCCGACGAGCGAAGAGACGGCGCCGTCGATGGTGATGCGCGCAGGCGTGATGAGCGTGCCGTCCGCGGCGCGCTTGTCGATGACGACGACGCCGAGCGATGCCAGGTTCCGCAGCGTGCCTGCCGCGGCGTCCGTGTAGCCGACGTCGCCCTTGACGATGAGCTCGCCCTCGACCAGCAGGAGTCCGGCGCCGGAGCCGCTGCCCGCGCCGTTGAGGAACTTCCAGCTGCCGGCCGGGACGCTCACCCCGTCCGGGAACCGATAGACGCGGCCGGCGAGGACGTTGGGCACCAGCGCCCAGTCGTTCTGGCCGAGGGTCGTCACCCGGCCGTAGGCGCCGCGCTTGATGCCCTCGACGTCCAGCCGTCCGAGCGGGCTGGCGTAGCCGGTGGCGGCGCTCGGCACGCGCAGGACCGGGAGCTCCTTGAGCGGATCGCACGGCGTGCCGGCGGTCCGGGTGATGAAATTGAGCGGCGTGGTGCCGGAGCCGGTCACCAGGCAGAAGGTGGCGTTGTACTCGCCCACCGGCGGCGGGTTCTCG
Organism: uncultured Gammaproteobacteria bacterium; assembly: GCA_964648865.1. GTDB lineage: Bacteria > Patescibacteriota > Patescibacteriia > 2-12-FULL-57-11 > 2-12-FULL-57-11 > SCUL01. The sequence goes on along the minus strand of CAZYLV010000005.1, from coordinate 38,448 downwards.
GCGCGGATGCCGCGGGCCGAATAGATGTCATCGAAGAGCGCCTGCAGCCATGGGAAGAGCAGCTCGTCGCACGGCGTGGGGTTGCCGTCGCCGTCGGTCGGGCACTGGTTGGGCGTGGCGCTCGGCATGCAGCGCAAGGAGGAGTCCACGGCGCATTCGCCCGGGCAATACGGGAGGCAAGAAGCGTCGCGGCAGTCGAGATCGCCGTCGAGGTCGTTGTCGAAGACGTCGGAGCAGGCCGCGACCTCGTTGCCCGGGCCGAGCACGAAGGCCTCCTCCGAGGCGCACGCGCCGACCCCGAGGCAGTCGGTGTCCGCGCAATCCACGCCGCTCGTCGGCTGGTCGTCGTAGTTGCCGGAGCCGTCGTCGTGGTCGTTGTCGATGCCGTCGTCGCAGACGAGCTCCGTCGACGGGCAGCCGTAGGCGTCCTGATGCCAGCAGATCTCACCATCCGCGTCCGGCAGGTTGTCCGCGCAGTCCGTGAGGCCGTCGCCGTCGTTGTCGTTGGTGTCCGTGCACTCCGCCGGCGAGGACTCCGGCCCGCACGTGACGCCGCCGGGGCCGGCCACGCCGAGGCAGTCCGTGTCGGCGCAGTCGATGCGCCCGTCGAGGTCGTTGTCGACGCCGTCCGCGCACATGGTCTCCGTGGTGACGAGCGTGGACACGGAGAAGTCCACCCAGCCGATGCCGGTGCCGTCGTCGTTGCCGTTCCAGCCGAAGCCGGTGACCGTGCCGGTACCGAGGTCCATGTCCACGGCGTAGTCGGTGCAGCCGACCGGCCCGGTGGTGTCGCAGTTGAGGGAGATGAAGCCGCGCTCCTTGAGCGAGAGCACGTTGGCCCAGCCGTGGACCTCGCCCGACGCGTCGACGTAGGCCGGGATGCTCCCCGGAGAGCCGGGCGGGCGGTGCGGGAACTGGCTGTCGCAGGTGCCGCCGAAGCACGTCCAGCCGACGTTCGAGGACCAGGCCCAACCGGTGATGCCGTACCCGGTGCCGCCGTCCGGCTGCGGGGTGACGGCATCGGCCACGTCCACGCCGTAGTCCGGCGGGCAGCCGCCGCCCGTCACGCAGTTCACCGAGAACCACCCCACGCGTTCGCTCCACAGCCAGCCGCGCAACCGGTCGCCCTCCACGGCCTCGGCCGTCGACGCCAAAAGCGCCGTGCCAAAAAGCACCAGCACTCCTGCGAACAATGCGGTCCGCAAGGTCCTCCGCATGCCGCCATTCTAGCACAAAAAAGAGCGCCGAAGCGCTGCTCGTCGACCGGCACGCGCCGGCCGCTATCGATAGCGGCGCGGCAGATACCGCCAATACGGTTTCCCTGCGATGAAACCGACTCCCCGCTTCACCGGATCCGGCGCCCAGCTGCAGCGGTCGACGCACTCCGAGACCCTGCGGAGCGTCCGCTTGAGCGATACGGCCATCCTCTCCTCCTTCGCCGCGAACCTATCAACCCTTGAGGCGCCTGTCCAGGGCGGCGTTCACCTGCGCGTCCGCTTCCTTATTGAGCTCCCGCCGGACGTGGTGGAAGGTCACCTTCTTGAAGCCGGTCATGACGTTGTGGATCTTGAGGTAGATTTGGGCGAGGCCGGGGTTCTTCACTTTGTATTCCCCCTTCATCTGCTTGACCACGAGCTCGGAGTCCATGCGCATCTCCACCTCCTCCGCGCCGAGGTCCTTGCAGCGTTCCAACGCCGAGAGGACCGCCGAGTACTCGGCGATGTTGTTGGTGGTCTCACCGAGGTAGCGGCCGTAGGCCTCGAGGGTCTCGTGGCCGCTCTTGATGACGACGCCCAACGCGGCCGGACCGGGATTCCCCCGCGCCCCGCCGTCGGTGTAGGTGATGAGGTGCTTATGCGCCATGCGGCTTCAGGTCCACGATCTTGAGCTGCAACTCGCTCTTCCCGTTCCAGTCGTTGGTGCCGAGCGTGAAGGCGACGTCCATTCTATCACCGGGCCGCACCCGCGTCGCCCACTCCCCCAACCGGAAACCGATGGTCTTGCGCACCACCGCGCCGTCCGCGAGCGTGAGGCGCAAGTGCGTGCCGTCCTTGCCGACCACGTCGACGCCGGCCACGGCCACGCCGCGCACCGCGAAGACCGGTTCCGCGTTGCGCTCGCCGAAGGGCTGCAGCCGTTGCACCGCCTCATGGAGCTCCCAACCGACGTCGCCCAGCGCCACGGCCGCCTCGATGCGCAGCGTCGGCACAAGCTCCGCGTGGCCGAGCTTCTCCTTGGCGAAGGCCTGCATGCGCTCGCGGAACGCCGCGAAGGCCTCGGTCTTGACCGTGAAGCCGCAGGCCTGCGGATGGCCGCCGTACTTCACGAACATCTCCGGCATGGCGTTGAGCGCCTCCATCATGTCGAACTCCGGGATGCCGCGCCCGCTGCCGACCCAGCCCGTCTCCTTCTTCCCGAGCACGAACGTCGGCCGATAGAACTGCTCGGCGATGCGCCCGGCCACCAGCCCGACGAGCCCCGCCGGCCAATCCTCCGCGGCGACGACGATGGCGTAGGCCTCGTCCTGCCTCTCCTCCACGACCTGCCGCTTGGCCTCGAGCATCATCCGCTCCACGGCCTTTTGGCGGTCCTTGTTGAGGTCCTGCAGGCGCTGCGCGAAGGTCGCGGCTTCCTCCTCATCCTCGGCGGTGAGCAGCCGGAAGGCGTCTTCCGCGTGATGCATGCGCCCGGCGGCGTTGATGCGCGGGCAGATCTGGAAGGCGACGGTCTCGCTGGTGATCTCCTTGGGCTTCATCAGCCCCAGCGGGTCGAGATGCCCGGTGAGCGCGAGGAGCTTGCGCATCCCGGGACGGCGATGCCTGTTGAGCACCACCAAGCCGTACTTGACGAGGGCCCGCGTCTCGCCCAGGAGCGGCACGACGTCGCCGATGGAACTGATTGCCGCGAACTCCAGCAGCCATTTCTCCCAGCCGAGCGGGATCTCCGCGGTGCGCTCGGGCATGCGCGTGCGCGCTTCGGCCAAGAGCGCCGTGGCCAGCTTGAAGGCCACGCCGCCGCCGGAGAGCCCCTTGTCCGGATAGGTCTCCCCGGGCACGAGCGGATGGATGGTGGCGTGCGCCTCGGGCAGCTCGGCCGGCATGGCATGATGGTCGGTGATGATGGTGTCGATGCCCAGCTCGTTGCCGCGGGCGATCTCGGCGCGGTTGGCGATGCCGCAGTCGCAGGTGATGAGCACGGTCGTCCCGCGGGCGGCCAGCGCCTCGACGGTGCGCGTGATGATGCCGTAGCCGTCCTCCTCGCGGTGCGGCAAGAAGACGTCGACCTGCGCGCCGAGCTTCTTGAGGAGGATATGGAGCAGCGCCGCGGCGTCGACCCCGTCGGCGTCGTAGTCGCCGTGGATGGTGACGGTCTCGCGCTTCTCGATGGCGCGCAGCAGCCGGTCCACGGCCTTGCGCATGTCCCTGAACAGGAAGGGGTCGTGGAGCGCCTCCTCGTAGCGCGGCTCCAAGAAGCCCTCGGCCTCCTCAGGCGTGGCGATGCCGCGGCGGAACAGCAGGTCCACCGTCACCGGATGCCAGCCTGCGAACCGCGCGCGCACCTCCTCGGGCGCCGGCGCGCCGATGTCCCACCGCCGTTCGGCCATAAGGCGGCATCCTACCAGAGATAAAAAAGCGCCGCACATGCCATCCGTGTGCGGCGTCCTGAGGCTGACACCTCCGGTGAGGCCGAAGGAACCCGCCCCTCAGGCGGCGCCGTCCGCCAGGAACCGGCCGATGTGGCTGGCGACGACCAGCACGTCGGGCATGCGGACCTCGGCCATGCTCTCCTGGGCCAGGATGCCGCCGGTGAGCTTCGCGTAGACCGCGTTCCAGAGGAACATGCTCTCCGAGCGCTCCAGGTGGAGCAGCCAGACGCCTCCTTCGTAGCGCAGGTACCCGAGCCCCAGCCCGTCCGCGCGCGGCGGACGCACCGCGGTGTCGACCAGCGTCACCGAGACATGCAGCTCATGCGGCCGACCGAGCGGATAGACCGCGTCGAGCGTGCACATGGCCGTCCCCAAAAGGACGTTCTCGGTGAAGCCGCGCTGCTGCCTTCCGGCCGGGGGTTTGAAGCGGCCTATGACGATTCCGGCGTCGCGGACGGGCAGCCACAGCGCGGAGCGCGCCGCCAGCACGTCCGGCGGGAGGACGATGTCGTCGAGAGACATCGGCTCACCCCTTGGCCACGAAGGCCGCGGCCGCGTTGATGATCTCGAAGGACTCGTCCTCGCTGCAGGAGCGGTCGGCGCGGTCGAAGACGTCCCGGAACTGGCGATGGAAGCCGACGAGGCCGTCGGCCTCGGGCAGGTCCACGCTCGACCGCCACGTCCGGGTGACGGGATCCCAGGTCAGCTCGATGCGGTTGCCGAGCTCGGGCGACGCCAGCGCCGCCCGCGCCGTGGCCGTGGCCGGGATGCCGGCATCCTCGTCCGCATCCTCGAACACCGCGTACCACTCGATCTGGTAGGTGCGCGTGACGGCATGCATCACCGTCAGCATCCCGTCGCAGCCCTCGAGGTACTGCACCGGGACGCCCGGCTGATGCCGCATGATGATGTCCTCGATCTCCTGGATCTTCCCCTGCACCGAGGGGAGCGTCTCGAATATGTGGTGCACTCTTGACCTCCTCCCTTCGGGGTACAGGAAAAGCGGAGTCCCGTCAACCGTTCCGGCGGAGCACGGCAAGGTAGGTCTCGGGCGGGATGTCCACGCTCCCCTGCCCGGCCATGCGCTTCTTGCCGGCCTTCTGCTTCTCGAGCAGCTTGCGTTTGCGGGTCACGTCGCCGCCGCTCATCTTGGCGAGCACGTCCTTGCGGTAGGCGCTGAGCCGCTCCGAGGCGATGACCTTGCCGCCGATGGCCGCCTGCAGCTTGACCTCGAAGCTCTGCCGCGGCAGCGACTCCTTGAGCTTCTCGACGATGCTCCGCCCGGTGCGCTGCGACTCCTCGCGCGGCAGGAGCGCGGCCAGCGCTTCCACGGGCTCCTCGGCCACCAGGATGTCCAGCTTGATGATGTCGGCCTCGCGGTAACCGATGACCTCGTAGTTCATGGAGGCGTACCCGGAAGACACCGACTTCAGCCGGTCGTAGAAGTCGACGAGGATGGACGACAGCGGGATCTCATAGTGCAGCACGGCGCGCTGGCCGCTCTGGCCGGCGGTCAGGTACTCCGTGTTCCTGTAGACGCCGCGCTTCTCGGCGACCAGCGCCATGACCCCGCCGATGGCCTCGGACGGCGCGACCACGTCGAGCTTGACCCAGGGCTCCTCGGCCGTCTTGAGCCGCGAGGCGTCCGGGAAGTCCGCCGGGCTCTTGATGGCGCGCACGGCGCCGTCGGTGGTGGTGACGCGGTAGGCCACGGACGGCGTGGTGACCACGATCTCCATGTGATGCTCGCGCCGCAGCCGCTCCTGGACGATCTCCAGGTGGAGCAGCCCGAGCATGCCGCAGCGGAAGCCGAAGCCCAGCGCCGCCGAGTGCTCCGGCTCGAAGGAGAGCGCCGCGTCGGAGAGCTTGAGCTTGAGGATGGCGTCGCGCAGCCGCTCGTACTCGTTGCCCTCCTTGGGGAAGATGCCGGCGTAGACCATGGGCTTCACTTCGCGGTAACCCGCGAGCGGCGCGGCCGCGGCATCCGTGACGGTGATGGTGTCGCCGACGCGCACGCCCTCGATGTCCTTGAGCCCGGTGACGACGTAGCCGATCTGCCCGGCGGTCAGCTCCGGCTCGGCCACCGGCTGCGGCGTGAAGCGGCCGATTTCCAGCGCCTGACCGTCGCGCTGCGTGCCGAGCGTCCGGATGGCGGCGTTGGTCCTGACGCTGCCGTCGACGATGCGCGCGTAGGCCACGACGCCCTTGAACTCGTCGTACTTGGAATCGAAGATCAGCGCGCGCAACGGCGCGGCAGGATCGCCCTTCGGCGGCGGGATGCGGGCGATGACCGCGTCGAGGATCTCCGGCACGCCCGCCCCGGTCTTGCCCGAGGCGGTGAGCACGTCCTCCGGCGCGCAGCCGATGAGGTGGACGATCTCCTCGACGGTCTTCTCCACCTGGGCGTTGGGCAGGTCGATCTTGTTGACCACCGGGATGATGGCCAGGTCCTGCTCCATGGCCAGGTACAGGTTGCCGAGCGTCTGGGCCTGCACGCCCTGCGTGGCATCCACCAGCAGCAACGCGCCTTCCACCGCCGCCAGCGACCGCGACACCTCGTAGGTGAAGTCGACGTGGCCCGGGGTGTCGATGAGGTTGAGCTCGTGGTCCTTGTGGCGCATGCGGGCCGGCTGCAGCTTGATGGTGATGCCGCGCTCGCGCTCCAGCTCCATCATGTCCAGGAGCTGGTCCTTCATGCGGCGCTTCTCGACCGTCCCGGTCACCTCAAGCAGCCGATCCGCGAGGGTCGACTTGCCGTGGTCGATATGGGCGATGATGCAGAAGTTGCGGATCCGGGACTGGTCCATACGTCGGCCGGACTATACGCGCTTTCCCCGTTTCTTTCCAGACCCTTTTTGGGTTGACAAGAAGCGGTTTTTGGCGTATCTTCCTCGCACCTTCGGGAACGTACCTGGAGGAGAACGGGAGTCGGACATGGAGCAGCACGACGATGAGCATCCCGGATCGCGGGACCCTGTCGGCATCCTCCTCGTTGCGGTCATCTGCATCCTGACCAGCTGGTTCGTCGACCGGATGACGCACGACGCGCCACCTCCGCCGCGCGACCTGCCGATCGGAATCTGCGACGGCTGCTGAACAGACACATCGTCTCGCCGCCACGCAGCGCACATGCGCTGCTTTCTTTTTTCATGAGCTTCGTAATCGGCTTTTTCGGCGCTCCTGCGCCAGAAAAGAAAAAGACCGCTGGGGTCAGCGGTACCTGCGGATGAACTCCTCCACATGGCGGACGACGGCGGCGACCTTCTCGTCCCACGCGTCCATGTCGACGATGGTGAAGTCCGGATGCTCCCCCCAGGCGTCCTCGATGGCCGACGAGAGCTCCAGCGCCTCGTCGTAGCTCTCGCGACGCGCCGGATTGTCGGCGGCGTAGCGCCCGTAGACGTCCTCGGGCGGCTGGGCGAGGAACAGCACCTTGGCGTACTCCCGGTACTCGTCCTCCGCCGTGCAACGCATGATGTCCTCGTACTCCCCCACGCCGCCATCGAGGTACGCGGCGATGTCGAGCGTCCCGCGGTCGAGGATCAGCACCTTCTTGCCGTCACGGATGGCCTGGTCGTTGCTCGCGAGCTCGAAGCTCCGTTGGACGCGGGCCATGACGCGCTGGAAGCGCCGCTGGTCCGGTCCCTTCGCAGGGGGCAGGACGCCGACCTGCGCGATGAGGATCGAGGCCACCTCCGGGACGAAGTGCGCCTGCGCCGCGAACCGTCCTGCGAGGACGCGCATGACGCTCGACTTGCCGGAGCACGGACCGCCGGTGAGCACGAGCCGCGGCAGGGACGCGGGCAAAGCCCGTTCCATGGACTCCCAGGCGGCGGCATCCTCATCGAGGTCGTGCTCGGCCATGGCCAGGTGCAGGTTGGTGAGCGAGCCCGTGACCTCACGGCCCAGGGTCATCCACGCCGGCGGCACGAACGGCTGGTCGACCCGCTCGAAGTCCCGCTGCGCCGTCACCAGGCCCTTGAGCCGCCCTTCGAAGACGTCGATGACCCACTCTTGGCAGGTGTAGCGGCGCTTCTCGAGGCGGTACATGCAGTACCCGAGCAGCCGCTCGGCGAAGGCCGCCGGAAGCTCGTTCTCCTCGTGGCTGCGCGCGGCGCCGATTCCGCGCTTGCCGGTCATGAAGGCGCGCGTGCCGTCGCCCGATCGGACGACACGGACGCGCAGGCTGGTGGCCGGCGGGGTCACCAGGTAGCCCTGGACGATGTGGACGCCGGGACCCTGATAGATGTCCGGATCGACGTCCGCGACCACCCAGGTACGTTGGATTTCGATGTGCGACACGGAACCTCCTCCTGTTCCGCAGCCACCCTACGGGCCGTCGTCCCGGCTGTCAAAAAAGACGGACGTCCGGAGACGTCCGCAGGACCGTCGGCCCGCGCCTAGCGCCGGAGGGACCGCGGGACGGCCCCGACGATGGCCGCGGCGATCTTCTGCGCGGCATGCCCGTCGATCGCGGGCATGAGCGGGTCACGGTGCACGCAGACCACGGCGGCGGCTTCGTCGCGCATGGAGAGCACCTCCTCGAGACGGCGCTGGAGCTGCGCGGGCGTCCGCGCCAGGAGGGCCGCTCCGACCGCGACGTGCGGGGGAAGCCCGTCGGGATAGCCGATGGCACGCATCTCCGCTGCCGCGGCCTCCCCGAAGGCAGCCACGACCGTCGGCACGCCGGCCAGGACGGCGCTGTACCCTTGGGTGCCGCCCCACCCGGCGACCACGAGGTCGGAGGCCAAGGTCAGCTCCTCGGCGGGCGAGACGTGGACGGCTCCGGCGCAGACGTAGCCCTCCCAGCGCGCCGCTTCGGCGATCATCGCCTCACGCGCCGCATCCGGCTTGAGCTTGCCGTGCGGCCGGAATGCCACCCGCAGCCCGGGGATGATGCGCAAACCGCGGATCACGTCGAAGGCCTGGCGCTCCACCTCCGCGTCCATGCCGCCCTGCCAGTGCGTGAGCAGCACCTCGTCGTGCACGAGACCGAGGCGCTGGCGCACCGCCATGCGGATCCCCTCGCGCCGCGCCAGCATCGCGGGCAGGTGGCTCCAGGACGGCTTGCCGGTGACGGCGATCCGCGCGTGGGGCCAGGTGCCGCGCGCGATCCGCGCCGCGGCCTCGTCGATGGCGCAGAAGACGTCCGGGGCGCAGGCGACCCGCGTCCCCTCCGGGATGCGCGAGCCGCAGCCGTACAGGTCCTCGACCCAGACCACCGGGATCCCCGCCGCACGCGCCAGGCGGCTGATCGCGACCTGCGCGCCGTTGGCCGTGGCGCTGGTGCCGACCGCGACGACGTCGCAGAACGGCAGCTCGCCTCCTGCGGGATCGTGGGCGACCCACGCGACACCCGCCTTCTCCAGCACCGCTCCGGCCTTGCCGGCCGGGTCGAGGACGGTCGTCACCTTGTGCTCGCGCGCCAGGATGTCGAGCGCCGGCAGGAGCTCGGTGGCCCCGCCGACGTCGCCGACGACCGCCAGGATCCGCAATTGTCCCATGTCCGTACCCTCCACCGCCGTCACGATGACGACGATGCGCGCTGTATAGCCGACGACCGCGGTCCCGTCAACCCTAGAGCCGCTCCCCCTCGCCGACGCCGACGGGTCGGGTGATGCGCAGGACGCGCCGCTGCGCCGCGGCCAAGAAGAGCGCCGCCTCCTCGCTGCGCACGGCCACGGCGACGGCCAGATACGTGGCGAGCCCCGCCCCTGCCGCGACAGCGAACTGCCCGAGCAAGCCGAGCCCGGTGCGCGTCAGCGCCAGGGTCTCCGCGGCCAGCAGGCCGAGATACGCGGCCACGGCCGCCGCCAGGGACGCCGCCAGCATCTTGACCGCGGACAGGGCCAGACGGCGCCCGCCGAAGCTGCCGAAGCGCAGCCGCAACACCACGGCCAGGACCGACACCTGGACGGTCACGGCCGTGGAAAAGGCGAGAGGCAAGGCCAGCATCCGCACGTCGGCGATGCCCTCGAGCCTGAGCAGCGCGATGAGCGCGTCGACCCAGGCGCCGCCGCGCGCCAGGAACCGCAAGAAGCCGTACGCCAGGGTGATGTTGACGGCCACGGCGACGGCCGAGACCAGGACCGGGATCCAGGTGTTCTTCATCGCGTAGAAGGCGCGCGAGAAGAGCGGCGCCAACCCCTGCAGGAAGAGCGTCAACGCGAAGAGCGCCAGGGCCGCGGCGGCCAGGCGCGTGTCGTCCCAGGAGAGCTGGCGCGTCCCGATGATGAGCCGCACGATGTGGGCCCGCAGCACGATGGTCAGCAGCCCGAGCGGCAGCAGGAAGAAGGCCGTCTGCCGCGCCGCCGCGCCGAAGCTCCGCACGAAGCTCTCCTTGTCCTTGCGGGCCAGCGCCTCGGTCAGCGACGGGAAGGCGGCGATGGCGAAGGCGTAGCCGAAGACCGCCACCGGCACGGTCTGGATGTTGTTGGCGACGTTGAACAGCGCCACCGAGCCGGCGGCCAGCGCCGAGCCGACGGCCGTGCCGACGAAGACGCTGACCTGCGAGATGTCGATCCCCCAGATGCGCGGGAAGAACAGCCGCAGGAACTCGCGCATGGCGGCGGTACCGAGCGCCAAGGTCGGCACGAACCGCCACCCGGCCCCGCTGGCCGCCGAGAACTGGATGAGCGCATGCAGGCCGGCCCCCAGCGTGGCGCTCCAGACCACGCCGTGCACGTCGCGCGTCACCGCCAACCCGACGATGATGCTGACGTTGTAGACGAGCGGCGCCAGGGCGACGGCAAGGAAACGCTTGCGCGCGTTGAGCACGGAACCGAAGACGTTTGAGATGGCGAAGAGGACGATGCCCACGGCAAGGACCTGCGAGAGCTGCGCGACGAGCGCCTGCTGGGCGGGAGCGAAGCCGGGCACGGCGAGCGCCGTGAGCGGCCCGGCGAAGAGCACGATGAGCGCGCCGAGCGCGCCCATCACCAGGGTCGTCAGGCCGAGCACGCCGCTGGCGAAGCGCCAGGCCTCGGCCTCGTCCTTCTCGCGCAGGCCCACGAAGACCGGGATGAAAGCCACAGAGAGCGTGCCGAGGACCAGCAGGTTGTAGACCATGTTGGGGACCTGGAACGCGGCGTAGTAGGCGTCGAGATCCGGACCGACGCCGAAGGTCGACACGAGCAGCCTCTCGCGGACCACGCCGAGCACGCGCGAAAACAGGGACGCGGCGCCGATGAGGAGCGCCGCGCCGGTCATGCTGGCCGATTCGCGCGACAGGAGCTTGGCGATCATCCCTTTTCCGCCCGACGCCGGGCGCCTTCCGCGAGCGCCACCATGCCCACGGCCGTGGCGCCGACAAGCCCGAGCAGCGCCAGCAACCGCCAGTTGCGCACGTCGAAGAACGGGATGCGCACGCGCAGCGTGTCGCGCGCCTGCCGCCCGTCCGCGGCGGTCACCAGCAGCTCCACGTCATACGTCCCCGGCTTCCGGAAGCGATGCTCGACGTCGGTGCCGTCCTGGCTCGCGCCGTCGCCGAAGTCCCAGTGCACGGAGGACCCGCGGCCGCCGTCCGCCTCCTTGGCGACGAAACGATAGGTGTCCCAGCCGATGCGCTGGCTGGAGATGGCGGCCACCGGAGGCAAAGCCAGCGTGCCGGTGGCGCTGCCCACGTCCACGGTCTCCGGCGTGCCGGTGGCGCTCCCCTCGCCTTCCGAGGTGACCGCCTCTTCATCGTCCGATGATGCCGGAGCCGCGGACTCCTCTTCTTCCGCCGCGGGCGCGGGCGGGGGCGGTTCCGGTGTCGAGGACGGGCCCGGCGGTGACGCGGGCGGGGGCGTGGCGCTCTTGGTGGGGTCGGACGGGAAGGCGTCACTGCCGTCGTCGACGCCGTCGCCGTCCGAGTCGGGGTCGGTCGGCGACGTGCCGAGGTTGCCCTCGTTGGCGTCCGGCACGCCGTCGTTGTCGTCGTCGGTGTCGCAGGCGTCACCCTGGCCGTCGCCGTCCGTATCGCGCTGGTCCGCGTTGGCGACCGTCGGGCAGTTGTCGCTGCCGTCCGCGATACCGTCGCCGTCGCCGTCCTTGACCACGGTGAACATCGCGGAGACGGCCACGTCGTTGGCCGGGTTCTGGTCCTGCGGATCGGTGCCCTGGATGTGGACGCGGATGTTGAAGTCGTTGTCGGGCACCGTGAAATCGACCCAGACCTCCTCGTCCTGGCCGCCGGCGCGCACCGAGATGACCTGCGACTGGCCGATCAGCTGGTTCGACTGGAAGAAGCTTGCATACCCGGAGACGTCCAGGTTGCCCTCGTTCTTGATGCGGGCGTAGACGCGGATGTTGTCGCCGGCGAGGAGCGTCGTCTTGGAGAAAGAAATGGTGCTGTTGTAGACGCCCAGGTCGTAATCGTATTGGGCGGCCGAGGCCGGCGCCGCGAGCGCGGCCGCGGCCAAGACTCCCATGAGGATCCCCCTTGTCGCGCGCATAGGCCGATGGTCAATCGTTGATGGGCATCACGAGGATGAGCGCGCCGTCCTCGACGCGCAGTTCGGCACGGGAGAGCCTGCTGCCTTCCGGCGCCTCACCGGAGAGCCGCTCGCCGGATACGGCGTCGAACGTGGCCTGGTGGCGTGTGCAGACCATGCGGTCCCCTTGCGGCCGCAACGCGCCGGCTTGGTGGGTGCAGCTGTCCCAGTAGCCCACCACGACGTCGCCCCGGCGCCGCACCCAAACGCCGCGGAAACCGGCCGGGAAACGCCGCAGGACGCCCTCGGGCAACGCGGCGAGCGGCCCGAGCGGGATGCGGACCTCAGCCATGGGGACCTTCGCCCTCCACCACGTCCTTGGTGTAGCCGAACCGGTAGCGGAAGATGTCGGTCTTGACCGGGCCGAGGGCCAACATGTGCAGCTCGCACAGCACGTAGCGCGCGGCGATGGAGAGATACCCGTCGCGGCGCATGCGGCGGGTCGAGACGGGGATGCGCAGCGAGCGGACGATGCCGAAGCGGAACCCTGCGCGGGCGGCGCGCTGGGCGTAGTCGTGATCCTCGGCCAGACGGACCGTCTCGTCGAAGCCGCCGATGGCGGCGTGCGCCGCGCGGCGGGCCATGATGCAGAAGCCGTGGGCGTGCGGGAAGACGCGCTCGGTGGCCGTCATGTAGCCGTTATAGAGGCCGTGCGAGACGCGGTCCACGAGCCGGTCGGACATCGGCTCGATGGGGCAGGTGGCCACGTCCAAGCCGCGCGCCTTGACCCGGCGCACGAAGGTCTCCACGAAGCGCGGGTCCGGCAGCGCCACGTCGGCGTCCAGGAAGAGCATGTACTCCCCCATGGCCGCGGCGGCGCCGAGGTTGCGGCCGGCGGCCGGCATGCCGCCGTCGACGACCCTGCAGCCCGCGGCAAGCGCCAACTCACGGGTGCGGTCCGTGGAATGCGCATCGGCCACGACGATCTCCATGTCGCGCCAGGTCTGGCGGCGCAGGGAATCCAAAAGACGAGGAAGAAAGGCTTCCTCGTTGTAGGTCGGGATGACGACGCTCAACATAGCGGATCACTCCCAAGATAGCATCTCCGAGCGCCGTTGTCGAGGCATGAAAATAGACGCCGCGACGGTACGGCTGGTGACAGCGGCCGTCAACCCGCGTATGCTCGTCGCATGAAATTCGGCACCAAGGTCGATGGCGCGATCGAGAAGCTGCTCCCCGAAGGCCCGGGCGTCTTCGGGAAGGACGGACGGACATTCGCCGTCCGCTTTGCCGTACCGGGCGACGAGGTCTCGGGCACGGTACGCCGCCGCGCCGACGGCTTCCACTTCCTGGACGCGCAGGTCGTCTCCCCCGCTCCGGAGCGCGTGACGCCGCGTTGCCCCTTTTCGGGACGCTGCGGCGGCTGCGCCTGGCAGCAGATGGACTACGCCGCGCAGCTGCGGTGGAAACGGACGCTCGTGGCTGCGGCGCTGCCGACGCTCGACATCCCCGAACCGGAACCCAGTCCGGACGTGTTCTACTACCGCAACAGGATGGACTACGTCTTCGGTACGGACGGCGCACTCGGATTGAAGGAGCCGGAGAAATGGTGGAGCGTCCTCGACCTCACGGAGTGCTTCCTTCTCTCCCCGGAGGCCCCGCGCATCCTCGCGGAGGTCCGCCTGTGGGCCAGGAAGCACGCGCTGACCTTCTGGGACGCGCGGAAGGAAGAGGGACTCCTGCGCTACCTGATGATCCGCGAAGGCAAGCGGACCGGCGAGCGGCTCGTGAACCTGGTGACCGGCGCCGAACCGTTGCCGGATGCCGCCGCCGAGGATCTTGTGGCGCGCCTCTCCCCGCTCGCCTCCTCCATCGTCCACGGCACGCAGCCCAAGCGCACCGACCTTTCCCTGGCCGAGACCTTCCGCGTCCTGCATGGCGCGCTGGAGTTCCGCGAACGGCTCCTCGGCAAGACCTTCGCCATCCGCCCCAACAGCTTCTTCCAGACCAACAGCGCCGGGGCCGAGCGCGTCATCGCCCACGTCGATGCGCTGCTCGGCGGCGACCGCGCGCGGCAGACCCTCCTCGACCTCTACTGCGGCGTCGGCGCCATAGGGCTGTGCCTGGCTGCCCGCTTCGGCAGCGTGCGCGGGGTCGAAGTGGACGCCGACGCCGTCGCGCTTGCGGCGGACAACGCCCGGACCAACGGCATCGCCAACGCCGCGTTCGAGGCCTCCAAGATCGAGGACGTCGTCACGCGCCCGTCGACGGCGTTGGCCGGGATGCTGGAGGCGGCGGACGCCGTGGTGCTCGATCCGCCGCGCGCCGGGCTGCACCCGCGCGTCGTCAAGACGCTCGTCGAGCACGCCCCGCCGGAGGCCGTCTACGTCTCCTGCAACTACCGCGCCCTGGCACGGGAACTGCCGGTGCTGACCCAGGCCTACGACGTGGCCGCCGTGCGGCTCGTCGACCTCTTCCCGCACACGCCGCATGTGGAGGCGGTGGTCCACTTGCGTCGGCGCTGATCCTCCTGTACACACACCGCATGACAGACGCTCCCCAGAAGAAATCCGGCTTCGCCGTGCTCGTCGGCCGCTCCAACGTGGGCAAGTCGACGCTCCTGAACGCGCTGGTCGGCACCAAGGTGGCCATCACCACGCCCAAGCCGCAGACCACGCGGCAGGCCATCCAGGGCATCGTCCACGATCCGCGCGGGCAGATCGTCTTCGTGGACACGCCTGGCGTCTTCGAGATGGCCCGCGACGCGCTCACCAAGCGGCTCAACGCCGCGGCGCGGGACGCCCTCCAGGGCATCGATCTCGTCGTCTACGTCGTCGACCCGACGCGCGAGATCGGCAACGAGGAGCGCATCGTCCAGCGCATGCTGGAAGGGGTGGAGGCGCCCAAGATCCTGGCCATCAACAAGACCGACCTGCACGACACGCCGTTCATCGAGGAGTATCGCGGCCTGGCGGAGCGCTTCGACCGCGTGGTGGAGATCTCGGCGCTGCGCCATCGCAACCTCAAGCCGCTGCTCGACGCGGCCTTCACGTTGCTCCCCGTGGGGGAGCCGTTCTATCCGGAGTTCCAATTCTCCAACGTCGACCATCGGTTCTGGCTGTCCGAGCTCATCCGCGAGAAGGTCTTCCTGCAGCTGCACGAGGAGATCCCCTACTCCACGGCCGTGGCCATCGACGAGATCGAAGACCGCAAGACGAAGGAGGGCGAGCCCATCCGCTACATCAAGGCGCGTATCCTCACCGGCGCGCCGCAGTACAAGCGCATGATCATCGGCGCCGGCGGCCGCAAGATCAAGGAGATCGGCTGGGCGGCGCGCAAGGAGCTGGAGCAGGTCCTCGATGTGCGCGTCTTCCTGGAGCTCGAGGTCGACGTGGATCCGGATTGGCTGCGCCGCGGCGCGGCCTGAGGTATACTGGCGGCGTATGCCCAAGCGCCGCGCCCCGTCCGACCAGGAGCTGGCCCGCATCTGCCGCAACATCGTGCCGTCGGAAGGCGGCCAGCCCTCCCCCGATTTCCGCAAGGAGTTCTCGTGGCGCATCTTCCGCATCATGTCGGAGTTCGTGGAGGGCTTCGAGTTCCTCTACGAGCTGCGCCGCGAGGTGTCGTTCTTCGGCTCGGCGCGCTTCCGCGAGACCAACCACCATTACGAGGAAGCCCGGCAGCTCGCCAAGATGCTGGCGGAGGACGGCTTCACCGTCATCACCGGCGGCGGACCGGGCATCATGGAAGCCGCCAACCGCGGGGCCGTGGAAGGCGGCGGGGAGTCGGTCGGCCTCAACATCCAGCTCCCCAACGAGCAGCGCACCAACCCGTGGGTCAGGCGCTCGCGGGCCTTCCATTATTTCTTCACGCGGAAGGTCATGCTCTCGATCTCCGCGCAAGCATACGTCTTCTTCCCCGGCGGCTTCGGCACCCTCGACGAGTTCTTCGAGCTGGTGACGCTGGTCCAGACCAAGAAGGTCGAGCCCATCAAGATCGTCTGCGTCGGCAGGGACTACTGGGGGTCGCTCGACGGTTGGATCCGGCACCACGTCCTCGGCGAGCACTACGCCATCGACAAGGGCGACCTGGCGATCTATACCATCGCCAACGACATCCACGAGGCCTTCGACATCCTCAGGCGGACCAAGGAAAAGCGCTTCGGCAACGGGTGACCTATGGCCGGCACGGAACGCGGCAACCGCTTCCTGGAGATGATGGACCCCTCCTTCCGCGAGAAGAAGGGCATGGGCCGCATGGGCCGCGACGAGGCGCTCCGGACCATGGAGGAAGTCGCGGAGTGGCTGGAGCGTCAGGCCACGGGGTACGACCGGGCCTCGGACCGGGACGCGGCGCAGGACAAGCGCGACCGCGCGGCCGCCATGCGGGCGCTGGTGCGCGGCGAGGGTACGGCGGCCGTCCGTGATGAGGCCGTCGGATACATCGAGGCGCTCAAGAAGGAAGAGGAGATGCGCGGACGCGCCCGGCGCGTGACGCCGATCAAGGAGCACACCGCCGCGTCGAAGCGCCAACTGGCGCGCGACCGGCTCATCGAATACCTGGAGTCGCTCCCGCTGACATGAGAAGCCCCGGCCTGAGGCCGGGGCTTCTCGTTGTCGCGCGTCAGGAGGCGTCGCGGAGCGCCTCGAGCGCTGCCTTGCGCGTGGCGCGCGCAGCCTCGAGGGCCGCCTTGAGCGTGCCGCGGGCGCCTTCCGTCGCATCCTTGAAAGTCGCCACCGCGCCCTTACGGCTGTCCTTGAATGCCGCGTTGGCCTGCTGCGCCGCGGTCACGAACCCGGAACGCGCGGCGGCCACGGCATCCTTGAGCGCCGCGCGAGCGGCTTCGGCGGCGGCCTTGTCGGTCGTGTCGCAGACCGCATCCTTGAAGGACGCGACGGCCTGGTCCACCGCGGCTTTGCGCGTGGCTGCGGCGGCGTCGATGGCGGCGCGGCGCGTCTCGAGCGCCTCATCCACGGCCGCGCGCCGCGCGGCGAGCTGCGTCTCCACGGAGGCGCGATACGCACCCAGCGCGGATTCGACCGCGGCCGCGAACGCCCCGTTGATGGCCCGGACGTCGGCGTCGTCCTCGGCGCGGTCCTCGGCCTTTGCCTTGCGCTCGGCGATGCGGGCATCGACCTCGCTGCGGCGCTTTGCGACGGCACCGTCACGCTCGGCGCGCTTGGCCTCGAGACGGCCGTCCTGCGCGGCGCGGCGCTCAGCAAGCTTGGTGGACGCGTCCCGCCGCCGGGCGTCGAGCGCGGCCTCCTTCTCCGCGATGCGGGCCACGACCTCGGCCGCACGGGGATTGGCGCAGGACGTCGTGTCGACGCTGCCCGTCTCCTGCGCGAGGGCGGCCAGCGGCGCCGTGAGCAGCTGGGCGGCGAGG
Source organism: uncultured Gammaproteobacteria bacterium (assembly GCA_964648865.1). GTDB lineage: Bacteria > Patescibacteriota > Patescibacteriia > 2-12-FULL-57-11 > 2-12-FULL-57-11 > SCUL01. The sequence continues at coordinate 21,002 of CAZYLV010000005.1, read as the reverse complement.
CCCAGGGCGACGGCGGATGCGAAACGGCTGTGCATAGAGGTGCGTGATGTGAGATGTCTGATCCCGTATACCGCCGGGACCGCCGCCGGTTACAGCAGCCGGTCGGAACGCTCGACCGTCTTGCCGAGGAGCACGAACGTCAGCATGGCGGCCATGAAGGGCAGGTGGCCGATGATGTCGACGGTACGCTCACGACCGAACAGGAAAAGCGGCGAGATGACGAAGAGGGCGAGGAGTCCGGCGGCGACCGGGCGCAACAACCAGCCGGACATGAGCAGCAGGCCCGCGGCCACCTCCACCATGGCCGCGCAGAAGAGATACAGCTCCTCGCCGAGCGACGGCCAGACGGTGGCGCGGATGAGCGACAGCGGGTTCCAGGAGGGATGGTCGGCGAGCAGCTGCAGGTGCAGCTCGGGATGGATGATCTTGTCCGCCGCGCCCCAGACCAGCGCGGCGCCGACGACGATGCGCAGCACCGAGAGGGCCACGGGCTTCATGTGCGCCGTATCCATGGCGAAGACCACGCGCGAGAAGACCGCGCCCAGCGAGAGCCGGCCGCGCCCCCAGACGAACAGGAAGAATCCGATGCCCAGATACAGCAGGTTCTCCACCGCCGGCAGGCCGAACTGCGCGAAACTCCAGACCGCGAAGACGATGAGCGCGCCCGCGCCGACGCGCGTGAAGAGCCCGAGCAGGAACGCTGCGGCGGTGAGCAGCTGCGCCACCACGAGCGCCGTGGCGGACGGCGTGTCCGGCAGCGTGAGGTGCGGCGCGAGCAGGGCGCGGTCGAGCGCCACGGAGACCAGCACCACGGCGACGCTCCAACCGACGACGAGCGGCGCCCAGGGCGCCGACCGGCCCATGGCGGCGGCCGCGCCGGAGCCGAACTGCATGGTCCGCAGCCAACGGTCGAGCAGCCGGGCGACGGCGAGCAGCAGCACGATGGCCACGGCAGCCACGGCGGCGTGGACGCCGTAGGACGCGAAGGTGGCGGGCGCCGGCGCCGTCGCGCCGTCCACGAACCAGCGCTCATGCGCCGCGGCGACCCGCGGAAACGAAAAGAGCGCCACACCGAGGAGCCCTCCCGCGACTGCTGCCGGGTTCCCCATACGCGCTACGTCTTGGCCCCTGCCCACTTCTTGAGCTCCTCGTACGGCACCTCGCCGCAGATGCTCTCCCCCGTGCCGGTGTTGTGGAAGAACGGCACGCCGCCGCAGATCCCCTTGTCGTACTCCTCCATCTTGGCGGCGTTGGCATCGTCATGCCAGACCTCGAAGCTCTGTACCTCCACTCCCGTCTCCTTCTGGAGCCGTTCGATCAGCGGCTTCATCCGCATGCAATGCGGGCACTCGCGTCCGTAGAATTCGAGCAATGCCATACCGGACCACTATAGCACCGCCACGCGGACAAACCAAAAACCCCGTCGGATGACGGGGTTCGGTGTCCTTCCGGTTAGAAGGAGCCGCCCTGCCGGCGGTTGCGGTTGCAATCGCGGCAGTAGACGGGGCGGTCGGACGAGGGCTGGAACGGGAGTTCCGTGATCCCGACGCCGCAGCCGGCGCAGGAGAGGCCCATCGCCGAGACGTCGACCATCTGGCGCGGGGGGCGGTCGCCCATCGCGGGGCGGTCCGACTGCCGGCGGTTGCGGTTGCAATCGCGGCAGTAGACCGGACGGTCGGAGGTCGGACGGAAGGGCAGCTCGGTGATCCCGACGCCGCAGCCGGCGCAGGAGAGGCCCATGTCCGACACATTGACCATCTGGCGGGTCCCGAAGGACTGGTTGCCGTAAGCCATACGTGCGTTTCGAACGAACGGTTTGAGTGAATCGACCTTTTCGGCACCGTGCACGTACGTACGACACGTTTCCGACGCCCGCGAATATACCACATCGCGGGCGAAATGTCAATCCCCTTCGGACAAAGAAAAAACCGCGCATCCGGCGCGGGTGCGGCCTCCGCGGCCGCGGCGTCTACTTGCGGGCGGAGGCGGACCTCTTGCCCTTGGGCGGCGGGACCAGGGGGTTCCCCTTGACCTGCGTCTTGTCCCCGTCGCCCGTCTCGTCCTCGCCGAAGTCCTCGAGCACGAGCTCCTCGCCCTTCTTGCCCTCCTCGAGCGCGGCCAGCGCCGCGGCATCCTCGGGGCTGAGCTCGTCGAGCTCCTCGACCTCGTCCTCGCGGACCTCCGCGCCCTCCGCCTTGGGCGGCAGGGGCGGTGGGGTGGCGCCCGGCGAGGGCGGCGGCTCGGTCGGCGGGTTGACGAGCTTCTCGATCGCCTCCTGGTCCTTGCCGTCGGCCGGAGCGGGCTCCTTGGCCGCCTCCGGCTCCGATGCCTCGACGATCCAGCCGGCCGCCTTGGCGAAGGCGTGGATCGGCCGCACCAGGACGGGCAGCGGCAGGTGATCCGCGAGCACGTCCGTGCCGGCGGCCTCGGCCATCGCGTCGACCGTGAAGGGAATCGGCTTGCCGGCGAGCTTGCCGTCACCCAGCTCGCGCGCCGCGCGGATGATCGCCGCGAGAGCCGCCTTCGGCAGATGCTCGACGTAGGCGTCGATGCCTATGCTGTCCTCGATGGCGTGGAGCGTGCGCGTCGGTCCGCCGCCGAGCTGGAACTCCTTGCATGCGGCGAGCAGCTCTCGCGCGAGCTGACGGTGCTCCGACGACTCCGTGAGGTACCACTTCTTGCCCTCGACGTACTCCCAGAGCTCCTTGTTGTCCGTCATGCGGACCAGCTCCGCGGGGGTCACCTTCTCGAACACCTTGTCGGGCGTGGCCTCCTTGAGCTTGTCGAGGGCGATGTCGAAGACCTGGATGCAGCCCGCGACGTCCAGGTGCTCGGCGATCTCGAAGGGCATCTTCGAGTTCGCCGCGAGCAGCGCGGCCCGGCTCTTGGGCTCGTCCTTGTAGGCCTCGAAGAGGCGCTTGTGCGGGTACTGCGTGAAGAGCCCCGCGTTGTCGATCACCCCCGCAGAGCGCGCCGACGCCACGACCCGCTCCAGGAACCGCTTGTACGACTCCTCGAGCGAGCGCGTCTCCTCCGTTCCGTCCATGGTTGTCAACTCCTTCTCCCCGTCGTGGGGTGGCGCCACCCTTCCACGGAATCGGCCGCCTGTCAATCCCTCACGGCAGGCGCACGCTCCCCTTGGCGACACGGATGAGACCGTCGGCAGCCAGCGCCGAAACGGCTTTGGCGGCGCGCGGCGGCACGATGGCCGCGTCGCGGCCGTGGAGTTCCGCGAGGAGACGCGGCATCGGCAGCGGCGTGCGGCCCTCGCGCAGCAACAGGAGCACCATGCCGCGCACGTAGCGCTGGGTCTGCTTGAACGGGACGGCGCGTCTCTTGCGCGGTGCCGTGACCGCGCTCCCCCGTCGGGCGATGGCCGGCCGCGCCTTGCAGACGTCCGCGAACGGGCAGGCGGCGCAGTCCGGCGAGCGCGCCGTGCACACGGCGGCGCCGAAATCCATGATGGCCTGGTTCCAATCGTAGCTGCGCCGCTCCGGGACGAGCGCGTCGGCCGCGGCCTGCAGCGTGGCATCGTCCTTCGCTCCCCGCTTCCACTCGGGGCCGAACAGCACGCGCTGCACCCAGCGGCGCACGTTGACGTCGAGCACCGAGACGCGCTGCCCGAAGGCGAAGGCCGCCAGCGCGCGGCTGGTGTACGCGCCGACGCCCGGCAGCTCCCGCAAGCCCTCGACGGTCCGCGGCCATCCGCGGCGCGCCACGACGGCCTGCGCGGTCTTTTGGAGGAAGAGCGCCCGGCGGTTGTAGCCGAGCCCGCCCCACGAGCGGATGACGTCGGCCGCCGGCGCGGCGGCCAACACCTCGACCGTCGGGAAACCTTCCATGAAGCGCCCGTAGAACGGGATGACCCGGTCGACCTGCGTCTGCTGGAGCATCACTTCGGATACCAGGATGCGGTACGGGTCGGTCTCGCCGCGCCACGGCAGCACCCGCCCGTGGCGGGCGTACCAAGCCAATAGCCGTCGACGGATATACGCGGCGTCCATGGCGGACAGCGTAACCGGAACGCGGGCAAAAGAAAACGCCGCGCATGTCCTCCGTGCGCGGCGTCCCGAGGCCGATACCTCCGGTGAGGCCGAGGGAACGTGTCAGCCGATCAGGACCACGAGACGCAGCGGGGCGCAGCGGACGAGCAACGGCACGCACTCGTGCAGCATGCCGACGATGGGCGCGGTGCGCCCGGCCATGGGGTCGCCGAGGAGCGTCGAGACGGCGTGTAGCCGCAGGAAATCCTGGACCGCCAGCCGGAAGGTCTGCCGCAGGCGTTCCTGCGCCCAGGGCACCTGGGTGCGTCGCTCGATCCCCCGGTTGATGCAGGAGAACGCCGCGCGCCACGGCGCCGCCGCCTCCAGCTCCTGGAGCACGGCGTTGCGCTCGGCGCCCGACCCCTTCTCGGCGATGAAGCCGGTCAAGGCGTCGCTCGCCGGGTCGCAACCGCTCCGCGAGGGACCGAGCTCTGCGTCGATGGCCACGGTGTCCGTGGCATCGTGCCCTCTGCCGCAGAGGAACAGCGCGGGATCGGACAGCGGGAGCGTCTCCCAACCCAGGGCGATCTCGCCGAAGAACCGCACGCAGGCCGCCCGTCCCCTGCCCGCCAGGAGCAGCTCCTCGTCATCGTCCGCGGGGCGCAGCAGCGGATAGGTCCCACGGCGCTCGACGAGCGCGCAGAGCCGATAGACTTCCAGGAACAGCCGGTTGGCCGCCTCTTCGTCCCTGCCCATCGCAAGGAACAGGTCACGAAGCGCCGTCGAATCCACTCCGGACATCTCTCCTCCTCCTGTCCGACATCGGACGTCGCGCACCGTAGCGCCTCCCGAGAAAAAAAGGAACGCCGAGGGCATCGGCGCGGCGACGGCAGGCGACGGTCAGGGCTTGATCATCGGCAGCCGCCACTTGGTGACGAGGCGCAGGATGTGGGCCGTGTCGAAGGCCATCTCCTGGCGCTCGGCCAGGTCGATGGCGTCCTGGTCGAAGACCCAGCGTACCTCGTGGCCGTTGGGCTGCAGCTCGTTGGTCGAGGCACGCGCCTCGAAGTGGACCACCACGGCGCGTCCGTCGTCCACGTGCGGCTCGGTGACCCAGCGCATCTCGCCCTCCTGGACGACGCACGGCAGGCCGTACTCCTCGCGCAGGTGGCGCTCGAGCGCCGGGGCCAGCCGCTCCTTGGAGCCGCGGCCCACCTCGGGCAGGCGCCACTTGCCGTCCGGATCCCTGACGAGCAGCACCGTGCCGCCCGCGTTGCCGTAGACGATGCCCGCCGCGCGTACCACCGAACGATCTTCCATGAGGACCTCCTGCACCGGGACATACCACGCGGAAGACCTTCCGTCAATACGAAAACGCCCGACTTCCGTCGAGCGTTCTGGTTCCGGGGCATGGATTCGAACCATGATACTGGGCTCCAAAGGCCCATGTCCTACCGTTAGACGACCCCGGAGCGCGACGGAAATGTACCCGAAAGAGGCATGCGCTTCAAGAAAAGAAAGGCGCGCCTGCATTCCTGCAGATGCGCGTCGTCCCGAGCCGAGGGGTGCCGTCAGAGCGGCGCGACGTCGAGGGCCTTGCGGCCCTTGGCCGTCTCGTCGCCGCGGAAGCGCACACGCTCCCCGCGCGTGAACGTCCGGCTCCGATGCGCCTCGGCGACCCAGGCCTTGCGGAAGCCGTAGGTCCGGCCGTCCTCATCCGCCTTGATCCGCCCCCACTTCCGCTTCGCGGACCAGTACACGACCGTGCCCTCCATCGTTCACCTCCGTGGCGCGGAAGCTACCAGAAAATACACGCCGTGCCAACCCCTTCATGCGAGAGCAAGCCCTTGACGCGGCGACCGTTTTCTAGTAGAACCCTTGATGTCGCAGCCGCTAGGATATGCGCCGTTCCCCCGCAGCGGGAAACGGTCAGTGCGGCCGATGCGGGCACCCTGCACGCGACCGAAAGTCCTGATACAGGTCGCGCGGCTTCCAAACCGGACTGGTCCACGATACGGACCAAGCGCTGTCGGCCGACGGCGCTCGTGTCTCCCCGTGCGTCCGCCAAGGAGGCGGAAGGCTCATGGGAACGCGGTGCCGGGAGGGTGCCTAGGTCCGATGGCACGGCCGGACCGGACGTCCAGCGGGACGTCCCGGCCGGACCCCGATACCCGTGCCACAGGGGTCCGGCCGTTTTTTCTCCGCAGTCCTCGGACTGCTCGAGCGCTCTCTGCAAAGAGGCGCTCTTCTTCTTTATCGCTTCAGGTAGCGCCCCACCGCGATGCCGCTGGTGATGGTGGTCAGCGCGGAGGCGATCAGGAACTCGATGCCGAAGATCCGCCAACCGTTCTTCTGGAAGAAGCCGAGCAGGTCGAACTGCGTGCCGTCGAAGAAATTGCGGATGGACGGGCCGACAGCGCCGGACAGCGGGAAGATGACGGCCGCGGCGATGAGCGTGCCGATGGCGCTGTAGAGTAGGGCCTCGATGACGTACGGCATGCGGATGAACCAGGCCGAGGCGCCGACGAGGCGCATGATGCCGATCTCCTCACGGTGCGTGTAGATGGTGATGCGGATGGAGTTCCAGACGATCAAGAGCGAGATGACGGCGAACAGCGCGCTCACCGAGATGGCCGTCCGCTCGACCTTCTCCGAGATGCCGCGGATGCGGGTGATGAGGTCGCGATGGTCGTCGAAGTTCTTTTCCTGGACGTACGGCGCGTAGGCCGGGTTCTCGAGCGCCGCCAGGATGGAAGGATAGTCGGCGGTGTTGCGCGCCTTGATGGCCAGCGACGGCCCGAGCGGGTTGCGCCCCAGCTCTTCCACGGCCTTCTGGATGGCCTCGTTGTCCGGGTGCCGTTCCTGGAGCTTGCGGAGCGCCGCGTCCGCGCTGGTGACCGTGATCTCCTTGACCTGCGGCAGCGAGACGAGCGCGCTCTTCATGGTCGCGACCACGTCCTCCCCCGCCGTCGGCTTGAGGTAGACGGAGATGGAGATGCGCTCCGAGACGGCGTCCAGCGCCACGCCGGCCAGGATGTTGAGGACCAGCAGGATGTTGACCGAGATGAGGGCCAACGCCAGGATGCTGGTCGTCACCACGGACAGCCAGAAGTTGCGGACGAAGTCCTGGAGCGCCGCCTTGATGACGCGTGCGAGGGAGATGACCATGGTCCTCCTAGAGCAGATACTTGCCGACTTCCTGGTCGGAGACGACCTGTCCGGCGTCGAGGGTGATCACCCGCTTGCGCAGGCCGTTGACCACCTCGCGGTTGTGGGTCACCAGCAGCACCGTGGTGCCGAACTGATTGATCTTCACGAGCAGGTCGACGATCTCGCGGGTGTTGATGGAATCCAGGTTCCCGGTCGGCTCGTCGGCCACGAAGATCTTGGGCCGGTGGACGAGCGCCCGGGCGATGGCCACGCGCTGCTTTTCGCCGCCGGAGAGCTGCACCGGGTAGCGGTGTGCCTTCTCCTCGAGGCCGACGATCTTGAGCACTTGCGGGACGACGGTGCGGATGCGCTTGCCGCTGGCCCCGGAGACCTCGAGCGCGAAGGCCACGTTCTCGTAGACCGTCTTCTGCGGGAGCAGCTTGAAGTCCTGGAAGACCACGCCCATCTGGCGGCGCAGCAGCGGGATGTCCTTGCCGCGGATGCGCGTCACGTCCCAGCCGCCGATCTCGATCCGGCCGCGATCCGGCCGCTCCTCGGCGATGAGCAGGCGCACCAAGGTGGTCTTGCCTGTGCCGCTCTGCCCGACGATGGACACGAACTCCCCCGGCTGGACACGGAGGTTGATGTTGGACACCGCCGCGATGTCCGGCGGGTAGACGCGCGAGACGTCCTGGAAATTGATCATGGACTCGGCCATCGGAAGGGGCTTGCAGCGTGCATTTCCGCCTGCTAGTATAGCACACGCCGAAACCGGGCATAGCCCGCATGGGCGGGTATAGTTCAATGGTAAAACGACTGCTTCCCAAGCAGTAGTCGCGGGTTCGATTCCCGCTACCCGCTCCACCGAGCTCAGCTCGGTCGTTGAAAAGTCATAAGCCGCAGCTCAGCTGCGGCATCCGGGGGAAAAAGACCGAGCGTAACAGAGCTCGGTGAGCCCAGCTCAGCTGGGCCTTCGGCGACAAGAAGTACGCGTGCCACCTTAGCTCAGCCGGTAGAGCAATGCTTTCGTAAAGCAGAGGTCCCGGGTTCGAATCCCGGAGGTGGCTCCACCGAGCTCAGCTCGGTCGTCAAAAAGTCATAAGGCGAAGCTCAGCTTCGCCTTCAGATGCCAAGAGACCGAGCGGAACAGAGCTCGGTGAGCCCAGCTCAGCTGGACCCTTGACAGGACGACCGAAACGCATTCGGCAGACAAAACCAGCCGCGACCCGGCTGGTTTTGCATATCATGGAAGCATGCACTACACGTACGTCCTGTTCAGCCATCGCGACCGGCGGTTGTATGTCGGCTCCACGGGCGACCTCGAGCGTCGGCTCGACGACCATCGTTCCGGCCGTGTTCGGTCGACCCAGGACCGCCGACCGTTGGAGTTGATCTATTATGAGGCCTATCCGACCGCCGCCGAAGCGGAGCGACGCGAGCGCTACCTCAAGGGTGGAAATGGTCGCGAGGCTCTCAAACACCAACTTCAGCTGACGTTCGAGCGATTGCGCTACCGGTCACGGCTGCTATCCTAGATGCATGAAGATCTTCATTACCGGCATCCCCGGCACGGGGAAATCGACTTTAGCCAAGGGGCTGTCCGAGCGTGGCGTCGCCGTCCATGACATCGACTCGACGGCGGGCCTCTGCCATTGGCGGAACAAGACCTCAAGGGAAAAAGCCAGCTACTACACAGGTATCGGCCGCGACTGGCTCGATGAACACGAATACATCTGCGATCTCGAACATACCAAACGACTGCTCGACTCTGCTGATATCGTCGTTGTCGTCGGCATGTCGCACAACCTCGAGGAGATATTACCGCTGTTCGACAAGGTCATTCTCTTGTATTGCAGCGAGGCGTCCTTCCTGAGGCGGCTTCGGACGCGAACAGAGAACGAGTTCGGCAAGGATGCGGGTGAAGAAGCGACGATACAGAGTTGGCGACAGGACTTTGAACGCCGGATGCTCGATCGCGGTGCTATCCCGGTCGACACCGACCAACCCATCGAAACGGTCATCGAACGCGTCTTCGCCGAGATTGACGCCTCGTAAACGCGCCTACTTCTTGCGCCGCACGCGCGCATAGAGCGGGCCGTAGAGGTCCTCACGGACGTCGATGGCGAGCTCCTTGCGGTCGATGCGCTCGACGAAATCGACCGTCGCCCCGGTGATGAGGCAGAGCGGCCGGCGCTCCGCCCCCTCCCCCATCTCCAGGACGGCGGCCGTGGCCAAGGAATCGGCCACGTCGGTGCGCGAGTGATGCAGGATGCGGCCGAAGATGTCCGGCGTGCCGCGATAGTCGCGGATGCCCTTGAAGCCGGCATAGCCCATGGCCACGCCGGTCACCCCGGCGCGCAGCGGCAGGAGACGGCTGTCGGTGACGAGGACGCCGAGCCGCTTCCGCCGGAAGCGCTTCTTCAACGCCGCGCGGATGCGACGCGCCGCGGCGTAGCTGTCGCGCGGCAGGAGCACCAGCTTGCCGTCGGCATTGGACTCGTCGATGCCGGCCGAGGCCATGACCATGCCGTCCTTGACGGTCAGCGTGGCGTACTTGGCCGGGACCACGAGCTCGGCCTCCTCACGGATGAGGCGTCGCTTCTCCGCGAGCGGCGCCGTGCGGCGCTCGGCGAGCGCCACGATCTTGGAGGTCACGACGAGCACGGCGCCGTCCGGCAGGCGGCGGACATGCTCCAGGATGAACGGGACGAGCGGCTCCCCCTCCCAGAAGACGCGCGTGGTGATGGCGTGGACGATCATGTGCATGGGATACGAAAAAGACGCCGCCGGGCGTCCCTGCCGAGGCACGGCCGCCCGCTACGGGGTGCCGGATTCGTCGAATCCCGACCAGATCGCCCGTGAAGCGGTGAGCAGCATGTCAACGTCTCATCAGATACACGATGCCGTCCTCCTCGGCAAGGGCGGCGTCCAGCGCCTCCTCGCCCATCACGCCGCGCAGCTTGTTCTGCAGCAGGTAGACCTGGATGACCTTGCGCTTGAAGCCCTCCTCGGACCAACCGAACTGGGCCAACGCCTCGGTGAGCGTCGCGGCGGCGTCCGCCTGGGCGCGGGCGAACTCCTCGTCCACCTCGGCCTGGGTCACGACGATGCCGCGCTCCTTGGCCAGCCGCTCGATGCGCGCGGTGCGTACCAGCCGTGAGAGCACGTTGGACTGGATGGCCGCGCGGTCCACGACGCCGTCGACCTCGGGATGCGCGTCGCGGTAGGCCAAGAAGGCCTCGGTGTCCTCGAGCACCTCGCGCACCAGCACCCACCGTCCGTCGACCACGGCCGCCGGGTACGGGATGATGGCCGCGGCACGACGCGCCAATGTCCCGCTCCAGCCGCCGCTGTAGATGCCCACGGCGAAGGCCGTGCAGGCGCCGGCGAGCAGCACCAGGAACCCCGCCACGGTCGCCACCCACGGCGCCGGGCTCAGGGCGACGCTCTCGATGTCCGGCGTGGTCTTGCCCCGTGCCATATCAGCGGCTGACGGCCAACGACCGCGGATCGAAGAAATACCGCCACCAGCGCTCGGGGTTGCTGAGCGTCTCGCGCCGCGGCCCTGCCGCGATGGTGGAGGTGGTCCGGGCCTGCCGTTCCACGACGACGACCGTCTCCCCCGGCTTCTGCAGGTTGAGCTTGAGCCGCGCCTCGCGCTCCAGGAAACCCGAGGTCTCGAAACGCTTGAGCAGCTCCACCAGCTCCAGGTTGCGCGCTTCGAGCGCGTGCGCCTCGGCCTCCAGCCGCGCGATGTCCGTGTCGATGGACTGGTTGCGCAAGGAGAGGTTGATGAGGGCGCTGCCGACGGCGAAGACGCTCAAACCGCCGAGGACGAGCATCGTCCTCGGGTTCCACAGACGCTGCTGCAAGCTGGAGGCGCGGGTGCGCATGCCTGCGCCCAGTATAGCACAGCTAGCCCTCTTCTTCGGCCGAAAACGCCGCAAAGGCGCGACGGCTGCGCAGATGGTCGACGTATTTGGCGACGGCGCGCTGGTCCTCCGGCGGCAGCGCCCGGACGCGCGCGGCGAGATCATCCGGGCCGGCCTCCGGCCGCATCGGCTCCGCGGCGGCCAGGGCGTCTTGGGCCTCGGTGATGCGGGCGCGCACCGCAAAGGGCGCCGGGACGCGGGAGAGCTCGAGCACGGCCGAGCTGCCGGCCGTCTGGATCTCGATGGCCCCGGCGCCGAAGACGTGGTCGAGCACGCCGCGCTTGTGCACGGAGACGTCCTGGATGCGCTCCAGATCGGCCTCGGAGACGGTCCAGTGGAAGAAGCCGTGGCGGTCGACGTCGATGACGCGGTGGCTGGTGACCAGGAACACGTTGGAGATCCACAGCAGCCAGGACTTGAGCGCCGCCAGGACGCAGAACGCGGCCACGAGCAGGAAGGCCAGCACGCCGAGGATCCCGAAACGGAAGAGGTGCGCCATCAGGAAGGCGTCGAGCAGCAACAGGGCGAGCAGGAAGAGCAGCGGCACGGCGACCATCACCGGATGGCGGCGCACGTGCAGCAGGACCTTTTCCTTAGGGCGCAGGGTGTAGCGTTCCATAGCGTTTCTGGATCTCTTCCCGGACCACGACGCGGTCGTCCCAGGGGACCTTCTTGCCGGCGGCCAGGACCATGGCCTGCTCGCTCCCCTTGCCCGTGACGAGCAGCAGATCGCCCGGCCGGGCGATCTCCACGGCCTTGGCGACTGCGGCGCGGCGGTCGAGGATGTCGAAGAGCGACTCGCCCGGCGTCTTGTCGCGGACCCCGGCGATGACCTGCCGGGAGATCCCGGCCGGGTCGTCGTCGTAGGGATCGTCGGTGGTGACGATGACCACGTCGGCGTGCCGCGAGGAGATCTCCCCCATCACGGGCCGGCGGCCGGCATCACGTCCGCCCCCGGTGGCCCCGAAGACATGGATGATGCGGCCGGGGGGCCTGCCGACCGCCGCGAACAGCTGACGGAAGGACTCCGGCTCGTGCGCGTAGTCGACCATCGCCGTGAACGGCTGGCCGACCTCGACGCGCTCGAAGCGGCCCGGCACGCCGCGGACGGCGGCCAGGGCGTCGGCGGCGGTGGCGCGCGGCACCCCGAGCGCCTCGGCGGCGGCCAGGGCGGCCAGGGCGTTCCACGCCGAGGCGCGGCCGGGCATCGGGAAGCGCACCGCGGCACCGTCGACCCGGAAGGAGACGCCGTCCGCTCCGGTGACCAAGCCCGTGGACATCAGGCGCCGATAGCCGACGCGCAGGTGCGCCGGGGGGATAGCGCAACGCTCGCAGCCGTCTTCCATATGGAAGGTCACGAGCCGGTCCGCGGGCAGCGCCATGAAGAGCGCCGCCTCGGCGAAGCAGCCGTTGACCACGAAGGTCCGCGGGACGAGCCTGCCGCCGACGGACTTGGGCGGACGCGCGGAGACGGCGCGGAAGAGCGCGCGCTTGGCGTCCCGGTACGCGGCGAAACTGCCGTGCGCCTGGATGTGCTCCGGGGTGAGGTTGGTGATGAGCGCCACGTCGTAGAGGATGCCGCGGTGCCGATGCTGGACGATGCCCTCGGACGACGTCTCGATGACCGCGCGCGTACAGCCGGCGTCGACCATCTCCTTGAGCAGCTTCTGGAGGGCGAAACGGCCGAGCATCGTCTGCTTGTACGGGTTGAGCCGCTCCTCGCCTCCGGTCGAGATGGCCGCGGTCGTGGCCAGGCCGGTCGTGTGTCCGGCCGCGCGCAGGATGCGGGCGAGCAGGATGCTGGTGGTGGTCTTGCCCTTGGTGCCGGTGACGCCGACCACGACCATCCGCCGCGACGGGTAGCCGTACAGGAAGGCCGCCGCCTCGGCCAGGATGCGGTGGTACAGGAGCAGCGCCGGCGTCGGCACCAACGGACGGACCGCGGTTTTGAGCTGCCTGAGCATGGCCCGATCTTACATCCCCTTGACCGCCGCGACGAACCGTTCCCCGCGGTCGAACTCGTTGGCGAACGGCCCGAAGCTGGCGCAACCGGGCGAGAGCAGCACCACGTCGCCGCGCTCGGCGATGCCGGCGGCGAGCTCCACCGCCGCTTCCATGGAGTCGGCCTCGAACGCCGGCGTGCGCAGTCTGGCCTTGAAGAAGGCTTTCTTCATCTGGTCCGTGCCGGTGCCGGGCAGGAGGACCAGCAGCTTCACGCCGCGCCGCACGGCTTCGGGAAGCGCGGCGAAGTCGAGATTCTTGTCCGTGCCGCCGGCGATCAGGATGAGGCGCTTCCTGTCGCCGAAGGCGGCCAACGCCGCGAGCAGCGCGTCCGGCGTCGTCGCCGTGGTGTCGTTGACGAAGCGCACGCCGCGACGCACGGCCACGGTCTCCTGACGGTCCGGCAGCCCACGGAAGGTGCGCAGCGCCTTGCGCACGCCGGCGTCCGTGGCGCCGGCGGCAAGCGCCGTCAGCGCGGCGGCGACGGCATTGGCGCGGTTGTGGGCGCCCGCCAGCCGCATCGTCTTGAGGTCGGCCACGGCGCGCTCCTCGCCGTCCTGCCGGACGATGAGCCTGCTCCCGCGCAGGAAGGCGCCGTTCTCCTCCGGGAACGGCGTCGCAGACCACCACCGACGGCGGCCGGGGACGCGCTCCCCCATCTTCCGCGTCCACGGATCGTCGCGGTTGACCACGGCGACGTCGTCCTCGTCCTGGAACGCGAAGATGCGTTCCTTGGCCGCGGCGTACGCCGTCATGTCCGGGTAGAAATTCAGGTGGTCGCGCATCAGGTTGGTGATGGCCGCGACCTCCGGCGCGCGGCGGTCCGGACCGAGCGTCTCCGTGAGGAAACTGGAGAGCTCCAGCACCACGCGGTGCGCCGGCCTGACCTTCTCCAGGAACGTCAACGGCGAGACCCGGATGTTCCCGCCCAGCCAGGCGCGGAAACCGGAGGCCTCGAGCATCGCCGCGGCGAGCGCCGCGGTGGTGCTCTTGCCGCGCGTGCCGGTGACGGCCGCGACCGGCGCCGGACAGCCCTCCAGGAAGAGCGTGACGTCGGAGTGCACGGGGATCCCGCGGCGCCGGGCCAGCGCCAGGAGAGGCGAGCTCCACGGCACGCCGGGGTTGCGGACGATGAGGTCGGCGCGGGCGAAGTCGGCCGTCCGATGCGCGCCGAGCACCAACGTGACGCTGCGCTTGCGGCGCAGCTGGGCGACGGTCTGGGGCATGCGCTCGGCCGTCTTGAGGTCGGTGACCGTCACCTGCGCGCCCTGCCTGGCCAGCCAAAGCGCCGCGGCCACGCCCGAGCCCTGCGGGTACTGCCCCAAGCCGAAGACCAGCACCTTTTTCCCGCGGAGCCGCATATCAGAAATCCCCCCGCAGCGCGGCCAGGCGTACCGCGACGGTGGCGTAGCCCACCTGCCAGGCCATCTTCACGTACTCGACGAGCCCTTTGGCCAGGCCGACTTTGGCGATCTTGCGGCGGATGTCCAATCCCCAGAGCGGCACGGTGCCGTACTTCAGGCCGCGGCTGCGGCAGGCGTAGTTGAGGGCCGCCTCCAGCATGAAGCCCTGGATGAAGCGCTCCGGGATGCGCTCGAAGAGCGTGCGGTGCAAGGCGCGCTCGCCGCCGATGAGCGGGAGGTGGCGCTGCAGCCGCATCACGGCCTTGCCGCGGTCACGCAGGCCGACGCACATCTCGATCTCCCCGTAGAGCACGGGGTCCAGGATGCTGCGGACGTGCTGCTGGGTGAGGCCGATCAGGTCTGCGTCGCAGAACAGCAGCACCGGCGCATCGGTGTGCGCCACGCCGTGCTGCACGGCCTTGCCCTTGCCGGCGCGGATGGGCAGCTCGTGCACCAAAGTGGCGCCCGCCTCCCGGGCGCGGGCGGCGGTCCGGTCCGTGGAGCCGTCCGAGATGACGATGATCTCGGAGACCAGCGGCGAGGCACGCAGTCCGCGCACGACGTCGCCGACGGTCTGTTCCTCGTTGAAGGCGGGCACGATGGCCGCGACGATGGGCCTGGGCATCTAGCGCAACGACAGGTCGTAGAGGATCTCCTCGAGCTTGCGGAGGTTGGTCTTCAGCTGGTCGTACTTGTTGCGCAGCGGGCCGGTGATGTCCATCCGGATGAGCTCGCCGGCGACGGCCTCGACGGCGCCATGCGCGCGGCGCACCTCGGCGTCGTCCTTGGCCGTGGCCGCGCGGACGGCATGCCGGACGGCCTCGCCCGTGAAGTCCAGGAGCCCGCCCAGGTAGATGTCCTCGTCCATGCCGGCCGCCTCGACCGGACCGAGGGCCTTGCGTCGCAGGAACTGCGAAAAGATGCGTGCCTCGGCGTATTCCTCGAGCGCGGCACGATAGGCGCCTTCGTCCGAGAGGCCGTGGGTCTTCTTGAAGCTCCGTGCCAGGCCGGCCAGGGCCTTGTCGGCCCGGGCGAGGAGCGCTTCCCCGCCGGGCAGGTCGCCGCGGTGGAAGGCGAAGATGGCCTGCTTGGAGAGCGTCAGGACCTCGGACGACCGGGTGATGGTCTCACGACGCGCGGCGGCGTAGGCGGCGTAGCGCGTGCGGAGCGTGCGGAAAAACGGGCTGCGGATCATGCCCGCATGGTACCGCGCCCGAAGGAATAAAAAAAGACGGGAACCCGGGGGATCACCCGCCCTTGTCGTCGCGATCGTCCGCCTGCGGCAAGCCGCGGGCGATGAAGAACTGCCGCCGCACCAGGTCGAACTGCGGATCGTCCAGCCGCTCGATGCCCAGGCTCTGCGCGAAGGCGGCGAGCGACGCGGCGTAGGCGCCGATCAGCCCGGCATCGCGGCCGAACCGCTCGACGTCCGCCCGGATGCGCCGCACCTGGTATCCCGTGGCCACGGGCACGGAGACGTGCGCATGGCCGCCGTCGGCCAGCCGGCAGCGCAGCTGGTAGCTCGGCGGCGCGTCGCCCTCGGCATCCTCCGCGGCCGCCCGCATCTCCGCCAGGGCGTCGCGGTAGGGCCGCATGAAGCCGTCGCCCTCGCCCTCGGGCTCGAACGCGGCCACGAAGCTGCGGATGAGCCCATCCATGAGCAGGCGATGCTCCGGGCAGGCGGCGAGGTGTCCCTCGGAGACCGGTTCGCCGGTGACCGCGCAGGGCAGGCGGCCGAGCTCCAGGAGGAAGATGATCAGGTGGTCCGCCACCAGGGCGGCGAGCGACCGGCCGCGGCTCCGCGAGATGCGGAGGCCGTAGCCGTCGCGGATGACCTCGTGGAACCCCACGGGCCGGTGCTCTTCTTCGAGCCCGGCGCGCAGACGCTCGAGCGCCGCGAGGGCGCACGCCGCGTCCCGCTTCCAGACGAACTCGTCGGGAAGCGCGGTCCCTTGGCCAAGCACGGAACGCAATTCGTCGGCCAGGTCTTGTGCCGACAGGATGTGAAGACCAGTCAACGCCGACCTCCTTTCGGGGCGTCAATCCGAATATACGGACGGCCGCGGGCCTTGTCAACTCCCCTGCCCCACGACGCGTCGGTAGAGCGCTTCCGTCCGTTCGGCGATCGTGTCCCAGGTGAAGTGCGCGGCGATGAATTCCTTGCCGCAGCGGCCCATCTCGGCCAGCCGGGGCCCGTCCGCGAGCAGGCCCTTGAGGCGTTCGCGGAGGTCGTGCGGATCTGCCGCGCGGAAGAAGTAGCCGCAGCCGTCCACGGCCTCCCGGTTCTCCGGGATGTCGGAGACCAGCACCGGGATGCCGTAGCTCATGGCCTCAAGGATGGCCAGGGAGAGGCCCTCGGACTCGGACGGGCTGACGTAGAGATGGGCATGGGCGAAGAGCGCCTGGAGCTGACGGCCGCCCTGGAAGCCGAGGAAGAGGATGTCCGGACTGCCGTGGGCCAGGCCGAGCAGGAACGATTGGTACTCCCTGGTGAAGGACGGCGCACCGACGATGACCAGCTTCTTGTCCGTGGCGATGCCCTGGTAGGCCTCGATGAGCGTGTGGATGCCCTTGTGCCGCACCAGCCGCGCCACTACGAGGATGTAGCCGCGCGGCCGCAGGCCGAACGGACGGAGCTCCGCGTCGGACGGCGCCGGCAGCAGCGAGACGCCGTTGGGGATGTACGCCGCGTCCTTCTTGAAGCGCGTCTCCACGAATCCCTGCAACGCCTGGGAAACGACGATCGTCTGGTGCGCCCAGTGCGTCGCCGTCCACTCCCCGAACGCCAGGTACAGCCGCGCGAACAGGCCCCACTTCTTGTGGTAGCGGTCCTGGGAGTGGAAGGTGACGACGATCTTGGCGTGACGGGCGAAGAGGCGCGGCAACCAGGCCATGGTCGAAGGGCCGACGCCATGGTAGTGGATGACGTCGACCCTGCGCCGCAGCACGTCGAGCGTGGCGAAGACGGTGTGCGTGATGGTGTCGAAGTTCTTGCTGCGCCAGCTCCAGGCGCGCACCAGGCGCACGCCCTTCCAATCGTCGCCGGTGCGGCCGGCATACCACGGCCTGACGTAGACGGTGACGCTGTGCCCGCGCGCAACGAGGCGCGTGGAGAGCTCCTCCACGTGCTTCTCGATCCCGCCGCCATCCTCCTTCATCGGGATCCCCTTCTGCCCGATCATGGCGATGCGCATGGGGCAAGTATAACAGAAACGCGCCCCACGGATGGTGGGACGCGTTTGGTGACCTGGGTGGGGATCGAACCCACGACCCTCGGCTTAAAAGGCCGGTGCTCTACCAGCTGAGCTACCAGGTCATGGACGGGGCGGAGGATATCACTTTTTCGCGGCCTTGGCAACCCTGCGCACCACGGCCGCCAGCGGCTCCGGGTCGCCATCGCCCAGCGCGGCGCGCAGGTTCTCCCCGAGCGCCTTCCGCTGGTCGGCATCGTCCAGCAGCTTGCGCACCACGCGGGTGAGCAGCGGCGGCACGGCGGCACGCTCGGCCAACTGATCCGCGGCGTTGCGGTCCAGGAGATAGCGCGCGTTGGCCTCCTGCGGCGAATCCGGCAGCGGCATGAGCAGCGTCGGCTTCTTGAAGACGGCCAGCTCGCTCAGCGTCCCGAACCCGGCGCGGGAGACGACGAGATCCGCCGCGGCGTAGGCGTCGGCCAACTCGGCGCGCAGGAACGGCACCGGCCGGTAGCGCGGCCGCTCCGGCGCGGCTTCCTTGCCGCCGGTGACGTGCAGGACCTGGCAGAATGCGGTGAGCCGATCGAGCGCCTCGCCGATGCGGCGGTTGAGCCCGAGCGCGCCCGTGCCGCCGCCGAGGACCAGGACCTGGGGTCCATCACCGTGTAGGGGCGGACCAATGTGTCCGCCCTTGTCGAGGCGACCGCGCTGGGTCGCCCCTACACCGGCGGCGTCACGCAAGAATTTCCGGACCGGATTGCCCACCACCGTCGGTTTCCAGGCGGCGAACCCCGCGGCCGCCCCGTCGCAGGAGGCCGTGACCGCCGCGGCGACGCGCGCCATGAACAGGTTGGAGCGGATCGGCAGGATGTCCTGCTGATGGACGACGAGCGGGACGTTGCGCACCTTTCCCGCCGCGGCCACCGGCACGCTCACGAAGCCGCCAGCCGTGACGTGCACGTCCGGACGGAACCTCCCGACGAGGCCGAGCGCAGCGGCCGTGCCGGCGACGTTCTTGAACGGATCGGTGACGTTGCGGACGTCGGCGTACCGACGAATCTTCCCGGCAGGGACGGAGGCGAAGGGCAACCCGGCCGCTTCCACCACGGCGCGCTCCGGTCCGTCGGCCGTGCCGATCCAGAGGAACCCGTTGCCCGCCTCCATGTGCTCGGCCAACGCCAAGAGGGGGGTCACGGGCCCCAGGGTGCCGCCGCCGGACAGCAGGATGCGCATGGCAGGACCTTACCGCGCCGCGCGGGCGCTGGCCACGCCCTGGGCCGAGATATTGAGCAGGATGCCCATGGCGCCCATCAGCACCACGAGCGACGTGCCGCCGTAGGAGACGAACGGCAGGGTGATGCCGGTCAGCGGCAGCAGCGAGAGCATCGAGCCGATGTTGACGAAGGCCTGCACCGCGACGAGCGCCACGATGCCCGAGGCCAGGAGCTTGCCGAATCGGTCCGGCGCACGGTCGGCGATGGTCAGCCCCCGCCACAGGAAGAGCAGCAGCAGCACCAGGAAGCCGGCGGTCAACAGGAAGCCCAACTCCTCGGCCATGACCGCGAAGATGGAGTCACCGGCGACCTCCGGCAGGTACGAGAACTTCTGGCGCGACCGGCCGAACCCCAAGCCGAAGATGCCGCCGGAGCCGATGGCGAGCAGCGCCTGGTTGATGTGATAGCCCACCCCCTGCGGGTCGAGCTCGGGATGCAGGAAGGTCGTCAGCCGCTGGGCACGGTACGGCGCCACCTTGATGAGCAGCAGGATCAGCCCGAACCCGGCGGCCGAGAGCGCGGCCAGGTGCCGCAACGAGGCGCCGCCGAGGAAGTAGGTCACCAGCGAGACCATGACGATGACCGAGAAGGTGCCGAGGTCCGGCTGGAGCATGACGAGCAGGCCGATGACGCCGAGCAGCATGAGGAACGGCAGGAGCCCGGCGTGGAGGTCGCGCGCGCCGGCGTCGCCGCGGGCTTCCAGCCACGCCGCGAGGTAGATGAGGAAGGTCACCTTGACGATCTCCGCCGGCTGCAGAGAGAACCCGAGCACGCGGATCCAACTCCGGCTCGTCCCCCAGTCCGCGGAAAGCCCGGGGATGAAGACGGCGATCAACAGGACCACCGTCACCAACAGGATGGGCATGGCCCAGGCCCGGTAGCGGCGGTAATCCACCTGGGAAAGCAGGAAAAGCGCCGCCAGCCCGGGCAAGAACCCGAAGAGCAGCTGATGGCGCACGAACCAGAACGCGTCGCCGAAGCGCGCGTAGGCCGAGGGTCCGGACGCCGAGGAGAGCATCGCCAGCCCGAAGGTCGCCAGCCCCACCGTGCCGATGAGCATCGGCCGGTCGACGCGGGCGGCGAGGGCGGTGAGGCGCGCGACGGGCCGCATAGGACTCACCTCCTGCGGACGCGGGCCGCGACGGCGACCTTGAGCACGTCGTCCATGGTCTTGGCGAAGACGAAGCGCATCGCCTTGCGCACCTCGGCAGGGATCTCCGGCAGGTCCTTGCGGTTGTCCTCCGGCAGGATGATGGTGCGCATGCCGGCGCGATGCGCGGCGAGCACCTTTTCCTTGACCCCGCCGATCTCCAGCACGCGGCCGCGCAGCGTGACCTCGCCGGTCATGGCGACGTCGCGGCGGATGGGCCGCCCCGAGACGAGCGAGGAGAGCGCCGTGGCCATGGCCACGCCCGCGGACGGGCCGTCCTTGGGGATCGCGCCCTGCGGCACGTGGACGTGGATGTCGGCGGTCTTATGGAACGGCTTCTTGACCCCGAAGGCGCCGGCCTTGGCGCGTGCGAAGGACAGCGCCGCCTGCACCGACTCCTGCATGACCTGTCCGAGGTTGCCGGTGAGGATGAGGCGTCCGCTGCCGGGCATCATGGCCGCCTCGATGCGCAGGATCTCGCCGCCGGCCTCGGTCCAGGCGAGCCCGGTGACCACGCCCACCTCGTCGCGCGTCTCCGCGGCTTCGGCATGGAAGCGTTCCGGACCGAGGTACTTCGGCAGGTCGCTGATGCCGACGGCGAAGCTTCCCTTCTTGCCTTCGGCCACCTGCCGCGCCACCTTGCGGCAGACCGTAGCGAGCTGGCGCTCCAGGTTGCGCACCCCGGCCTCGCGCGTCCAGCCGCGGATGACGGCGCGGACGGCGTTGGGCGTGATGCCGAGCTTCTTCTTGGTCAGCCCGTTGGCCTCGAGCGCCTTGGGCACGAGGTAGCCGGTGGCGATATGGAGCTTCTCCTCCTCGGTGTAGCCGGGGAACTCGATGATCTCCATGCGGTCGCGCAACGGGGCCGGAATGGTGTCCAGGATGTTGGCCGTGGTCACGAAGAGCACGTCCGAGAGG